>CBDBJI010000004.1:2775000-3768281 GCA_965206305.1 Longimicrobiales bacterium | reverse complement strand
ATGCGGCTGCCGGTCTCGACCAGCGCGGTGGCGATGATCGTGAGCGACCCGCCCCCCTCCATGCTCCGCGCCGACCCGAAGAAGCGCTTGGGCTTCGAGAGCGCGTTGGCGTCCACGCCGCCCGAGAGGATCCTGCCGGAGTGCGGCGCGAGGATGTTGTAGGCCCGCGCCAGCCGGGTGATCGAGTCGAGGAGGATCACGGCATCGCGCCCGTGCTCCACCTGGCGCTGGGCCCTGGCCAGCACCATCTCGGCGACCTGGCGGTGGCGCGCCGCGGGCTCGTCGAAGGTCGAGGCCACGACCCTGCCGCGCACGTTTTCCTCCATCTCGGTGACCTCCTCGGGGCGCTCGTCGATCAGTAGCACGGTCAGCTCGACGCCGGGGTGGTTGGCCGCGATGGCGCGCGCGATGTGGCGCAGGATGGTGGTCTTGCCCGCCTTCGGGGGCGAGACGATGAGGCCGCGCTGCCCCATCCCGACCGGGGCGATGAGGTCCATGATGCGCATGGAGGTATCCCCGCCCCGGACCTCCAGGGTGAGGCGGCGGTCGGGGTACCAGGGACGCATCTTTTCGAAGTGGGGACGGGACCCGGTCGCCGCCGGGGAGAACCCGTTGATCCGCTGCACGGTCTGCAGCGCCAGGTATCGCTCGCCCCTCCGGGGAGGACGCACCGGACCGGCCACGGCGTCTCCCCTGCGAAGCCCGCAGGAGGCGATCTGCGCGGGGCTGACGTACACGTCGTCGGGGCTCGCGAGGTAGCTCCAGCTCCGCGACCGGAGGAAGCCGTAGCCGTCCGGCAGGATGTCGAGCACCCCCTCCGAGACCGGCGTCTGGTCCCTTGCGGCCAGCCCCTCGTGGATCCTGAAGATCAGTTCCTGCTTGCGGAGCCCGACGCAGTTCGGGATGTCCAGCGCTTCCGCGTAGCCCTGAAGTTCGGCTACCGTTCTATTCTTCAATTCGGCGATTTCCATCGGGAGGTCACGAAGAAGGGCCGAGGTGGCGCCTCGGTGATGCCGGATGCCGGGCGATGCCGACCTGGTGTGGTGAAGACTGGCCGATGCAGGCCAAGAGGGACCGGACGCGGGGCATAGTGCTCCGTTCCGGTGAAGTCATTCCTACCCGATAGAATTGCAAGCTCTTCGCGGGAGGTCAAGGTTTCTCGTCACGTCACTTCAGGAAATGTCCCGCCCGGCGGGCCCTCGCGGACCTCCGCGGGCGCGAGTCCGGACCACGGGCCCAGGGAGCCCCGGCTCCTCCTCCACCTCCTCCTCTTCATCGCGGCGCTGGCCAGCGCCGTCGTCGCGGGAACCTTCCTCGCGGGCCTGGATCCGCTGCGGACGCGCTTCGCCGAGATCGGCGGCGGTCTCTTTCCGGTCCCGACCCGCATCCGCTTCGACCAGCTCGGGGCCGGACTGACCTTCGGCGTCACCTTCATCGGCATTCTGCTTGCCCACGAACTCGGCCACTACCTGCTGGCGCGCCGACACCGGGTGCCGGTCTCGCTCCCGTACTTCATCCCCTTTCCCCCCTACTTCTCCATTGTGGGGACGCTCGGGGCCTTCATCCGCCTGCGGGGACCGATCGCGAACCGTTCGGTCCTCTTCGACATCGGGGTGGCGGGCCCGCTGGTCAGCTTCGCGCTCTCGCTGCCGGTCCTCCTGGCGGGTCTCCACCTGTCCGAGGTCATCCCCGCGCTGGATTCGGGCACCTACCCGTTCAGGGTCCTCTTCCTCGGCGAACCCGTCTGGCTGGGCAGCAGCGCACTCCTCAAACTGGCCGCCTGGGCGACCCTGCCGGGGCTGGAGCCGGGCCACGCCGTCCTCCTCCACCCACTTGCGTTTGCGGGCTGGCTGGGGATCTTCGTTACAGCCTTGAATCTCATCCCGCTGGGACAGCTCGACGGCGGACACATTCTGTACGCCCTTGTCGGACCCCGCCAGCGATCCCTCGGGACGGTGTTCGTCCTTCTTCTCATTCCGTTGGGGCTGGTGTGGTGGGGTTGGTGGCTGTGGGCGGGGGTTGCGCTGGCTGTGGGACGGGGCCGGGTGGGACATCCCCCCGTGCAGATGGAGGAAGCCGGGCCGGGAAGGGGCCGCATGATCCTGGGGTGGGTGGCTCTGGCCATCTTTCTCCTGAGCTTTTCCCCTGCACCACTGAGGCTTTGAGAGTGTCGAGACACAATCGGCATGGCGGCGGGACCGACCAGCGGGGATTCCGGTATCGTATCAGTTATCAGCCCGACTGGCTTGACCGGATCCGGGTGACCCGCAGGCTGCCCTCCGGCAGGCAGTCCACGAAGACACTCTTCAGTAATCCGTCGCGGCGTCCGGAGGCGGAGGCCGGGGGCCTGATCCGGACGACGATCGAGAGTGCCGAGCAGGATCTTCACGTCGAGGTGGCGCTACGCGCGGATGCGGATCGGGTGGGCGAAATCGAGGTGGTATGGCGCTCGAACGGGGGGCCGGAGCCGGCGATGGACCGGGTCAGCCTGACCCTTTGCTCCTTCCCGCCGAGCCGCTCCCTCCGGTCGAAGGCGGCTCATTCGCTATAATTGCAAATGGCTGAGCTGTTGCTGAGACCGTTTGCCGCGATCGGACACCTGACTCTCTCGGGCCTGGAGTCGATGGGCCGGGCATGGAGGGTGTTTTCGAGCGCCGCGCCGTCGATTCGCAGCACCGACGTGTGGGTGCCGCTCCTCCTCCCGCAGATGGCGAAGGTCGGGGTGGCTTCCGTTCCGATCGCGCTCTTCATCGCGACCTTCACCGGGATCGTCATGGCGCTGCAGGCGTCGTACACCCTGACGGGCGCGATCCCGCCGTACTTTGTCGGCACCCTCGTCGGCAAGACGATGATCCTGGAGCTGGGTCCGGTGCTCACCGGGCTGATCCTGGCCGGCCGGGTCGGCGCCAACATCTCGGCCGAGCTGGGCACGATGCGGGTCACCGAGCAGGTGGACGCGCTGGAGACGTTGGCTTACGACCCGCTGGCCTATCTGGTGGTCCCGAGGGTGTTCGCGGGGATCCTGATGTTTCCGGTGGTGGTGCTTCTGGCCATCTCGATCGGCATCGCTGCCGGGTGGTTCACCGCGCTGCAGCTGCTGGAGATGTCCTCGACGGAGTTCGTGAAGGGGCTGCGCATCTATTTCGCGCCCTGGGACGTATGGTTCGCGGTGATCAAGTCCCTGTCCTTCGGCGCGATCGTGACCGGCGCGGGCTGCTACTGCGGCCTGCAAACCGAGGGTGGGGCCGAGGGTGTGGGCAGGAGCGCGACCCGTGCGGTGGTGATCGCCTGCATGTTCATCCTCTGCCTGGACGCCTTCTGGGCGGCGGTGCTCCTCTGATGCGGCCCTGGCGCCTCGCCGCCCCCGGTGCGACGCGGGGATTGTCCACGGACTGCCGGGTACGATGAGTATCCGCCTGCACGAGGTGCACAAGGCGTTCGGGCAGAAGCAGGTGCTGAAGGGGTTCACCGTCGAGGTGCGGGATGGGGAGACCCTCGCCATCGTCGGACCCTCGGGGAGTGGCAAGTCGGTCCTGCTGAAGCATGTGGCCGGACTCCTGCGTCCGGACTCGGGTTCGATCTTCGTCGACACCCGCTCGGTCCCGGACCTGGACCGGAATGAGCTGAACCGGCTGCGGCGGCGGATCGGCTACGTCTTCCAGTTCGCCGCGCTCTTCGACTCGATGACCGTCGCGGAGAATGTGGGTATGGGACTCCGGCGCATGCCTGGATGGGACGAGAAGGGGATCGCGGCGCGGGTCACGGAGTGTCTGTCGCTGGTGGACCTGAACGGCCTGGAGGACCGCTATCCGGCGCAGCTGAGCGGGGGGCAGCGGAAGCGGGCGGGACTTGCGCGGGCGATCGCCCCGTCGCCCAAGTTCCTGCTGTACGACGAACCCACGACAGGACTGGATCCGGTGACCACCACGGTGATCGACCGGCTCATTCTGCGCATGAGCGACGAACTTGGGGTGACGGCGTTGGTGGTGACGCACGACATGACCAGCGCCTACCGCGTGTCCGACCGGATCACGCTGCTCCACGACGGCAGGGCCCGGTTCACCGGGACTCCGGCCGAGGTGCAGGCCGCGGGCGACGAGGTGTTGAGGGGATTCGTGGAGGGGAATCCGGATCTCTACTTCGGCTTAGGGAGGGACTAGCGATGGAACGTAGACGCGAAGTGCTGGTGGGGCTCGTGGTGGTGCTCGGCATCGTCGCGGGCGTGTTTGGCTCGATATGGCTCAAGGGGGGCTGGCAGCGGGGCCAGATCCAGCTCCGGACGGCTTCCACGAGTGTGGGGGCGCTGGTTCCGGGCGCCGTCGTGAAGTTCCGCGGCGTTACGGTGGGACAGGTGGAGAGCATCGAGGTCCTCCCCAGCGGGGAAGCCGTGATGGTCGAGATGAGGGTGTTGCCGGAGCTGGTCATCCCGGAGAGCGCCGCCGTGCTGCTCGCGCCCGAGTCGGTCTTCGGGGAATGGCAGGCGGAAATCCTGGACCGGTCGGAGTTCGGGTTGCCCCCGTTCCTCGACTACCCCGATGAGGGCGTGCTTCCGGGCGCGGCGCTGCCGGACTTTTCGCGCCTCACCGCCACGGCCGACCAGATCGCCCGCAACCTCACGACCATTTCGGAGCGCTTCGAGGTCGCCTTCACCGAGGAGACCGCCCAGAACCTGAAGAACATGATCGACAATATGGGAGTGCTCAGCGAAGGGCTCTCGGAGATCATCGCCCAGCAGGCTGAGCGCTTCGAGCAGCTCTCGGAAGGCGTTGACGCATCCGCGCAGGAACTCGGCGCGGCCGCGCGCGCGGCCCGCATTTCCTTTGCGCACTTCGATTCGCTCCTGCTCGGTGCGGAAGCGGAGACGATGGTGGCGGATGCCGGCGCGAGCCTGCGGAACCTGCGCGGTCTGACTGAGGACGTCGGCACCTCGCTGGGAGACCTGCGGGCGGCTGCGCAAAGGGTCGACGCCACCTTCGCCCGCGTGGAGGGGCTGCTGACCGTGCTGGAGACCCCCGACGGCTCGTTCGGCCGCCTGCTCGGCGATCCGGCGCTGGCGGACGGGGCGGTGGAGGCGCTCGCCGAGTTCCGGGCTCTGCTGGCGGACATCCAGGAGAACCCGCGGCGCTACCTCAACTTCTCGATCTTCTAGCGGAGTGGGCGCTGCGGGCGACGAAGGCGGCGGAGCGGGAGGCCCATCCGGCCATGGCGCCGCCCGCCCGGAGCGTATCGAGCGGAGCGCCGGGGGCGTGGTGGTGCGTTCCCTGGCCGGGGTGTGGCACGCGCTGGTGATCCGGGACGCGTACGGCAACTGGGGACTCCCCAAGGGGCACATCGAGGGCGGCGAGAGCCTGCGCGAGGCGGCTGCCCGCGAAGTGGAAGAGGAGACCGGGCTGACCCCGGAGGAGGTGGGGCCGAAGATCGCCACCGTGGACTGGACCTTTCGGGCGGGGCGCGAGATCGTTCACAAGTACTGTACCTTCTTCCTCATGCGAAGCCGCTTCGGAAAGACCGTGCCCCAGATCGACGAAGGGATCAGCGAATGCCGGTGGCTGCCGGTCCCCGACGCCGCAGCGACGATCGGGTACGACAACACGCGTTCCGTAGTGCTGCGCACACATGACAAGATTGCCGAGGCGGGATGGTGAGCCAGGGCCACGATTCAGCCGCTCCCGCGACCTGGCGCATCGTCCAGGCCGCCGTCCTGATCCTGGCCGCCGGGTTCTTCCTCTACAGCCTGCGGGAGATCCTGAACCCCTTCCTGCTCTACTGCGCCTTCATCGCGCTCCTCATCCCATTCCGGGGGGTCCGGGGCCACGCGCACATGGTGACGATCGCGACCGTTCTGGTCACCCTGTGGGTCCTCCACACGGCCGGCTCCCTTCTCGGCCCCTTCTTCCTTGCGTTCGTCCTCGCGTACATCCTCGACCCCCTCGTCGACCGGGTCTCCGCGCACCCGCGCATCGGCCGCTCGGCGGCAATCCTGCTCATCCTCGTTCCGTTCCTGGGGGCGGGGGCGTTGATCATCGCCGTCGCGCTCCCGGAGCTGGTGCAGCAGGCGCGCGGGATCGTGGGCGAGGTGCCCGGCTTCGTGAACTGGCTCAGGGATTGGGTCAGCGGCCTCACCCCCGAGTCGCTCGGATTCGACATCCCCCTGGTGGACGAGGCCGCGATGCTTTCGTGGGCCCAGTCGCTGGACGCACAGGCGGTGGCGGACTTCGTGGAAGAGAGGCGCGTCGATCTCGCCCAGCGGGCGTGGGCCGCGGTGCTGGGGCTGGGCCGGGGGTTCGGGACGATGGTCACCGTATTCGGTTACCTGGTCCTCACGCCGGTGCTCATGTTCTACGTGCTGCGTGATTTCGACCTCATCGTCGCGCGCGCCGGCGAACTCGTGCCGGGGAAGCTGAAGCCCGGCGCGAACAGCTTCGCGCGCAACTACGACAGGCTCCTCTCCAGCTACCTGCGCGGGCAGGTGTCGACCTCGCTGATCGTCGGCGCCATTACCTGGGTGGGACTCCTCATCGTGGGGTTCCCCTACTCGTTCCTGCTCGGCGTGACGGTGGCCGTGCTCGGGGTGGTCCCCTATCTGGGGCTGGTGGTGTCGCTGATCCCCGCCATCGTCCTCGCGCTGATCAGCGAGAGCATCGGCATCTCGCTGCTGAAGGTCGCGATCGTCTATGGCATCGCCCAGGGGCTCGAGGGCGCCGTGATCAGCCCGCGGATCGTCGGTGAATCCGTTGGCCTGCACCCCGTGTGGATCCTGCTCGCGCTCTCGCTGGGCGGCTTCTACTTCGGCTTCGTGGGACTGCTGATCGGGGTGCCGCTCGCGGTCGCGGTCAAGCTGCTGCTGGTGCGGGGCGTGGAACGATACAGGCGGTCCGGGCTGTACAAGGACGAGTCGGCGCTGTCCCGGTAGGCGGTGGCCCCCGGCCCGGCGTCACTCACTCAACTTCCAACCCAAACGACTCCCATGTCCGACAACAATATCGAGAATCTGGTGATCGTCGGCTCCGGACCCGCCGGCTGGACCGCGGCGATCTACGCGGCGCGCGCGAACCTGGATCCCATCGTGTACGAGGGCGCGGGCAGCCGCACGATGATCCCCGGCGGGCAGCTCATGTTCACCACCGATGTCGAGAACTACCCGGGCTTTGCCGACGGGATCGGCGGCATCGAGATGATGATGGAATTCAAGAAGCAGGCGGTCCGCTTCGACACCCGGGTCGTCACCGAGGACATCGTTCAGGTGAACTTCGGCAGGCGTCCGTTCGAACTACACGCGTCGGGGGGGAAGGTGGTGCTTGCGAAGACGGTGGTCCTTGCGACGGGAGCCAACGCGCGCTGGCTCGGCGTCCCGGGCGAGGAGCGGCTCGCGCAGAGCGGCGGCGGCGTGTCGGCGTGCGCCGTGTGCGACGGGGCGCTGCCGCACTTCCGCGGGCAGGTGGTCGCCGTGGTGGGCGGTGGCGACAGCGCAATGGAGGAAGCGCTCTACATGACCAAGTTCGCCAGCGAGGTGCTGCTGATTCACCGGCGCGACGAGCTCAGGGCCTCGCAGATCATGCAGGAGCGGGCGCTGGCCAGCGAGAAGATGACGTTTCTGTGGAACAGCGTGGTGGAAGAGGTGTTGGGCGACGAGGTGATCACCGGGCTGCGATTGCGTGATACGGTGACGGGCGAGGAGCGGGAGGTGGCGGTGGGGGGGATGTTCGTCGCGATCGGCCACGACCCGAATACGGCTTTCCTGCGGGGGCAGATCGACCTGAAGGAGAACGGGTATGTGCGGCTGCCGGAGCCCTGGAGGACGGAGACGAACGTGCCGGGGGTGTTCGCGGCGGGGGATGTGATGGACGACTACTACCGGCAGGCGGTGTCGGCGGCGGGGACGGGGTGCATGGCGGCGCTGGAGGCGGAGAGGTTTTTGGCGCACGGGGGGTGAGGAGATCCGTTGCCCGATGTTCATGCTCCGGTGTTGGAGCTTGTTCTCGATCAATTCGAGAAGCGCCATGCCGTGGCAGTGACAACAGGCTGCAACAAGAAGATCCTTGAGATCCCGCAACAGGCCGCCAGTGCAGCGGACAGGGAACGCTTCCAGCAACCTTGGGGTTGCAAGTTGGGCCAGCCTGCGAGACTCCCTTTGATGGACGAGGTCGTGGAAGCCGTGTTTCGTGGACTTTGCGGACCGGAACAGGGCCCGACTCACCGCCACCAGGACATCCGCTGCCAACTCGGGACGCGAATTCAGCACTAAAGTCAACCATTCCGGCACCGGAGCCAAATCGTTGTGCCGGACCGGGTCTCGAGGCGGCTCACCGGTGGTGTACCACATCGCGAGGGCGATTCCGAGTTGCCTGTCGTGCAGGGGGAGGAGGTTCGCGGCGGCAGATGTGTCCCACTCCCTCAGGCCGGCCAGTGTGGCGTAGGTGAGCAGGTGTAGTCGTCCCTTCGCATACAGCCTTGCCAGCACGGCCGGTTTGGGCAGATCGGGTCGATCAATGGCCCCTTTGAATCCGTCCAGGACTGCCATCAACAGGTCCTCCTGATGATCGAGCATGCAGAGCAAACGTTCCCGAGCGGTGGGTGCCCGGATCTCGGCGGATCCCCCCAGGTAGGCCTTGGCCAGGGTGTGTAGCAACGCGGGTGGTCCCAGGTTGTGTCGAACGGCATCGAGGTTTGCGCGCAGACTGTCCCGAAACTCGCGCCAATGGCGGTGATGGCTACCGCGATCGTGGCCCTCGACTGTCACGCCAGGAGCCCGGCACGGCTCGATGGTGCTCTCGGGCTCCCCGGTGGGTGCCGCGACCAGCGGACGACGGCTCTCGGCGGCGCCGGAATCCCACTCCCGAGCAGGAGTCAGCAGGAACTCCGCGACCGGGATCCCACCCTTTCCAACGACGTGAGACACCCTGACAGGAAAGCTCCCACCGAACGCGCCGAGTCCGCTCACATTGCCGCGCCGCACACCGGTATTCACCTCGAAAGCGACCAGACTGCCGCCGTGTTCCAGGATGAAGTCCACCTCTAGTCCCCGGTCGCGCCAATAGTACACGCGACCCTCCCGACCACAGGTATTGACCAGATGCGCACCAACGGCGCTCTCGACCAGGCGGCCCCAGAAGGTGCGATCTGCCCGTGCCTCTCCGAAGGTGTAGTCGGAATGGGCGGACATCGACGCGTTGTTGAGGACGTTGAGCCTGGGACTCGAAGCTCGACGCCGGTGACGACGGCCCGGGTACTTTGAGAACCCGGTGATCAGGCCTGCGTTGGAGAGCAGATCGAGGTAGCGAGCCAGGGTCGTGGAATTGCCGGCTTCGTCGAGCTGGCCGAGCATCTTGTTGTAGGAGCGGATCTGACCCGAATACTCGGTGCCCAACGCGAAGAACCGCTTCAGGAGGTCTGGCTTGTCCACGCGCTGCTGCGCCAGGACGTCAAGCTCGATGGCGGGCTCGATGAGTGAGTGGCGAACGAAGTCGCGCCATCTGGTCTCGTTGCCGATGAGCTGGGCGGATCCGGGATAGCCGCCAAAGTACACGTACCTGTCGAGATCGAAGTCGAAGGCCGCAGCCATTTCGGCGAACGACCAGTGCTCGACATCGATGACCCCGTCGGGTCGGGCGAGATCCTCGGGCGCCGAACCAAGCAGAACGACATGAAGGGGGAGCTGGCGCTGCCGGTCGGCGTCCGAGAGCCTCTCAACCGTCTCGGGCCAGTCCGGAATGTTCTGGATCTCGTCAATGGCGAGAACGAAGCCGCGGTCGGAAACCGAGGCAGCCTGCCGAGCCTGCTCCCATATCGTCACCAGCCAACGGGCGTCCCGCTGGCCGGGAGGGAGAGCAGATACATCGTCCCGGGTCACACGTGCGTGGGCTACCATCTCCGGGAGTCCCTGCACCGCGGGCGCATCGGGGTCGTCAACGGCGAAGAGCGTGGACGGCCGCCGGATCTCCCTCAGAGCCTGATCCACCATGGTCGTCTTGCCGGTATGGCGCGGTCCCGTAACAATGATGGGCCATCCGGGCTCTTCGCGCAGCCGCTTCAGAAGCGTCCTGGCGTGTGGGCGTTGATAGGTATTCACGGAGAACAGGTTACGCTTCTGAGTAATTTTACTCAAGAGCGTAACGAACATTCCGAGGATACCTTTGCCGACCGGCTCCTCGTTGCACCGACCAGGGTCCCGTTGCTAACGCACCAGCCCCGCCCCCCCATCCACCACCACCACCTCACCCGTCACGTACTCGGCGCCCGCCAGGAACCTCACCGCGGCCACCACGTCGTCCGGCGACCCTATGCGCCCGAGCGGCACGGTCCGGCGCAGTCGCTCCACCCGCGCCTCGCTGTAATCGTCCGGCGGGAGGACGGCGCCCGGGGCGATGGCGTTGACGCGCACTTCGGGGGCGAGCCGGCGCGCCATCACCTTGGTGAGATGGAGGAGGGCCGCCTTGGACACCGAGTGGTGGGGGTGGCTGGTCCAGGGCCGCAGTCCGGCAAGGTCCGCGATATTGACCACCGAACCGCGGGCGGCGCGCAACAGCCCGGCCGTCTCCCGGACCAGGAGGAAGGGTGCGCGCAGGTTCAGGGCCATGACCGCATCCCACTCGTCGGCGGTGACTTCGAGGAGGTCGCCGGCGGCGAAACCGGACGCCGAATTGACGAGCAGGTCGAGGCGGCCGAACGTATCGGTCGCGGCGGCGCCGAGCCGGAGTGCTCCGGACTCGCCCGACAGGTCGGCCTGCACGGTTCGCGCGCGCCTCCCAAACTCGCGGGCGGCTTCGGCGACCTCCTCGGCTCCGGTGCCGGACGTGTTGTAGCCGAGCACCAGGTCGTATCCGCTCTCGGCGAGGCCGAGCGCGATGGCTCTGCCGATGCGGACGCCTCCGCCGGTGACCAGCGCGACGCGGCGGGCCGGGGTGCTCATCGTTGTTGCTCTCTGTTCGACACTATACTTATCCCGGTTTCGGCATCCCCCTTAACACACCCAACCACAATACGATCATGCCTGACTCCCATCGAATCGAAAAGGACTCCCTCGGCGAGGTTCGCGTCCCCGCCGACGCCCTCTACGGCGCCCAGACCCAGCGGGCCGCCGAGAACTTCCCCATCAGCGGCAGGCGCTTCACGCGGCGGTTCATCGAGGCCCTGGGGCGGCTCAAGGAGGCGGCCGCCGAGACGAACGCGGAGCTGGGGCTCGTGCCCGGCGAGCTCACCGGCGCGATCGGCGCCGCGGCCCGCGAGGTCGCCGATGGCGCGTGGGACGACCACTTCCCGCTCGACATCTACCAGACGGGGTCCGGCACCTCGACCAACATGAACGCGAACGAGGTGATCGCGGCGCTGGCCAACCGCGCGCTGGCGGGCGCGGCGCATGTCCATCCCAACGACCACGTCAACTGCGGCCAGTCGTCCAACGACATCATCCCGACGGCGATCCACATCTCCTGCCGTGCGGCGATCCGCGACGAGCTGGTCCCCGCGCTCGCCGACCTGCAGGGCGCGCTCGGCGAGAAGGCGCGCGCCTTCGACGGGATCGTGAAGTCCGGGCGCACCCACCTCATGGACGCGACCCCCGTCCGCCTCGGCCAGGAGTTCGGCGGCTACTCGCGCCAGGTGGCCAAGGGGAGCGAGCGCGTGCAGCGGGCCGGCGAGGAGATGGCGGAGCTCGCACTGGGGGGCACCGCGACGGGGTCCGGGATCAACACCCACCCGGAGTTTGCGGCACGGACGATTGCGCGGGTGGCGGCGCTCTACGGGATCGACTTCCGCGAGGCGGAGGACCACTTCGAGGCCCAGGGCGGCAAGGACGCCTGCGTGTCGCTGGCCGGCGCGCTCAACACCGTCGCCGCGAGCCTGATGAAGATCGCCGACGACATCCGCTGGCTGGCGAGCGGGCCGACCTCCGGCATCTCGGAGATCCGGCTGCCGGCCGTGCAGCCGGGGAGTTCGATCATGCCTGGGAAGGTGAACCCCGTGATGTGCGAGGCCATGATGATGGTGTGTGCGCGCGTTGCCGGGAACGCCACTACCGTCACGATTGCGGGGCAGCGCGGCAACTTCGAGCTGAACGTGATGATGCCGGTGATCGCGGACGCGCTGCTGGAGTCGATCACGCTGCTGGCGAATGCGTCGCGGGTCTTCACCGACCGGTGCGTCACCGGGATCACGGCCCGGCCGGATCGCGCCCGGGAGCTGCTGGAGCGCAACCCCTCGATCGCGACCGCGCTGAACGCGTACATCGGGTACGACAGGGCCGCGGTGGTCGCGAAGAAGGCGGCGGCCGAGGGCAGGCCGGTGCGCGAGGTGGTGGAAGAAATGGGGCTGATTTCGCGGGAGCAACTGGACGACGCGCTGGATGTGCGCGGGATGACGGAGCCGGGGATTCCGGGGAAGGGGTAGACAAGACTATTGCGCCCGGGCCAACCGCGCCCCATTATTGGCCCGTGCTGGAGGGCTTCGTATTTGAGCCAACACTGGAAGAGCCGGGACTACCTCCCGCCGCAGACGTCACGCCTCGGTCACGGGGACGGCGGAACCGGTGGGGGAGTCACCAAGAATTGACCCCGGGCTTCAGCTTACACCCTCCGGCACCTGGAGGCCGGCGCTCCTTTACTGGACGCCGGCCTTTACTTTTGTGGGTGAGTCCCGAACCGCTGGCGGGATCCGCCGCCTGCCCCACGAGGAACGCCAATGCCAAAGGTCCGCATCACCCGCCGGCTGCACTTCAGCGCCGCACACCGCCTGGCCCGCCCGGATTGGAGCGACGAAGAGAACCGGCGCGTATTCGGCGACTGCGCCAATCCGAACTGGCACGGCCACAACTACGAGCTGGAGGTGACCGTACGGGGGCCGGTCGATCCGGAGACCGGGTACGTGATGGACCTCAAGGACCTCAAGGATCTCGTGAACGAGCGTGTGGTGGACGACCTCGACCACCGCAACCTCAACCTGGACGTCCCGTGGCTCGAAGGAGTCATGCCGACCACCGAGAACCTGGTGGTGCGGATCTGGGAGCGGATCGCGCCGCATGTCCCGGCGCCGGCGCGGCTGGATCGGGTGGTGCTGTGGGAGACGCCGCGGCACTGGGTGGAGTACACGGGTGAGTGAGGGGGTTGGGGCGGGCGCTGCTTCAACGCGGCCGCAGCGGACCGCGCTCGTCACGGGGGCGACCGGCGGGATCGGTGGGGCGATCGCGAGGCGGCTGGCGGCGGACGGGTTTCTGGTGTACGCGGGTGGGCGGCGGCGTGGCGCGCTGGAACGGCTGGCCGGGGAGACCGGAGGAGTGGCGCTGCCGTTCGACATCACGGAGGAGGCGGATGTGGCGCGGGCGCGGGAGTGGTTGGAGGGCGGCGCGCGGGCGGAAGGCGGTGTGCTTGTGGAGGGCCGGGCCCGCGAGGCGGCGCGGCTCGACGTGCTGGTCAACGCGGCCGGCGTCTTCGACCTGGCGCCGGTGGTGGAGACTGGCGCGGAACTCCTGGCTCGCAACCTGGGGGTGAACCTGGCGGGAGCGATCAACGTGACCCGGGCCTTCCTGCCGGGCATGCTGACCGCCGGATCCGGACTGGTCATCAATGTGGGGTCGGTGGCCGGGTGGCGGGCGTTTCCGGAGAATGCGGCCTATTCCGCCTCCAAGTTCGGGCTGCGGGGATTCCACGACGTGCTGCTCGAGGAGCTGCGCGGCACCGGCGTGAGGGCCTGCCTGCTGGAGCCTGGGGCGGTCGATACCCCCATCTGGGACCCACTCGATCCGGACGCGGCGCCGCACCTGCCGGGCCGTGCCCAGATGTTGCATCCGGCCGACGTGGCCCACGCGGCGGCGTTCGTGGCCGGACTGCCGGCGACCGTCGCGGTCCCGCTGCTGAGGATCGAGCGCGCGTGAACGTCGACCTGATCGACCACCTGGTCTGCCCGCGCTGCGGCCCGCCCAACGGGCTCCTGCTGCTGGCGCACGATGTGCAGGATCGGCGCGTGCGCGAGGGCGAGTTCGGGTGCCCCAACTGCCGGGACCGGTTCCCCGTGTCGGAGGGATTTGGGGATTTGAGGCCGCCGCCGCGGGGGGAGGGGCCGGAGGCGCCAATGGACAGTGGCGGAAAAGCGGGTGGTTCGGACGTGGGCGGGCCGGGCGTGGGCGGACCTGCCGTGGGCGGGCCTGCCGAGGGCGAGGAAGCCGGTGTCGGCGCCGCCGGGCGGGCGCTGCGATTGGCCGCCGCCCTGGGCGTGACCCGCGGACCCGGGCTGATGATCGTGTCCGATGCGCACCGGGCCGAGGCGGCTCACCTCGTGCGGCTCGTTCGCGGGATCGAGGTGCTGGTGGTGGGGTGGGGGGGGCGGGGGATGGTGGCCGAAGGGATGGCCGCCGAAGGGGTGAGCGCGTTCGTCGCCGGGCCATCGCTGCCGCTGCGCGATGGTGTGGTGCGTGGGGTGGTGGCCGATGGGCGGGGTGGGGAGGGGTGGTGGGGGGAGGGTCGCCGCGTCCTGATGGCGGGCGGCCGGATCGTGATCACGGAGGCCACGCGCGAGGCGCGCGACTGGGTGGGGGGGGCGGGGCTGGTGACGGTGCTCGACGAGGGCGGGATGGTGGTAGGCGCGGTCCCCGTCCCGGGCGCGGAGCCGCGATTGGGGCGGTGGGTGGGGAGGGGGACCGGGCCGGGCCCTTGAAGCGGGGGCCTTCTGCCTCTAGCTTTTCTGGCCCTTTGGCGGGCCTGTAGCTCAGGTGGTTAGAGCGCACGCCTGATAAGCGTGAGGTCGGTAGTTCAAGTCTACCCAGGCCCATTTTCCGCGGGGGGGGAAGCCGGTCGCTCACCCCACCTGACAGCCTGGATCGGGTGCCACCAACTCCAGCTCCGTGTGGTGGGCGATCGCTTCGAAGTCGCGGTTCCGTGCCAGCAGAGGTCGGCGCTTGCTCAGCGCGGCTGCGGCGACCATGCAGTCGACGATGGAGCGGATCGTGTAGCCGGCGCGCCGGCAGCTACGGTGGACCAGCGCCGCATGTTCGAAGTCCGTCAGCGAATCAGGGACCAGGACTTCGAAACGCGAGAGGAGTTGGAGCAAGGCTGTGGCGTCGGACTCCGTGCGGCAGCCGGCCAGGAGCTCCATCACGGCTGGCGCCGGGGTGGCGATGGGGTGACCGGAGCGGACCGCTGCGTCCAGAAAGAGGTCGAAAGCGCTCTCCGTGCGGCGCAGATACTCGACCCAGGCCGAGGTGTCGACGATCACCAGACGTCACCGGGGCTGCCCGACCGCATTTCGTCCAGGTCTCCGTCCCATCCGACACCTCGCATCGCCAACGCCTCCTCCTTCGTCATCGGCACGATCGCCTGGCGGCACACCGCCTCCTTGACGGCGGCGGACCAGTCCTTCAGCCCGTAGCGTTTCCGCACGGCCTCGAGAGAGGTTTCCGGCAGCCGCACCTCCATGTCGACGAAGCGGAGGAGGCCGGACTCGGCCTGGTACTGCGGACGGGCTTCGCGCACGGTGCCCGTTCCGCCCCGCAACTCACGCTCGCGCGCCTCGCGAAGAGCCCGTCGCACCCAGGCCGACACGGTCACGCGGTTGCGGGTCGCGGCGTCGCGAATCTCCTCGTGGTCCGCGTCGGACATCACTACCTGCAATCGTTTGCTCATGATTTGAGTATAACATACTCACTTCTGCTTGAAAATCCGCGCACAGACGGGGGACGTTGCCCGGCGGCCTTCGCCACCACATCCTCAATCGCAACCGGATGTCTCCCTGTCCGACCCCTTCTCGACCAAGCCTGCCGGAGGAGAAACCATGAAACGCCCGTCATTCCTTGCGCTCCTCGCCCTCCTGGCCATCCCCGCACCCGTCGCCCACGCCCAGCGCTTCTCGATCGAGGACGTCCTGAGCCCCGGATACCCGATCGGCCTGGTGGCCGCGAAGGCCGCCGACCGGATCGCGTGGATCGAGTACGAGGAGGGGCGTCGCAATGTCTATACCGCCGCCGCGCCGGACTTCGAGCCGGTGCGCCTGACCCGGTTCGAGGACGACGACGGCCGCGACCTGTCCACGCTCCGGATTTCGGACGACGGCTCGGTCGTGGTGTTCCTGCGGGGGCACAACCCCAACCGGGACGGCTGGATCGCCAACCCGGCCAGCGACCCGCGCGGGGCGGAGCGCGCGGCCTGGGCGGCCAGCACCGCGGGGGGCGAACCGTGGCGGGTCGCCGAGGCCTGGAATGTCGCGCTCTCGCCCGACGGGAAGTGGATCGCCTACACCAGCGACGGGAACATCTACCGGGCGCCGGTGAATCCGGGGGTCGTGAACCCGGGTGGGGTCGTGAGCGGTGGCGTGGTCGTCGCGGGCCCGCAGCAGCCGCTCTTCAGTGTGTTCGGAAGCCAGGGCAGTCCGGTGTGGTCTCCGGATTCGCGCAAGATCGCCTTCGTCAGCAACCGGGGCGACCACAGCTTCATCGGCATCTACGACACGGACAAGCCGGGGATCACCTACGTCGGGCCGTCCGTCGACCGGGACACCAGCCCGACTTGGTCGCCCGACGGGACGCAGGTCGCCTTCATTCGCAGACCGGGGCTGCCCTTCGGGGCGAGCGCGGACCGGGGGGATGCCAGGCCGGAGGACCTCCCCGAGGGAATGACCCGGGCGCGCTTCGCGGGCGGGCACGACTTCTCGATCCGGGTGGGTGACCTGGAGACGGGTGGGGCGACGGAAGTATGGCACAACACATCGGACGACGGATTCTTCAACGAGGCGCGACAGGTGGTCTGGGCCGGGGACCACATCATCTTCCAGGCCGAGCCCAGCGGATGGCGGCTCTACTACGCCGTCGCGGCGGCGGGCGGGACCGGCGAGCCCATCGAACTCACCCCCGGGGACGGCCTCGTCGAGCAGATCTCCCTCTCGGCCGACGGCCGCACCCTCTTCTATGCGACGAACGCCGGCGACATCGACCGGCGCCACCTCTGGCGCGTCCCCACCTCGGGTGGCACGGCCCGCCAGCTCACGCACGGCGACGGCATCGACACCTACCCCGCGGCCCTCGCCAGCGGCGACCACGTCGCCACCCTCAGCGCGACCGCCAGCCAGCCCCTGACCGTGGCGGTCGTCCCAGCGAACGGCGGCACCGCCCGCTTCATCCGCGAACTTCCGTCCCGCTACCCCCTCGACCTGCACGTCGTCCCCGAGGCGGTCACCCTCGAGGCCGAAGACGGGTTCGAGTTCTACAACCAGCTCTTCCTGCCCCCCGACATGCAGCCCGGCGAGCAGCGCCCGGCGCTCATCTTCATCCACGGAGGCTCGCGGCGACAGATGCTGCTCGGCTATCACTACCGGCACTTCTACCACATGGCGTACGCGATCAACCAGTACTTCGCGAACAAGGGCTACGTGGTGCTGTCGGTGAATTACCGGAGCGGCATCGGGTACGGGCGCGAATTCCGGAACGCCCCGGGGCGCGGCGGGCAGGGCAACACCGAGTACCGCGACATCAAGGCCGCCGGGGAGTACCTCCGCGACAGGGCCGATGTCGATCCCGACCGGGTCGGCCTGTGGGGGCTGTCGTACGGGGGCGTCCTGACGGCTCAGGGGCTCTCGCGCGACTCGGATCTCTTCGCGGCCGGCGTCGACATCGCGGGCGTCCACCTCTGGGGCAACTCGATCGACCCGGAGTCGGTCTCCTACCAGTCGTCAGCGATCTCGGAGGTGGAGAACTGGACCTCGCCGGTGCTGCTGATCCACGGGGACGACGACCGCAACGTGGCCTTCTCGCAGACGGTGGGGCTGGTGCAGCTGCTGCGGGCGCAGGGGGTGCCTCACGAGCTGATCGTCTTCCCGGACGATGTGCACTCCTTCCTGCTTCACGAGCGCTGGCTGATCTCGTTCAACGCGGCGGACCGGTTCTTCGACCTGCACCTCGGGGTGGGGGAGAGCGTTACGACGGGGGGGAGGGCGAGGCCGTCCCCCGCACGGTAATCGTCGCGATACCGATGTAGTCCGCCCCCGCCCGGGTCGCCCTCACCCGGATCTCGCCCGTGCCCACACCCTTGGCGGTCACCAGCCCGTTGCTGTCGACCGTGACGACGGAGGGGTGGGGTGCGGACCAGATGTAGTCGGTGTCCTCGACTTCGTTGCCGTTCCGGTCAACCGCCATCGCGGTGAGGCGCACGGTGTCACCGACCGCGTCCAGGGTGTCGACCGCCGGGGTGACGCGGACCTCTGACGCGAGCTGGGCCACCGTCACTCCCGCTGAGTCGCGGAGCTCTCCGGTGGTCGCGAATACGTCGGTGCTGCCGGTGCGGATCGCGGTAACCAGTCCGACCGAATCGACAGTCGCGACAGCGTCGTTCTTCGAGGTCCACGTAAAGCTGACGTCCGCGATCGTGTTGCCGTTGGTGTCGAGGCCCGCCGCGACCAGCCGCACGGTGTCGCCGAGGGCGAAGAGGGCTGTTGCAGCGGGGATCACGTCCATCTCGACCAGTACCTGTGAGACCGTGACCGCGGCCACCTCGGAGACTTCTTCCGCCGCTGCGGTGACGTTGGTGCTACCGTTTCCGATCGCGGTGACCAGGCCGGCGGAATCGACTGCGGCGATGGCTTCGTCAGCCGAACTCCATTCCACAATTGCGTTGGCGACGTGGGTGCCGTTGGCATCGAGCGGTTGGGCGGTGAGCCGTACGGTGTCGCCGACCGCGAGGAGGGTGTCGGCGGACGGCGATAATGCGATGCGGACGAGACGCTGGGAAACGGTCAAAGCGGCGGTCGTGGTGGATCCCCCGCCCGTCGCCGTGATGTCCGCGCTGCCGTTTCCGATTGCGGTCACCAGCCCATCCGCATCCACTGTGGCGACGGCTTCGTCTGCCGAACTCCATTCAATGCTGAGATCCGGGATGACATTGTCGTTTGCGTCAAGCGCCCGGGCGGTGAGCTGCAGGGTTTCGCCGAAGGAGAAGAGGGTGTCGGCGGACGGCGATACCTCGAAGACGACGAGAACCTGGGCGACAGTGACCCCGGTGGTTCCCGTAGCGCCGCCCGAGGTTGCGGTCACGGTCGCGCTGCCGTTTCCGACCGCCGTGACGAGGCCGCTGGTGCTCACGGTAGCGACCGAGTTGTCGTTGCTGGCCCACGTCACGGGTGCGCCCGCGATCACCTGGCCATTCCGGTCGACGACGGAGGCGGTCAACTGCTGCGTCTCTCCGACCGCCGCGAAATCCACCGACGAGAGCGAGACGCTGACGTTTGCGGCGACGGGGGGATCCGTGCCACCATCGCAGGCGGTGATGAGTGCCAGCACGATCAAGGCAGGTCCGACCCGACGCGGCTCGGGAATACGCATGCCATCCCCCTTGGTGACGAATCTTCGTTGGGGGGTCGCTCGTCACGCCCCCTGAGGCGGGTAGCGCCCCCTAACGATAACGCCGAAAGCGGGATGATGTGGCCCGCCCCCCAACCGCCCCAGCACGGCGCTGCCCTCAAGCCCCGGGTTCCGCCCGGCCAGATCCCGTGGCCGCTCCCCGTTGCCGTCCACGGCCTCCACATCGGCCCCCGCGTCCAGCAAGGCCTCGACCACCTCCGCCGCGCGGAACAGGCTCGCCTGGTGGAGCGGTGTCCTGCCGAGGTCGCTGCGGGCCTCGATGTCTGTGCCCGCGCCCACGAGCGCGGCCACGGTCGCGCCGTCCCCGGCCAGGTGCAGCGCGGACAGCCCGTTCGCGGTGCCGTCTTTCGGGTCGGCCCCCGCCTGCAACAGCCGTGCGACGATCTCCGGGCCTGCCATCGGCGCCGCGAAGTGGAGCGCGTTCCAGCCGTGTGCATCGGTGGCGTCGGGGTCGGCGCCCGCGTCCAGCACCGCCGAGACCGCCCCCGGGTTGGCCATCAGCACGGCGCGGTGCAGAGGCGCCAGGCCCTCGTCCGCGCCCCCGTCGAGGAGCACGGCGATTCCGTCGTGGGCGCCGAAGAAGGCGGCGTTGTGCAGCGGGGTCCAGCCGTCGTTGCTGAGCGCGCCGGGATTGGCGCCTGCGTCCAGCAGGAGCCGGATCGCGCGCGCGTTGTCGCGGGTGCTCGCAATGTGCAGCGGGGCGTAGCCGAGGTTGTTCGCGGCGTTCGGATCGGCACCCGCGCCGAGCAGATGGGCCGTCACCATCGGGTTCTCGTTCCACACGCCCAGGTACAGTGCCGTGTTCCCTTCGTCGTCCCTGGCGTTCGGGTTGGCGCCGGCCTCCAGGAGAATGGCCACGATGGTCGGGTTGCCGGTCTCGAGTGCGGCGTCGTGCAGGACGGAACGCCCGTTCGCCGTGACCCCCCAGGCGTTCAGCCCCGACCGGGCCAGGCAGCTGCGGAAGAGCTGGATATTGCTCCAATCTGCCCTGGCGGCGGCACAATCCTGCTGCGCGGCCAGCCGCGCGGGCGACGCGAGGCTTGCGGCCAGCATTGCGCTGCTCGCGATCGCAACCCGCCCGGCAAACATTCGAGACCACATCATGAAATGCCTCCCTCAGGACGCTGCTGGCCGGAACACCAACCCCCCGGCGCCGCCCACCACCGGCAACTCGATGCTCGTCCCCTCCAGATCCACCGTCAGTGTCGCTCCCGGCTCGGGGTGTACGGTGAAGTCCTTGTCGCTGGAGAAGATCATCAGGCCGATGCGGGCCCCGGCGGGAATCACCTGATCGTCCGGCTGGAGCTCGAACTCGACTTCGACGAATTCGCCGGGGGTGAGCGCCCGGCCGTTGCGCGGGCTGGCCATGTTCGCCGCGCCGGCGTTGCCCGGATCGGCCCAGCCGCGGGTGATGATGTTGTCGTAGATCCGGATGAATGGGCTGTCCTCCCACGGCAGCGACACCAGCCAGACCGAGAGGTTGACCGCCGGCCGGTCCGCCGCCAGGCGCATGCGCACCTTGGCGGTGCCGGAGAGGTGGGTATCCTGCGCCAGGGCCGGGGTGGCGTAGAGCAGGCGGTGGCTGGACCAGTCGGCCGCGGCCAGGTGGCCGCCCTCGAAGCCGAAGTTGTCGACGACCGTGCCGGTTGCGCGGTCTCCGCCCCCTGCGCTCATGCTCAGTTCACCGGTCCAGTTGCCGTCGCCGGATGGATGCAGGGTCACGCCCTCCGCCTCAGGGTGCGGGTAGTCCGGATAGGGGGTGGGTTCGGGCATGGGCGTGGGGCCGGGGGTGCGGCCCCTTTGGACGGGCTGCTCGCGCACGATCCACGCCCTGGGGTCGTTTTCGACGCCGTTCTCGACGCCCAGCAGGTAGCGCGTGAACCAGCGGTTCATCATCGTCGGGGGCGGCGGGCCGCCGTGGCCGCCCTGGTGGTAGTAGATCTGGACGGGCACGCCCCGCTCCTTGAGCGCCATCGAGATGCGGTAGCTGTGCTCGGGCATCACGTTCCAGTCGTTGAAGCCATGGCTCATCAGGGTGGCCGCGCGGACGCCGTCGATGTGGTTGAGGTAGTCGCGCTCGGCCCAGAAGTCGTTGTAGTCGCCGGTGGCGCGGTCAAGGTTGGCTTCCATCTCGTCTCGCACGGTCTCGATGCAGTAGTCGCGCTTCGCTGGGTCTCCGCTGAAGATGAAGTCGAAGAGGACATCGACGTCCTCGCCGGGATACCCGCCGGGCGAGCGCACCAGCCCGTTCGAGCGGTAGTAGTGGTAGTACGATGTGTTGGGCGCGATGGGGATGATTGCTTCGAGGCCCTCGACGCCGGTCGTCGCGGCGGCCAGCGGCAGCGTTCCGTTGTAGGAGGTGCCGGTCATGCCGACCTTGCCGGTGCTCCAGTCCGCGCGCACTTCCTCGTTGCCGTCCGGGGTGGTGAAGCCGCGCGCCCGTCCGTTCAGCCAATCGATCACGGCCTTGGGGCCGAGCGACTCGTTCGCGCCGCCGACGGTCGGGCATCCCTGCGACTGTCCGGTGCCGGCCGACTGGGAGTGGACGACCGCGAAGCCGCGGGGCACCCAGGTGCGGATGTGCGTCTGTGAGATGCTGGGCTGGCTCTCGCGGTAGCGGATCGTGGCCGGGAACGGGTCGCGCATGGTGGGGTCCTCGCCGACCTCCTGCCTGAGGTTCCAGAAGTGGTCGAAGTTGATCCCCGCCGTGCCCGAAAAGTAGGGGCTGGTTTCGTAGATGACCGGCACCTTGAGCCCCTCGGCGGTCGGCCCGGGGCGGGTCACGTCGACGTGCATCCGGTCGGGGCGGCCGTCGCCGTCGGTGTCGAACTCGGTCTCGACCCAGAGTTCCTGGCGGATCCAGGTGGAGGTATCGGCGAAAGCGGGGACGATCTGCGCCTCGCCGTTCTCGATGACGTGGGTGGTCTGGGCGCGGGCGGTGTCCGCGGCGCCGGCCAGGGCGATGGAGGCGGCGAGAGCAAGGGCGGTGTGACGAGAAAAGTTCATTTGAACGGATTCCATGGTTCAGGCGAACGATTGATTCACGTGATGACGAAGCGAATGAGGAACAGAATCGAAACCGAGACGACGGCAGCGTTGAGGTCCCCGGTTCGTCCCGAGAGCAGCTTGATCAGTACGTAGGTGATGAAACCGAGGCCGATCCCCGTGGCGATCGAGTACGTGAACGGCATCGCGAGGGCGGTGACCATCGCGGGGATGCACTCGGTAAGCTCGTCCCACTCGATGCGGCGGAGCGCGCGGGACATGACATAGCCCACGAAAAGGATCGCGGGCGCGGTCGCATACGCGGGAACGGCGGTGGCCACGGGAGCGAAGGGCAGCGCGAGGAGGAAGAGGACCGCGACGACCACGGCGGTCAGCCCGGTGCGTCCGCCCGCCCGCACGCCCGCTGCGCTCTCGATGTACGAGGTCGTCGTGGACGTGCCCAGCAGGGAGCCCACCACGGTGGCGGATCCGTCGGCGACCAGCGCCCGGCCCAGCCCGGCGATCCTGCCTTCCCGGTCGGCGAGGCCCGCCTCGTTGAGCACGGCGACCAGCGTCCCACTCGTGTCGAAGAGGTCCACCATGAGGAACGCGAAGACGATCGCGAGCAAGCCGAGCTCGAGCGCGGCCGCGATGTCAAGATGCAGCCAGGTGGGGGCCAGCGAGGGAGGAGCGGCGACCAGAGCCGCAGGGGCCGGCGAGAGCCCGGAGGCCCAGCCGATGCCCGCCACGATCAGGATGCACATCAGCACCGCCCCCGGGACCTTCCGATGCTCCAGGGCGACGATCACGACGAATCCGAGGAGCGCGAGGGCCACCGGCCACTGGGTGATGGAACCCATCGCGACCAGCGTGGCCTCGCTGCCGACCACGAGCCCGGCGTTGCGCAGGCCGATGATTACCAGGAAGAAACCGATCCCCGCCGCGATGGCCAGCTTCTGCGACCGGGGAATGCTGTTCACCACCCATTCCCGGACGGGAAGCACGGCCAGGACCAGCATCAGCACGCCCGAGCAGAAGACGGCGCCGAGCGCAGTCTGCCACGACAGCCCCATCGTGCCCACCGCGATCACCGCAAAGTAGGCGTTCAGCCCCATTCCGGGTGCCAGCGCGATGGGAAAGTTGGCGTACAGCCCCATCGCCGCCGACCCGAACGCGGCCGCCAGGCAGGTCGCCACCAGCACGGCCCCGGTGTCCATCCCGGTTCCACTCAGGATCATCGGGTTCACGAAGATGATGTAGGACATGGTCAGGAAGGTGGTGAATCCGGCGATGATCTCCCTGCGGATGGAAGTCTGTCGCTGTTCCAGTTCGAAGTACTTCAGCACGGGTCTTTCTTCCTCTTGTCTAGTGGTGCGGTGTGGGCGGGCATCGTCTTGCGGAAGTGCTTCATATTCTTGCTGCTCCTCGTCTTAGGGTCCCAGAGCCCCGATCGGGATGACTCCAGCGTCTCCGCCGCCCACATATCCATAGCCGTTGGGGAGGATTACGGCCAGTGCAGCGGGCTCCCCGCGTCCTCCGTGCTTCATGCGCTGCGCGAGACTTGACGATCCACCCCAGCCCGCCGGACTCTGTTACGACTCCACACTTGCCGACCACGTCGTCCCCTCCAACCACGCGAGACGATTCCCAATGCGCACTCAGTCCCCAAGAATCCGCCGGACACTTCTGCTGGCCTGCCTGCTGACCGCGACCACCCTCCCCCCCACCCCCGCCACCCCGCAACAGGCGCCCGACCCCTCCGCCTACACCGCCCTGCGCTGGCGCCACCTCGGCCCCGAGGGCAACCGCTTCTCCGCGGCCGCCGGCATCCCCGGCAACCCCCACACCTACTACGTCGGCGCCGCGTCGGGCGGTATCTACAAGACCACCGACGGCGGCGTGCACTGGGACGCCATCTTCGACGATCAGCCCGTGCAGTCGATCGGGTCGCTCGGCGTCGCGGCGTCCGATCCGAACATTGTCTGGGCCGGCACCGGCGAGGGGAAGATCCGCAGCCACGTCTCGGTGGGACAGGGCGTCTACAAGTCCACCGACGCGGGCGCGACCTGGACGCTGATGGGGCTGGAGCAGACGGGCCGCGTTCCACGTCTCGTCATTCATCCCGTAGACCCGGACATCGTGTACATCTGCGCGATGGGGCACGCGTACGGGCCACAGCGGGAGCGCGGCGTGTACCGCACCACCGATGGCGGCGCGACCTGGGAGCACGTCCTCTTCGTCGACGAGGACACGGGCTGCTCGGACATCGCCATGGACCCGACGAACCCGCGGATGCTCTTCGCGGGCACCTGGCAGCTCGAGATTCACACCTGGGGGCGGACCTCCGGCGGACCGGGGGGTGGCCTGCATGTCTCGCGCGACGGCGGGGACACATGGACGAAGCTGAACGGGCCGGACAACGGGATCGGGCTGCCGGAGAAGCCGGTGGGGAAGGTGGCGGTGGCTGTCGCGCCGTCGAACCCGGGACGGGTCTATGCGATGCTCGAAACGGGCGACGGGATCCCCTGGGAGGGGCAGGAGACCGAGGACGGGCAACTCTGGCGCTCGGAGGACGGCGGGCGCACGTGGGCGCTCATCACGCGCAACCGCAACGCGATGGGGCGGCCACACTACTACTCGCGGGTGGTGATTTCGCCCAACGACGAGGACGAGGCGTACTTCCTCACGGCTTCGTTCACGACCTCGACGGACGGGGGGCGCACACTGGACGTCACGCCCCGCCCCCGCGCCCCCGGCGGCGACCACCACGACATGTGGATCGACCATACCGACCCGGATCGCATGATCGTCGCGCACGACCAGGGCCTCTCGATCTCGATCAACCGGGGCAGGACCTGGTTCCGGCAGCGCCTCACGAACGCGCAGATGTACCACGTCACGGTCGACAACGCGATCCCGTACAACGTGCTGGGCAACAAGCAGGACGAGCCCACCTACCGGGGGCCGAGCAACAGCCGAATCCAGGGCCAGCGGCGGATCACCGGGATACCGCGCGGGATGTGGCACCATGTGGGCGGCGGCGAGAGCGGTTGGGCCACCCCGGATCCGACCGATCCGAACATCGTGTGGTCCTCTGCATCGGGCTCGGGGATGGTGGGAGGGATCGTGGTGCGCTACGAGGAGGAGCGGCGCCAGTACCGCGGCGTCGAGGTGTGGCCGGAGCAGAGCCGGGGGGCCGCGTCGGGCGTGCGCTACCGCTTCGTGTGGGACGCGCCGATCCACATCTCGCCGCACGACAACAACACCGTGTACGTGGGGAGCCAGCACGTGCACCGCACCCGGACCGGAGGCCAGAGCTGGGAGGCGATCAGCCCGGACCTGACGCTCAACGACCAGAGCCGCATGGGGCTCTCGGGGGGGTTGACGGGGGACAACATCGGGGTGGAGTACGCGGGCACGGTCTTCGGGATCGCCGAGTCGCCGGTGGAGCGAGGGCTGATCTGGGCCGGGACGAACGACGGGCTGCTGCAAGTGACCCGGGACGGAGGCACGACGTGGACGAACGTGACCGGGAACATGCCGGGGCTGCCCGAGTGGATGGCGGTGCGGTCGATCGCGGCGTCCCGCTACGACGCGGGAACGGCCTATGTGGCCATTGACGGGCACCAGGCGAATGTGCGCGATCCGTACATCTACCGGACCCGCGACTACGGCGCCTCCTTCGAGAAGATCACGGACGGCATCCCGCCGAGCATGCTGAGCTACACGAAGGTGATCGTGGAGGATCCGAAGCGCCGGGGACTGCTGTACGTGGGGACCGAGAACGCGATCTACGTGTCCTTCAACGACGGGGACGACTGGCAGCCGCTGCAGAACAACCTGCCCGCCGCGCCGGTGTCCGGGATCGTCGTGCAGGAGCACTTCGGCGACCTGGTGATCGGCACCTACGGACGCGGATTCTGGATCCTGGACGACCTCACGCCGCTGCAGCAGCTCACGCCCGAGGCTATGGCGTCGGCCTCGCACCTCTTCATCCCCCGCGACGCGTACCGCTTCCGCCCGATCACGCCGCCCTCGGTCCCCTACAGCGATCCAACCGAGGGGACCGACCCCGAGTACGGCGCGTCGATCAACTACTGGCTCGCGGAACCGGCGGAAGAGACCCCGACCATCGAGATCGTGGACCAGGCCGGCGAAGTCGTGCGCACCCTGCGCGGCACCAACGACGCGGGCGTCAACCGCATCCACTGGGACCTGCGGGACGAACCGAACGGGCCCATCCGGCTATTGACCAGCCCCATGTACGCGGACCACATCGAGGTCGGCGACGAAGGCCGCCCCGCCCCCGGCGCCCGCCAGATCTCCATCCTGCTTCCCCCCGGGCGCTACACCGTGCGCCTCGACGCGGCCGGCGAGTCCCACGAACAGCCCCTCACCGTCATCAAGGATCCCCACTCGGCGGGCACCGAGGCCGACATCGCCGCCCAGGTGGCCTACCTGCGCGAGGTGCGCGACGACGTCGTCACGGCCGGCGACGCGGTGCGACGCGTCGAAGCCATGCGCGTCCAGCTCGCCACCATGGCCCGTTTCGCGGAGGACGAAGCCCTCACGGAGGCGATCACCGCGCTGCAGAACGAGCTCTCCCACCTGCAGATGAACATGGTCGACCTGCGTCTCACTGGGCAGGGCCAGGACGGCGTGCGCTTCGGGGCCACGCTGCTCCAGAAGCTGGGGTATCTGACCGGCGCGATCTCGGTGGCCGACTTCCCCCCGACTGACCAGGAGCTGGAGGTGAAGGTGATTCTGCAGGAGGAGCTGCGGCTGCACCTGGAGGCGCTGGAGGCGCTGGTCACCGGCGAGGTGGCAGCGCTAAACGAGATGCTGCGGGCGAGGGGGATGCTGATCATCGCTGATGGGGGGTGAGGGGGCGGGTTGCGGCGCCCTCGCCCTACGGTTTTCGAGGACGCCATCACCGACCGAGCGTGAATGTAAGCCATTGGCCTATATTGGAGCAGTCGCTTACATTCATGCCATGCATACCTACCAGCGCCCCCAGGTGGATAGGGTAGTCCACTTCCTCACTCGCGACGCGAAGCCCCTGATCGTCGCCGTCACCGGACCCCGCCAGACGGGGAAGACCACTATCATCCGAGACGCGCTCGAGCGGGTGGACATGCCCAGCCGGTATGTGGCGGTTGACGAGGTTCGGACGGACCCCAGGAGCCGGTGGGACCGCGACGGTGGCCCCGGGGGACGGGCGTGGCTCTACGACACCTGGAAAGAGGCCCGGCGGGACGCGAAGGAGAGTAATCGGGGCTTTGTCCTGGCGCTGGACGAAATCCAGCACGTCGACATGTGGTCGTTGATCGCAAAGGCGCAATGGGACCGTGATCGGCGCACCGGTTGCCCTCTGCGGCTTGTCGTCGCCGGTTCCGCTCCGTGGTCCATGATGACCGGTTTGCACGAGAGCCTCGCCGGGCGCTTCATGCCCATTGACGTCGAGCATTGGTCATACCCCGAAATGGCGGCGACTTTCGGCTTCAGTCTCGACCAATACCTGTTTTTCGGCGGCTATCCCGGTGTGACGGACGAGATCGGGGATATCGAGCAATGGCGTACCACCGTCCGGCGCACCATCATCTCCCCGGCCATCGAGAAGGACATCGTCGCCCTTACCCGCATCGAAAAGCCCGCGCTCATGCGCCGCTTGATGGAACTGGCAGCCGAGTACTCAGGCCAGATCCTGTCCTACAACAAGATGCTGGGCCAGTTGCAGGAAGCTGGCAACACCACAACGCTGGCCGGCTACCTGGACCTGCTCTCGGAGGCGAGCCTGGTCACCGGGCTTTCGAAGTACTCCGGCGCGCGCTACATCGCCCGAGGATCGAGCCCCAAGCTGAACGTCCTCAATACCGCTCTGATGACGGTGCCCCTCAGGCGTTCCTTCGAAGAGGTTCGTGCTGACCGCACCCTCTGGGGCCGGATCGTGGAAAGCGCGGTGGGCGCTCATCTCCACAACACGGCCGGACTTGCCGTGGACCTCCAGTACTGGCGCAAGGGTCCGCACGAAGTCGACTTCGTTCTTTCCCGCGGTCTCGGACCAATGGGCATCGAGGTGAAGAGCGGGATCGGGGCGGGCAGGCGCCGTGGGCGGGAGGCCTTCCTGCAACGCTTTCCGGGGGCGCGCACGCTTCTGGTAGGCGATCGGGGGATCCCGCTTGAGGAGTTCCTTTCCAGACCCGCGGTCTACTGGGCCAACTACGAAGGCCCTCCGCGGGGTGAAGGCGCGCGAGGCGTGAAAGGAGAGGACGACGACGACGAGGGGTCTGATACCGAGGACGGTCTCCAGGTGGTCCGCGAACCCACTCCGAAATATGTCGGCGGGGCCAGGACCGAAACCTGGACCCAGCCGCTCGTGCCGGGCTGGAAGGAGTCGGAGGACTACGTCGCGGAGGCGGAGCGGCGAAAGTTCATGACGGGCGCCAGGGACCAGTTGGTTGCACTCACGCGCGGCGAGGGGTCCCAGTGGCTGTGGGAACGCATCGGGCAGGCATACATGTGCGCGATACCGGGACACTTCAACGACGAGCCGGCCAACTGTCTGCGTATCCGGGTCGAGTCCGACGAGCAGCTCCTGGACGCCGCGCTGCGAGGGCTCCCGTACTTCGCGCACCGCGCCGACCTCCCCCCGCTCGCCGGAATCGTGCAGTTGGACAGAGCGAGAGACGGGGACCGCTACTGCTACCCGGTGCTAGCCAGCCTGGCCGCGACCTCCCGCCTTGGTGGCGACCCATTGAGACAACTCGGCGGGGAGGGGATCCGCAGGGCCGCGGGGTCCTACTACCTGGCGGACTACGTGAACGAGCCGTGTTGGTATCGTCGTGCCATCGACCGGCACCCTGACCTCTGTGCCGATGCACTGGTCACCGTGTACCGGTCCCTCATTCGCCGCCGGATCCGACACAACAACCACCTGTTCGCCCTGTCCGACGACAACGCCAGTGCCGAGGTGGCGCGGCTGGCGGTACCGACCCTGCTCGGCGTCTTCCCGACGCGGTGTACGAAGGCGCAGGTCTCCGCTCTCCACGCTTTGCTCTGGGCCGGCCTGCTCCACGTGCCCAGGGAGGAGCTGGCCGAGCGGATCCGGCGACGGGTGGCGGCGCGCGGCATGGACGCCGCGCAGCGGGCGCTCTGGCTCGCGGCCGGGCTCTTCATTTCGGCGAAGGAATACTGCCCCGAGGTCGTGGCGTTTGTCCTGGCCGGGCGGGAACCCAGAGCGCGCCACATGCTCAATTTCCTGGTGCCCGGCTGGCCCGGTCGCCGCGACCTCCCGGAGTCCTGGAACGACTGGGAGGCGCCGGCCATCGCCGCGTTGTTTGGGGCCTTCGGCCGCTGGTACGACCCCTGGTGGGGTGGCCAGGGGTGTCGCTACGAGGCGACCACGCTGGGTCTGCGGACGGACTGGCTGCTCAAGCGCTGGATCGAGATTCTGGGGGAGCGGGCGGACCCGGAGGCTCGGGAGGCCTTGGGCGCCCTGGCACGAATTTCGGCGCTGGATTCGTGGTTCGAGGAGTTGTCACGCGCGGAGTGAGCTGGCAGCGTGAATTGCGGTCGCACCGACTTCGTTGATGTCGATCATCGTTTGGTCAGCGTTTCATCATTGTTTGGTCAGCGTTTCATCATTGAGGTCGTTGAGATCGCGGGGGAGCGGGGCTCGACCCAATGCGTGGGCGCCAAAACGGTAGCGTTCGAGGTTGGTTTGGGTCAACGGGAACGGCCGGGTCGGCGCCCCCCCTTCGACCGACGCGCAATGATGACACCGGACAGGATCACCCCGGCGCCGGCCAGCTGCTGCGGGGTCGGAGTCTCGGCCAGCCACAGCCAAGCGCTGACCAGCGCGACGACCGGGACCAGGTTCTGATACACTGCGGTGCGGTTCTGTCCGATGATTCGCACCCCCCGGTACCAGAGCAGATACGCGAGCCCGATCGCGAAGACGCCCGCGTAGACCACGCCGATCCACGCCTGTAGCGAGACTGCGCTCCAGTCGGTGCGCACGAGGTCGGGGGCCCCCACGAGTACGACGAAGGGCAGTCCGGCCCAGAGCGTCCAGGCGGTCATCTGCAGGGCGCCTCGACGCCGGGTCAACCGCCGGCCGAGGACGGTGTATGCTGCCCAGGATATCGCAGCGCCCAGGACGAGGAAGTCGCCGATCCGGGCTGCGCCCAGTTGCTGAGAGCCCCCGGTGATGAGGATCACCATCCCGGTCAAGGTGGCCAGCACGCCCACCAGAATCGCGGGGTTGAAGCGCTCGCGCCCCATTGTGAAAGAAATCACAAGCACCCATACGGGTGAGGTCGAGAGCAGAAGCGCCGCGTTGCCCGTCAGCGTCAGGTCGAGCCCGAAGATGAAGCAGATCTGGAAGATGACGTGACCCAGGATGGCCAGCAGCAGGACGGTGCCCCAGTCTTTGCGGGCGGGGATCACGCGCCGTCCCGTCGCCCGCACCATCACCCAGACGGCCACGGCCGCGCACGGAAAGCGCAGCGCGTTGAACGCCAGCGGCTCGATCTCCGCGAGGGCCGCCTTGACCACCGTGAAATTAAGCCCCCAAATGGTGGCGGTCAGGACGAGGCCGAGGTCGACCAGCAGCTCGCGGCGCCAGCGGGGGGTGCGGGGAGCGCGACCGGACGTGCGGCCGCTAACGTCCGAGTTCGCCAAAGGTCGCGTTCTGGATCGCGTATTCGCGCCAGTCGTCGTGGTCGAAGTGCCACCACTCGGCTTCGTACACAGTGAACCCCTCCGCCTCCATCGCGCGGCGCAGAAGTTCGCGCAGCCAGCGCTGCCGCGAGGTGCCGCCGGGGTAGTTCGGGAACGAGCGCGGCGAGAACTCGTCGTAGGTGCCCACCATGTCGGCGGGTTGCCCGGTCGCGAGGTCGTACAGGTTGAGGTCGATCGCCGAGCCGCGGTTGTGGCGGGATCCGTTGGCCGGATCGGCCACGAAGATCTTCTGCGACTCGGGCGTCGCGTCAAAGAACATCCTGGTCACGTACCAGGGCCGGTAGCCGTCGTGGAGAAGGAGGCCGTAGCCGTGTTCGGCCAGGGCGCGGTGGGCGCGCGCGACGGCTTCGGCGGCGGGGCGCTGGAGGAAGACGCGCGGCTCGTCGTAGAAGACAGACGACATGAAGTTGTTGGTGGTCGCGTAGCGGACATCGAGGCGGATGCCGGGCTCGATTGCGGTGACCTCGACCAGTTCGGAGTCGCGGAAGGGGCCGGGTTCGGGGGGCGGGGACGCGGCCAGGGCCTCCGCGCGGAGATCCTCGACGGGCCGCACGGGGTCGATGCGGAAGGTACCGCCGGCCTGCGTGCCCACGTCGCGGCGGTGGAAGACGACGGAGGCAGCCTCGACGGAGGTGGCGCGGCCCGGCGTGGCCCGCCCCGCCGCGTCCTGGCCTGACGCATCCCCGCCCGCTGCCTCCCGCGAGAACACCAGACGCTCGCCGTGATAGAGGCCCCGGTCGGGGAAGGCGTACACGTCGCGCGAGATCTCGGTCAGCGGGTACAGGAAGAACCACTCGATCAGCGCGTGGAGGCGGCCGCCGCGCTCCAGGATGTAGAGGACGTTGTGGTCCCAGCCGTACTCGCCGATGAGGCCGTCCCAGTGTTGGGGTTGGGGAGAGGGGAGGGGGGTGGGGGGCTGGCGGGGGAGGGGGTCGCCGGGGTCGCCGGTCGCGCCGAGGGGGAGGAGGGCGGTGGGGGTGGGGGCGCCGCCAGCCAGGTAGCGGGCGCCGAAGCTGACGCGGTCGTCCACGATGAGGGTGTCGCCGCGCGAGCGGATCTCGACGGTGGCGCCGCCCCGCGCGGGGGTCATGAAGAGGCGGCCGCCGCGGTGGTCGAGGTCGAGCGCGCCCTCGCCGGCGCCGTAGGTGCCTTCCAGCGCCAGGGCGAGGGCCGGTGGGATAGGGTCGGAGCCGTGAAGGGGTGCTTGCGGCAGCGGCTCCCCGTCGCGCGCCGCCAGCATGAGGGCCAGGGCCGCGTCGGCGACCCGGCTGGCGAAGGTGTTGGTGCCGTCGACGGCCGACACCACTACAACGCCGAGTTCCGCGTCCGGCAGGAAGGCGAGCTGCGTCGAGAATCCGTAGATTGCGCCCCCGTGTCCGAGCCAACGCTCGCCGAAGCGCTCCTGGACCGCAAATCCGAGGCCGTATCCGCTCGTGGCACCGGGCTCCGCGAACTGGGGCGACCACATGGCTTCGAGCGTCTCGGAGGAGAGAAGACGAGGATCCGGGTCGGCGGCCTCCGAACGTCCGGGCGAGTTGGCCGCCGCACTGTCGTCGCCGGTGTCGTCGCCGTCTTCCGTGTCGTCCCCCTCCAACGCTCCGCGCCGGAACATCACCTCCATGAAGCCCGCGAGGTCCAGGACGGTCGAGTACATGCTGCCGGCCGGGGCCATGCCGAGCTCGAAGCCGGGCGCGTCGAAGTCCGGCCGGTCGAAACCCCACATGTACGCACGCGCCAGGAGGTCGACGACCGTGGGATCCGGAACAAAGGCGCTGCTGGTCATTCCCAGCGGCTCGAGAACGGCGTGCTTCAGATAGTCCGCGAAGGGTTCACCCTGCGTGACCTCCAGCGCGTACCCGACCACCGCGATCCCGGCGTTCGAGTACTTGGTGCGTGTTTCCGGCTGGTAGATCAGCGGGGTCCCGTTCAGGCTGGCGATCGTGGCCGCGAGACCGGTGCCGGTGTCGTCGAAGTAGTGGCCGGCGGGCGGTTCGCGGATGAGCCCCGAGCGGTGCGACATGAGCTGGCGCAGTGTGATAGCGGTGCCGGAACGGTTGTCGGGTGCGAAGTCGGGAAGGTAGCGCCGCACCGGCACGTCGATGTCGATCTCGCCCCGCTCGGCGAGCTGCATGACCGCGATATCGGTGAAGAGCTTGGAAACCGAGCCGACGCGGTACACGGTCTCCGCCGTGGCCGGAACCCCCGCCGCTTGCTCGCCGAATCCGTCCGCCCAGACGACCCCCTCCGCATCCACCAACGCAATTGACACCGCGGCCAGCCCCTTCTGCTCCCGCTCGTGCTCTATCATATCCGCCAGCGCATCGGCCACCTCCCCGTAGCCGGAGTGCGCCGCCATCTCCGGGACCGAGTCTGCACCCTGGTCCCTGCAACCGACCACGGCGAGGCTCGTGAAGAAGAGGAGTGCGATGCCGACGGGAGATCCGGGCCAGATGCCTCCGCGGCACTCACGTACTCGAGATGTAATGAAAACATTACAGAGTGTCATGTCGTCTTTACTGTCTGTGGTTTCTGGAGCGCTGCTCCGGGTTTCTCCGATGGCCGGGGGATGACGCCGCGGGCCGTCCGTCAGTGCCAGCGGGGGTTCGATTCCACCTTGTACAGAATGTAGTCCCGCAGGCGACAAGCGACCCAGTGATCAATATAGGGGACTTCCATGCTCTCGCCTGCGAGCTGCATCTCCAGCGTCGCGAGCCCGCTCCGGCGTTGCATCAGTGACTGTCTCACGGTCACGCTCTGCACCTTGCGGAAGAGGAACGCGTCCACCTTGCGGGCGACGAAGCCGCTCCGGACCGCCATGCCGTCGTCGTCGTGCAAGTACCCCCACCGGCGCCAGCGCTGGAGGGCGATGAGCCCCCCCACCAGAGTCCAGATGAGCGCCCAAATGAGGGAGAACTCGGCCCAGGCTGCGGATGGTCCGGTGAAAAGGAACACGATCGCGGGGATGGAAAGCGCCGGGGCGGCTGCGATCTTCAGGGTCAACGCACTGATGTAGTGCGCGGACACCCGCACCATCGCCCGGCTTTGGGGCAGAAACGTCAGCCCTCCTCCTTCGCGTCCGAACAGCCTTGCTCGCAGCACTTCCGCCATGCGCGCGCCAAGGAGCGGAATCTCGAGTACCTCGGCGTCATCCGACACCGGCTGGACGGTCAGCCGGAAGCGGCGAAAGCACCGGTCCACGATGTTCTGGGAAAGCGTGGCCTGCTGGACCTTGACGGACTGTACCACGACCTCCCTCTGGGTGAACAGCCCGGCCCGCGTCCGGTAGACGGCCCCGTCGCGATACAGCTTGAAGCCGTAATAGGTCTTGAACGCGCCGTAGATGCCGAGAGCCGCTAATAAAGCCAGCAGCGCGGCAAGGAAACCGGCGCGGACGATCAACTCGGCGAGGTTCGACACCAAGTCTCGTGGCACCTCGTCTCGGCTGATCGGTTCGAGGTACCCGAGTTCGCCGGCGATGTAGCGCAACAGGTCGCGGGGATCCCTGGCGAGGAAAAATAGTGGAAGCGTCCACACGGGGCCGTCTCCCAGGTATCGAAATCCGATCCGAACGATGTCCCCGGGAGGAAGCTTCATCATAACGTTGCCGGGGGGCTCGGTCTCGTCATCCTCTTGCGCGAGGTGTGCTTTGCCGGGATGCCCGGGAGAGACCCCGTTCTCTCCGCTCGCACGTCCCTCCCGGCGAACGGCGGTGACCTGCGTACGAATCCGGTCGGCGAACACCCCCTTGACCGACGGGATCACCGCCTCCACCGCCCCCGACCCGGCAGTATCCACCGACACCGTGACCAGCCCCAGCACCCGGTCGGTCAGCGAACGCTCGACGTTGACCGCCTGCACCCGGTCCAGCGGCAGGTCAAGATCAGTCTTCTTGAAGATCCCCTGGCGAATCAGGATGCGGTCCTCGGTGATCCGGAAGCGGAAGAACCAGTACCGCAGCACCGCGACCAGGATGATGATCAGGATCGCAGCGGGAATCAGTTCTCCCGCGAGATCCCTTGCCCGAACGATGAGAAACGCCAGGCCAACGGTCGCCAGCAGCTGCCCGTAGAATCTGATCTCCGCGATCGTCCCCCTGATGAAGAAGACGATCGCGAACGGCGATGTCCGTCGCCAGCGGTTGAAATCGGCGGTGCTTTCCAGGTCCGTCGTCACGGCAACCTCGCTCGCCCCGTTCAGTGCCAGCGCCGCCGCGACGCTTCCACCCTGTACAGGATGTAGTCCCGAAGCCTGCGCGCCACTTCGTGCTCGACGTAAGGCACCGTGATCTTCCCGCACGCCAGGTGGACCTGCAGGGTGGCCAGCCCCTTCCGGCGTTGCAGCGGCGACTGCTTCACGATCGCCGACTGGGCCTTGCGCATCGGGAACGCGTCCACCTTGCTCCCGATGAACCCCATGCGGCTGGCGAGCCCGTCGTCGTCGTGCATGTATCCCCGCCGCCGCCACAACTGCCACGCGATAAGCACCAGTACCGGAATGGATGCAAGCCAACAGACCAGCATCAGCACGCCCACGCCCGCGGAAACTCCCGATGGGAGCAGCTGGAGGAAGACGGTGCCGAGGACAAGGCCCGAAATGAGCCAGATCCGCAGGGTGAGCGCCCGGATGTAGTACGGGGAGACCCGCCTGAACGCGTCGTCGCGGGGAAGGACTGCAGTCTGCCGTGCCTCCCGCCTGAAGACCAGCGATCGCAGCTCTTCGGCGCTTGGGCCGTCCAGCAGGGGCACATCGAGTACGTCCGCCACGTCGAGCCCTCCAGGGGTCTGCCCGCCCGGCGCGACGACTGCCGCCGCCGGCAGCGCCCGCAGCCGGAACCTCCCGAACCACCGCATCACGAGGTCCTGGCTTACGCTCAGCTGCTGGATCTTGGGGGCCTCGACGACGACTTCCCGCTGCGTGAGGAGGCCGGCGCGCGAGCGGAAGGTCCTGCCGTCGTGCCAGAGGGTGAAGGCGTGGTGGCGCAGGAACGCGGCTGTGACCGTGAGGATGAGCGCTGCAGCCAGGGCGCCGACGACCAGCACCACCACGAGGACCAGCTGGGCGAGCGCTCCCAGTCCGGAGAACGCGCTGGCGGCGTTGTCGACACTGGCTGCGAGCGCCTCCAGGAGCGGGGCGAGGAAGTCGCCGGGCTGCAGCAGATCGGTGAGGATGCCCACCATGGCCGCCACGAAGATGAAGTTGCGGTTGGCCACGCCGATGCGGACCATGTCGGCGGGGCCGAGCTTGAGGAGGACCCGTCCCCAGTGCGGCTGGGTGGCCAGTCGTGCCCTCGCGGGGGCCCCCGTGTCGCCGCCAACGTCTGTCGGCAAGCCCTCGACGCCCGAGTCCCGAGCTTCGCCGGCGTCGCCCTCCAGTGCGTCGTCCTCCAGCCCCGGGCGAAGCGCTGCCACGCTGGCTCGGAGGTGGTCGGCCACCTCCGTCCTGATCGAGGGCAGCTTGCCCTCCGCCTGAAACGAGCCGGCCGTATCGAGCGTGACCGAGACGAGGCCGATGATCCGGTCCACGAGCGAACGCTCGACGTTGATGCCCTGCACGCGCTCGTAGGGCAGGTCCAGCGCCGTCTTCTTGATGAAGCCCTTGCGGATGAGGAGCCGGTCTTCGGTGATTCTGAACTTGAAGTGCGCCCACTGAATCACCGCGATCACGACGACCAGCAGTAGTATTCCCCCGATGATGGGCAGCAAGGGGGCGAAGTTGAGGGGTTCGTCGTCGCGCAGCAGCAAAACGGCCGCCAGGATCGGGATGATCCCCTGAATGGCGCCGCGCCCAAAGATCTTGATGGCCGTCCCCAGGAAGGAAACGATGGCGAAGGGAGACAGGCGCTGCCAGTCGCCGGAAACGGGCGGGCTCACCGACCCGGATCCTCGGCAGCTTCCGGGTTCGTTTCCAAGTCGGCTACGGGAGCCGGCGCGGCGTCCGTGTCCCTGGATTCCGCCTCCCCGTCCGCCTCGATCCGCTCCGAGATGTACACCCGCAGCTGCTCGGCCGTCTCCTGTCCCAGACCCCGGATCCGGAGACCCGCGCCCGCCCCCGCCGGGAAGACCGACAGGCTCGACAGGCCGAACCGCCGGTCGAGCGGGGTGCTGTCGAGCTTGGTGTGCTGCACGCGGTTGAAGGGAAACGCCTTCACCGAGCGCCAGAGTACGCCGGACTTGTACAGGAGGTCCTTCTCGCGCACGACGTAACCCCGGCGCGGCACCGCGACTAGCGGCCATACCAGCGACCAGAGGCAGAACGCGCCTATGGTCGTCCAGCCGAGCGTGGCCAGCCACGGAAGAAACTCCGCGATGAACGGGACAACACGGAAATGAAACGCACTCCAGGCTCCGACGATAAACACAGCCCGGATCAGGGCCGCGACCTGGAGGCGCCTCGCAAACCGCGGGTGTAGCGAGGTCCAGTCGAGAGCCTCGGTGCCCGGAAGGGAATCGAGCGGTATTTCGGGATTGACGAACATTCCGGGGACCCCGGCGTCGACTGTTGTGGATTCAGTCATTGTGCAACTCGGGCGCAAGTGGTGGGACGATGTGAGTGTTACATACGTACGGACGACCGGTTCCCGTCAACGGGATGGCAGCGACCCGTCCTGGGCGGCGCCCACTTTCCACGCCTCATTCTCACAGGCGTCAATACCAGCGCCGCCTGCTCGATTCCACCTTGTGGATGATGAGGTCGCGCAAGCCGCACACCTTCGCGTATTCGATGTAGGGAACGGTGACCGACCCGCACGCGGTCTCGACCTTGAGGGTGGCGAGCCCGTGCCTGCGCTGCAGCAGCGACTGCCTTACCGTGACGCCCTGGGCCTTGCGGAAGAGAAACGCCTCCACGCTGTAACCGATGAGCCCGCTCCGGCATGAGAGCCCCTCGTCGTCGTGCATGTATGCCTTGGCCCGCCAGCGCAGCCACCCGATGGGGCCGGCCATCACCAGGCCGAGAGCCACCCAAATGGCGGCGGCAACTCCCCCTGTCTCCAAGGAGCGCATCCTTAGGAGATAACCGTCGACATCCGGCCCCCTCCAGGACGCCGACACCATATAGCTCAGCAGGAAGAGAAGCACGACTCCGACCGGCACTCCCACGAAGAAGAAACGCAGAGCGGCGGCGCGAATGTAGAGCCGGGAAACACGTGTGAAAGCCTCGTCGCCGGGTAGCGCCGCGAGCCGTTCCCCTTCGCCGCGGAACACGCCCGACCGGATTCTCTGGACGAGCGCGCTGTCGGCCCACGGAACCTCCAGCGCCTTTGCACCGGGCAAACCCAGCGTATTGCGGACGTCGGCGTCCTCGTCGCCAATCGGGCCTCCGATGGGTGGGGCCTCCAACCGATATCGCCCGAAGAAGCGGAACAAAGGCTTTTGGTACAGCCTCAGCTGCTGGATCTTGCGGATCCGGGCCACCGCCTCCTTCTGAGTGAACAATCCGGCGCGCGATCGATAGGAACGGCCTTCGCGCCACAGCGTATATCCGTGATAGCGAACGACGGCCGAGCCCATGCGTCCGGCCAGGACGAGAAGCAGGAAGCCGAGCACCAGAACGGCTGCGGCCACGACCGCCGCGAGTGCCCCTGAACCGGCCGCCGCCCCCCTGACGGCTCCGAATGCCCCAAGCGCCGCCCCTGTTGCGATGTCGACCTGACGTCCTACGACGAGCAGCGCTGCCGCGTACAGCATGACGCCAGGGCTGGCGAGACCCAGCCGGAACAGGTCGTGACCGCCGAGCCTGCAGACGACTTCACCGCGCGGCTGCGGGCGATCCATGGGTGTGGCGGTCGGGGGAGTCCCGGCTTCGGCCCTGGAGTGCTGGTCCGACTCCGAGTGCAGATCAATCCTCACTGCGGCTCCCTCAGCCAGTCCTTCGACCTGGTGTTCGGCGACCCTGGCGAGCACCCTCTCCGCGATTTCCGGCTTGACCGCGGCCAACTGCCCTTCGGCCGCGACGGACCCCGGCGTGTCGAGGACCACCGTCACCAGGCCCAGCACCCGTTCGATCGGGCGCCGATTGACGTTGATTCCCTGGATGCGGTCGAAGGGAAGGTCCACGGCCGTCCGGTTGACGACGCCCTGACGGATGAGAATGCGGTCCTCTTCGATCCGGAAGCGGAAGAACCAGTATTGCAACCCCCCGACGACGAGCACGGTGAACAGGGCGGCGATGATCGCCAGCACCGCGTACTGGGGATTCCGCAACAGAAAAGCGGTGATGCCGATGGCGGCCACGACCTGGCCGAGCATGCCGTATCGGTCATAGACCCACTTGGCGGACTTGCCGACGAAGAAGACGACGGCGACCGGCGACGTGCGCTGCCAGGCGCCGGAATCGGACGGATTCACGAATCGCCGACCGCCGCCTCGCGCTTCTCGGCTTCGATCCGCTCCGACACGTAGGCCCGCAGATTCTCCGCTGTGTCGGAACTCAGCCCGGGGATCTTGTGGCCGCCAGCTCCCGCGGGAAAGACCGTCAGGTTGGCAAGGCCGTATCGTCGGTCAATGAGGCCGCTGTCCGTCCTGGAGTGCTGGACCCGGTTGAAGGGCACCACCCGCACGGTCCGCCAGAGGACGCCCGACCGGTACAGGATGTCCTTCTCGCGCACCGCGTAGCCGCAGCGCGGTACCGCGATGGCGGGCCAGGCCACCGCCTTGACGGCGAAGAAAGCGACTACGGTCCACAGGATGAGCAGCGGCCAGAACGCGATCCTGTCCAGCACCTCCGAGTCCGACAGGAGCACCAGGACCTGGACCACGACCACGATGCCAGCCAGCACCGCAACCCGGATCAGGGCCGCGGCCTGCAGGCGCCTGGTGTAGCGTGGGTGAAGGGGCTCCCAGTCCAGAGCCTCCGCGGCGGGTATCGACTCGGACGGCACTTGAGGGTTGACGGGCATTTGGGCGGCGAGCCTCCTTGACCGCTCTGTGACAGGACTCGTTCGCCGCTACCGCACCTCGAACGTCAGCGTCGCCCAGTTGGACTCGTAGTCGACGTCGGCCTCGTCCGTGGTCTCGACCATATGAATGGTGCGTACGTACCAGCGGCCTGTCCCCGTCAACGGAATGGTGGCGACTCCGTCGGAGTTGGTGCGGGTGGTCACCGCTTCCACATGCTCACCCGCCGCGTCGTGTCCGTGATGGCCGTCATAGCTCGCGTAGACCAACTGGTTGCCCACGGGCTCGCCGGCGCGCAGGAAGCGGACCTGCAGTTCGTCGCCCGCAGAGAGTTCGTAGGGGTTATGGAGGGGGATGAACTCGACGGGATAGCCGAGCTCGTGCGACCACTCGTCGCTGCGCGCGCCTCCGACCTGCACGACCGCCTTGACGTGCTTGCTGTAGCGCTCGGTGGCCTCGTCGTCCGTCTTGCCGGCGGCCTCCCGCTGCGCAATCACGTCAACGATCCCGTCGTGCACCAAGTATTCGTTGAACTCCTCGGCGGTGAGCGCGAAGACACGGGCCGCGGTCGAGACGCCGATCAGGTAGGTGCCGGGTCCACCGGTCTCGAAGGTGAGAATCGACGTGTCCACGCTGTCGGGGCTCCAGTGGAAGACCGCCGAGTCGGTCCAGGCAGATTCTGGCGGATGCGTGGTCCCCGCGGGACCGACCACGCTCACGTCGAGCATACGGTCGCGGGTGATCACGTTTTCGCTGAGGTCGAAGTCGCCGTTGAACAGCGCGACAACCCCGGTCGAGTTCGGCTCCAGGAAGAAGCTGTCCAGCTTGAGGAACATGGTGTGCGCGCGCACCGCGGTGACGACCACGATGGTCAGCACGGCGACGGTGGCGAGGGCAACGAAAACGCGTCTTGCAGGTCGCATGGGAAGGATCCTCACTCGTTGGGGTCTGCCGCGGCACCGGAAGCGGTGCCGTGCGGCGAGTTGTGGATGACGGTGGCCGACCGTCCAAAGCGCAGGAACAGCGCCGGTACCACCACCATATTAAGAAGTGTAGAGGTCAGTAGCCCGCCCAGCACCACGACGGCGAGCGGCGCCTGGATCTCCTTGCCCGGCTCCCCGATCCCCAGCGCCAGGGGGATCAGCGCGAGCCCGGCCGTCAGCGCCGTCATCAGGATCGGACTGAGGCGCTCCATCGAGCCGCGGCGAATGCTGTGCGCCAACGACAGGCCGACCGCCTGCAGGTCCTGGTAGCGGGCCACCAGCAGGATCCCGTTGCGCACGGCGATGCCGAAGAGGGTGATGAAGCCGACCAGCGTCGCGACGTTGACCGTCCCGCCGATGATCCAGACCGCGAGGACGCCGCCGGCGAGCGCGAGGGGAAGGTTCACCATGAGGAGCGCGGCGGTGCGCAGCGAGCGGAAGGTGCGAAACATGATCAGAAAGATCGCGGCGATCGAGAACAGGGAAAGGATCGTGATCCGGCGCGTCGCCTCCTGGCCGCTCTCGAACTGGCCCCCGTACTGCACGCGGTACTCCGGCGGGATGACGACATCGCTCGCCACGCGGTCCCGCAGCTCAGCCACCGCGCCGCCGACATCGCGGCCCGCCACATTCGCGCTGACCACGATCTTTCGCTGCACGTTCTCGCGGCTGATCGTGTTCGGACCCAGCGACGGGGCGATCGTGGCGAGCTGCGAGAGCGGCACCGTCACGCCCGTGGGCGTCGTCATCAGCGCGCTCCCGATCGCGGCGGGGTCCGCGCGGCTCGCGTCACTGTAACGCACGACCAGGTCGAAGGCGCGCTGTCCTTCGCGAATCAGCGAGACCTCCTCGCCCTGGAAGGCCACGTCCACCGCCCGCATCAGCGCCCCCGGCGTGACCCCGTAGCGGGCCATGGCGGGCCGGTTCACACGCACCTGAAGCTGCGGCACCTCGGCCTGCTGCTCGGCTGCGATGTCCACCAGCCCCGCGACCCCCTGCGCGGCGGCTTCGATCTCGGCGGCGATCTCGCGCAGCCGGTGCAGCTCCGGCCCGAAGAGATTGACCGCGATCGCGGCGCGCGTCCCCGAGAGCATGTGGTCGATCCGGTGACCGATCGGCTGCCCCACCGTGACATTCGTCCCGGGGAGCCCCGCCAGGCTGGCCCTCACGGATTCCATGACGTCGGCGAGTTCGTGGTCTGTCAGGTCGAGCCGCGCGTCGATCTCCGACGCGTTCGTCCCCTGCGCGTGTTCGTCGAGGTCGGCCCGGCCGGTGCGCCGCGCGGTGGACGCGACCGCCGGGTGGGCGAGGAGCTGCCGCTCCACCTGGGCGCCGATCGCGTCAGACTCGTCCAGTGCGGTGCCGGGCAGGCTCACCACCGAAATCGTGAGCGAGCCCTCCTGGAATTCGGGCAAAAACGCCCTGCCGAGCCCAGGAATGAGCGCGATCGTCCCTGCGAGGAGGAGTACGGTGGCCGCGATAACCACGCCTGTACGCCTCAGGGACCACTCCAGGACGCCCCGGTAGGCGCGCTCGAGCCCGCGCAGGAGCCACGACTTGTGACTCCGTCCGGCGGCGCGGCCGCGGGTGAGGAGCCCCTGACAGAGCACGGGGGTGATGGTCACCGCGACCAGCAGCGATGCCAGAATGCTGACGATGTAGGCCAGGCCGAGGGGCTGGAGCATGCGGCCTTCGACCCCGGACAGAAAGAAGAGGGGGACGAAGACGATCGAGATGATCAGGGTCGCGTGGAGGATCGGGTCGCGGATCTCCCGCGCGGCGCTGCGGATCACGGCGACCGGGGTGCGGCGGTACTTCTCGGGGAGGCCGGCGTTCACCCGGAGGCGGCGATGCGCGTTCTCCACGAAGATGATGGCGTCGTCCACGAGGGCGCCGATCGCGATCGCCATCCCGCCGAGCGTCATGGTGTTGATCGTGCCGCCGAGGGCCCTCAGGACGATGAGCGACAGCGCCAGCGACAGGGGGATGGCCAGCACCGAGATCGCGGTCGTCCGCACGCTCCAGAGGAAGAGGAAGAGGATGATGACGACCAGCGCGGCCCCGTCCCGCAGCGACGTGATGAGGTTGTCGAGCGCGAGAGAGATGAAATCGGACTGCCGGAAGATGTCCCGCGCGAGCGCGACGCCTTCGGGGAGATCGGCTTGAATCGCGTCCAGTTCGGCGTCGATCGTCCGGGTCAGCTCGAGCGTGTTGGCCCCGGGCTGCTTCTGCACCGTGATCACGACCGCGGGCTCGGCGTTCACGGACGCGGTCCCAAAGCGTACTTTCGGACCAATCCGCACCTCGGCGACGTCGCTGATCAGGACCGGAACCCCGTTCCTGACCGCCACCACCGTGAGACCGATCTCCTCCGGCCGGCGGGCCCGGCCCAGTCCCCGAATCAGGATCTCGCGCCCCCCGGAGCGATAGATCCCCCCGGACACATTGGCATTGGACTCGGCAGCGGCCGCGAGCACCTCGTCCAGGCCGATCCGGTACGCGAGCAGCCGGTTCGGGTCGACCAGCACCTGGTACTGGCGCACCTCTCCGCCGATCGGCACTACCTGCGCGACTCCCGGCACCGCGAGAAGCCTCGGACGCACGACCCAGTCGGCCGCGGTGCGCGCCTCCATGAGCCGGTCTTCGGGCGCGTTGATGCCGATGAGGAGGATCTCGCCCATGATCGAGGTGACGGGGGCGAGCACCGGCGCGCTGACGTCTTCCGGAAGCCTCGCGGCCGCCAGCTGCAGCCGCTCTCCCACGGTCTGGCGGGCGCGGAAGATGTCGGTGCCCCAGTCGAAGTCGACCCAGACGATGCTGATCCCGTGGGCGGAGCTGGAGCGCACCCGGCGCACTCCCGCCGCCCCGTTCACCGAGGCCTCGATCGGGAAGGTCACCAGGCTCTCGACCTCCTCGGGCGCCATCCCGTGAGCATCGGTGAGGACCGTGACGGTCGGCGCGGTGAGGTCCGGGAAGACGTCCACGGGGAGCGTCGCGGCGACCCAGCTTCCCCCCGCGAGGACCACGACCGCGCCGCACACGGTGAGCAACCGGTGCTCCAGCGAGGCCGCGACCAGACGGTCGAGGAAACCGGTGCGTTGGGGGTGCGGCGCGTCGCCGGCATGCCCGCCCCGGTCAGCGGCGCCGCGGCCGTGGTCACTCACGGCTGCCCCGCCTCAATGCGGGTGGCCGTGGTCGGAGATCTCCGCGTCGCCGAGGGACGCGAGCCTCACCTGGTAGGCGCCGGTGGTGACGACCTGCTCCCCGGCCCCGACCCCGGATACGACGATGATCCAGGACCCGTCCGAGGGACCGGTTGCGACGATGCGGCGCTGAAAGGCCTCGCCGCCGACCTTGACGTAGACCACCGCGAGGCCGTCCTCGTCCTGGACGGCGGAGGCCGGGATCGCCACGCCCTCCACCGGGTCGCCCAGCAGCAGGTGCCCGTCCGCCAGCATGCCCACCTTGAGCGCGCGGTCGGGGTTCGCGACCGCGAAGCGGACCGGAAGCGTGCGGCTGTCCGGGTCGATGACGCTGCCGACGGAGACGAGCGAGCCTGCGGTGTGAACGCGCGCGCCGCCCTCGACGGTGAACCACGCGCCGCGGAGATCGCCCAGGGCGCCCGCATGCCGGGCCGGGACGCGCGCGACGAGCCAGAGGGTGGCCGCATCGACGATGGTGAAGGCGTGCGCGCCCGCCTCGATGTGCTGGCCGCGAACGACATGGTGGTCGGAGATGACGCCGTCGATCGGGCTGCGCAGCGGGTAGAGGTGGGCGTCGGCACCGTCTTCGTCACCGGGATCGACACCGCCGATGGCTTCGAAGGCGGCCGCCGCCACCTCGAGTTCGTGCCGGGCGTGCTCGAGGCGGCTGGCGGCGATGGTGCCCGCCGCGAAGAGGCGTTCCGCCCGGTCGGCCTCGCGCCGGGCCGCCGCCACATCGGCGCGCAGCCGTGAGTACGAATCGTCGAGATTCGTCGGTGCGATCAGCGCGAGGGTCTGTCCCGCGCGGACCCGGTCGCCGGGGGCCGGCATCGGCCCGCTGGCCAGGATCAGCCCCGGAACCGGCGTGGACACCTGCGCCATCCCGCCACCGGGCGCGGCGATCTCTCCCGTCACGGGGATCGAGCGCGAGATGCGGTGCTCCTCTGCAAGGACCACCTGGAAGGGCATCGACCACTGCCGCTCCTTGAGCAGCGAGATCAGGTCGGGGGGCGGCACTTCCACATCGTGCGGCAGCGCGTCTTCGCTCTCGAACACCTGGAGCTGCCCGACCGGGATCGCGTATTCGGCTCCCCGCGCGGCGAGCGTCATGTCGGCGCGCCACATGCCGGTGGTGGTGAGCGTCGGGGTCGCGGTGAAGACCCCCGGCCGGTCCGGTGCGGCCATCTCGATCTCCTCGCGCACGCCGCCGGGACCGCGCAGCAGCAGCGTCAGGCTTCCTTCGCGCACGGGTTGCCAATCCTCCAGCCAGGTCAGGTGAATCGCCCACGCGTCGCTGGCCACGTCCTGCACATGGGGCGGGTACTCGACGAAAAGCTCCAGCTCGTCGGTCCAGTGCGTGACCACGCCGCCGCCCGCGTGGCTGTGATCGGCCTCGGCAGGGATGTCGGAGGCGGTCCCGGCACAGCCCGTGAGCCACAGATACAGTGCAGCCGGCAGGGCGCCCGGCAGCACGGTGCGGCCGCCGCGGATTCGCGGGATTGCCGATCTGACTGGTGCGTTCACGAACGATCTCCTGGAGAGGGTCTTGGCACCATACTGGGTTCGGCTTGCCCGGGTGACAACCCGCGGGCAGCTTCCGGAGATGACACACGACGAATACGTCAGCCAGGACGGCACCGCGCTCGCCGGACTCCTGCGCTCCGGCGAAGTGACGGCATGGGAGCTGATCGACGTGGCCATCAGGAGGCTGGAGCTCGTCAATCCGCTGGTGAACGCGGTCGTCTACCGGATGGATGACGAGGCGCGGGCGGCGGTGGCCGGTTCGCCCCCGTCCGGCGTGTTCGCGGGGGTTCCCTATCTGGCGAAGGACTTGCAGAGCCACTACGCCGGGCACCCGACATCGCTGGGCAGCCGCCTGATGGCCGACCACGTGCGGGGCGCGGACACGGAGCTGGTGCGGCGGGTGCGCGCCACGGGCGTGAGCGTTCTCGGCAAGACCAACGCGCCCGAGTTCGGGCTGCTGCCGTATACGGAACCGGAGCTTTGGGGACCCTGCCGCAATCCCTGGGCCCTCGACCGCACGCCGGGCGGTTCCAGCGGGGGCTCCGCGGCCGCGGTGGCGTCGGGAATCGTGCCGATTGCCGGCGGTGGGGACGGGGCGGGGTCGATCCGCATTCCGGCGTCGTGCTGCGGGCTCTTCGGGCTGAAACCCACCCGCGGCCGCGTCCCGCCGGGTCCCGCGCGCGGGGAGCCGTGGCAGGGAGCCGCGATCGAGCACGTGCTCACCCGCTCGGTGCGCGACAGCGCCGCGATGCTCGACGCGACGCACGGACCGGAGCCGGGCGCGCCGTACAGGATCGCGCCGCCGCCCCGGCCGTTCTCGCGGGAGCCGGAGGAGGATCCGGGCCGCTTGCGCATCGCGTGGACGACCGAGCCGATGCTGGGCAGCGCGGTTCACGCCGATTGCGCAGAGGCGGTGGCGGAAGCCGTGGCGCTTCTGGAGGGGCTGGGCCACGAGGTCGCCGAGCGGTCGCCCCGGGTCGACGGGCCGGCGTTCGCGCGCGCCTTCCTCCGCATGATGGCGGCGGAGGTGGGGGCCGATCTGGTAGAGTTGCAGAGGGTATTGGGGAGGAAGCCGCGAAGGGGTCAGCTGGAGCCGCTGACCTGGGCGCTCGCGCTCGTGTCCGGGGCGATCTCCGCCCGGGAACTCGCCGATTCCCTCCGCGTGCTGGAAGCATGCGGGATGGCCGCGGGCAGGTTCTTCACCGATTGGGACATCCTCGTTACCCCCACTCTCGCGGAGCCGCCCCCGCAGCTCGGCGCCCTCCCGCCCAGTCGGATGGAACGCCTTCAGCTGCGGCTGCTCGGCCTGATCGGCTCCGGCCGCCTCATCAAGCTGGCCGGCCTGATCGACCAGATGGCCGAGGGGGCGTTCGACTTCACGCCCTGGACTCCGGTCTTCAACTTCAGCGGTCAGCCGGCGATGTCGGTCCCGCTGCACTGGAACGCCGAGGGACTCCCGATCGGCGTCCATTTCGTGGCCCGCGTCGGCGACGAGGCCACCCTGCTGAGGCTCGCGGGGCAACTCGAGCGGGCGCGGCCGTGGTTCAAGCGGCTTCCTCATGTGTCTCTGATGCCGTCACCGCCGACCCAGCCCTGAAACCGTTCTGGGCCAGCAACTTGCCTACCGTCTTCCTTCGCCAACCACTGCGATCTACCAAATGGTGGACACGACGGTTGGCACCATGACCAATCTGGATGGCTCATCGGAAGTCTCCGGGAACTCTACCATCACCTACACGTTGTCGTTCGAGCCGGATGGGGACGGGGTGAGGGCATCCGTGGATCTGACGGGTTTCGAGGGACAGTTGCGGCCCCCGGAGGGTGCCCCGATGCCGGTGTCACAGCAGCAGGCGGGGCTCCGCAGCTACGTCGTGCGCCTGGACGGTCGGGGCCTGGAGGAGTTCGCTTCCGGGCAGCGGCGGCGCCCCTATAACCAGTTTCCGCTTTTTGTGGACGCGTGGGAAGCGGTTTTCCCCCGCCTTCCCGGTGGCGAGGTGGAGCCTGGCGACAGCTGGGTCGACACCGTCACAACCTGGGTTGCGGGCGAAGGGGAGCGGGTCGTGGCCTACACGTACACACTCGTCTCCGATACCACCGTGGATGGCCGGCACCAGCTCAGGATCGCAGTCTCCGGAGACGGCCGGCTGACGGTGAACGAAGACGGGACTTCCACGACCCTCCCCGGCTCGGAGACCGGGTTCTTCCTGTGGGACATCGAGCGGGGACTCGTGGCGTGGTGGGAGGTGTCCCGCACATATGAGGGAAACGTACAAGACCCCTCGGGCCCGGTTTCGGTGGTGTTCAGTGCGACGACCCGCGTCAGATTGGAGAACCAGGGCGGTTGACGACTCGGAGTTCCGTTGACGGGGGCAGTTCCCGCACATCTCCACCGTCCTCCACCAGCTCCCGGCTCTCGATCAGATAGGCCAGAATGGCGTCGTATTCGGCGGACGGCAGGCTTCCGGGCGTCTCGTGCGGCATCGCGAACCGGAGGTAGCTGTCCAGCGCCCCGACGGTGGAGTAGGTGGCCAGGACCCTGGGCGTGAGCTCGGCGCCGATCCCGTTGGGGACATCGTGGCAGTAGCCGCAGCGGATCGTGTAGGCGTGCTCGCCGTCGACCTGGGCTTCTGCGGACTCGTTGCCCGGGCTGCAAGCCGTAGGCAAGAAGATCAGGGCGACGGTGGCAATCGCGAGGATGGGAGGCCGGACCCAGCGGAACCGGTCTTCGATGGTCCGCACGAACTGCCGTCCCCCGCCGGTCATTGGGCGGGCCTGTGCTCTCAGCCCGCTTCCTCTCTCAGCCAACTTCCACCGGGTGGGGAAGCGCGACGTTGAGCAGGTAGCCCTTCTCGTTGTAGACGGCCTCGAGCGGCTGGGTGTCCCCGGCGGCATCGGTGGCCCGTGTGCGGATGACGTGACTTCCCGGCGGCGCATCCCACTCGAATTCGAAGCGCGCCCACGCGTGGGGCAGGGCCCCGGGCGTCCCGATCAGACGCGCCGGCGCCCACAGCCCGTCGTCCACGCTCCATTCGACGTTCACCACCACCCCACCCGGTGAGTAGGCGAACCCCCTCAACCTTTGCGATCCCGGTGAGAGAACGGCCGGGTACGGCAACGCGAGCGCGCTCTTCACCACGCCCGTCGTGATCGGGGCGCCGTCGGCCGGGGCGTAGCGGTCCGCGGGCCAGTCCTCTCCCACCAGCACATACGAGGTCGTGTTGCTTCTCACCCACACCTTCCCGGTGGCGATTTCGATCCTTCCCACCCACTTCACGCTGGACGACCCCACCCACCCCGGCACCACCGCTCGCACGGGGAAACCGTGGTCCGGCGGGAGCGCCTCGCCGTTCATCGTGAGGGCCAGGATCGTGTCCGGATCGAGCGCCTTCGCGAGCGGCATCGGCCGCGCCCACCCGGCGTCGTCCAGCCCGATCACGTTGACGTCGACCGCGCCATCGCCCACCCCCGCGAGGGCGAGCACGTCCGCCAGCCTCGGCCCGCTCCACTCCGCGCACCCGACCGCCCCCGTACCCCATTGGCTGCCGGACGCCGTCCGCCCGGTCACCCGCTGGAAAAACCCCCGCCAGTTGCCCGCGCACTCGATGTAGGAGATCAGCGTGTGGCTGGGCAGCGTCCTCAAGTCATCCAGCGACAACTCGACTTCCATCCCGGCGCCCGGCCCGTCCACGGCCAGCCTGTACGACGCGGGATCGATCACCGGAGTCGGCGCGTGGTTGCGCACGAAGAACAGGTCGTTGGGGGTAAGGAGGCCGTCCAGATCCGCGAGTCGGGTCTCGAGGTTGGTGCCGTGCCGGACGAAGGGGGAGGGGTCCTTGGTCCAGACCCGGGGCGTGCCGTCCGGCATACCGTTTCCGGCGGCTTCATCGGCGCTAGCCGCCGGAACGACCTCCCTGGATCCGTCCGCACCGGAACCTTCGTCACCGCAGGCGGCCAGCGCCACGCCCGCGGCCATCGCGGCCAGTGCGTCTCGGCGGCTCAGCGAATGTTCGTTCATGCCGCTGAGACTAGGCGCGCGGGCGTCTTCGAGCAACGATCTCCGAGCGTTCCCGGGGCTCAGTTACGGACCAGCTCGCGGACTTCGATCCGGGGGTACGGGTCGTTCCAGGCCGCGACGAAATACTCTGGAGTCATCTTCATGATGCGTGGGAAGTCCTCCGAGATGAGCGCCCCCTGCCCGGTCGCAGCGTCGATCAGATAGGTGCGAATGCGCTCGGAGAACAGGCGCCGGTAGTAGGTCTGCCAGACGATATGGCGCCCCGCAAACACGTGTGGCTTGTCGGTGACCTCGCCGTGGTCGCTCACCATCCTGATGGAGCCGCGGGCCCCGCTGCGCCCCGCGTACAGCGGCTGCACGTAGTCCTGCAGCGCCGCTGTCCAGACCGGATCGTCTTCGCCGGGGCGGTGCGCCCGGAGGATCGGGTGTTCATCGAACGCGAAGAGGATGCGCGGGGGATCGTTGCCACACGCAATCGTCCCGTCCGAGAGCTGGTTTCGGAAGAGCCACTCTTCATCGAGGTACCCGTGCCCGAAGCTCTGTGTGACACTGTCACCCGCCAGGTCCACCTCGTGCAGCACCCTCTCGTTGCCGCGTGTGTGGTGGATGGTGACGAACACCCTCCCGGCGGCGGTCACACACATGTGCCGTGCCGGCACCGATATCAGATCCAGGTACTCGTACCCTCCCGCAACGGGGGAGAAGGTTTTCATCGCCATGCGCATCGCCACCAGGAGTCTGCCGTCCTCGAGTACCTCGAGGCTTTGGAGAGTGCCATCGAAGTCCATGGGACCCTCGCCCTCTTGGCCGAAACTCCCGAGGTGGCGTCCATCGGGGCTGAAGGTGCGGACCTCGTAGCTGAGGACATCCAGGACCAGCACGTTGCCATCGCGGTCGAAGGCCACGTCGCCGATCCCGCCGAAGAGTTCCGGTCCCTCGCCCGCATTGCTTCCAAGAGCCAGGGTGACGCGGGCGCCGAGAAGCATGTCGCGAGCCGCGCGCCACTGGTCGAACGCATCCGGCGACAGTCCCGTGGGCTCGCTGTCGGTGGTGATGAGTGCCGCGTCAGCCGGGGGCGCGTTTTCGGGTGTGGGGTGGAGCGTCTCGCCTGCCTGCAGATTGATGTCCGGGTCACAGGCGGACAACGCGTGCAGGACCAGGAGGGCGAGCAGTGGACGTTGGGCGGCCGATTCTCGGTGAGTCAAGAAGTATCTCCCTTGAAGGCACGTTGCTTTCAATTCAGATCATGACGGCCAATGGCATGACGCGGTTTCAGCGGCAGCCGTCCGCCCCTAGCCGAATCCGCCTCGCCCACGCACTTTGAAACCAGGCACCGTGACGAGACTCGGACCCGCCCAAATCAGCCGGAGGTCCCCAGATGTCCATTCTCTCCTTCGTCCCCAGCCGCCGGGTGCGCCCGCCCCGCGTCGCCCACCCGGCCCGCGCCGCCCGCCTCCCCCGCTTGGCGTTCGTCCTGCCCGCCGCTCTCCTCCTCTGGCCCACCGGTGCCCAGGAAGCCGCCGCCCAGCGCGAACGCGTGTACGCCACCATCGATTCGCTGCGCCACATCCAGTCGGTCGAGCCGCGATTCGGCCCACCGGGCACGACCGTGGAGATCTACACCGAGAACCTGCCCCCGCAGGCGAAGATCCACGTCGGGGTGGGCGCCCAGCGCGCCGGCTTCGAGGCGCTCGCCGAGGGCACGCAGGAGATGTGGGGCGAGGTTTCCGCGACGGTTCGAATCCCCAGGTACGCCAACTGGGAGCGTCCGATCGTCTTCATCGTGTTCAACGGGATCTTCAGCCCGATCGGCATCTCCGACCCCTTCCACGTGACCAACGAGGAGGGGATGGTCCAGCGGACGGGCCGGATCACCGATGAAGGCATGGGCTGCGTGACCCTGCGCGACCAGGACGACTACATGTACGCGCTCAGCGGGGAGCTGGAGGGGCTCAAGCCCGGCGACGAGGTGGTCGTCGAGGGGGCGATTGGCATCGAGGGGCCGTGCGAGGGGGCCGACTCGATCGCGGTGGTGCGGTGGCGGAGGGCCGGCTTCAGAACGCGTTGCCTCCCTCTGCTTCGATTTCGGACGCCGTCGGTCGTCATCGCAGCCCCCCTCCACGCGTTCCGACTGAAGGTGTAGAGCGGCCGCGCTTCCAGATCCGAAAACCCTGGGCCACCCGCCTGGTAGCGGAATGCGGCTCGGGCCACATCCTCCGCAGCCTCAATGACGAGATGACGACCGGCGCGTTCCACCCCACCGGCTCGACGATAACCTCGCGGCAGGCATAGCCTGGACGTTCGGTCGTGAGCCCTCCGCCCCGGCGCGAGGGCGATGTTTGCCGCAGCTTGCTCCATTTCCTCCACAGTCACGGGTCCGTCGTACTTCAGTGCGCCGAACAGCCGACGGATGGGCCGCACGGGCAGTATGGCACCTCGCCGTCAAGAACGATGTAGCACACGCGGTCACCGGCCTGTACGCCCAGTGTGTCCCGGACGGGCTTGGGGAGCGTGGTCTGTCCCTTTTTCGTTACCGCATGACAGAACCTCCATTTGCCTTACAATCTACAGCACCTCCTTGCTTATCACAACAAGGTAAGCGTTTCGCGCGGACACTCTTACTCGCGGTTGAGGGACTTGAGTACCCTCAGCCTCGAGGGCCCCTGCGACGGGGCCGACTCGATCGCGGTGGTGCGGTGGCGGAGGGCCGGCTAGTGAAACGCGCCCCTACCCCACCGGCTCCAGCCTGACGACCGGCGTCGCTCCGCCCCGGCGCTGCTCGAGGGCGATGTAGATGTAGCCATCCGGTCCCTGGCGCACGTCGCGCACCCGGCCCCTCCCATCGAAGACCGTCTCGCTCCCGGTGACTCGGCCGTCCTCGATGGTCAGCCGGTCGACCCGCTCGCCGGAGAGCCCCCCCGCGAAGAGATTGCCGTGCCACTCGGGGAACTTGTCGCCGTGGTAGAAGGCCAGCCCCGAGGTGCCGATGGAGGGAACCCAGAAGTGCAGGGGCTGCTCCATCCCTTCGGCGTGCGTGCCCCCGTGGATCGCGGCGCCCGAGCCGTAGTTCACCCCGTAGCCGACCACCGGCCAGCCGTAGTTTGCGCCGGGGGTGGAGACGTTGACCTCGTCGCCGCCCTGGGGCCCGTGCTCGGTGAGCCAGACAGCGTCCGTTTCGGGGTGGATCGAGAGCCCCTGGGGGTTGCGGTGTCCGTAGCTCCAGATCTCGGGCCGCGCGCCCTCCTGGCCGACGAAGGGGTTGTCGTCGGGGACGCTGCCGTCGTCGTGCAGCCGTATGATCACGCCGTGGTGGTTGGAGATGTCCTGGGCCGGGTGGGCAGCAAGATCGCCGCTCGGTGACGCCTGCCGGTCGCCGACCGAGAGGAAAAGGTAGCCGTCCGAGTCGAAGGCGATGCGGCAGCCGTAGTGACTGCTGCCATCGGACACGGCCTGGAAGATCTCGTCCATGAGGGTGAAGCGGTCGTTCTCGAAGGTGCCCCGGACCACGACCGTCGTGCCCGCGCGGAGCCCTTCCACGAACTTGGAATAGCTGAGGTAGAGCATGCGGTTGTTCGCGAAGTCCGGGTGGGGGACCACGTCCATCAGTCCGCCCTGGCCCCTCACCAATACCTCGGGGATGCCGGGGACGGGGTCGGGAAGGAGCACGCCGTCCCGGATGATCCGCAACCGTCCCACCTTTTCCGTGACCAGCATGTCACCACCCGGGAGGAAGGCGATCGACCAGGGAATCTCGAAGCCGTCGGCGACGGTGACGACGCGGTAGTCGTGGAGCGCGGTCTGCACCACGTCCGACTGGCCGCTGGCCGGGGACGCGGCGGAAAGCAGGGCCGCAGCAAGGAGCAGGGCTGAAGAAGTCTGACGCAACATGGTCTCGGTTCGCCTCGTTCGAATGTCTCGTGGTCCCCCGCGAGGGGTGGTGCGGGGACGCGCTGTTTCAAGGGAAAAGGTAAGGCAGGGGGTGCCGGAGGGGCCAGAGATGGGGGGAGGATGAGGTCGCGCCTGTCGCCTGGGGACGAAGCGCTTTGGGGGGGAACGCGTGCCGTCGGCCGTCGCCCTGGGGTGCGAAATCGGCCACGGGTCGCCAGAATACAACGTGGCGACGCTCCGTCAGCCCGCGGGCGGCCCCCGTTCGGCTGTAGGGTGCCGAGTTCAGGAATATTCCTCTGAGGAATAATCGGCAAGGGAATATATCGTTTTATGAATATTCTGATGACAAATATATACGATAGTATATCGGTTTCGGGGCGTCTGGAGTGGCGGGCAGCTTGCCGAGCGCGGTCGCGGGCGTGTCCCGCGCGGCTCAAGGCCGCTTTTGCCGGGCTGATCCTCGCAGTTTTCGTCGCGCCCGGCGGCGCGTCGGCTGTGGAATCCTCCCTGGCGGACCAGGACGTGCCGGTCGTGCAGGTTGTCCCGGCGGCCCCCGTCCCGGCGCGCATCACCGAGGAGACGCGGGTGCTGGCCACCTACCCCTTCTCGGACCCCGATCCGGTGCCGATCCTGGCGACCGACCGGCGGCTGTACCCGTACCACTCCTTCGAAGGGTATTCCACGACTTCGGAACCGCGGGAGTGGAAGGTCGTCAAGATGGAGAACGACCTGATCGAGGTGTACGTGCTGCCGGAGGTCGGGGGGAAGGTGTGGGGTGCGGTGGTGAAGGAGACGGGCCACGAGTTCATCTATCGGAACGAGGTGATGAAGTTCCGGGACATCTCGCTGCGGGGGCCGTGGACCTCGGGCGGCGTCGAGTTCAACTTCGGCGTGATCGGGCACACCCCCGCGACCGCCACCCCGGTTGACTACACGCTGCGCGAGAACGAGGACGGCAGCGTGAGCTGTTTCGTCGGGGCGATGGATCTGCCGTCGCGCACCCACTGGCGCGTCGAGATCCGCCTCGAGCCGGGCCGCGCCTACTTCGAGACCCGTGCCCTGTGGTACAATCCCACCCCCCACGAACAGCCCTACTACAACTGGATGACCGCGGCGGCGTTCGCCCAGGACGACCTCGAAATCTTCGTGCCCGGGGACTCCTACCTGGAGCACTCCGGCCGGGAACGACCCTGGCCGGTCGATGAGCAGGGCCGCTTCCTCCCGCTCTACCGCAACAACGACTTCGGGGGGAACAAGTCCTACCACGTCGTCGGCGAGCTGAACGACTTCTTTGGCGGCTACTACCACGACGACGGCTACGGCTGGGGCCACTGGGCCCGCTACGAGGACATGCCCGGCCAGAAGATGTGGCTCTGGGCGCTGTCCCGCGCGGGCGGCGTGTGGGAGGACCTGCTGACCGACACCGACGGCCAGTACGTCGAGTTCCAGGCCGGGCGCCTCTTCGTGCAATACTCACCCGGCGACCACGTGAACCCGGTCACGCAGGCGGCCTTCGATCCGCTGTCGTCGAGCAGCTGGACGGAGACGTGGTTCCCGCTGGAGGGGACGGGGGGGCTGACGGATGCGTCGCGCGACGGCGCGATGCATGTCGAGCGGGAGGGCGAGCGGCTGAGCGTCACGGTGAACGCGTTTCGCGATCTGGCCGACACGATGCGGGTGTGGTCGGGGGACGAACTGGTCGAGGCACGGTCGGTCACGCTGGAGGCGCTGGCGGCGCACCGGGAGGAATTCGAGGTGGATGCGGACCTGCCCTACCGGGTCGCGCTGGACGGGTTGGACCTGGACTACGAATCCGATCCGGCCGGCCGGATGCTCTCGCGGCCCTTCGCGACGGATCCCGCGGCGCGTGCGCGCATGCCCGAGGCCGACCGACAGGTCTTTGAGGCGCGGGAGCTTGCAAAGGGACGAAGATACCGGGAGGCCCGCGCGCTATTCGCGGAAGCGGCGGCGGCCGAACCCTGGAACCGGGAGGCGCTGCTCGGCCTGGCGGCGCTCGACCTGCGCTCGGCGCGTTACGAGGAGGGGCTCGGCTACGCCAACCGCGCGCTCCAGCTCGACGGCTACGACGCCCACGCCAACTTCCTGGCCGGCAACCTCTACCGGGCGCTGGGCCGGACCGCGGACGCGCGCGACGCTTTCGGCTGGGCGGCCCGCTCGGTGGCATTTCGCGCCGCCGCCTACATCCAGCTGGCCGAGATCATGACCGGGGCGGGGGAGTGGGAGGAGGCGGAGCGGTATGCCATGCTCGCGCTCGACTTCGACCGCAACAGCATCCCGGCGCTGCAACTGCTGGCGATCAACGGGCGCGTCACGGGTGACGAGGCGGGCGCGGAGTGGGCGCGTGGGAGGCTGCTGGAGATCGACCCGCTGCAGCATTTCGTGCGGGTGGAATGGTGGCTGGGGGGCGCGGCTACCTCCGCCACCCTGAACGGCGCGCTCAGCAGCGAATACCCGGACCAGACGCTCCTGGAACTGGCGGTCAGCTACGCCAACCGGGGCCGGCCCCACGAAGCCGTCCTGATCCTGAAACTGATCGAAGTGTCGGCGGCTCCCGCAGACGCTTCGGCTCCCGCAGCTACCCGAACCCCCCCCGCCCCCCTCGCGCGAGCCTGGTCGGCCTTCCTGGCATCGGCCCCGGCTGCACTCGCCGGGCTGGACGACCCCGATTTCGCCTTCACCTTCCCCTACCGCACGGAGACGCTGCCGGTTCTTCGCTGGGCCGCCAAACAGGATGGCCACTGGGGCTGGGACTACCTCCTCGCCCTCAACCTGTGGGCGCTCGACCGCGACGAAGAGGCGGCCCCCATCCTCGCCCGGCTTGGCGACGAACCCGGATACGGACCGTTCTACGCGGCTCGCGGCCACCTCCTCCACGCAGTCGAGGGCCGCGACCCCGCCGCCGACTTCGCCCGCGCGGTGGAGCTCGCCCCCGGGATCCGGCTCCTTCACGTGAACCGGATCCGGCACGCCCACGCGTCGGGGCTCTGGCGCGAGGCCCTCGACATGTCGGCGCGGGCCCGGGCCGCCTTCCCGGACGACTTCAACCTGGACCTGCTGCACGTGCGGGCCCTGCTCGCGCTGGACCGGCCCGGCGAAGCGATCGAGATCCTGGCCGCGACCCATGTGCTGCCCTCCGAGAACGCGCGCGACAGCCACCGCCTCTACGAGTTCGCGCACATGGCGGCCGCGCTGGGCGAACTGGAGGCGCGCAGGCCAGGCAGCGCGCGCGATCATCTGGAGGCCGCGCTGCTATGGCCCGAGTCGCTCGGGCAGGGCCGCCCCTACGACCCCGACGAGCGGCTGGTGAGGCATCTGCTCGGGGTGGTCGCCGAGGTGGAGGGGGATGGGGAGGCCGCGCGGCGCGCGTTCGAGGCGGCGGGGGGGGTGGTGGAGGAGATCGGGGAGGCGGGAGCCGCAGCCGCCGGGGGCGCCGGGGGCGGAACCGACTTCTTCGCCGAGCGTCAGCGCCGGCTGGTGAGCCGGGCGGAGGCGCTGCGCCCGTACAGCAGGTCCCACCCGTGAAACTGCACGGGCTGCCGCAACCTGCGCCGCCCCGTGGATAGCGGGTTGCCGCACTGACATCGCGCAGGGTTGGTTACGCTATTGAGTAAAATTACTCAGGAGCGTAACCGAAATCTGGCGAGCACTACTCACATCGATCGCGCCGGTCCCCCTCCACCGCCACCGCATCCGACTCGTACACGTCCATCCCCGTGCGCCTCAGCGCGTCCCGCATCCGTGACAGCCACGAGGACCTGCGCAGCAGCACCAGCTCAATGAACGGGGGCGACGGGATCCCTTCCACGATCCGGATGAAGTGGACATCGCCCAACTCGACCGGGTGGCCGATCTCGTAGCTCTTCCCGGCCCAGCTGAAGCCGATCCGCTCGGCACGCGCGAAGTCCGCGGGCTTCCAGAGCTGCTCGACGTACACGTCGTCCTCGACCGCGTAGACGCCACGCCCGATCCGCTCGCCCCGGCGGTAATAATCCGGCTCGAAGTCGAGTCCCCGGTCCCGCTGGAAGGCCTGCTCCATCGCGTAGTCGACGCCGCCCAGGTCGTCGCGGTCCGCGAGCGACTCCAGATGATGGCGAATCTCGTGGGTCAGCGTCTCCCAGACTTCCTCCGGCCAGTCGAAGGCAGGGTTGGACCCGGCCAGCGCCCGGAACGACCCCCAGTAGAGGTGGACCACCGACCGCACGGTCTCGGGTCCCTCCCAGTTCGACGGGTAGGCCTCGGTCGCGCACTCGCCCAGCGTGTAGATGCCGGGAAAGCGCGGGTGGCTGAGCGGCCTGCGGTGCACGGTCAGCCCGTCCACGCCTTCCCGGTAACGCGGTGGGATCGCCTCGTAGACCTGGCGCGCTTCTCTCTCGAATGCTTCGAAGTCCATAGATTATGCGCTTCTGCTGCGAGATTCCCGCTCTGCAGCGCGGTTCCCCCGGGGCAGGGTTGGTGTGATGGCACGCGGACAGGCCCGCAAGGCCGCGATGATTTTCATCCTCATCACCGTCTTCATCGACGTGCTGGGGATTGGAATCATCATCCCCATTCTTCCCGAACTGATCAAGGACTTCGCCGGAGGGAGCACCGCGCTGGCCGGGCGCTGGTTCGGTGTTCTAGCCGCCTCGTACGCGCTCGCCCAGTTCATATTCGCGCCTGTGCTGGGGTCGCTCTCGGACCGCGTGGGGCGGAGGCCGGTGATCCTGATTGCCCTCTTCGGCCTGGGCGTGGACTACGTGATCATGGGGTTCGCGCCCACCCTGGGCTGGCTATTCGTCGGGCGTCTGCTGGCGGGCGTCATGGGGGCGAGCATCACGACTGCGAATGCCTACATCGCGGACGTTTCCAAGCCCGAAAACCGGGCGCGCAACTTCGGGCTGATCGGTGTGTCCTTTGGACTCGGCTTCATTTTCGGCCCCGCCCTCGGCGGCATTCTGGGGGGCATCGACCTGCGGCTGCCGTTCTTCGTGTCGGCGGGCCTGGCGCTGGTGAACTGGCTCTACGGCTTCTTCGTCCTGCCCGAATCGCTCCCGCCCGAGAAGCGGGACGCCTTCAGCTGGAAGAAGGCGAATCCCATCGGCAGCCTGGTCGTGCTGGGTTCCTACCCGCTGGTCGCCGGGCTGACCGCCGTCTTCGTCTTCGTGGTGCTGGCGCAGCGGGGGCTCGAAACCGTCTGGGTCCTCTACACCGGCCACAAGTTCGGGTGGGACGAGCAGGCGAACGGGCTGTCACTCGCGCTTGTGGGGGTGATGGCCGCGATTGTGCAGGGGGGACTGGTGCAGCCCATCGTGAAGCGGCTGGGGGAGCGGCGAGCGATCCTGTACGGGCTGGTCGTCGCGGTGATCACGTACCTCGGCTACGGTCTCGCGACGGCGGGCTGGATGCTGCTCGCGTTCATCATCTTCGGCTCGATCGGGGGCGTCGCGGGGCCCGCCATCCAGAGCCTGGTGGCCGGTGCGGTGCCGTCCGAGGACCAGGGCAAGGTGCAGGGCGGCATCCAGTCGCTGATGAGCCTGACCAGCATCGCCGCGCCGCTCATCTTCACGGCGGGTCTCTTCAGCTACTTTACCTCGCCGAGCGCGCCGTTCGAGTTGCCGGGGGCCCCGTTCCTGCTGGGGGCGGTGATGTACGCGCTCGCGTTCGTGTCGCTGCTGCGGCTGTTCAGGAGGATGCCGGGGTAGGGGGCTCAGCTGCGGCGCCTGAAGAGCACGTGGGCGGCGAAGGCGCGACGGTCAGCCGGGGAGGTTCTCTCGAATCTTCCGATTACCTCCCTCGTCTCATTGATCCAATCCGTCACTTGTGACTCGAATCGAGTCCACGTTGGATCGTAGTCGGCCGCGTGCCGCTCATCCTGGAGGCCAACGAAAGCCGCGGCAAAACGCTGAATGTCTTCTGCGAAAGAGACCATATCATCCCTTCGAGAGCACATGCGCCTGGCGGTTCGGTGTTCGAGGGCTCGATAGGTGCGTCGCCAGGCCGGCCCCTCCCGCGCTCCGTGGGTACTACCAATCAACGTGTCAGCACAACTCCTGGCCATGCTGTGGAAGAGTGCGTAGTAGACCGTACTGACCGCTCGACGCAAATCGGTTTCTCGAGGGCTGCCGGTCCCGGAAAGCAGAGTCTCGGCCGACCCCAGGAAGTCAGACGCCTTCAGGTTTCCAGTCTCCCGCCTCGGATTCCATGACGAATCGCGGGCTCGGGGACGCGTCGACACCGTAGTCGCGAATGGCATCGTGAAGCTGGGTCCTCAGCCCGTATCTCTCCGGCGTGTGGAGCTGTTGCAGGTCCCCCTCGTAAATGGACCAGATGTCGATCATGAGGTCGCCGTAGAACGACTCACGAGGTACAACCCAGATTCTGGTGAAGGATACGTGCGGGAAAGTGTCACGGATGATCCGTTCGAGCCTTTCCTTCAGCTGTTCGAGCTTCCCGTCGGCTATGGCCGTCGTCATTGGCTGTCCCCGGCTAGTGGGTTGGGCGTGCCGGCGTCTTCCCAACCGGGAATGTAACCACGCCGCTCAGCGCCACGTCATTGGGGAGACAACAGCCTGGACTCCTCCTGATGTCGAACCCCCTGAGACCACCAGTCGACCCGAAGACAAGAGGAGTCCAACCCCATGAAACCCATGCCCCTGATCTGCGCGGCGCTGGCGTGCGTCGCGTTCAGCCGGCCTGCGGTTGGCACCAGCCAGGATGCGGCGGCTGGCCCGGGCCCGGCGATCACCGACTCGGCCGGCGTTCCCATCATTACCAGCACGGCCGGCGACGGCATCTACGCGCGCGTTGCCGACGAACCGGCCCTCACCATCGGACTCGTCGACGGGCCGGACGCGCTCATGTTCCAGCGCATCGTGTCGGTGGCCCGCGACGGGGAGGGTAGACTGGTGGTGGCGGATGCCGGATGGGGGGAGATCCGCGTGTTCGACGCCGGGGGAGAGCATGTGCTGACGATCGGACGCGAAGGGGAGGGGCCGGGCGAGTTTCAGAACCTGAGCGGGGCGTGGCCGGGCAGCGGGGGCAACATCTTCGCGGTGGATGGGTGGCAGGTGCGGATCACGGAATTCGGGCCGGCGGGCGAAATCGAGCGCGTGTCGCGGATCGAGGGCGTGGAGGTCCCGATCTTCTTCAAGTTCTGGGGTCCGGGGCGACCGGGAACGCTGCTGAGCTCGATCACGACGTTGGGCACAAGGGCGTCGTCCCACGGCGAAGCGCATCGTCCCACCATGGACTTCCTGCTTCACGGGTTGGACGGGTCGATCATGAACACGGTCGCACGACTCCCCGGCGCGGCCCAGGGGGTCCTGAGGTCGGGCGGAGACGTGCTCCACATGCCGGTCCCGTTCACCTTGGAGTCGGCAGCCACGGGGTACGCTGCGGGGGTTGCGGCCACCACCGGCGAAGCGCATGAAGTCCGCTTGTACGACGCCGGAGGGAAGCTGAGCCGAATCGTACGGCTTTCGGAGACGCCTCCGGCATGGACGGAGGAAGACCTGAAGGCATGGGTGCCAAGCGAGCGGCTACTTGCACTCGCAGAGGACTTTCCCCTTCCGGCCACGCTCCCTGGTTACGGGAAGCTGGCAGGGGCGGACACGGGGGAGATTTGGGCGCAGCGGTACCTGTTGCCGGGCGGTGCGATGGCTCGCTGGGAGTGTGTTCCATCCGGATGGGCGGTATCTTGGCCGGGTCGATGTCCCGGCGTCGTTCCAGGTTCACGCCGTCAACAACGGGCAGCTGCTGGGCGTGCACGAGGACGAGTTGGACGTACAGCGCGTCCAGGTTTTGGACCTCAGGAGAGAGCAATGAGACGCAGATCGCCTGTTTCTGGCCAGCGCGCTTCCGCCGCCGTGCGCGCGATTGCCGCGGCCGTCCCTGTGATGGCCATCTCCACCCTCCTCGCGGCCTGCGGCTCGGGTAGCGACTCGGCCGGCAGCCCCACCCCCGGCGTCACCACCACCATCGACACCGTGGACGGCACGGTTCGCGTCACCAACAGCGGCATGCCCCCCGAGTGGCGGCTCACCCGGGTCACGTCCATCGGACCGGAATCACTCAGCGGGACTGGTTCCCCGGACGAGTTCGGCCGGATCTACGACGTTGCGCTGGGGCCCGACGACGCCGTGTTCGTCGCGGACGGAATGAACAGCGAAGTCCGTATCTTCGGTATTGACGGCGTCCACCGGCGCACGTTTGGAAGAGACGGCGAAGGCCCCGGCGAGTTCGCGCGACTGTATTCCGTAGCCTGGCTCGGAGACCGGCTGCTGGCGCTGGACTCGCAACAGGGTCGAATCAGCGAGTTCTCGGCCGAGGGGGAATATCTCGGCCAGCGGCGGATTCGGGGAGGGCTGAGCGGCGGATCGGGTTGGGTCCGCTTCTGGCGCGTCGGCGCCGACGAGGCCTATCACGTCACGCTCACGTCGGTTCCGGGCAGGTCGTGGGAGTTCGTCGGCATCGATAGCCGAGGTGAAACCGGAGACACGCTGTTGCAGCTGGAGGGACCGAATTCGCCCTCGATAGACTGTGAGCACGGAGGCTCGATCCACTTCTTCGGGATTCCCTTCGCCACGAAGCTGGTGCAGCGTCCCGGCCCCGGCGGCGCCATGTATTCGGCCATGACCGGTGACTATCACATCGCGGTCACCCGGGCGAACGGCGATACCGTCCGCGTAATCGAACGCTCGCTCCCCGCCGAACCCATCTCCGACGAGGAATGGGCTGAGGGCAACAGCGGCTACATGGCACTCCGCGACAGTCTCCCGCTCATGGTCTGCGATCCTTTGCGTCCCCCGCGGCCCGAAGCAAAGCCATACATCGAGGCGATCGACATCGCCTACGACGGCACCCTCTGGGTCGAGGTCATCCGGGAATCCGGGAACCGCTGGGAGGTGTTCGACGCGGAGGGGCGGCTGCTGGGCAGCATGCCGGCCCCCACCGAGCGGCGTTCCTTCACGCCTCCGGCCATCGGCACGGATCATGTGCTGACCGTCCGCCGGGGCGACTTCGATCTGGACTACGTGGACGTGTGGCGGATTGAGCGGGAGGGCGCGCGGTGAAGGGTGGGTCGTCCGGTTTTCTGCCTGCGCGGGCGTAGTATTCCTGCCGTTTAGCGCGTCATAATTCTGCCGGTATATGCGTTCTTTTCCTGCCGTCGGACGTGTCCGGCTTGCGATACGATCACGATAGTATTACCATGATAGTACTCTGTACGATCACACCGCACAACCGAACAGGGAGAGAGAATTGAGACGCAGATCACTCAGCAGGCTGGGAGAGACGGAGATGGAGGTCCTCCAGCGGGTCTGGACCATGGGGGAGGCGTCGGTGGCCGATGTGCATGACAGCATCCTGAAGGCTCGTCCGGTCGCCTACACCACCGTGATGACCGTCATGAAGAAGCTCGCGCGGAAGGGATTCCTGCACTGCGACAGCAGCGAGTCGCGGTACATGTACACACCCGCGCGACCGCCCGCTCAGGTGCGCCAGGAACTGGTGCAGGATCTTCTTGACCAGGTCTTTCACGGGTCGGCCGCCGCCCTGGTGCAGACCCTGGTGCGCGGCGAGACGCTGTCGGCGGAAGAGAGCGCGGAGATCCAGAAGATGCTGGCCCGCATGGCAGCCGAGGAGGAGGAAGAGGATGCTTGAGTTCCTGGGAGGAATCGGAAGCGCGAGCGTCTGGGCGTTCTGGGCGCCTGTCGTTGCCTGGACGGGGCTTGCAGGGGTGGCGGCGTTCGTGCTGGCGCGGATGCGTCGACTTCACCCCATCGCCGGATACCGTCTGCGCCAGGCGCTGCTGCTGGCCCTGCCGGTGTCGGTTCTGGCGGCGCCCTGGGTTCCCGGGCTGTTGCCGGCCGCGCCTGTCCCCGTCGGCCCCGTGCTGTCGGTGGACGGCGCTGCAAGGGCGCCATCGGCTACGGGGGGCGTTGCTCTCGCCGCCGATGGTGGCCCTGGCGCGGACATCGCCCTGGTGCTGCTCGGCGCGGCGATGGTCGCGATCGTCCTGCTGGCGATAGGGCGGCTGGCCGTATTGGTGGCCGACCTGAGGCAGCTCCGGAGGCTTAGGCAGGTGGCCGCACGCGTTGACGATCCGGCCCCGCGGCAACAGCTGCGCGAGCTGGCCGAACAACTCGGCGTCCGTCGGCCCGTGAAACTGCTGGAAGGCCCCCCGGACAGCGCCCCCATGACATTCGGGGCACGGCGGCCCGTCATCATGATCCCGCGGGCGTTGCTGCGCTCCCCGGATTCGCTCGACGCCGTCCTCGTGCACGAACTCATCCACATCCGTCGCGTGGACTATTCCTGGGCGCTGCTCGACTGCCTCATCTCGGCGGCCTTCGCCTTCCACCCCCTGGTGTGGCTCCTCCGGCGAGGGATCGAGCGCTGCCGCGAGACATCGTGCGATGCCGAGGTGCTCGCCCGCGGTTTCGTCCGCCCCAAGCCCTACGCCGAACTGCTGGCGCACACCCATACACCCACGCAATTCCCGATGCCCGCCGTGGCGGCGAGCCTGTCGGCGCCGTCGCTCAAACTCAAGGAAAGGCTGGAAACCATGAAGAACTTTGCACACAGGAGGCTTACATCCCGGCAACGCGTCGGCATCGTGCTCGGCGCCGGGTTGGTATGCGCGGTGATCGCGGTAGCTGGTGCCTGCGCGACCAGGACGGAGGAGGAGCCGTCGGTGCGCTTCGAGCCTTCGTACTTCGACGAGTTCGCGGACCAGGTCGGAGAACCTACGGAGGCTGACTGGATCGAGCGAACTCGAGAGATCGAAGAGCACGAGGCCGAACTCGAGGGGTTTTACCAGTCCCGGGGTCTCTTCTACCAGTTGACTCGCGGAAGCGGAACACCTACCGCCACCGAGGAAGACGTGCTCGAGGTACTAGTGTCATGTCACACGTGATATGTCGTCGGTTAGATTCCTTGCCAGTCCACGATGGCAGGGAGGCTGGCATGAAACGGTATCTGGTGGAGCTGGAAGCTGGGGAGCGCGAGGCGCTGGAGGCGATCACGCGCAAGGGCGCGCATCGTTCGCAGAAGGTGCTCAACGCGCTGGTTCTGCTCAATTGCGAGCGGGCGAGTTCAACGAGCGGCGCGCGAACCGGGAGATCGCCGGGGTGTTGCGGATCAGCGCGCGCAGGGTGGACCGGGTCAAGAAGCGGTTTGTGGAGGACGGTCTGGAAGCGGCGCTTGGGGCCCGGCAGGGTCGTCGAGCGAAATACCTTCGCAAGGCGGACGGGGAATTCGAGGCCGCCTCGTCGCGCTCAGCTGCGGCGATCCGCCCGAGGGGCGCGCGCAGTGGTCGCTGCGCCTGCTGGCGGACCGCGCGGTGGAACTCGGCTACATCGACAGCGTCTCGCACGAGACGGTGCGGCGCGTGCTAAAAAAAACGCCATCGAAACCGTGGCGGCGCGTCGGCTGGGTGATCCCGCCGCAGCGCAATGCCGACTTCGTGGCGGGGATGGAGCGGAGTGCTCGACGTCTACCGGCGTCCGTACGATGCGGAAATTCCCGGTGGTGTGCATGGATCGAGACGCCGCGCCAGCTGATCGGCGAGACGCGCACGCCCGTCCCGCCGGCACCCGGACGGGCGGCCCGCGAAGACTACGAGTACCGGCGCCTCGGCACCTGCAACGTGTTCATGGCCACCGAACCGCTGGCCGGCCGGCGCCAGACCAAGGTGACCGAGCGCAGGACCAAAACCGACTGGGCCCGCTTCCTGCGCGACATCGCCGCGCAGTACCCCGACGCCACCCAAATCACGCTGGTGATGGACAACCTCAACACGCACCGTCCCGGCGCGCTCTACGAAACCTTCGAACCCGCCGAGGCCAAGGCGCTTTGGGATCGCTTCGAGTTCGTCCATACCCCCAAGCACGGCAGTTGGCTGAATGTCGCCGAGGTCGAACTCAACGTCATGATCCGCCAATGCCTCAATCGCCGCATCGACTCCATCGACACCCTACGCGCCGAAGTCGCAGCCTGGCAGGCGGCCAGAGACCGAATCCAAGCCAAGGTCGACTGGCAGTACGGACGACGCCCGTATCAAGCTCAAGCGCCTCTATCCGAGTTTGATGTGTGACATGACACTAGCAAAACTCGAACTGGAAATGGAATACCTGCGGGAGCAGATCGACGAAACCGAGGATGCGTACTACGAACTCGAGAGTGCAGAGGCTGAAATCCTTGAGCAGGGTAGGGAGAATGTTGAGGACAACTGGATGGAGTGGGTCACTCTGAGGAGAGACAAAGAGCACCTGCGCGAAAGGCTCGAACTGCTCCGGCCCATGCGCACCGAGCGCATGCGCGAGTCCGAGACCGTGAAGCTCGAATACGAGACCCAGAGGAGAATGCAGGGCCGCTGAAAAGACCAAACTGTAAAGAATACATTACACAATGTCACGTTGTCCGTACATATCGCGGCTCGGCTGCACCTTCACAAGGTCACGATGTCTCTCGTTGGCATCGGTGCCGTCCAGGAGTTCGGAGCCGCTGACGCGCAGGAGGAATGGAACCATGCCAAAGACAGCAACCATCGCCATCGCCGCAGCCCTGCTGGCTGCCTGCGGTCCCGAAACGAACTCCCACGGCAGCGCACCCGAAACGGTCATCGAAACCATCGGCGACACGACCATTGTGCGCACGCTGTCCGGCAGCGTGTGGGAAGCCGACGCCACCCTGGTTCCCGAACTCTCGATCGGTGAGGTGGACGGGCCGGAAGAGCTCCTCTTCGGCCGGATCGCTTCGATCGCAGTCGACGACGACCGGAATGTGTACGTCATGGACCGGCAGGCGCAGGAGGTCCGGGTCTTTGACTCGGAGGGATCCTACGTTGAGACCCTTGGGCGGCCCGGCGAGGGACCGGGCGAATTCGGCAGGGCCGACGCGGTCGCCGTGCTCTCCGATGGCCGCGTCGCCGTAAGGGATCCCATCCGCAGGCTCATACATGTGTTTGGTCCGGCGAAAGGTGACATCGACCAGTGGGAATACGCCACGCTCGGCGCTCCGATTGGGCTCAAGACGCTGTACGCCGACCGGGATGGTCGAACCCTTCTCGTCACACAGAACCCCGACCACCGACATGCAAAGCCGTATTGGCACACCATCGTCTTCGGCCCGGACGGAACGCACCTCGACACGCTTCCGGAACCTTGGAACGGGTACGAGCGCCCTGGCCTCAGAGCCGAACGCGAGATTGAGGGAGGCGGGACCGCCTCGGTGGGTGACGACGTACCCTTCACCCCCGACTTCTACTGGACGGTTCATCCCAGCGGCCATCTACTCACCGGATTCTCCGCCGACTACCGCATCGAACTCACCCGCGACGACGGGATCCTTCGCATCGAGCGCGACATTGAGCCCATTGCCGCGTCGGCGGCAGAGCGCGACTACGAACGTGAACGCATCCTGGGACGTATGCGGAGCCTCGTGTCGAGTTGGAGCTGGGACGGGCCTCCGATCCCTGACCAAAAGCCCTTCTTCAAGGACTTGTACGCAGGCCGGGACGGCCGGATCTGGGTGCAGGTGCCGACCGAGGGACGAGAGGTCGCAAACGAGGACCACGATCTGGACGATCCCCGGTCGCAACCGGTGTTCTGGGAAGAAGAAACGCGCTTCGATGTTTTCGAGGAGGACGGCACCTACCTGGGAGCGGTCGCGTCGCCGGACGACTATTCCGTCTACGTGGAACCCGTCTTCGACCGCGACCATGTGTGGTGGGTCACCGTCGACGAATTGGGCGTCCAGCGGGTAGTGCGCTATGCCATCCGTCTGGACGGTGTGGTCAGGGCCGCACGCCTGAGCAACGGTGATATCCGTGCTCGACGAATGGAGCGCGGGCGAGCTGCGCCGCTACGACCCGCGAGGCACCTTGGTGTGGCGGGCGACGGGACAGGGGGAGGGTCCCGGCTCGTTTCGCGTCAAGTCACCCTGTTCGGACTCTACCCACCCGTCGACGTCATCGGGGTGTCCGAACGGCGTCTGGTCACGACTTTCAACGACGCGACCGCCGCGGTACAGGCCGACGACCAACCCACCTGCCCGGAATGCGTGATCCAACTCGACCTGGTCACGACAATCGGGTCGCTGGACGGCCCTGACTGGATCCCCGGGCAACCGTTTTCGATTGCGCGGGACAGTCGCGGCCGAATCCATATGGCCTACCCGTGGGAGGGGTTGGTGCCGGCATTCGATGCGGAGGGGCAGCCGCTTCCGCCCATCGGCCGCAGCGGGGAGGGACCGGGCGAATATCAGAACCCATTCCTGGTTCGCGTCGGCAGGTCGGATACCGTGATGGTACTCGACGCAAGCCGCCAGCTATCTGTCGTCACGCCGTCCGGAAGTTATGTCCGGCGCATGCGCGTGCCGGTGCAGGCGGTCGATTTCCTCGTGACCGATGGCGGAGGCCTTGTGTTCGGCCATCAACCGGGGGCAATAAGCGCCGAAGCTACAGAGGCGACCATCTTCCATGTGTTCGATCCCGTTGAGGGCGAGGTCGAGAGGTCCTTTCACACGCTCCAGGTCGAGGGTGGCGGGGCAGCGCCCAGATTCCGCCTCGCATCCGCGCGGGAGCCGGATCGCTTTTGGGCGATTCCCCACAACAGCTACGAAGTCACGCGGTATGCCACGGACGGAACGGTAACACGGCGTTTCACAAGAAACGCGTCCTGGATGCGCCGACCTCCGTTCAGGGACGGCATCGGCTCGCCACGGCCCGGCATCTACGGCGTGCTGGAGGTGGAGGGACGGCTCTGGGTTGCCGGGCGCCACGCCACCGAGGACTGGGCACGGTACTGGACCCCGGAGGTGTTCAGCGAGGACGGGGAGGCTACCGCGGCGGAATTGCGGTACAGCAAGGTCTACCGTAGCGTTGTGGAGGTGCTGGATATCGAGACCGGGCGGCTGGTCACATTGGCGAGCGTGCCGGGTCTCGTGATCGCCCTGCTCCCCGATCGGCATGTCGCGACGTATCGGGAGGACGATGCGGGCGTGCCGTTTGTTGATGTCTATCGGATCACGGTCCACAGCGCCGGGATCAGGATCGCCGAAAACCCGCGTCCAGCGCCGGATTCCCGGCTCGGCTGGATGGTAAGCGCGGAGGCAGTGGTCTCGATCGGCACCACGGAGGGCGAGTCGACCTTCCAGCTCTTCAGGGTTGCGGACGCGACCCGGCTCGTCGACGGCAAGATCGTCGTCGCGAACGGCGGCTCCCACGAGCTGCTGGTCTTCGACGCGGAGGGGAACCACCTCGATTCGTGGGGCGGCGAGGGCGAAGGGCCCGGCGAATTCGCCAGGCTGCACCGGGTGCGCCCATGGGCCGGAGACTCGCTGATCGCGGCCGACCCGGGGCGGGGCAGAGTCTCAATCTTCGATTCACAGGGCAGACACGGCCGGACGGTGACACTCCTTGGGCAAAGCGAAGGCGAAGTGGCGATGGCGACCACCACCGATCAGGCACCGGCGCCGATCGGGTTGGCCATCGGCCCGGATGCCCTGATCGGCGTCCTGCCGGACGGAACACTCTTTACGAGAGATGACGATATCGCCACCACCGGATTCTCGCGTCAGGACTACGCCTACGCACTCAAGAACATCGACGGCGAGATGTCCGTTTCGCTCGGAAAGCACCCCGGGCCGCAGACCTATACCGAGCGCTACAACGCGGGCGGCGGCTTTCTCTTCATTCCAATGACGCATCCGTTTGGCCAGACAACCCACACCGCGGTCTGGGGAGACGTCGCGGTACTGGCCCGCACCGAGACCTACGAGATCAAGGGATACCGCAGCGACGGCTCCCTCGCGCGCATCGTCCGACGCGATTTCGAGCCGGGAACCCCCACCCAGGCCGAGCAGGACACCCATTTTCGCGAGTTGCTCGCCAGGTATTCGGAGGAGAGACGGGCCCAGAGGACCGAGGTGGCCGCCAACGTGCCGCTGGTCGATGCCTTCCCCGCCTTCGGTGCGGTGGTCGGCGACGCCCTTGGCCATCTCTGGGTCGCCGAATTCAAGCGGCCGGCCGACGACTATGAGGGTACGCTCTGGACCGTCTTTGACGGAGATGGCCGGGCGCTCGGTCTTGTCGAAACCCCGGCGATCGTCACAGTCTTCGAGATCGGCGAGGACTACATCCTGGGCGAGGCAACGGATGAACTGGGTGTCGAGTATGTTCAGATGTGGGGGCTGGACAGGGAGGGGTGACGGCTCGAATCGAAGCGATCAGGGGGTTCTGTAGACATGCGATTTCGGCTGATTGTAGTGACGGCGGCGGTTGCCTGTGCAGGCGCGACCGCGATGGGCGATACACGGCTTATGGCCCAGGATACGCCCGCGGAGCTCACCGGCTGCCTCGACGTGGCCGTGGGACCGTGGGTGGTGGAAACATATGTGGATAGGTTGCATCCGCGTCCCAGCGAGTCTGATGAGTGGTACCCGATCCCGCCGAGGATAGTGTTTGCCGGGCCCAGTGACCGAAATCCATCCCAGACCCGAATCGTGGTTCCAGAGGGTGATCCGGCCGCATCTCGTCGTCGTCGTTGGTCAGGCGGTCAAATCGAAGACGACTCGCTCCGGGTGTTCTTCTCTGACGGCTTCACTGGAATGAGGGCCGACCTGGGTCGGTCGGGAGATGGGTGGGTGGGCACTGCGCACTCTTTCATCGACGTCATTCCACACCAGGTCTATGCCCGGCCCGTGGCAATGAGTCGGGTCGACTGCGAGTCTCCCCTCCCAGCCCCCGGCGACGAGTCACATCCTCTCGGGCGGGTCGTGGAACTGGAGGGTGGACAGGTCGATCCCGACAGCTGGAGACGGTGGCGCTCCCGTATGGCGAGCCCCTTCCCGAGCCTGGGCGAGCCCCTTCCCGGCGTACGACTGGACCTGGGCAACGCGGCCGGATGACTGGGAGTTGACCACTCCCCGCAACGCCGTCGGCGTGGTCGGGCGGACCCGGGGACTCTTCGGTGCCACGGACGCCATCCAGGTCCACACGGGCCCCGACGGCCTGGTGTACTCCATCCGGCTGCTGTACGTCGACCCCGGCGCCCGGGAGACCCTGGAAGAACGGCTTCGCAGCCAGTATGGCGCGCCCGGAACAAGGTCGGGGGTCCCGGACGTCCACATCTACCGGAACGCCTCTACGTCCCTGTGGTTGCGACCCTCGGCACCTGGGCGGGCTGAGGTGCTGCTATCGGACAGAGGGCGGTAGCTGTGCGGCGACCTCTCGCGTCGACGACTCTCCTGTTGCTGACCGCCTCAGAGGGCGACGGGGTCGAGATCGAACTGTCCGACATGCGGCTCTGACGGTGACCCTCTTCCGAACTCCAGCGCTCCTCATGGCGGCTGCAGGTGCCTGCGGAGGCACGACCGAGGACTCCGAATTGGCGCCCAATGGAGAGCAGGGGAGCCCCCAACTCACCGGCTGCTACGACGTCACCGTTGGTGAGTGGGTGGTGGAGAGCTATCCGCTCTTCCGCCTGAGGCGGATACCCGTTCCCAGCGAGCGAGGGGACTCGACCGACTACGAAATCCCGCCGAGGATCGAGTTCGCCGGGCCGAGCGATCCGCCTTCATCGGGCACGGCCATCGTGGTGCCGGAGGGAGCACTGCCATCGGTTCACGCATACATGAGCGGCGAAATCATCGGTGATTCGCTTGACTTGGGGTTCAGCACCGGCTATGCCGGAGTGGCGGCCAGGCTGGTCCGCTCCGGGGAGGCCTGGGTTGGCACTGCACGCACATTCATCGACGTAAGCCCCTACCCGGTGCATGCCCGGCCCGTCACGCTGACGCCCGTGGCGTGCGACACTCCTCCACCGGTGTCGATCGAAGAGTTGCAACCGCCTCTCGCACGGTCCGTCGAACTCGAGGATGGACTGGTCATCACGCTGGGCGAGCCGCTTCCGGAATCGCTGGAGGCGGAGCCTGAATCAACCCGCCCCGCGGGAACCGATTCGATAGTGACACCACCGTGGGACTGGCAGCTCGTGACCGGTCGAACACGGGGCCTTTTCAGTACCACCGAGTGGATAGCTGTCTTGCTGAACCGGTCGCAAAAGGTGACCCAAGTGCGACTCGTATTCCCGGATGCCGACGCCTACGAGGTACTAGACAGGCGGTTGCGCGGTGAGTACGGCGCGCCTCGGTCGTCCACCCCGGTGCGAAGCCGCTATGCGAACAGAATCTCGTATCTGCGGTTGTCCCGGCTAGAATCCGGCGGCGCCGAGATCCTGCTCTTCCTCTGACTGCGACAATCAATGACCTATTCTCGCTGACCCACCTGCCCCCACAAGAACGCCAGCTCCATCGCCGCATTCCGCACATTCCGGCTGAAAGTCCGCCCCCCCGCATGCCCCGCACGCGGATCGTAGTCCAGGATCACCGGCAGCCCCGACGCGCTCGCCCGCTGCAGCCGCGCGGCCATCTTCCGAGCCTGTAGCGGGGGCACCCGCGTGTCCAGGTCGCCCTGCGTCAGCATGACCGCCGGATACGCCACCCCGTCCCGCACATTCTGATACGGCGAAAACGTCTTCAGCACGTCGAACTCTTCGCGGACCGCCGCGTTCCCGTACTCGAGCAGCGCCGGCATGTTGTTGGTGCGCGTGAACTGGGGGAAGCGCACCATGTCCAGGTCGGGGAAGCCGCAGAAGACGGCGCGGAAGAGCTCGGGGCGCCGGGTCATCGCGCTGGCGACGAGGAGGCCGCCGTTGCTGCCGCCGCGGATGGCGAGGCGGTCGGGATTCGTGTAGCCGGCATCGATGAGCCACTCGGCCGCCGCGATGAAGTCGGCGAAGACGTTGGGTTTGTGTTCCAGCATGCCGTCCCGGTGCCAGGTCTCGCCGAACTCGCCGCCGCCGCGGAGCGTCGCCATCGCGTAGACGCCGCCCCGCTCCATCCACACGGCGGCCCGGTTGTCGAAGCGCGGCATCAGGTTGACGTTGAAGCCGCCGTAGCCGTAGAGCAGGGTGGGGGTGTCGCCGGTGAGTTCGAGGCCCCTTCGGTGGGCGACGTAGAGGGGGCCACGGGTGCCGTCGGCCGAGGTATACCAGTGCTGGCTGACTTCGTAGTCCGTGCCGTCGAAGGGGACGGACGAGGGCCGCCACGGTTCGGTCTCCATCGTCTCCAGGTCGATCCTGAGGATGTGGGACGGGGTCACCAGCGAGTTCAGGGTGAGCAGCGCGGTGCCCTCCCCCCAGGAGCGCAATTCCGCGACGTGGTGCTCGGGGACGGGGATCTCGCCGGCCGGGGTGCCGTCCATCTCGTAGCGCACGATGCGGCTGCTCACGTTGTGGAGATAGTTGGCCTGGATGTGGTCGCCGATGATCTGGTAGCCGGTCAGCAGGTCGTCGGTTTCGGGCAGGGCGACGCGCCAGTTGGCGGGGTCGGGGTTCGCCGGGTCGAGGGCGACGACGCGGTTGTTGGGTGCGTCCAGATTCGTCAGCAACCAGAGTTCGTCCTCGACGAAGCGGGCGCGGAAGCGGGCGGGTGCGCCGACGATGATGGGACCAACGGCCGCCCTGTCCTGCAGATAGACATCGGTCCGGGCCCAGCCGTGCTGGACGGTGTACACCATGTAGCGGCCCTCGCCGCCTTCCGTGAAGCCGACGAACTTCTCCGGCCCGTGACCCTCGCCGAAGAGTTCGATGTCGTCGGCGACATCCGTCCCCAGCATGTGCAGTCGCACCCGACCCCCGACCTCCCGCGAGCGGCTGACGTAGTAGAACCCGGTTCCGTCCCGGTTGAACGAGATTCCGCCGTAGAGAAAGTTGGGCAGCCGTTCCGGCAGGTCTTCGCCGGCCTCCAGGTCGCGCACCCGGACCTCGACCTCGTCCTGGCCGCCGTCGCGCACCGCGTAGATCATGAGGTCGCCGTCGGGCGAGAAGTCGCGGATGCTCACGCTGGTCGTGCCGGTCGGATCGAGATCGAGCGGGTCGAGGACGATTTCGAAGTCGCCGCCCGGGTCGATCGGGTCCCTTTGGGGCTCCTCGGGCGCGGGGCGGCGCCGGATCGCGGCCACCTCCTCACCCGGCTTCCTGAACGTGAAGTACTCGAAGTCCCCCGCGCGGCGCGGAAAGAGCGGCCCGGGAACATCCATGAGCTCCCGCACCCGTGCCTCCACCTCGTCCCGCAGCGGCGTATCGCCCACGAACAGCTCCGCATACGCGTTCTGCGCATCGATCCAGGCCCGCGTTTCCGGGCTGTCCTGGTCCTCGAGCCAGCGGTAGTCGTCGGTGACGGCGAGCCCGTGCAGCGTGTCGACGACCGGGTCGCGTTCGGTGGCGGGTGGGCGCGGGTAGGGGGAGCAGGCGAGCGCGAGGAGGGTGGCGGCGAGCAGCGTGGCCGGGAGGGGGACGGCGCGGCGGATAACGGCAAGAGCGGGTCGGGACGGCATGGCTGGCTCCGGCTGGGTCGGCTGGTCTGGCGGCCCGTGGCATCGAGCTCCGCTCAATTCGGCCGGCTTGCGCGAGGGATTGACGCGAAGGTGGGTCCCGCTGGTGCGGGGGCGCAAGGTTCACGGGCTGACAGCCCCGGTGACGCGGAAGGTCGGGGCCAATGCGGATGCATCGCCGCTTGAATGCCGCGGCGGTTTTGTCTGCGGGGTGCCCTAGCAGACGCGGGTCCCCGTGCTCCCCGTGAGCGCCCGGTACAGCTCGCTGAGGCGCTCCGTCACCCGCCCGGGACGACCATCACCGATCGTCCGCCCATCGATCTCGGTCACGCTCGCCAACTCGCCCATCGTGCCCGTGCAGAAGGCCTCGGCTGCACGGTAGGCATCCGCGAGCGAGAGGTCCGTCACCCGTGACGGGATCGCGTTCCCCTCGCACAGCTCGAGCACCGTCGCGCGCGTGATCCCCTCGGGGCACGCCACCGCATGGCTGGTCATCACGACCCCGCCGCTCACGATGAAGAAGTTGGTGGCGTTGGTCTCGGCGATGAAGCCGCGCCGGTCGAGCATGAGCGCGTCGTCCGCTCCGGCGGCGTTGGCCTCGATCTTCGCCAGGATCGACTGGAGCAGATTCGCGTGGTGGATCTTCGGGTCGAGCGTGTCGGGGTCGAACCGCCGCAGGGAGCTGGTGATGAGGCGCAGGCCGGACCGGCCGTAAACCGGCGCCTTGTGTTCCGCGAGGACGATGAGCGTGGGGCCTGACCGGTTGAGGCGCGGGTCCATGCCGCTCGTGTACTTGACGCCTCGCGTGAGGGTTAGCCGGATGTGCACGCCGTCGCGCATCGCGTTCGCCGCGAGAGTGCGCCGGATTTCGCGGATGATCTCGTCGTTCGGGGGGATCTCGGCGAAGGCCAGCGCGCGGGCGGACGAGCGGAGCCGCGCGAGGTGTTCGTCCAGCTTGAAGACCCTGCCGTCGTAGAGACGCAGTCCCTCCCAGACCGCGTCGCCGCCCTGCACCGCCGAGTCGAAGGGGCTGATGCCGGCCTCGTCGCGGTGGACCAGCTTCCCGTTCACGTTGACGATCAGCTCTCGGTTGCGTTCGTCGAAGGATTGGAGCATGTAATGTCTGCTTTACGAAATGTCATGTTTACTTTACGGTTCGCGCCCCACACGCCTCGGCCAGCACCTCCCGGACCGCGTCCATCTCAGGCGCGATCCTGATCGAGCGGCGCGGCCGGTCCATCACCCTGGCGATCCCCGGCGGCAAGGGCAACGACTCCCCGATCAGCGGCTCGACGGTCTCGGCGAACTTGGCAGGGTGGGCGGTCGCGAGGACGACTCCCCGCGCCCCCGGCCGCCGCGCGAGCGCACGCCGCAACCCGAGCAGCCCCACCGCAGTGTGAGGATCGATGGCGATGCCGCGCCGCTGCCACAGGTCGCGGATGCACGCGCGGGTCTCGTCGTCGGACCAGGCGGAGCCCGAGAGGACGTCCCGGAGCTCCGCCCCGAACAGGTGCCGGATCCGCCGGAAGTTGCTGGGATCGCCGACGTCCATGGCGCTGGAGATGGTCGCGACGGAAGGGCGGGGGTTGAATCCGTGCCCGGCAAGAAACTCCGGGACGACGGAATTGTCATTGGTCGCGGCGACGAAGCGCGCGCGGGACATCCCGAGCACGCGACGCGCGATCAGCCCGGCCGTGAGGTTGCCGAAGTTCCCCGAAGGGACGGACACGACCTGCTCGGGGTCGGCGCCCTCGCGCGAGGGTTCGGGAGCCGCCCGCCCGGACTCGGAAGCCACCAGCCCGGACTCCCGCGCCATACGCGCGAGCTCCATCCACGCGTGCACGTAGTAGAACGTCTGCGGGAGCAGGCGGCCGATGTTGATCGAGTTGGCGGAGGTCAGCGGCAGCCGGGCGTTGAGGGCCGCATCGGCGAAGGCCTGGCGGACGAGGCGCTGGCAGTCGTCGAAGGTGCCGCGGACCGCGACCGCCGTGACGTTTCCGCCGAGCGTGGTGATTTGAGCCTCCTGCCGTGGATTGATTTTCCCGAGCGGGAAAAAAACCAGGACGCGTACGCCGGACACCCCGTGGAAGGCGTGCGCCACCGCGCCGCCGGTGTCGCCCGAGGTGGCGGTGAGAATGGTGACCGGAGGCGCGTCGGCCCGCCGCACGGCCGACATCATGCGTGCCATGAAGCGGGCGCCCACATCCTTGAAGGCGTGGGTGGGGCCGTGGAAGAGCTCCAGCATGTGGACGCCGGGCTCGATTTCGCGCAGGGGGCGGGATCGATGCCGGGACGAAGAGCCCGCCGTCCGGCGCCTGGCCGAGGAAGAGCGCCTCGGTGAAGGTCCAGGTGCGGGAGGGGCCTCCCCCCGTGCTGATCAGCTCCATTCCAGAATCCGTGCCCCCTCCCGGTTCACGGAAGAGATCACGATGTCGGACTCCACGCCGACCTCGTCGCGGAAGGCGCCCGCCATGTCGAGCGCGACCGCCTCGGCGGCCTCCCTTCCGCGGCAGATCGCGAAGAGGGTGGGCCCCGAGCCCGATAGCCCGGCAGCGGCGGCACCGGCGGCCAGCGCACAGTCCCGGACCGTTTCAAAGCCCGGGACCAGCTTCGCGCGCACCGGCTCGGCCACCGCGTCGCGCATGCAGCGCGCGATCAGCTCCCAGTCGTCCGTCATCAGCCCCGCAACCAACCCCGCCGCGTTCCCCCACTGCTCGACACCCGCCTCGAGGGGAATGGTGTCGCCCAGGATCGTCCTCGCGCGTCGCGTTTCGACCTCCAGTGCGGGATGGACGATCGCCAACACCAGGTCGCCGGGCGTCGGCAGCGCCACCATCTCGGGCGGGCGGCCCGGCAGCACCAGCACGAACCCCCCCGCCAGAGAAGGCGCGGCGTTGTCGGCATGATCGGCCCCGGAACCCTTGCGCTCCCCGATCATGGCGCACTCGAGCAGTGCCGTCTGGTCGAGGCCGCCGCCCAGAAGCGCGTCGGCCGCCACGGCTCCCGCGACCGCGCTCGCCGCGCTGCCCCCCAGTCCCGAAGCCAGCGGGATCCCCTTGCGGACCTCGATCGCGACGCCCGCCTCCGATCCCGTCCGGTCGAGCACCCCCTGCACGGCCAGCGCGGCGGCGTTCCGCTCGGGGTCCGTCGGCACGCGCCCACCGTCGCCGCTCACTGACACCGACACGATCCCGCTCCCTTCAGTCGCCCGCACGACCACCTCGTCCCCCGGGTGCTCCAGCGCCAGGCCGAAGATGTCGAAACCGCACCCCAGATTGGAAACGGATGCGGGCGCGAAGACGCGGACCGCCTGGGGCCGGCTGTCGCGGGTGTCCTGTTGGGACATCTCAGCGCCCTGCGTCATTCGTCGGCATCCCGCCGCCGCCCGCCTCGCCGCTTCCGAAACGGCATCGAGACCATCCCGGGCAGCGTCGCCCAGTCGCTCCGCTCCATGTCCTCCAGCCCCAGCGTCAGCTTCTTCGGGTCACGGACCAGGCGAAAGCTCCCGAAGATCCGGTCCCAGAAGGAAAACACGCTCGAGTAGTTCGAGTCGGTCTCGGGCTGGTAGTCGGAGTGGTGCACCCAGTGCATCCAGGGGGTGACGACCAGCCAGCGCAGCCAGCGGTCGGCCCGCGCGGGCACGCCGATGTTGCCGTGATGGAAGAGGATGACGGGCAGGAGCACAGCCTCGTACACCAGCACCTGCGCGACCGTCATCCCGAGCAGCGGCAGCACGGCCAGCCGCGCGATCGACGACAGCACAATCTCGCCGGTGTGGAAGCGCAGCCCGGAGCTGGCGCTCAGTTCGCGGTCCGCGTGATGCACCGCGTGGAAGCGCCACAGGAAGGGGACCTGGTGGTTCAGCCGGTGCCAGAAGTACTGCCAGCAATCGAAGAGGACGAAGCCGAGCACGAACCCCCACACCCCCGTCACGCCGAGCCAGTGCAGAACCCCGAAGGAGTTCGCGCGGGCCCACTCGGTCGCCACCAGCGTGGCCCCGGCAAAGAGCAGCGAAGCGACCAGCGCGTTCAGGACACCCAGGGCCACGTTCGAGACATCGTGCCGGGCCCGCTCGCGGCGGCCCTCGAACATCGGAACGAGCCCCTCGATCAGCCACATGAGGGCGAGCGCGACCGTGGCCGCGACCGGCTTGAAGGTGGTGAGGGACTCGATCATACAGGGAAAATGCGGTCGCCCGCTGCCATGGTCCAGCGCGAAACGGTCGCGGCTTCGCGGATCCCCTCCAGAACAGTACCACGCTGCCTCTACTCCACAATGATCTTCCAGATCCTTCCGCGCAGCGAGTCGCTTACGTACAACGCGCCGTCCAGACCGGCGGCCACCCCGGTCGGCCGGTTGTCCGCCTGGCTCGATGAAGTGATCCGGCCCCCCGCGAAGCCGTCCGCGAAGATCGACCATTCGCCCGTGGGCTCGTCCCCCTCGAAGGGGATCCACACGACGTTGTAGCCGGCCTGCACGGGCGTCCGGTTCCACGATCCGTGAAACGCGACGAAGGCGCCGTTGCGGTAGCCCACCGGGAAGGCGGCACCGGGGGAAAAAGCCACGGCGTTGGGCGCCCAGTGCGCCGGCAGCCCGATCACGGGCATGTCCATGTCGGCGCAGCGGCCCACCTCGTCCCCGTCCCCACCGTACTCGGGAGCGAGCAACTTCCGGTTGTTGCTCGGGTCGTGGTAGCAGTAGGGCCAGCCGAAGTCGGACCCCTGGCGGACGTGCACGAACTCCTCGGAGGGCTTTTCGGATCCGTCGGACTGTGAGTAGAGCCCGGACCAGAGTTCGCGGAGCTGGTCGCGGCCGTGGATGACGGCGTAGAGCTCCCCGGAGGGGGGATGAATCGCCAGCGCGCCCGCGTTACGTGCGCCGGCCGAGTAGCGCTCGCCGTCCGCCTGGGTCTGGCCGGTCCGGTCGGACGCGAAGCGCCAGACGCCTGCGCGGTTCTCCCGCTCGTCGCACGGATCCTTGCCCTGCACTCCGGGTGTGCGCGGGGTGACCTGGCAGGCGTTCGAGGGGGAGCCAATTCCGACGAAGACGCCGCCGTCCGGGCCCAGGGCGACGCTCTTGGTGGCGTGATTGCGTGCGCTGGGAAGCCCGTCGACGATGGTCTCGGGGGACCCGGTGGGCGTCAGCGAGCCCGGGGCGATGGAATAGCGCAACACGGCGTTGTCGGTCCCGAGGTAGAGCGAACCGCCCTCGAGCGCGATGCCGGAGGCGCCGAGGTCTCCCCAGGACTGCGTCTGGTCGGCCCGGTTGTCGCCGTCCGAGTCACGCAGCGCGACCACGCCGCCCGGGCTGTTGCCGCGTCTGCGCATCGCAACGAAAACGTCGCCGTTCGGGGCGACCACAAGATTGCGTGCGGGTCCCACACCCGGATGGAAGACCACGGCGCAGAAACCTTCCGGCACGGTGATGGACTGATCGCACGGGGACTCGGCCGGTGGGTCCGGCGGCTCCACCACTGGGGGTGTCGGATCGTCCCCGCCGCCGCAGGCGATCAGGGTTGCGACAAGCGCGGCCGCCGTCAGGATACTTGATTTCATGGTCTCTTCCTCCGCATTCGGGCCAACCAATCGCAATATACCGATCTGTCGCCACCTCGGAGGCGATTCTAACTTGGCTGAGGGATCCCGACACCAGTCCACCACCAAGGAGCAGGCATCGTGAAGCAGACCACACAGCAGAACTTCGAACAGGGGCCATCCGCTGGAACGGGAGGCGCCGGGAAGACGCGTCGCCGGGCGCTCGCGACGCTCGCCGCACTTATTGCCCTGTTCGCCGTAGGCGCGCTCGGCTTCGCCGCCGCCGCCCAGGCCCAGGCGCCCGCGGTCCCCGCTGCGGACCAGCAGGTCGTGCTGGTCACGGGCTCCACTTCGGGGCTCGGGCGGGAACTGGCGCTGCGGTTCGGCGCGCGCGGCGATCACGTCATCGTGCACGGGCGCAACGAGGAGCGGGGGGCGGAGGTGGTGGACGCCATCAACGGCGAGGGTCCCGGCAGCGCCCGCTTCTACCGGGCGGACTTCGCGTCGCTGGCCCAGGTCCGGGCGTTTGCGGAGACGCTGCTCGCCGACTACGACCGCCTCGACATCCTGATCAACAACGCGGGATTCGGTTCGTCGCCGAACGAGCGGCTGCTCACCGAGGACGGCCACGAGTACCGCTTCCAGGTGAACTACCTCTCCACCTTCCTGCTCACCCACATGCTGATGCAGCGGGTTCTGGACAGCACGCCGTCGCGCATCGTGAATGTCTCTTCGGGCGCGCAGAGGCCGATCGACTTCGACGATGTGATGATCGAGAACAACTTCAGCGGAGGCCGCGCGTACGCCCAGAGCAAGCTCGCCCAGGTGATGTTCACCCACGACCTGGCCGAGGAGCTGGAGGGGACCGGCGTCGTGGTCGGCTCGCTCCACCCGGCCACCTACATGCCCACCGGAATGGTGACGCGGCTGGGCGTGACGCCGCGCGCAACCATCGCCGAGGGCGCCGACGCGGTGATGCAGGTGGTTGACTCCGACGACTTCGAGAGCGGGCAGTACTTCAACGGCCTCAGGCAGGCGAGGGGCAACGCGCAGGCGTACGACGCCGAGGCGCGCGCCGCGCTCAAGCAGCTGAGCCAGGAGCTGACCGGGATTCGCTGCCGGATGGGCCGCTGCCGCTTCGTCGAGGGCCGCTAGCAGGCCTGTGGGCAGACCCCGTGTCGGACCAGTCCGAATCGCGTGGACCCTTGCGGGAACGATCGTGTTGGCCGCCTCCGTAGCCGCCTCCCTGGCCACGTCCACACGCCCACTGCAGGCCCAGACCCTCGCCTCCAACCCCTACCGCGCCACCTTCAACTGGGAGAAGCTGCCCGAGGGCCGCACCCTCGGGATCGTGAGCGGGGTGATCCCGGATCCGGACGGCGAGCACATCTGGATCCTCGACCGTTGCGGTGCGAACCAGTGCGCCGGCACCGACATCGACCCGATCCTCAAGTTCGACCTCGACGGCAACCTGGCCGCGAGCTACGGCGGCGGCCTCTTCGCCTTCCCGCACGGCTTCGCCCTCGACGCGGACGGCTACCTCTGGGTCACGGAGGGCGGTGCGCACGGCGACGCGCGCGCCGCGCTGGGCGAGTCAATGGGCATGGGGCACCAGGTCATCAAGCTCACGCGCCAGGGCGAGGTGGTGATGAGGATCGGCGAGGCGGGGGTGCACGGCGACGACGACGCGCACTTCAACGGCCCGTCCGGCGTGGCGATCGCCCCAAACGGGGACATCTGGATCGCGGACGGCCACCGCGGCGGCAACAACCGCATCGTCCGGCTCGCGAGCGACGGCACGTTCATCCGCGCGGTCGGGGGCGGTGTCGGTTCGGAGAGCCGCGAACCCGCGCGCTTCAGCGATCCCCACGACATCAAGATCGACTCCCGCGGCCGCGTCTACGTCGCCGACCGCGGCAACAGCCGCATCCAGGTCTTCGGGCCCGACGGCGACCTCCTCTACATCTGGACCCAGTACGGCAAGCCCAGCGGCCTCTTCATCGATCCCAACGACATCCTCTACGCCGGCGACGGCCTCTCGGGCGACCTGCGCACCGGCCCCCCGGACCCCTGGCGCAGCAACTTCGGCTGGGAGAAGGGCATCCGCATCGGCGACCTCAAGACCGAGCAGGCCTGGGTCACCTACTTCATCCCCCAGCACGACGAGGACGTCGGCCCCGGGATCGAGTTCCTGGGCGTCGACTTCGATGGCAACATCTACGCCGGCGAGATCAACCGGATGCGGCTAACGCGGTATGTGCCGGTGCGGCCGCTCCTGATCGGGGGGAGGCGGTAGGGGGCGCGGCCTCTACCGCGCCAGCGAAAACGGCGTCATCGCGACCTGGTCGTCCCACCACACCGTGAACATCCCGCCGTCACTCGTCATGTTCATAAAGAGGATGGCCATCTGGTCGGAAGCCATCTCGACCGCCCGTACCTCCATCGTGGTTCGCAAGACATCGCGGTCCGGCGTGTAGCCGTAGGAGCCCCAAAGCGCGTCCGGGTTGTCTTCCTGGAAGTTGTCTTTCGCCTCCCAGGTCGAGAAGATCAGCGTCCACTCACTTTCGCTGAGTTCGGCGAAGATGCTGTACTCTCCTGCCGGCAGCCGCTGGTCCCCGAACATCAGATCCGCCTCGGTCATGAAGCGGGTCGACTGGTTGGCTCCGAGTCGCCAGACCGCACCCGTCGTGATCATCTGGCCGTATTGGTCGCCGGAACCGAAGACATCGCGGCCGCGGGTGATCGGGCGGCCGTAGTCGACGACGATCCACGAACCGCCCGTGTAGCTGCCGCCTTCGTACGATCCGCCGACCTGGGTAGCGGCTTCGCCGCGGGGGCTCGGGATCCGCTCCTGGGCGTCGAGGCTGGTGGCAAGGGCGAGCGCGAGGGCGGGCGCCAGGGCAAGGAAGGCGAGGGGACGGGCGGTTTTCATCGGGGTCTCCGGGTGTGAGAAAGACAGGGTGTCGAGAGTATTGTAAGCGTTGCGAGCCCGTGGATAAAACCCACGCGGCATTCGAGCGGGTGCGCACGCGGGAAGTTTGAGGTTGCGCCACGCAGCATCATTCCGTACGATAAAGAATCACAGAATTTCATACTAATCAGAAAAACGGACAGAAATGGAGTTCTCCAAGATCACCGCGCGCGGTCAGACGACCATCCCGAAGAGCATCAGGGAGGCGGCGAACCTGCGGGAGGGCGACCTCATCGCCTTCGATCTCCAGGGCGATCACCTCGTCCTGCGCAAGGTCGAGTTCGGACCCGACCGGTACCTGAAGGGCGTCTCGGAGTCGATGAGCGAATGGTCCTCGCCCGAAGACGAGGAAGCCTGGCGTGACCTCTGAGCCCTTCGACGTCGTCGTGGTCCCTTTCCCCTTCAACGACCGCCGCGCGGCCAAACGGCGTCCGGCGCTGCTGGTATCATCGGACGGATTCAACCGGGGTCACGGGCACTCCATCCTGGCGATGATCACTTCCTCCAGGAGCGAGTGGCCCAGCGACGTGGTCCTCAAAGGCTGGCGCAAGGCCGGCTTGGTGGCTCCCTGCAAGGTCCGGTTCAAGCTGTTCACCCTGGACGACGAGTTGATCGTGCGAACGCTCGGTGCCCTGACCGACACCGACCGCCAGGCGGTTCAGCGCGCTCTGTTCCGATTCATGGCCGTCCATTGACCGGCCCCGCCATGGATCGTGCCCCGGCCCACCGAGACCCGCCCACCCGTCTGCGGGGCGGCTGGATCCTCAAGGAGATCCTCGGGCGCGCACTCCTCCCGCATCACGTGTTGCGCTGGCTCCGGCGGCGCAGGACCCACCGACGCGTCCCAACGGTGCATGCGAACGCCCAGCTGCTGCTCTACAACCGGATGCTCCCGGGCGACTTCCTCCACTACGGCTACTTCGACGATCCCGGGATCCCCCCCGAAACGATCAGCTTCGAAGCCATCCACCGGGCTCAACTCCGCTACGCCGAGAAGCTGGTGGAGCGGATTGACCACCCCGGACAGCCGGTGCTCGACGTGGGCTCGGGGATGGGCGGCATGCTGGAGCTTCTCCGCTACGCCGGGCACGAGGTCACGGGCCTGACCCCCGACCGCTTCCAGGTCGAGCACATCGGCCGCAACTACCCCGGAATCCCCATCCTGCACTGCCGATTCGAGGACATGCTCGCGGACGAGGCCTCGCACCGGATCCGGGGACACTTCGGCACGGTCATCCATTCGGAATCGATCCAGTACATGGAGCCCCGCGGTGTCTTCGCCGTGATGCGCGAAATCCTGGCTCCGGGCGGGACGTGGATCGTGGCGGACTACTTTCGGGGCGGGGAAGCGGACTCTGGACAGCCCGTCGCCAAAGGGCCTCGCCCGGCCACCCGGGAGCGCTCCGGCTGGCGCCTCGAGCGGTTCCGCGACCAGCTCGCCGAGAACGGATTCGAGATCACCGACGAGGCCGACATCACCGCCAACGTGCTGCCCACCCTCGGCTTCGCCCACCTGCTGGCCACCCGCATCGGACTGCCCGCCATCGACTTTGCCACGGACAAGCTGCGGGCGAAGAACCCCGCGCTGCATTACGTTGTCGAGAACGTCGCCGAGCGGATCCGTGACGCCGCCCGCAAGAGCACCGCCGTGATCGATCCGGTCGCCTTTGCCGCGCGCAAGCGCTACATCCTCATGACCATCCGTCGGAGTTGAAGGAAGGAAGAGATAGCGATGTCCCGGAGCCCTGAACCCAGTCCCCGCCACCGGCTCTCGCCCGGTGCAGGTGCGCCTGCGCTGGCGCTGGCCGCGTGCGTGCTCGTCGCCGCCGCCCCGCTCGCCGCCCAGGACGTCACCGTCGTGGAGTACGAGCCGCGCAACACGCTGGTCGTCCCCGAGAACCCGGTCACCCGTGCGCGCTTCCCCTTCGTGGACATCCACGGCCACCAGCGGGGCGCCGGCATGTCGGCCGAGGCCGTGGACCGCCTTGTCGCCGAGATGGACGAACTCAACATGGCGGTGATGGTGAATCTGTCGGGTGGCAGTGGCGCCGGGCTGGTCGCCGGGCTGGAGAACCTGGCCGGACGGCATCCGGGGCGCTTCGTCTTCTTTGCCAACGTCAGCTTCCGCGGGGTGGGCGAGCCTGGCTGGGGTGAACGCGCGGCTGCCCAGTTGGAGGAAGACGTCAGAAGCGGGGCCGCCGGCCTGAAGATCTTCAAGGGCCTCGGCATGACCGACCGGGACACCGACGGCAACCGGGTCCCGGTCGACGACCCGCGGCTGGCACCGGTGTGGGAAAAGGCCGGCGAACTCGGGATCCCGGTCCTGATTCACTCCGCCGATCCCGCCGAATTCTGGCAGCCCCACGATCGCTTCAACGAGCGGTGGCTGGAGCTGCGGCTGCGGCCCCGGCGCATCCGGCCGCCCGACCGGTTCCCCTCCTTCGAGGAGATCATCGGCGAACAGCACAACCTCTTCCGCAACCATCCGAACACGAACTTCATCGCGGCCCACCTCGGGTGGCTCGGTCACGACCTGGGCCGCCTCGGCCAGCTTCTCGACGAGATCCCCAACATGTATGTCGGGCTGGGCGCCGTGGTCTACGAATTGGGACGGCAGCCCCGGTTCGCCAGTCAGTGGCTGGCTGAATACCAGGACCGGGTCCTGATGGGGAAGGATTCCTACAACCAGGAGGAGTTCTACACCTACTTCCGCGTCTTCGAAACGGCCGACGACTACTTCGACTACTACCGCAACTACCACGCGTTCTGGCAGATGTACGGCCTGAACCTGCCCGACGAGGTGCTGCGGAAGATCTACTACGAGAACGCGCTGGAGCTCGTCCCCGCGATCGACCGGAGTCTCTTTCCGGGGTAGAAGTCCGTCGGACTGCCGGACGAGGTCGGCCCCTCGACATATCCCGTCCTCGTTGGGCGTGTCAGGAATTTTCCCGAGCGGGACAATTCCCAGCGGCAATTTTCCCGAGCGGGACAATTCCCAGCACGGCGCCGGAGCATCATGCACTGGCCGGTCCGGGGAGCGCTGGTGCCAAGCGGGGACTGGCGCGACGCCTTCCTGCCTCGCAACTTGACGGGAACTTCAGACGGAGGACGACTGGAATGCTGACTCGACGTGACTGGTTCCGAACCGCTGCTGCCGCCGGCGCGGTGCTCTCGCTCAATCCGCGAATTCTTAGCGCCCTGAAGCGCCAGGAGCTGATCTCGCGGGCGATTCCCTCTTCGGGTGAACAGGTGCCGATCATCGGCCTCGGGAGCTCGGCGACATTCCGCCGGGTCGCGGGCAGCGGTGAGGTGGAACCGCTGGGGCAGGTCCTGAGGACCTTCGTCGACAGGGGGGCCCGGGTGTTCGACACGGCGCCCAGCTACGGCGACTCCGAGGAAGTGGCCGGGGAGCTCGCTACCCGGATGGGGGTCAGCGACCGGATCTTCTGGGCGACCAAGGTCAACGTGGCCAGAGGCGGATCGGCCGATCCGGCCGCCGCGCGGGCACAGATCGAGCGTTCCTTCGAATACTGCGGGGTCGACGTCATCGATCTGATCCAGGTGCACAACCTGGGCGACCCGCCCACGCAGGTCGGGATCCTTCAGGAGCTGAAGCAGGAGGGACGGATCCGCTACCTCGGGATCACCAGCACGAGAAAGCAGCAATACCCGGCACTCGCCCAGGCGATGCGGGACTACCCGCTCGACTTCATCGGCATCGACTACGCGGCCAACAACACGAGTGCCGCCGACGAGATCTTCCCGATCGCAATGGACCGGGGGATCGGCATCCTGGTGTACGTGCCGTTCGGACGGAATCTCTTCACCCGCGCTTCGGGCCAGGAGCTGCCGGAGTGGGCGTCGGAGTTCGGCGCCAATTCGTGGGCCCAGTTCTTCCTCAAGTTCGCGGCGGCGCACCCCGCGGTGACCTGCGTGACCCCGGCGACGAGCAATCCCGAACACATGCTCGACAACATCGGGACCGCGATGGGGCGGCTGCCCGACGAGGACGAGCAGGCGCGCATGCTGGAGGTCGTGGAGGCGCTGCCGCCGGCGCCGAGGCGGAGGGGGTAGGGGCGCGAGGCGGCCTACCCCGCCTGAAACCCCGTCACCCGGTGGATCCGCCCGTTCGGATCCGCCTGGATGTGATTGAATCCTTCCGTGGGCTGGCCGCCAGGACCGGTGGCGCGCCATCCCACCAGCGCTTCGCCCCGGCAGATGCGGATGTCGCCGGTGTGTTCGAGGGTGTAGCCGGGCATGTAGTGGTGGCAGTTGCCGATGTGCATGCCGAGCATGGTGGTGCCGGAGAGGGCTGCCCATTCGTCGCGGAAGACGACGCCGTCGCTGCAACACCGCCCCAGCGCGGCCATGCGGGCCTCCGGGTCCCGCTCGTTCCACGCGGCGAGCCAATCGGGCAGGGTGCGGTCGAGGCCGGCGGCGAGGTCGGCGCGGTTGGCCTTGAGGTCGAGCTTGCTGAGCTGGAAGCGCCAGCCACCCTCCTGCTGCGCGGCCGCCTCCGCCGAGCGGAGGCCGGTGTGGCGCAGCTCGACGCGGCACGCCGGCCCGTCGGGGCGCACCTGCAGCTCCACGAGCGACGATCCGGCCGGGAAGACGTCCGCATCCGGACCCGATTCGATGCCCCAGCTCAGGGAGAGGCGCCGCGCACCCGGGTCCACCTCCACGATCTTGCCGCCAAGCACGATGTGATATGCCGGGAATTCGGCCCGGAACGGGCTCCCCGCGCGCGCCTCGAAGGTGACATTGCCCTCCATCCATTCGGAGAATCCCGTGGCGGTGGTGAGCATACCCCACACCGTGTCCACGCTGGCCGCGATCTCGGCGGAGAGTTCCACCGCCGGGGCCTGTCCCCGATCCTCTTGGTTCGTCATCCCTGTCCGCTCCTGTGTTCGGGGCCCACCCGGGGAGGGTGGCTCCCGGTTCGATTGTGCCGGACCAGGATACCGGATACCCGCGATGTAGGCCCCGCTTCTTGCCGTCCGGTGCCACGCGCTCTAGCGTAACCGTTCTCCGGGACGGATGCGGACCCGGACATCAACCTTGGCTGGAAGGGAAGCGGTTATGACTCACTTGCGCAACTTCGGAGCGGCGGTACTGGGATTCGTGGTGATGGCTGTTATCGTCTCCGTCCTGTCGTTGGTCATGGCGTTCGTTGTCGACGAAGGCGCGGGAATGATCGTCGCTTCGATCGTGGTGAGCCTCGTGGCGGCGGTCCTCGGCGGCGTCGTCTGCGCCAAGGTGGCTACGGACAACGGTGGAATGTGGATTCTGATCGCGGCGGTGGTGGTGATCGGGGTAGGGGTGGCGGTTGCGGGCCCCATGGAGCCCACGTGGCTGACGTGGCTGAACCCGCTTCTGGGGGCCGTGGGCGTTTACCTCGGGGCCCGGCTCGTGAAGGGCGACTAACCACGCGTTCTTCTTCAGGAAAGGCCTTCGACCGCTCCATCGTCGAGGGCCCCATCGGCCGCGCGGTGTGGAAGCTGGCGTGGCCTACCATGCTCCAGAACGTCATCGGGGGTCTGCAGGGACTCGTCGATCACGCCATGGTGGGGCACTTCGTGGGCTTCACCGGCAACGCGGCGATCGGCGTCTCGTGGCAGATCTTTCTGGTGGTGCAGGTGTTCATCGGGTCGCTCTTCACCGGGATGGGCGTGCTGGTGGCGCGCTTCGTCGGGCGGAACGAGCCGGAGGTGGTCAACCGGGTCGTCTATCAGGCGTTCCTGACCGCGGCGATCCTGTCAATCGGCATCCTTGCGCCGATCGGGTACTTCCTCGCGCCGTCCCTGCTGGATCTGGTGAACGCCGCGCCGGCGGTTCAGGCCGAGGCGCTGCCGTACATCCGCACCCTATTCGTCTTCAGCTTCGGCATGATGGTCTTCTTCATGCTGGGCGGGGCGCTGCGCTCCGCCGGGGACGCCCGGACGCCGCTGCGGCTCGGGATCTGGATGACGGTGCTCAACCTGGTCCTGAACGTGATCCTGATCCGCGGCCTCGGCCCTATCCCGGGCTTCGGGACGCTGGGTGCGGCGATGGGAACGGTGATCGCCGCCGGGATCGTGGCAGTGGCAGCCGCGTACTCCCTGTTGCGCGGCCGGTGGGTGATTCAGGTGCAGCGCGGCGGGCCATGGCGGCCGGACCCGGCGGTCCTCCGACAACTCTTCAGATTCGGACTGCCGACGGGGATCCAGGGCGTGGCCATGAACGTCGGTGGCGTGATCCTGCTGCGGTTCATCGGATCGCTTCCGAGCAGTGCAGAAGCGCAGGCGGCGTACTCGGTCGGCTACACCCAGCTCTTCTCGCTCGTGACCTGGACCTCGGTTGGGATCATGGGCGCGACGGCGGCGGTGGCGGGGCAGAATCTGGGGGCGGGGAAGCCGGAGCGGTCCGTGCAGGGGGCACGGGTCGCGTCGTGGATCGGGATTGCGGTCGCCGTGTTGATCGGTGCCGTCTTCCTGGCGGTTCCGGAAGCGCTTCTCGAAGCCTTCGGGCTGAACGATCCGGTGGTCGCCGCGCTGGGCAGCCAGCTGCTCGCCTTCCTGAGCGTCTCGGGGGTATTCGTGACCGTCGCATTGGCCTATACGGGCGCCCTGCAGGGCACCGGAGACACTCGCGGTCCGCTATACATCTCACTCATCTCGCAGTTGGCGCTGCCGCTGGCAATGTGCTGGGTGATGCAGGTGACCGTGGGCCTTGAAGCGCACCACATCTGGCTGGCGATCCTGCTGGGGCATGTCACGCGCTCGGTGCTGAGCGTCGGGCGGTTCCGGCAGGGGCACTGGCGGCGGATCGAGGTGGCGGTGTGATTTCATTGGCGCGACGCGCGGCCGCGTCCCAGTATTTCAGCCAGTCCTGTACCTGAACGCGCCGGAGGGACGCCCCCGGTCTGCCGGTCCCCCCCGCGGCGACTTCTCCACCCAGTGAGCGATCAGCCATGTCTTTCCAACTCGGTTCTCCACATTCATGCCCCGTATCCCGCGGCCGGCTACCGGTCACTCTTGCCATGGTCACCGTCGGCTTCCTCGCCTTCTCCCCCGGCCTCTCTGCCCAGGCCACGGAGGACGCCGCCACCGCCCGCCGATCGCTCGAACTCGAGGACTACTACCGGCTGAAGAGCGTCGGCAGTCCGGCGCTTTCGCCCGACGGTTCGCGGGTCGCCTACGTAGTCACAACGGTGCTGGAAGATGAAAACCGGCGCCACAGCGAGATCTGGCTGGCCAATGCCGACGGGTCCGGCGAGCCCTTCCGACTGACGAGCCCCAGCTACAGCGCTTCGGGCCCCCGGTGGAGCCCGGACGGGACACTGCTGGTCTTCAGCTCCAGCCGACCGGGGCCGGCCGGTGGGCCCGGCGGGGGATCGTGGTTCCTCCGCATGGACCGTCCCTCCGGGGAAGCCTTCCAGATCGAGGGACTGCGCGGTTCGCCCATCTTCAGCCCCGATGGCTCCTGGATCGCGTTCACAATGGCGGTCCGTCCGCCCCCGGCCCCCGAGCGCACTTACGACTCCGACTTCGAGCGCCGCGTCGCGGAGCGATTCGACGGGCGCGACTACGACTGGATGAACTACCGCTTCGACCGGCGCGGCTATCTTCCCGACCCGCGTGACCCCCGCGCCACCCCCCCGCGCGAGATCCACGTCATTCCCGCGGGCGGCGGGGACCCCAGACGCCTCACGGACCTGGGTGTGAACGCGTCCGGTGTCGCGTGGAGCCCGGACGGGAGCCGGCTCGCCTTCACCGCGGACGCCCATCAGCGCGACGAGCACAGCTACGAGCGCGCCGACCTGTGGGTGGTGGACCTGGACGGGACCGTCACCCGGCTGACCGACGACGAATACAGCTACTCCAGCCCGGAGTGGTCGCCAGACGGACGCGAGATGGCGGTGCGGGGCAACGAGGGGCTGGACGTGATCATCCGCGAAGGCCGGGACCGGGGCGCGTCGACGGAGCTCTTCGTCTTTGACGCGGCGGACGGACGGCGCCTGCGGTCGCTGACCGGGGACTTCGACCTGATCCCCGGCGGGCCGATGTGGTCACCCGACGGACAGCACGTCCATTTCTCGGCCGGGATCGGCGGGAACACCCACCTCTTCCGCATCCCGGCGGGCGGGGGAATGGTCGAACAGGTCACCGAAGGCGACCGGCGCCTGGGCAGCTTCTCCTTCTCGGCCGACTTCTCGCGGATGGCGTTCCGGGCCACCGACCCGGTCCGCCCGGGCGACATCTGGATCGCGGGTGCGGACGGCGGCTCGGAGATGCGGCTCAGCGACGTGAACGCGGCGCTGCTGGCCGAACTGGAGCTTGCCGCGCCCGACCGGCTGCTCTTCAATAGCCAGGACGGCACCGGGATCGAGGGCTGGATCCTCCCCGCGCGGGCCGGCACCCCCGCCGCGCAGGACGGCTTCCCCCTCGTCCTCGTCGTCCACGGCGGCCCCCACGGGAGCTACGGCAACGACTTCTCCTTCGACCGGCAGCTTCTGGCCGCGCACGGCTACATGGTCCTCTACACCAATCCGCGCGCCTCGACCGGCTACGGCGAGGACTTCCGCTGGGGCACCTGGGGCGGGTGGGGCTTCAAGGACTACGAGGACGTCATGGCCGGGGTGGACCACGCAATAGCCGAATACGACATCGACACGGCACGGATGGGCGTGACCGGCTACTCGTACGGGGGCTACATGACCAATGTGGTCATCACGAAGACCGACCGCTTTGCGGCGGCGATCGCGGGCGCCTCGATTTCCAACTGGGTCAGCGACTACGGGGTTGCCGACATCCCCCGCACCAAGGAAAGCGAGTTCTTCGGGCCCCCCTGGGAGGAACGCGGCCTGGAGAACCTGATGCGCTCGTCACCCATCATCCACGCCAAGGGCGTCTCGACCCCAACCATGTTCGTTCACGGCGAGTCGGACCACCGCGTCCCCATCGAGGAGGCGGAGCAGATGTACGTCGCGCTGCGCAAGCAACAGGTGCCGGCGCGGTTCGTGCGGTACCCGGACTCGTACCACGGTGGCTGGACCCCGTGGCGCACCGTGCACCGCACCTGGGTGCAGCTGGGGTGGTGGGAACAGTGGCTGGGACGGCGCCCGGCGTCGTGACCGCCGCGCAATCCTGCTCAGGTCAGCGTCCCGTCGGTGCGCAGCTTCTGCACCACGGCCCAGCCCATCGCCTCCGTGACGCCGGCGGCGACCACTCCCCGGATGATGTTCCCGTAGACGGGGACCCAGCGGAGCACAAGGTTGGCCCCGCCCTTGCCGACGATCGTGCCGAGCGTCGCGTAGAGCGTCGATTTCAATGCGGCGTCGGTTACGGGGATGTCGAATTCGTCCGCCAGCGCGGTGATCATTCCGACCTGCAGCGGGGCGATCGCGACCGCGTCGGAGCCGGGGACGATGGCCGCTGCCGCCGCGGCCCCTGCGGCGGCCGACGCTCCATGGATGATCGTGGCGCAGCGCCTGTCCTGATCGGGGATGTATCGTTTGAAGCGTTCCTTGATGTTCATCGCGAAACTCCATGCAAGTCTGGTTCCGGCCCCTCCGCCCGGCCGATACCGTTACTACGTTTCAGCGGCGCCTCGTGTTTCCGCCAGTGGGGGGCAGCGAAGCCGCACGCCTTCCCACTTCGTGAGAGGGTCCTCCAGGCGCTCAAGGTTGCCCGGGCGGGACGATCCATCCGCCCACCTGAAATGTAACCGCCGCTGCCGGCGACCGGTGCCCGCTTCTTCGATGCGGCATGTCAACAGAAACGGACGCTCCGTTGTCATTGAAGTGACGGGAGGCCCGCTGGCCAACGACCTTGACGACATGCCGGAAAAGCGGGTCCGGCGCATCACCTGCGAGAGAGGAATCTGACATGCTGACACGACGTGACTGGCTTCGTACCACAGCGGCTGCCGGAGCGGCCGTCACCCTGAGTCCCGACATCCTGCTGGCCCTGAAGCGGCAGGAGATGATGACCCGGGCGATTCCAGCCACGGGAGAGCAGCTGCCGATCGTAGGGCTGGGGAGCTCCGCCACCTTCCAGCAGGTCGCTCGCGGCGACGATGTGACCCAGCTGCGGGGTGTCCTGAGCGCGCTCGTGGAGAATGGCGGCACGGTCTTCGACACCGCGCCCAGCTACGGAACGTCGGAAGAGGTTGCCGGGCGCCTCGCAAACGAGCTGGGCATCACGGACCGTATCTTCTGGGCGACCAAGGTCAACGTGGCCCGGCGGGGTCCGGCGGACGCGGCAGCGGCGCGCGCGCAGATCGAGGCTTCCTTCGAGTACTTCGGCGTGGACGAGATGGAGCTGATGCAGGTCCACAACCTGGGGGATCTGGCGACGCAGATGCCCATCATCCAGGAGTTGAAGTCCGAGGGCCGCATCCGCTACATCGGTACGACGCTCACGCCCCGGGGCCCCCAGTACCAGGGGCTGATGCAGGCGATGCGCGACTACCCGCTCGATTTCATCGGCGTCGACTACGCGGTCGACAACACCGACGCGGCCGACGAGGTGCTGCCCCTCGCCCAGGAGCGGGGGATCGGCGTACTGGTGTACGTGCCCTTCGGCCGCTCGCGTCTCTGGAACCGCGTGGGCGACCGCGAGGTGCCGGACTGGGCCCGCGAGTTCGACGCCAACAGCTGGGCGCAGTTCTTCATCAAGTTCGCGGCGGCCCACCCGGCCGTGACGTGCGTGACGCCCGCCACCAGCAACGCCGAGCACATGATCGACAATCTGGGCGCCGGACTCGGGCGTCTGCCGAACGAGGACGAGCAGCAGCGGATGGTCGAGTTCGTGGACGCGCTGCCGACGGGGTGACGCGGGAGACCTCCCTCAGCTCACGATCCGTCCCCGTCTGGGCAGCACGACCGCCGGCAGCCCGAGCCGCTCGACCGCCTCGTTGAAGCGGGCGAGTTCGTTCTCCAGCAGGTCGATGTAGCGAACGCGCACACCTTCCCACTCCGTGAGGAGATCGTCGAGGCGCTCCAGGGTGCCCGCGTGAGGCGCTCCCTCGGCACCGCCCGCGATGTAGCCGTCGGTGCCGGTGACGCGCCCGTAGAGCTCCATCCACTGGTTGTCGAGACGGGGCGGGAAGCGAATCGGATCCTGGTTGGAGCGGTTCCGGGTCTGCATCAGGTCGTCGGTGACGCCCATGGACTTGTCGGCCAGGGTGTCGGCGAGGGCCTGCAGTTCGGCGTCCCGCTCGGCCGCGCGGGCGCGCTCCATCACGACTTCGACCTGATCGCGTATGGCGGCGAGGTCCTCGATGGCGCGCGTGATCGAGGTGATCGAGTCGCGGGCCTGGATCGCCACGCGGAACTGCTGGTCGTAGCTCGCGGCGGTGACTTCGGGGATGCGCGGGTCGGGGAGCAGCTCGAAGTCCCGTTCGAGCACGGTGTCGCCCACGGCGAGGCGCACTGCGTAGTCGCCCGGCGGCGCCTTCACGCCACCCGTGTAACCCCATACGACCGATCCCTCGGGCAGCTCCGGCCCGGCGTAGGAGAGCGTCCACGCGATCCGGTTGAGCCCGGCCGCCTTCGTGATGCGCTCCCCGTCCGCCTCCGCCGCGGTTGCCGAGTCCGACGCGAACACGCGCACCACGTCGCCGCGTCCGTCCACGACCTCGACGCGAATGTCGTCCTCGGGCTCCTCGGCGAGGTAGTAGTGGATCTGCGCGCCGGAGGGCGCCGGGTCCGGGGTGAGTTGCGCCAGCCCGGCCACCCCTACGTTGCTGAGCCGGACGACATCCCTGAGGGCGAACAGGTGGGTGCCTGCCGCGAGGGCGTCCTCGATTTCGCGCAGTGGGCTGATGTCGTCCAGGATCCAGAACGAGCGCCCCTGCGTCGAGATGATCAGGTCGTCGTGCGCGACGCGCATCCCGGTGACGGGGGTGATGGGAAGGTTGCGCTGGAGACTCTGCCAGGATTCGCCCGCGTTGAAGGAGACGAAGACGCCGTACTCGGTACCCGCGAAGAGGAGGCCCTGCCGGACCGGGTCCTCCCGCACGGTGCGCACCGGGTGGTCGCCGGGAATGCCGTCCGTGATCAGGGTCCAGGACGCGCCGAAGTCGTCGGTGCGGAAGATGTAGGGACTGAAGTCGTCCATCCGGTACCGCTGCACCGCGACGTAGGCCCGGCCGGCCTGATGCAAGGACACCTCGATCTCGTCGACCGTCCCCAGCTCCGGCATCTCGGGCGGCGTCACGTCCCGCCAGCTGCCGCCCCGGTTGAGGCTAACGTGCACCCGTCCGTCGTCGCTGCCTGCCCAGATTTCGTCAGCGTTGACCGGCGATTCCGCGATCGAGAACACCACGTTGTAGATCTCCACGCCGGTCACGTCGGCGTTGATCGGCCCGCCGGACTGCACCTGGTGCTCGGGGTCGTTGGTGGTGAGGTCGGGACTGATCGTCTCCCAGGTCGCGCCCTCGTCCTGCGAGCGGTTCACGTACTGCGACCCGTGGTAGAGGACGCGGTTGTCGTGCGTGCTGACCAGCATCGGCGACACCCACTGGAAGCGGTGTCTGAGTTCGCTGGCCGCCATCCCGAGCTGAAGCTGCGGGTAGAGCATGATGTTGCGGCGCTGCCCGGACTCGCGGTCGTAGCGGTCCATCACGCCCCCGTAGCACCCCGCGTAGGTGATGTGCGGCCGGTCGGGATCGAGGGCGACAGGGCCGGTCTCGCAGCCGCCGACGTTCAGCCAGTGCTGCTTGGGGTAGAGCGTGTTCACGTCCGACCAGGCGGGCACGGAGATCGTGGTGTTGTCCTGCTGCGCGCCGTACAGCCGATAGGGGAAGCCGTTGTCGACGATCACGTCGTAGAGCTCGGCGGTGGGCTGGTTGAAGTAGGTCGACCAGGTATCGCCACCGTTCACCGTCACCTGCGCGCCCCCATCGTTTGCGACCACCATGCGGTCGGGGTCGGCCGGATGGATCCAGAGGTCGTGCACGTCCCCGTGGGGCACCGGGATCATCTCGAAGGTGGTCCCGCCGTCCACCGAGCGGTACAGACGGGTATTCAGCGCGTACACCGTGTTCGGGTCGACCGGGTCGGCCTGCACGTGCGTGTAGTACCAGGCGCGCTGGCGCAGGTTGTTGTCCGAATTGGTGCGGGTCCACGTCGCGCCCCCGTCGTCGGAGCGGTAGACGCCTCCATCGGGCTCGGCCTCGATGATTGCCCACACCCGGTCCGGGTTCGCGGGGGAGACGGTCACGCCCACCTTCCCCACGATCCCTTCGGGCAGCCCGCCGCCCAGCCTGGTCCAGGTGTCGCCGCCGTCGGTCGTCTTGTAGACGCCGCCTTCCTCCGCGCCCGAGATGAGCGCCCAGGGCTTGCGCTCCCCGCGCCACATCCCCGCATACAGGATGCGCGGGTTGGTCATGTCCATGGTCAGATCGGACGCGCCGGTGGAGTCGTTGAGCGCCAGGACGTGTTCCCACGTCTCCCCGCCGTCGCGCGAACGGAAAATGCCCCGCTCCGGATTCTTCCCGAACGGATGGCCGACCGCCGCGGCGTAGACCAGGTCGTGGTCGCGCGGGTGCACCTCGATCCGCCCGATCTGCCCCGCCTCGGGCAGCCCGATGAAGGTCCAGGTCCGCCCCCCGTCCATCGACTTCCAGGCGCCATGCCCGGCCGAGGTGTTGCCCCGGATGCAGGCCGATCCCTCGCCCACGTAGATCACGTTCGGGTCCGAATCCGCGACCGCCACCGCCCCGATCGAGCCCCCGAAGTAGCCGTCGGAGATGTTTCTCCAGGTGACGCCGTTGTCGTCCGACTCCCAGACGCCGCCGCCGGTGGTTCCCATCAGCCAGCGGTCGGGGTCGTTGGGGAAGCCGGTGACTGCCGAGGAGCGCCCGCCCCGGAAGGGTCCCGCCATCCGGTAGCGCAGGTCCTTGAAGGCGAGGGTGTCGAGTTGTCGGGTCGCGGCGGTGGGCTGCGCCGTGAGGGCGGACGGTCCTACGGGCGAGGGCGGTGCAATGGCTGGAAGGGCGGTTGCGGCCAGTGCGGAAACAGCGAGGGTGAAAGCGAGTCGGCTTCGTGGGCGGTGCATGGGTCCTTCCTGGAAGGGTGTGGTCGGGGTTCAAGAGTTGCGTCAGGTCGGTGTATACCTGACTTTGACGATCAATCTGTCAAGATGACGGCGGGGGACGCACCCCCGGACTCGGTCTTGCCATGCGATGGATTCCCAATGAAGAAACGAAGCGTGTGGCACGGCTTTGGTCGAGCGATGGTAGCTGCGGCGCCCGTCACCGCGACCCTCCTGGCGGGATGTGCCACGACGGCGCCGGCAGGCGCGACACCTCCGATGGTCATTGAAGAACCTCCTTGCGATCCGCTGTCCCCGACGGACAGGGATCTGCCTGTTCCGACGTACATCGTACCCCCTGAGGACCCTCGGATAGGAGTTCAACCTCCTCCCAGGGGTCCAGTCACCCTGTTGCTGCTGGTTGATACGCTCGGGCGGGTCCGGGAAACGAAGATTGAGACCAGTTCCGGGCGGAACCTCCTCGACCAGACTGCGGTTCGCGCTGCGCGGCGTGCCCAATTCCGACCTGCGACGGTCAACTGCGAACCGGTGGAGATGTGGACCAAATGGAAGGTCGACTTCAGCTCACGGGTGCTCAAACCCGGATCGGGGACGTGACGATTGCAGAGCGTCTCGGTGCCACCGTGCGAACAGTCTTGCCCGCCCTGTGGGTTCTCGGTGCGCTTCTGACTCTCGCATGCGTCACCACCACGGCATCGACACAGGTCATTGGCCAAGACATGCACATTCTCGACAGCGAATTGGAATGCGAACGGACCGAAGCGCCTGAATTACTCAACCCCCGGATGGTCGCGCAAGCCATCTCCAGAGAGTACTCGAGGCCCCTGCGGTCCGGACAGACCCCGGAAGACCGGCGCACGCTTGCAACGACCTTGTACTTCTTCATCGACGAACTGGGAATGGTCACGGAGTCGCAGGTGCAAACCAGCTCGGGGTCGGCCTCCTGGGATCAGGTGGTATTGCGCGCTTCCCGCACGTCCCGGTTCCGGCCCGCCACGTGCAATGGCGAACCGGTTCGGGTTCGGATAAGCCTCCCGCTCACGTTCACCCGGCGATGAACTTCTGCACCCGCCTCCCGGTTGACGCCTCGCCCACATAGATGTTGCCGCGCGAGTCCACGTCCATCCCGTGGGGACGGATGAACTGGCCCGCCTGGCGGCCCCCGCGTCCGAATTCGCCCACCACCTCCAGGTCCGACCGGCGCAGGATCCACACCTTGTGATTGGTGCCGTCGGCGAGGTACAGCCACCGCTGCTCGTCGTCGGGGGATAGCGACACCACGAACGCCGAGCCGGACGCGCGGGTCATCGGCGCGATCGTCTTCTCGGTCACGTAGGTGCCGTCGCGCTGGAACACCTGGACGCGGTTGCCACGCCGGTCCGCGACGTAGAGCAGGCCGTCGTTGGAGCCGACCAGGCCGTGCACGGTGCCGAACTGAGGCGGGGGCGGGCTGTCCGCCGTTCGGGCGTTGTAGGGATACCGGACATCGTCGTCGGGTGGCTCGCCGTATGCGCCCCAATGGCGAATGTAGGCGCCCGTCTCACCGTCGAACACCACGACGCGACGGTTGGCGTAGCCATCGGCGACGTAGACTTCGTTGGTAGCGGGATCGACCCAGATCCCGGCCGGGCCGCCCAGCAGCTCCGTGTCGTTGCTGCCGCCGTTCTCGTCGTACCTGCCCAGCGTCATGAGGTGTTGGCCGTCGCGCGTGAACTTCATGACGCGATGATGGCGGAAGGTGCCGATCCAGACATTGTCGTTGTGGTCGATGAAGAGACCGTGCGCGTTGCGCGGGAAATCCCCCACGTCCTGGGTGGCGGGGTCTCCCCACGCCTGGACTACGTTGCCCTCGGTATCGAGTTCAAGCACCACCGGCGCGGGCACGCAGCACTCCCCCATCGGCGGATCCTGCACCGCGGCGATCTCTTCGGGCGTCAGCGTCTCCGGCAGGTGTGTGATCCAGACGTGATCCTGCGCATCGACGAACACGGAGGTGATCGACCCGAGGATCCAGTCGTTCGGCAGCTCGCGGGGCCAGGAGGGGTCGACCCGGAAGGTGGGCGCGGCGTCGGTGGACATCCCGGGGTCGCCTTCCGACACTCCGGAATCGGCGGTGCAGGCCGCGACGAGGAGCAGGCAGGGAAGGAAGCGGGCGGCGAAGTGCGGGGCGCCCGCGGCGGGCAGGGGCGATCGCGTCCTGGAGCGTGTCATGGTCCCTCCATCGGGTTGGCGACGCGGCCGGGGAGCAGGGTCGGTGAGCCCTGGGCCGGGTCGGTGTAGCGCTTGGCAGCCGGATCAGCGTCCGCCGGAACTGATGGGAGAGTATGGGGGGCCAAACCGCCCGCCGCCACTTGCCGACGGACCCCGTTCCTGCATAGCGTGGCCCGTTCCGAATCGACTCGAACCCACTCACGATGGACGAAGTCAAGTGAAACGTTTCCCCCCCGAGCTTGCCCTTGCCGGAGTCGCGCCTGGCCTCGCCACGGTCGCGTCCGGCCTCGCCATGCCCGTCGCCATCGCCGCGGCCGCCCTGGCCGCCCTTACCGTTGCCCCCGCCCCCGCCGCCCCCCAGTCCGTCGCGGAGGGCAAAGCCTCCGCCCTCGCGCATGCCACCGCGCTGGAAGATCTCGTCGCCGGAGTATCCATGCGGCTCTGGGAGTTTGCCGAGATCGCGCTGGAGGAGCATCAGTCCGCCGGGCATCTCGCCGATGTCCTCGAAGAAGAAGGCTTCGCCGTCGAGCGCGGCGTCGCGGGCATGCCCACCGCATTCGTCGCATCGTGGGGGTCGGGGCGCCCCATTCTGGGCGTGCTCGCCGAATACGACGCGCTCCCCAACATCGGCAACGCGGTCGAGCCCGGACGCGCTCCCCGCGAGGACGACCACCCCCACGGCCACGGCTGCGGCCACAACCTCTTCGGCGCGGCCTCGGTGGCCGCGGCCATCGCCATCAAGCGCATGATGGCCGAGCACGGCACCGCCGGCACCGTCCGCCTTTATGGCACCCCCGCCGAGGAGACGGTGGTCGGCAAGGTCTACATGGCCCGCGACGGCCTCTTCGACGACCTCGACGCCTCGATCGTGTGGCACCCCGGGCAGAAGACGGCGGTGAGCAACAACCGCGCCCGCGCCCTCAACAACTTCGAGGTCTCCTTCCGCGGACAGGCCGCGCACGGCGCCGCCGACCCCTGGAACGGCCGCAGCGCCCTCGATGCGGTCGAGCTCATGAACCACGGCGTCAACATGATGCGCGAGCACGTCCGGCCGAGCGCGCGCATCCACTACGTGATCCCCGACGCCGGTGATGCCCCCAACGTGGTACCGGAGTACGCACGCGTATGGTACTACGTCCGCGACACGACGCGCACCGCGGTCGAGGAGAACTACGACTGGATCCTCGATATCGCGGCCGGCGCCGCCCGTATGACGCGCACCGAACACGAGGCCTACCTCATCACCGGTGTCCACACGTACACGCTCATCCGTCCACTTCAGGAGGCGATGCAGGCCAACCTCGAGCGCGTCGGGCCGCCCCGGTTCAGCGACGAGGACCAGGGATTCGCGAAGCGGCTCCAGGGGTTCCTGGACGCTGAGGAGTCGGGGTTGCGCGCCACGATCGACCCGCTCGCGGATGTGCCCCTTCCGGCCAGCGGGGGATCGTCGGATGTGGCCGACGTCAGCTACATCTCTCCCACGGTCGAGTTCAGCGTGACGACGGCGGCGGAGCACATCCCCTGGCACTCCTGGGCGACGAGTGCGTCGCACGGCACCGCGGGCGCGATCAAGGGTGCGCAGGTGGCGACGAAGGCGCTGGCGCTGATGGGGGCCGAGCTGATCCTCGACGCCGACTTGCTGCGCCGCGCGAAGGAGGCGCACGCCGAGGCGACGGGCGGTGTCCCCTACAAGTCGCCGATTCCGGAGGGACAGGCGGTGCGGCTGCCGACCCGGGGGCGCTAGCTCAGCGGCGCGCGTTCAAACGGCTGCGCCGTGAGAGAATATGGCGCCGGGGACCAATTTCGCCATTGGGGGAGAGGCTGCAACAGCCTGTGGCCCCTACAGGTTGCGCTGGTCCTCCTGGTGTCCCTCGCCACGGACAGCGGGTGATACCGTGTAGGAGTCCGTGCGCTTCTGATTCGCGTCGGACCCTGCGGTTTCCTCAACTCCGGGGCACGGGGATGCCGGTTCGGCAGCGTTGACGCCGATAATCCCGCTCGCGCTGAAGATCAGCGCCAGGGACAGGACCAGTCCCAGTGCCGACGTGCGCCGGCTCGACCGTCGTCTCAAGTGTAGCCTCGTCATTCTTCCCTCCCGCGGTTTCTGAGCACTCCCTCGGTTGCTCACTGCATACACTGTACAGCAATATTCGTGCCATTCCTTCAACCGCGCCGGATCCTTCCGCTGGCGCGGGCTTTCTCGCCGCTCGCCGGTCGACGGTCTGCAACTGCGGCCCCGTCAGCCTCCGGCGCGAGCCCCGTGCACCCTCTTTGACAACCCGATGTCCTGCAGGGTTGCCCCGCATCCGTCGGTCGCCTGCTGTCCACTACGGGAGTTCGGTCCGCCTTGCTTCACGGTCGTTATCTTGATGTGGCTCCGGTGCAGCATCCCGGAGCGAAACCGGCCTGCCAATCCCAACGGGAGGTATCATGGCCCACAAGTCGCTGATCGCTGCGGTCGCGGTCACGGTCGCGCTCGTTGTTGTGGGCGCGCTGCCCGCACCGCCGCCGGAACCCCAGACGGGCGCCATCACCGACGTGCCCGGGATCCGGGTCGGCCACTACACCTACCCCGGCGCGGCTACCGGATGCACCGTGGTGATCGCGGACGGGGGAGCCGTTGGGGGCGTGGATGTACGGGGCGGCGCGCCGGGCACGGTGGAAACCGACCTGCTCGATCCCGTGAACACCGTGCAGCAGGTCAATGCCGTCTTTCTTTCGGGGGGCAGCGCCTTCGGCCTCGCCACACGGGACGGTGTCGTGCGCTACCTGGAAGAGCGCGGCGAGGGCTACCCCGTGGGCGGCGGCCTTGTCGTCCCCATCGTGCCGGGCGCGATCATCTTCGACCTGCACGTCGCGGGGGGTGTGCGGCCCGGCCCCGATTGCGGTTACGAAGCCGCCTCCGGCGCCTCCACCGGGGCGGTCCCGGAGGGGAACGTGGGCGCGGGCGCCGGCGCCACGGTGGGGAAGCTGCGCGGGATGGCCTCGGCGATGAAGGGAGGGGTGGGCACGGCCTCGATCACCCTCCCGAGCGGCCTCGCCGTCGGTGCGATCGTCGTGGTCAACGCCGTCGGCGACGTGATCGATCCGGCGACCGGACGCGTGATTGCGGGAGTGCGCGGGGACGGCGACGTCCTCCTCGACGCCCGGCGCCTCCTGCGGGGAGAGGTGCCCCCGGCGCCGCCCCTCGAAAACACCACCATCGGGGTCGTCGCGACCAACGCCCGCCTCACCAAGGCGGAGGCCACCAAGGTCGCGCAGATGGCGCATGACGGACTGGCCCGCGCCATCGTGCCGGTCCACATGCCCGCGGACGGCGACGTGGTCTACTCCCTGGCCACCGGAACCCTCGAGGACGGCTTCGACACCGGCCGGGTGGGTGCCCTGGCCGCCGAAGTCATGGCCGAGGCGATCGTGCGCGCTGTGCGCGCGGCGCGCGGCCTGCCGTCCATCCCGGCGGCGCGGGACCTGCGGGGACCCGGGAATTGAACGCAACCCTGGCGGGGCTGCTCATCTACGTGGCCCTGATCACCGCGGTCGGACTCGCCATCGGCCGGCGCGTCAAGGGAACGGGCGACTTCTTCGTCGCCGGGCGCGCGCTTGGTCCCGTGCTGCTCTTCGCGACGCTGCTGGCGGCGAATATCGGCGCCGGATCGACGGTTGGCGCAGCCAGCCTCGGCTACGAGAACGGGCTCGCGGCGTGGTGGTGGGTGGGCTCGGCCGGCGTCGGCACTCTCGTGCTGGCGCTGTGGCTCGGGCCGCGCATCTGGCGGGTGGCGCGCGACAATTCGCTGCTGACCGTGGGGGACTACCTCGAACACCGCTACGGCCCGTCGGTCAGGGCGGCGATCGCGATCCTCCTCTGGCTGGGTACGCTCGCGATCCTGGCGGCGCAGCTGATCGCGATGGCGTGGATCCTGGAGGTCGTGGCCGGGGCGCCGCGGTGGCTGGGGGCGGTGGCCGGCGGCGTGGTGATGATGATCTACTTCGTCGCAGGCGGCCTGCTCAGTTCGGCGTGGGTGAACCTGGTGCAACTCGTGGTGCTGGTGTGCGGGTTCCTGGTTGCGGTGCCGCTGGCGATCCACGGCGCGGGGGGCGTGTCGGCGGTGCTCGAAGCGGCGCGCACGGTTCCCGGCCACCTCGACTTCATGCGCAACGGCGATTCGGGGTGGATATACCTGATGCTGCTGGCCCCGGCGTTCATCGTGTCGCCCGGCATACTGCAAAAGGTGTTCGGGGCCCGTGACGTGCGTTCGGTCCGCATCGGCCTGGGGGCGTGCGCGGCCGCGCTCATGATCTTCGCGCTGCTTCCGCCGGCGCTGGGGATGGTCGCTCGGGCGGTGGCCCCGGGGCTGGAGAACCCGGAGGCGGCGCTGCCCGTGATCCTGACGACAGGGGTTCCGGCGTGGGTCGGGCTGCTCGGGCTGGCGGCGGTGCTCTCGGCGGAGATCAGTTCCGCGGACGCGATCCTCTTCATGCTCGCCACCTCGCTCTCCAAGGATCTGTACAAGCGCTTCGTGAATCCGTCGGCGTCGGACCGGCAGGTGCTGCGGGTGGCGCGCGCCGCGGCGGTTGTGGGGGGGTGCGGCGGTGTGGTGCTGGCCGTACTCCTGCCCAGCGTCGTGGACAACCTGAGGATCTTCTACTCCCTGCTCGGGGTCAGCCTCTTCGTGCCGGTTGTGGCCGGGCTGTATTCGCGCAGGCCCGCGGCGGGGGAGGCGCTCGTGGCGGCCGGGGCCGGGGTGGTGGCGCTGCAGGTGGCCCGCTCGGTGTGGGACGGGAGCGGCTGGATGGTGCCGCCGGCCTGGGGATTGCTGGCGGCGGCGGTAGCGTACGGGGTATTCTTTGCCGGGCGGGTGGTGGTGCTGCGGCGGTCGAAGCCCGCTGGAAAGGAAATGTAGATCGTACGTCAGATCCGATGAAACCCCGCTTTCCCTCCGAAATCCGCACCTGCGAGATGCACACCGGCGGCGAGCCGGTCCGGATCGTGACCTCCGGCTACCCGCCGATCCCCGGCGCCACGATCCTCGACAAGCGGCGGTACGCGCGCGAGCGCCTCGACCATCTGCGCCGCTTCCTGATGCACGAGCCGCGCGGCCACAACGACATGTACGGCGTGATCCCGGTGGAGCCGGACCACCCCGACGCGGATCTGGCGGTGCTCTTCTGCCACAACGAGGGCTATTCGACGATGTGTGGTCATGCGACCATCGCAATGGCCAAATGGGCGGTTGACAGGGGCGTGGTGCCGGCGCGCGAGCCGCGCACGACCGTGCGCATACAGTGTCCGTGCGGGCTTGTCACCGCGCACGTGCAGTGCCAGGAGGGACGCGCAGGAATGGTCCACTTCGAGAGCGTGGGCGCCTTCGCCCCCCTTCTGGACGCAGCGCTCGAGGTGGACGGGGCCGGCAAGGTCGAAGTCGACATCGGGTACGGAGGCGCCTTCTACGCCTTCGTCCCGGCCGCGCGGTTCGGGCTGGACGTGCGGACGTCTCCCGCGCGGGCGCTGGTCGACGCCGCCTGGGCGGTCACCTGCGCGGCCAAGTCGCAGCTGGAGCTCGACCATCCCGACCATCCCGACCTGGCCTTCCTCTACGGGACGATCCTTACCGACGGGGCCATCGGCGACGACCGCCCCAGCGCGAACGTGTGCGTCTTCGCGGACCGGCAGGTGGACCGCAGCCCGACGGGGAGCGGGGTCACGGCCCGGATGGCGATCCAGCGGACGCGGGGGCTCGCGGGGGTGGGGGACGAGCGGCGGTTCTCGAGCGTGACCGGGTCGGTGTTCGCGGGGTGCATCATCGAGGAGACGATGGTGGGGGAGCACGAGGCCGTGACGGTCCTGGTCGGGGGCGAGGCGCACTACACGGGCGAGGCGTGCTTCCGGGCGGAGGAGGGGGACCCGCTGCGCGGGGGCTTCACCGTGCGGTGACGGGGGGCGGGGCAATGGCTGGCTGGGCGCGCGCCGTTCGACAGCGGCGGGCGAGGCAAGGGCGGGTTGGGCCGCGCCGGGCCTCCGGGCGAGGCAATAGCTCAATGGGCACCCCAAGTGGCGGACGCCGGGCCGAGCGCCTAACATGGCAGGCTGAAGGCTGGCCGAATGATCTCACCGGGAGGGACAATGGACCGCAAGGGTTTCCTGCGCGTGGCCGGGCTGGGAGTGCTGGCCGGGTGCGGGCCGGGGCAGGCGCCAGCGGCCGGAGGAGCAGGCCGGGACGCGCTCGACCCGCCGCTGGAGCGGATTGGGGTGCAGCTGTACACGGTGCGCTCGCTGATGAGTGAGGACGTGGCCGGGACGCTGGACGCCGTGGCCGCGATCGGGTACCGCGAGGTGGAGTTCGCCGGGTACTTCGGTCATGCACCCGCGCAGGTGAGGCAGTGGCTGGACGCTGCCGGGCTAACCGCGCCAGCTGCTCACGTGGGCATTCCGGATCTCACGGGCGCGGGCCTGGAAACATCCATCGAAGCGGCCCACGCCCTGGGACACCGGTGGATGGTCCTGCCCTCCCTGCCCGGCGAGATGCAGACCGCCGACGGCTACAGGCGGGCGGCCGAGATACTCAACACGGCCGGCGCGGCCGCCGCCGGCGTGGAGCTGCGAGTCGGCTATCACAACCACGCCTTCGAGTTCGAGGAGGTGGAGGCCGGGGGCGTCACCGGCTACTCGCTTCTGCTTCAGCATCTCGATCCCTCCCTGGTGGACCTCGAGATCGACTTCCACTGGTCGGCGGTGGGCGGTGCGGATTCGGCCGCGCTGCTGAGGGAAAACCCGGGCCGCTTCGCCCTCTGTCACGTGAAGGACCTGTCCGCGGACGGGCGCATGGTCGACGTGGGCGCGGGAGAGATCGACTGGGCCGGACTCTTCGCGCTGTCGGGCATCGCGGGTCTTCGGCACTACTTCGTCGAGCACGACCGGCCCGCCGACCCGCGGGCCTCGATCGAGGCGAGCTATCGCTTCCTGTCTGCGACCTGAGCGACCGGCCGGCCCCTTCACTTCCATGAACACCAGGAGCGCGAATCGATGAATGGCGGATCCGGCGGTAACGGCGGCGTGCAACCCGGGCGACTCTTCCTGGGCAGTTGCGTCGCGCTGATCGCCACCTCGGTGGCCTTTGCTACGGTCGGCGCGGTGATGTTCGACCTCAAGGGGCAATTCGTCCTCACCAACGCGCAGGTGGGGTGGATCGGTGGCGCGGCACTGTGGGGCTTCGCGGTATCGCAGGTCGTCTTCGCGCCCCTCTGCGACACCCTGGGGATGCGCTTTCTGGTGCGGATGGCCTTTGTCGGCCACCTCGGCGGGGCGCTCATCCTCATCTTCGCCACGGGATTCGAGACGCTCTTCGCCGGCGCACTCGTCATCGCCATGGCCAACGGCCTCGTCGAGGCGGCGTGCAACCCGCTGGTAGCGGCGCTCTACCCGGAGAACAAGACGGTCAAGCTGAACCAGTTTCACGTCTGGTTCCCCGGCGGGATCGTGCTTGGCGGGCTGGCGGCCTTCGCCCTGGACAGTGCGGGGGTCCAGTCGTGGCAGATCAAGATCACGCTGATCCTGATTCCCACGCTCGCCTACGGCCTTCTGCTGCTGGGCCAGCGGTTCCCCGCGACCGAGGGGGTCCGCTCCGGCATCTCGATGCGCGAGATGTTCCGGGCCACGCTCACCACGCCCCTGATGTGGCTGATGCTGATCTGCATGGCGATGACCGCGTCGATCGAACTCGGACCCAATCGCTGGGTCCCTGCCGTGCTGGAAGCAGGAGGGATGGCGGGCATCCTGGTCCTGGTCTACGTCAACGGGATCATGGCCGTCATGCGCTACTGGGCCGGACCGGTCGTCCACCGTCTGTCGCCCACGGGCATTCTGCTCACCTCGGCGGTGCTTTCCGGGGCTGGACTCCTCTGGCTGAGCTACGGGGGATCGGCCGCGTCGGTGGTGGCCTCGGCGACGGTGTTCGCGGTCGGCGTGTGCTACTTCTGGCCCACGATGCTCGGCTTCGTCTCCGAGCGGATCCCGAGGAGCGGGGCGTTGGGGCTCGGGCTGATGGGGACCGTGGGGATGGCGGTCGTCGGCCTCGTCACGTCACCGCTGATGGGAGAGATCGCGGATCGGGCCGCCCACGCGGACCTCGACGAGGACCAGGTGGTCACGGTGCTGATGGAAGCGGGCGGCGCTCTCGAATCGCAGTCACTGGGGACGCCAGGTCCGGAGGGGGACGACCTGCGGTCGGCTCTCGAACTGGTTACCGGAGTGCTGGACAGCTACAACGCCGAGCAGGTCCTCCCGCCGGTGGAAACCGCCAACGCGCTGCGTCAGGTCATCGAGTCGGGGTCCACCTCCCCGGCCGTGGACCAGGCGCAGGGAATCCTGGGCCCCGCCGAGAACCGGGGGGGACTGATCTCCTTCCGCTACATCGTTCCGCTGAGCGGGTTCCTGATCGTGGTCTTCGGGCTGCTCTACATTCGGCAGCGGCGTGCGGGCGGGTACCGTGCCGAGCGCCTGTCCTGACTTGACCCCGGGCGCGGCGTGAACCCCCACCTCGACCGAAAGCTCCGGTACGGCATGGTGGGCGGCGGTCCCGGCGCCTTCATCGGAGCGGTGCACCGCATGTCCGCCGCGCTGGACGGGGAGTGGGAGCTCGTCGCGGGGGCCTTCGCTTCGCAGGCGGAGCGTTCCCGGGAGCAGGGCCGCGCCCTGGGGCTGGACGCGCGGCGCGTGTACGGTTCCTTCCAGGAGATGGCGGAGGCGGAAGGCGCGCTGGACGAGGACCGGCGCATCGATGCGGTGACCGTCGTCACTCCCAACCACCTCCACCGCGCGGTCGCGCTCGCCTTCCTGGAGCGCGGCATCCCCGTCGTCTGCGACAAGCCGATGACGAGGAGCGTCGCCGGTGCGGAAGCGCTCTGCCGCGAGGTGGAGCGCACCGGGCTCACCTTCGCCCTTACGCACAACTACACGGGCTACCCAATGGTCAAGGAGGCCCGTCACCTGGTTCGGTCGGGCAGGCTCGGCGCGGTGCGCAAGGTTGTGGCCGAATACCCGCAGGGGTGGCTCTCGACACGGCTCGAAGGGACCGGCCACAAGCAGGCGGGCTGGCGGCAGGATCCCGCGCAGGCCGGGCCCTCGTCGGCCCTCGGCGACATCGGTTCGCACCTGCACAACCTGGTCGACTACGTCACCGGTCTGGAGATTGACGCGGTCTTCGCGGAGCTGGCCAGCCTGGTGCCCGGGCGGGTCATGGAGGACGATGCCGGCATGCTCGTGCGGTTCGCGGGCGGCGCGCGCGGGGTCTACTGCGCCAGCCAGGTGTCTGCCGGCGAGGAAAACGGGCTGGCGCTACGGGTCTACGGCGAGCAGGCGGGGTTGGTCTGGCGGCAGGAAGACCCGAATGTGCTCGATCTGCTCTTCCCGGACGCACCCCGCCAGCGGTTGACAAGGGGGAGCGGCTACCTGTGTGAGGCGGCGCAGCACGCAAGCCGCCTGCCTCCCGGGCACCCCGAGGGGTTCATCGAGGCGTTCGCCAATATCTACCGCTGTGCGGGCAGGGTGATCGGGGCCCGGATCGCGGGCGCCGTGCCGGATCCGCTGGACCGCGATTTCCCGGACCACAACGATGGTCTGTGCGGCGTTCGCTTTATCGCCGGCGTTCTCGATTCGGCGGCGCGGGGAAGCTGGACAGCGCTGATGCGCTCCACGGCTGTAGGGACGCGGGCCCGCGCGGCAGCTGCCCAGGCCGCCGCGGGCCGCGCCGACACCCCCGGAGCGTTCCCGTGAACCGCCCCGTCACCCTCTTCACCGGCCAGTGGGCCGATCTGCCGCTGGAGGTCCTGGCCGAGAAGGCCGCCGCCTGGGGCTACGACGGCCTCGAACTCGCCTGCTGGGGAGACCACTTCGACGTTGAGGCCGCGCTCGCCGATCCCGAATACTGCCGGGGCCGCCACGAGCTTCTGGCCCGGCACGGCCTCGCCGTCCACGCGATCAGCAATCACCTCGTCGGACAGGCTGTTTGCGACAGAATCGACGCGCGCCACCAGTCCATCCTCCCCGCGCGGGTGTGGGGCGACGGCGACCCGGAGGGGGTCCGCCACCGCGCGGCCAGAGAGATGGAGGACTCGGCGCGGGCGGCGGCCCGGCTCGGCGTGGAGGTGGTGAACGGCTTCACGGGCAGTCCGATCTGGCACCTGCTCTACGCATTCCCCCCCGTCCCCGCGGAGCGGATCGACGACGGATTCCGCGAATTCGCGGACCGCTGGGGACCGATACTGGCTGTCTTTTCGGCCGAGCGGGTGCGTTTCGCGCTGGAGGTCCACCCCACCGAGATCGCCTTCGACATCGTTACGGCCGAGCGGGCGCTGCAATGGCTGGATGGGCACCCCGCCTTCGGGTTCAACTACGACCCCAGCCACCTTGCGTACCAGGGGGTGGACTACGTCGATTTCATACGGAGATTCGCGGACCGCATCCACCATGTCCACATGAAGGACGTGTGGTGGTCCACGCGGCCGGTCGCAGCGGGAGTGTTCGGCGGCCACACCGCATTCGGAGATTCCCGGCGCTACTGGGACTTCCGGTCCCCGGGACGGGGCCGGGTAGACTTCGAAGCGGTCATTCGGGCCCTGAACCTCGCGGGCTACCGGGGTCCGCTGTCGGTCGAGTGGGAGGATGCGGGAATGGATCGGGAACACGGTGCGGCGGAGGCGTGCGCGTTCGTGCGCAGGCTTTCCTTTCCGCCGTCGTACACAGCCTTTGACGCGGCCTTCGCCGGCCGCGAGGAATAAGGCGCAGCAAACGGAGGCGAATCGATGCGCTCGATTTCTGGTTTTTTTCTGCCGACACCCTGTGCGGCGGGTGTGATGGTGGTGTTCATGCTGGTATCGGCCGGCTCGGCGCAGGATCCCCCGGCCAACCGCCTGAGCCCCGAAGAGGAGGCAGCCGGATGGAAGCTTCTCTTTGACGGCACGCTCGAGGGGTGGCGGGGCTACCGCCGCGCGGATGTCCCGCCCGGCTGGGAAGCACGTGACGGGGCGCTGGTGTACACACCCGGACGGAGAGGGGGCACGCTCATAACGGTTGACCAGTACGCCGACTTCGAGCTGGCGCTGGAGTGGAAGATCACCGAAGGAGGCAACAGCGGTGTCTTCTACAGGGCCACGGAAGACGAGATCCAGGCCCACTGGACGGGACCGGAGATGCAGATCCTGGACAATGCCGGCCACCGTGACGGGGCCACGCCCGAGACGTCGGCGGGGTCCAACTATGCGCTCCACGCCCCCACCGAGGACGTCACCCGGCCGGTAGGCGAGTGGAACCAGCTGAGGATCATTGTGCGCGGCCCCGCGGTGGAACACTGGATGAACGGCGTCCGCATCGTGGCCTACGAACTCTGGACCGATGATTGGCGGGCCATGGTGCAGCGTAGTAAATTTGGCGAATGGCCGGGATACGGGATGGCCCCCTCCGGTCACATCGGGCTCCAGGACCACGGAGATCCGGTGTGGTTCCGGAACATCAGGATTCGGACTTTCCAGCAGGGAGGATAGGATGATCGGGCGGGCACTGTTGGTGGCGATCGCCGGTTGCGCGCTGGCGCCGGGTTCGGCAGTGGCCCAGATGCCGGACTGGCTGGGCCGGGTCGGGGTGGAGGTGCGCGGGGGGTTGAGCGTCGGCAACCATTCGGAGTCCGCCGCCGAGCTGGAACTTGCCGCGAAACCATCCTTCGATCTGGTGTTGAAGAGCGAGATCATCCCCACATTGTCCGTCTTCGGCGGATACTACCAGACGACGTTCGGGTGCGAGGAGGGATTCTGCACCGGTCGTGACATCAGCATCGTGGGGAACCACGGAGCCCTCGGTGCGCAGTGGGTGCCCGACCTGCCGCAACTGGCCCTGGGACCCTGGCTTCGCGGCGGACTCCTGGTCGGTACGACCCGGGCGGGCACCGAGGGAGAATCTCCAAACATCGGAATCGGCTTTGAATTTAGCGCGGGTCTCCAAAGGGACTTTGGCCGCTGGTCGGCCCTCCCGGGCGTGTCGTACCGCTATCTGACGGCGAACACGCCCTCGAGTCCCGCCCACGCGATAGCGCTGTCGGCCCACCTCGGGATCGCGATCCAGCTGGGGGGAGGCTGAGTCATGGCGCCCCGGAAGCAGAGTGAGCAACAACGAAGGAAAGGGCAGGATGAGATGTTGAGAATGTTGGGAACAACCTGTCGGGTGGGCGTGTGCGCGGCCGCCCTGGCGTTGGCGGGCTGCGACGACCTTTCCACCATTGCGGTGTTGCCGCACTCGCTGGTGATCACGCCGGTCGATACGCTCATTACCGAAGGGGATCAGGCCCAGCTCAGGGTGACGGTGCTGGATGAAGACGGGAACGTCATTCCGGGGCCGCCGGACTGGGCGCGCCCTACATGGGTGGTCGCGCCCCGCAGGGCCATCGAGATCGAGCGCGACGGCACGGTCACCGCGCTGGGCGGGGCTGCGGTGCGGTTGGTAGCCGGGGTGGCCGGGTTGACCGGCGAAGTCTACGTGCGAACCAATCCGCTCGATCTCGAGTTTTCGGCAGGTGCCGTCTACCTGACCCAGGCCGCCCAGAATCTGCGCGGAGATGTACCGCTGATCGCGGGACGTCCCGCCTTTCTGCGGATCTTTCCCGTGGGCGACGAGATCGGCTTCTTCGAGCCCCGGGCCCGCGCGACTTTCTATCGGGACGGCGAAGTGATCGGCGGCGAAGTGGTCCACCGCGCATCGATGAATTCGGTGGGCGGGAAGATCTTCACGGAGCCGAGGGAAGCGATTCTGCATAACTCCAACAACGCGTTGATCCCCGGTTCCGTGATCCAGCCGGGTGTCGAGATGGTGGTGGAGCTCGACCCGGACGGCATCGTGCCGCTTGCTCCCGGGAGCCAGCTCAGGTTCCCGGCAGAGGGCAGGATGAGCCTGAATGTGGTTGAAATGCCGGTCTACCATCAGACGATCGTCCCGACCGTGCAGACCCTCTACTCCGCCAGCGAGAGCGTGGTCGGGTGGGCCGAGGGGAAGACCGAGGACGATCCCTTCTTCCGCTTTACCCGAAAGGTCATGCCGATCGGCGAAATGAAGGTCACCATTCATGAGCCTGTCCACACCTCGGTGGATCTGACCGATGAAGTGGGATGGAACCGCTGGATCCGGGAAGTCCTGACGATTTGGGAGCTGGAGGGACGGCAGGGGTATTACTACGGTGCCACCCCATTGCCGCCCCGGTCCGCGTATGGCGGCCTGGGCTACCTCCAGACTCCGGTGAGCGTCGGGGTCAACCGCACCCAGACGTACACCCATGAAATCGGCCACAACATGAGCCTTCGGCACATCGATTGTGGGGGCCCGTCGGGCGCGGACCCGGCTTACCCGCACGACCCCAACAGCATCGGCATCTACGGCTTCGACGTGGAGGCGAGCGCGATCGTCCACCCCAGGCAGTACGTCGACCTGATGACCTACTGCGACCCTACGTGGATCAGCGACTACAGCTTCCGTATCGCGCTGAACCGGAGGTTGCAGTTGGAATCCGAGCCGACCCGCGCGGCATGGGAGGCCATCCCCCAAGAGAGCACGATCATGCTGTGGGGGGGGCGCACCGGAGAGGGTGAGATGCTCATGGAGCCGGCCTTCCTGGTCGAGGCCAGGTCCAGCGTCCCTGCCACGGGAGGTCCGTACCGGCTGGAAGGATACGGTCCCGGAGGCGAACTCCGGTTCGGCTTCGACTTCACGCCCCAGCCCGTGGAGTTCGGTGGCGAGCACTTCCACTTCAACGTCCCCTACGACCCTGATCGGGACGGTGGGCTGGAGCGGGTGGTCCTGTCGGGGCCGGAAGGCGAAGTCCTGCTGGGCCCGTCGAGCACGAGCCCGATGGCGATCATCATCAACCGGAGTTCGGGGCAGGTGCGCGCGATACTGCGGGAATGGAACGGTTCGATGGCGCTCGCGGTCGGCGACACGGAGATCCTGGTCAGCGACGGACTGCCGCGGGCCGCCCGGTGACGACTGGCGTCCCGCGGGATAGGCCCGCGCTGCGTTTGAACGGCGGGGTAGCCGGGCGTGCGCTGCTGGCGGCCCTCGCCTGGGCCGTGCTTCTCCCGGGTTCCGCGGTGGCACAGTGGAGGGAGTGGCTGGGGGATTCCCAGGCCGAAGTGCGCACGGGCCTCAGCGTCGGGAGCCACTCGGCTTCGAGGGCCGCGCTGGACATCGTCCCGAAGATTTCGGTGGATGTGGTCTTCAAGCGGCGAGTCCATCCCTCCTGGTCCGCCTTCGGGGGCTACTACCGCACCGCCTTCGGCTGTGAAGAGGGGTTCTGCACCGGCCTGGACCTGTCCATCGTCGGGAATCACGGGGTACTCGGTGCGGAGTGGACGCCGGACGTACCCTGGCTGCGCGGACAGCCCTGGGCCAGGGCCGGCCTGCTGTTCGGCTCGACGGAGGCGGGCATGGGTGGCGACTCGCCCCAATTCGGGCCCGGGATCGATGTCGGCGCGGGTGCGATGGTGTCGTTCGCACGCCTGCTCCTCCTCCCGGGTGTTTCGTACAGGTGGCTCAGCGCGAACACGTCCTCGAGATCGGCCCACGCCGTGGCGCTGTCCTTCCACCTCGGCTTCGGGATCAGGTTGAGCGGTGGATAGGACCATGTGGGTGACCCGCGCCGCTTGCGGCTTCCTGTTCCTGGTGCCGGCCCTCGCAGGGTGCGGCGATCTGGTGATGGACGCCGGGGCCGTCCCGTCCGACCTGACCATATCCCCCGGCGACACGATGCTGACCATCGGGGACGAGGCCGTCTTTTCGGTCTCGGTGGTGGACCAGGGCCGGCGGCTGATCGGGGAGCCCCCGTCGTGGGCACAGGCGGTCTGGAGCAGCGAGAATCCGGGAACCGTGTACATGTTGCCGGACGGGACAGCCGAGGCGGTTCGCTTCGGAGAGACTGCACTGTCGGTGTCCTATGCCGGGTTGAGCGCGCGCACGAAGGTACGGGCCAATCCCGCGAGCGTCACGATGTCCGTCGCCGGCTACTATCTGACGCAGGGTGTGCAGAACAGTTCGGGCAGCGTGCCGCTCATAGCCGGGCGTCCGGCGCTGCTGCGGGTCTTCGTGACCGGGGACCGGGAGAGCTATTACCAGCCGGTGGTGGAGGCCTCGTTCTACCGCAACAGCACCCTGGTTCGCAGATTCGCGATGACTCCCCAAACGGAGGTCCTGCCCACCGCAGTCGACGAGGGCAGGCTGGACTTGTCCTACGACGTGGTGGTCCCGGCCTCGCTGATGCACCCGGGGACCGAGATGGCTATCGAGGTGGACACGGAGCACACCGTGCCGGTGGAATCGGGGACCCGGCCGAGGGTTCCCGACCGGGGCTGGCTTCCCATCGAGGTGCAGGCGGTGCCGCGATTCGACCTGACGGTCGTGCCCGTGGTGACGGCGTCGCCGAGCGGTGTGGCGGTCCATGACTGGACCGAGGGGATGACGCCCGAGAGCGAACAGTTGCGGCATGCGCGGGCGGTTCTCCCCATCAGCGACATGACCGTGACCGTCCACGAGGGATTCATGACCTCCGTAGACCTGTCGACGGCCACGGGGTGGTCCAAACTGCTCGGAGAAGTGACCTTCCTGCGCGTCAGCGAGGGCGAACTCGGCTACTACTATGGAGCCGTGAGCCTGGACGAGGGGACGACATCGCGGGGACTCGGTTTCATCGGCCACCCCGTCGCAGTGGGCAGGACCGACCCCGAGATACTGGCTCACGAGCTGGGCCACAATCTCGGACTGCACCACGCCCCCTGCGGCGGAGCGATCGCGCCCGACATGAGCTTCCCGTACATGGGCGGTTCGATCGGCGTGTGGGGCTACGATTTTCATGGCGAGCGACTGGTGAGCGCGTCCCTCTACAGGGACTTCATGGGGTACTGCAACCCCAGCTGGGTCAGCGACTACCACTTCACCAGGGCCCTGGATTTCCGGCTCACCGAGGAGGAGGCGCTCGTCTCGGGCTCCGTGGCCGGCATGGAGGCCACCGAACCCGACATGGATTCACCCGATCCCGGCACCTTGCTGCTGTGGGGCAGGACGGGTCCTGGTGAGCTCGCGCTGGACCCCGCGTTCATGGTGGATCTGCCCGTCACGCTGCCGTCGGCGGAGGGTCCGTACAGGCTGGAGGGGTTCGGCCCGGCGGGCGAGCGCCGTTTCGGGTTCGGCTTCGAACCCCGTCCGGTGGCCACGGGCGGTGGGACCTTCCTCTTCGCGGTGCCGTACGATCCCGCCCTGGATGGAGAGCTCGGCCAGGTCGTGTTGTCGGGCCCGGAGGGCCGGGTCACGCTGGAGCCGTTCGGGTCCACGCCGATGGCGATCGTGACCGAGCGGAGCAGCGGGCGGGTGCGCGCGATCCTGCGCGGCTGGACCGGCGAGGAGCTGCGCGGGCTGGGCCTCGTGCCGGGCGACGCCAAGATCCTGGTCAGCGAGGGTCTGCCGCGCTGAACCCGGGGTCGGGCGACCCCGATCGCGTGAAAACCCCACAGTCGGGACGGCCGGATTCGAACCGGCGACCCCCTGAACCCCATTCAGGTGCGCTACCGGACTGCGCCACGTCCCGTGGCTGAGGAAGCTAAGCCTTCGGGGGTCCGAGTGGAAGCCGTGCAGGCGGCGGCCCGGCCGCGATCGCCGCGCGCATCTGCCGGATGTCCTCCGGCCCCACACGGCAACACCCCCCCACCCCCGCCGCCCCCGCCGCGATCCACGCCCGGCACGCTGCCCCCCAGTCGGCTGCCGCCTCGGCGCGCCCCCACCGTTTCACGGCGGCATCCCAATCGCCCCCGGCGTTCGGGTAGGCGAGGATCGGCTTGCCGGTCCCCGCCGCAAGCGCCGCGATCAGCCCGGGAAGGTAGCGGGGCGCCGTGCAGTTCACCCCCACCGCCCCGACCACATCGCACTGTTCGGCCCACGCCGCCACCTCGCCGATGGGCGTCCCGTCGCTGAGGTGCCCCTCGTCGCGGCAGGTGAAGCTGAACCAGACGGGCGGTATGGTGGTACCCCCGGCGGGTCCGCCCGGCGCGGCGGCCGGTGCCGCGCTCTCCCGGGCCAGCGCCGCGAGCGCCCGCGCTTCCACGAGGGTGGGGATGGTCTCGCAGAGCAGCACATCCGCGCCGCTCCGCGCCAGCAGCTCCCAGCGCCTGCGGTGGAATTCGGCGAGGGCGGCGCGGCCGAGGCCGTAGTCGCCGCGGTACTCCGAGCCGTCGGCCAGGAACGCACCGTAGGGCCCGATGCTGGCTGCGACGAGGGGGTGGGGGCGGGGGCTCCCCGCGCAGAAGTGGTCGCGGGTGCGGACCGCCAGCTCCACCGCGCCGAGGAGGAGCCGCTCGGCCTCGGGGGCCGTGAGGCCGCGTGCCGCCAGTCCCTGGAAGGTGGCCTGGTAGGTGGCGGTCGTGATGCAGTCGGCGCCCGCCTCGAGGAAGGCGCGGTGCACGGTCGCGATCGCGCCGGGGTCCTCCAGCAGGACCCTGGCCGACCAGAGCGGGTCGTTCAGCTCGTGGCCCGCGCGCTCGAGCTCGCTGGCCAGGCCGCCGTCGAGGAGAAGGCAGCCCCCGCTACGCAGGAAATCGCCGAAGGAAGAAGGCATAGAGGAGCACCACCGCGCCCGCGCAGCCGAGGAAAAGGATCGGGTCGCCCGCGCCCACGCCGAAGCCGCCGAGCAGGACGAGCGCGACGGCGACGGGAATGATGAAGCGCACGAAGGGACGCCACGCGGCGGTCACCCTGACGCGTCCGGCACCCCGGTTGGTGTCTTCCTGGAAACGGGACCACCCCCAGGTGGAGACCACGTACAGCGCAATCAGCAGCCCCACCGCGCCGATCATGTAGTCCCCGGAAACCCGGTTGGCGAAGTCGAACAGGTCCATCCCCAAAATACGTATGTGGGCCCAGATTCCTTCAGACAGGATGACGGGGATGCATATGAGGAAGCAGAGCACGCCGCAGAGTGCCACAGCACGCCGCCGGGCCATCCCCAACGAGTCGCCCGCCGACGCGACCAGGATCTCGAACACGGCCACCTGGGAGGTGAACCCGGCCACGAGGAGCAGAAAGAAGAACGCGGCTCCGAACACGGCGCCTCCCGGCATCTGCTGAAAGAGCGAAGTCATCGTGACGAAGAGGAGCCCCGCGCCCTGGTCCGGGTCCATCCCGAAGGCGAAGAGGGCGGGAAAGAGGACGAACCCCGCCATCACAGCGACGCCCGTATCGAAGGCCACCACCATCGCCGCGTTGCCCGGCACGTCACTTTCGCGAGCGTCCAGGTAGCTGCCGAGGCCAAACGCCGTCGCCATCCCGATCCCGATGGAAAAGAACGCCTGGCCGAGCGCGGCCAGCACCGCCGACCCCGTGAGGGCGGACGGATCCGGCGTCAGGTACCAGGCCAGACCGGCAGCGGCCCCCGGTAGCGTGATCGCCCGCACCGCCAGCGCGGCGAGTAGCACCACCAGCAGCGGCATGAGCACCTTGGCGTAGCGCTCGATCCCCCTGGCCAAACCGCGGCTCACCACCAGCGCCATCAGCACCACGATCAGGGCCGCGTAGCCCACCACCGGACCCGGCGTGGCGGTAAAGGCGTCGAAAGCCTCCCGGGTCTCGGCCGGAGTCTGCCCCAGGCCGCCGCCCCCTCCCAGGAACATGACGAAGTAGGCCGCCAGCCATGCGATCAGCATCAGGTAGAAGCTCGTGATGAGCACCGCCGCGGCGACGCCGAGCCACCCGATCAGGCTCCAGGGACTCCTGCGGGAACCGGTCAGCTGCCGCATGCCGGCGATCGGGGTTAGGCGCGACTTGCGGCCGAGGCTCAGTTCCGCGGTCATGAGCGGAATGCCGATGAGGATCGCGATGGCCACGTAGACCACGAGGAACGCACCCCCGCCGTTCTCTCCCGCCAGGTAGGGGAAGCGCCAGATGTTCCCGAGACCTACCGAAAATCCCGCAGTGGTGAGGATGAATCCCGCCCGGCTGCTCCAGCGTTCGCGCATGGCCGGCGTCGCCGTCGGCTAGAAGTGCGGTTCCGCGGTCGGGTCGGTTTCCCGCACCAGCGTCAGGATGGCCGCCTGCGGAACGACGAGGTAGTCCTTCCCCTCGAAGCTGATCTCCACCGCCGCCTTGCGGAAAAAGATCGCGAAGTCGCCGACCTGGGCCTGCACCGGCAGGTAGCGCGCCTCGCCCGAACCGATCTTCCAGGGCTCTTCGTTGAGTTCCGTGGGCGCTCCGATGGGCGTCCCGGGACCGGTCGCCAGCACCCGTCCTCCCTGGACGGACTGTTTGTCGACCGCCGTCGCGGGCAGGTACAGCCCGACCTTGCTCCGCCCCTCTCCCTCCTCGGGCTCGATGAGGACACGGTCCCCGACGACGATCAGCTGCTTGCGGTTCTTGCCTTCCACGTTCGCTCCCTGGTGCCGGCCTGGCGCGGGTGCCGACTGCATTCCGGCCACGAGGATCCGCGCCGCGCGCCCCTCCCCTGCGATCGGTCGCGCGCCCCTGATGATGTGCGCGACGCGGACGGCAAAGTCAACCCGCGGGCGTGGCTGGCGCCGCAGTGGCCGGCGGGGTGGCCGACTCCATCCTGCCACCCGCTTCCAACGCCTTGCTGATAGCCTGAGCCACGTGCCGGATCTGCGCCTCGGTCAGCTCCGGGAATACCGGCAGGGCGAGAACGCATCCGGCGGCGCGTTCGCTCACCGGAAGGTCGCCCGGGCGGTAGCCGAGGCTCGCGAAACACTCCTGAAGATGGAGCGGGACCGGGTAGTAGATCGCCGTGCCGACCCCGTCCGCCTCCAGCTCCGCGCACACCCGGTCGCGGTTGGCGACGCGGATGACGTACTGGTTGAAGACGTGGTGGCCGGTCACGACCCGGGGAAGGTGAAGACGGTCGCCGCATCCTTCGGCGGCCGGGCCGAGGAGGCGGGTGTAGAGTGCGGCGTTTGCGATGCGGGCCGCGGTCCAGCCGTCCAGATGGGGGAGCTTGGTCCGGAGCACCGCCGCCTGCAGCGCATCGAGACGGAAGTTGCCGCCGACGAAGCGGTGGTGGTACCGGGCCGTCTCGCCGTGCACCCGAAGAGCACGGAGCCGGTCGGCGCGGGCGGGGTCGTTGGTGACGATCAGGCCTCCGTCGCCCCAGCCGCCCAGGTTCTTGGTGGGAAAGAAGGAGAAGCACCCGTAGTCGCCCACCGAGCCGGCGCGGCGGTCCTCGTGGCGGGCGCCGATCGCCTGGGCGGCGTCCTCGATGACCGCGATGCCGCGCTGCCGGGCGGCCGCCATGATCGGGGCCATCTCGGCCATCTGGCCGAAGAGGTGGACGGGGATGATCGCGCGGGTTCGCTCCGTGATCCGTTCGGTCACCCGGGCCGGGTCGATGTTGAGGGTCACCGGGTCCACATCCACGAAGACGGGCGTGGCGCCGACCCGGGCAATGACGCCGGCGGTCGCGAAGAAGGAGAACGGCGTGGTGATGACTTCGTCCCCCGGCCCGATGCCCTCGGCCATCAGTGCGAGGAGCAGCGCGTCGGTCCCCGACGAAACGCCGATCCCGAAGCGGGCCCCCGCGTACTCCGCCACGGCTTCCTCGCAGGCTTCGACGACCGGCCCGAGAACGAAGCGCTGCGAGTGCACGACCCGGGCCACGGCGTCGTCGAGTTCATGCCGGATGGTTGCGTACTGTGCCGTGAGATCGAGCAGGGGTACCTTAGTCATGCCCCTAAGCTAAATCGACCGGAGCTGACATGGCATTGCACCGTACCGCAATCGTGAGCTGCGCCGCGCTCATCGCCCTGATGCTCGTGGCGGCGCTGCTGCTACGCGGCGGGGGCGGCGACGGTCCCTTCCACGTCATCGAGACCGCCGCGACGCCGACGGTTGAGGTGGCGGGCCTGCCCACGCCGTCCACCCCGGCCGCGGGACCCGAGCGCGCCGACCTGGGACAGCTCGCGATGACTGCTCTGGTCTTGCTGTTGCTGGCAGCGCTGACCGTTCTGGTGACCCTGCTCGGCGTGATCGGCTCCGAGAACCTGGCGATCAAGGGCCGCCGCGCGATCGAGGTCATGCTGGGCGCGCCTCCGCGCTGGCTGGTTGGCGCGGCCGCGCGCCTGTGGCGCCGCCGACTCGTGATCGCGGGGGTGCTGGGCGGGGGGCTGGGCGCTGTCGGGACCGCATGGCTGGTTCGTGGAGTGCCGCCGGGGACAAGCCTCGCCGTGCCCGCGCCGTGGCCTGTCGCCGCGGCGCTGCTCTTCATCGCCCTGGTGGTGTTCGCCGCAGGGGTCGCACCGGTCTGGCGGCTGTACGCTCGCGGCAGGTCCCTCGCCGGGGAGGCCGAGACCAGGCACTACACCGATCCGCGCCCGCAACAGTTCAACCGGATCCTCCTCATCGCCGGGCAACTCGCGATCGCAGTCGCGATTCTGGCGAGTTCGGGGCTTCTGGTGCTTTCGAGCGCGGCTCGGCCGGCCCTTGCGGCCGGAGACTCCGGAGCAGGCCAGACCGTGATCGGCAAGCTGGGGTCGGGGGCTGAGGCAGCCGCCGATCCGGTCGGCCGGGCCGCGATCTACGAGTCGGCGCTGGTGGCCCTGCGGGACGCGCCGGGCCTCGCCGCGGAGAGCCTCGCCACCCCCGGTGCCTGGGTGGGCCGCGGTCCGGAGATCGTCGCGGAAAACGAGTGCGGCCCCTGCTATACGGGCGGGATGCCCCGTCCGATCCATCGCGCGCGGGTGCAGGTTCACGCGGTGATGCCCGGATTCTTCGCACAGCGGAAAATGCGTTTCCTGGCCGGCGGCGGCTTCGCCGAAGACGATGCGCGTAGCGGCGGGGAGGCACGCGGCAGTCCCGGCTTCGGCCAGCGGCTCGTAGTCATCAACAAGGCGTACGCCGACGATCACTTCAACGACCCCGTCGGGAGACGCCTCACCTTGCGGGGAAGCGCCGATGGGGTCGGGCACGCCGTGATCGGCGTGGTCGGCGACGCTCCCCGGGGTGGTCTGGGGACCTCGGGTTCGCCGTACGCGGTGTACTATTCCGCGCTGCAGCACCCGCCGGCCGAGATCGAGCTCGTCGCGACCGTGGACGTGCCGCCTTCCGCGGGGCTGGACGATTCGCTGCGGGTCGTCCGCCAGGCCCTGGATGCCGCGCCCGAGGGCGAACTGGTCATCAGCGACTTCAGGCGGGCGGACGACGAGCTGGCCAGGGTATACGGCACGGCCGGCTGGCTGGGAGGCGGGACGCGCACGGCCGGGTTGCTGGCGGGTCTGGTAGCGCTGGCGGGAGTGACGAGCACCCTGCGGGCCCACATCAGGTCCCGCCTACGGGAATTGGGAGTCAGGGCGGCGCTCGGAGCTCCCCCGCGGACGCTGCGTCGAATGGTGGTCCGGGAAGCACTGCGGCTCGCCGTTGTGGGCACCGGACTGGGTCTCTGGGCGGCAACATTTCTGGTTGCCTTCCTGAGCCCGACCGCCGTGGAGATCTTCAGCCTGCCCCTCTTCCTGGGCGTGGCGGCGGTGTTCATCGGTTCTGCCGTCCTCGTCGCGCTTCCCAGCGCGAGACTGGCGGCTTCGGCCGATCCGGCGGAGGTGATGGAGAGTTAGGAGTCCGTGGACCAGGACTCGGCAGGGTGAGCGATGCCGCGGTTGAAGCCTGCCGCAGGCTGTCGGGCGAAGGTGTTCCGCTGAGGCCGGAATCCGGCCAATCTGGCAGGGTTCTTCGAAACGCTTGGCCCCCTGCCGCCTCTCGGACTCGGATGCGCTAATTGATCTATTGAGTAAAATCACTCAAGAGCATAGAGTCATGATCATGTTGCCTTTTGAACGCGCACAGGTGGCCACGCTGGGCCAGAGGTTGGCCGAAGAGCCGCACCGGCTCATCTCCCTGTTCGGCCCCCGCCAAACGGGCAAGACCACGATCGTGCAGCAAACGCTCCGGAAGATCAGCCAGATCTCGCAGAAATATCTGGCGGTCGATCGGCCGTGGCCACCGGCCACTAGCATTTCGCCCTTTGCCGGGGACACTCTTGTGACGCAGGGTGAGTTCACGCCAGCCGAACCTGCGCCCTAGGAAGTGGTGTCTCAGCCAACGGTGGCGGCTGGGCTGGAGTCCGCACCATTGCCGTTGCGGAAACCCGCCGAGTGGTCAATGGGCCGATTGAATCCGTGCCCCGCAATACTCGGTCCAGCCGCGGCGTTCCTCATCGCGTCTAGTGCATGTCAGACGGACACAGCCCAACCGCCAGACGTTGTCGTTCGAGACTCTGCTGGCATCGAGGTCGTCGAGAATCGAACTCCCGCATGGGCGGCGGATGACATTTGGACCGTAGCGCCACAGCCCGCGGTGGTCATCGGCGGGAACAACGCGCCGGCCAGCTCTGGAGATTCGAGCCAGCTGGTTTGGTCGGTAACCGATGTGGCTCCCCTGTCCGACGGTCGGTTGGCGGTGTTGTCCAGCAGGGAAAGAAGGGTCCTTCTCTTCGAACCCTCCGGCGCATTCGTCAGGTCAATCGGGCGGGAGGGACGCGGCCCGGGCGAGTTCGGTTGTCCGTCTCACCTCCAGATTCTCCCGGGCGATACTCTGGTCGTCTGGGATTGCCGGTTTGGGCCGGTCACGTATTTCAACCCGGCTGGCGAGGTGCTGAGGAGCTGGCGCGTCGATGTGGGGGCGGTGCTCGCAGAAGTGAGGAAAACCAATCAGATGTCTCCGGAGAGGGTGCACCTGCCCATGACCGACGGGACGTACATCGTCCAGGTGGGCCTGATTCCGGGAGATTTCTTGCCACCTCCGGATGTGCCCTACAGAGTGCCGGTGGAGTTCCTTAGAATCGACTCTGCTTACACCGCGTATTCGCTGGGGCGCTGGGAGGAGGATGAGCACCTCTACAACTATCAATACACACCGGGCGTTCCTCCGTTGTTGCCGTTTCCCTTCGCCGTCCAGTTGGCGGCAGGTGATGATCCGCTCGGCGTGTACATCAGCAGCTCCGACCGATATGAGGTTCAGCAGTTCAGCAGCACGGGAGCCCTGGTGCGGATAGTCCGCCGCACGCCGGAACCGATTCCCATCACGGACGCGGATGTCGAGGAGTGGAAAGATCGCGTCTCACCATCCGTCGCCTGGGACTGGGACGCGTGGGACCGGATTATGGCTGATCTGCCGCCACGTTTCCGGCCGCCCGTCGTCGGGCTTCTGGTGGACTCGGAAGGCTACCTTTGGGTGAAGGACCGAGAGGATCCCGGGAGCAGCGTGTGGAGCGTGTTTGGCCCGTCCGGGCGCTGGCAAGGAACCCTGGAGGTGCCGGTCGAGCGCTTGGAGTGGGTTGGTCCGGAGCTGATTCTGGGAGTCAATCGTGATCCCGCAACGGGACTGGAAATGGTCGAGGGTTACCGTCTCAGTCGCTGAGGAGGAGGTCGAACGGTCCGAGCAAACGATCCGGGTGCCGCGGCCAACGAGGGGCTGTATCAGATTCCCGCTCGATGCCGCCAGTTCTTCCCGCCATCTGGTGGGATATTCTCGCCAATCCGGGCCGGCAGCATTACGTATGGCTTCAATGGCAAGAAGCGCAGATCGTGCAGTCCTGGTTAGACTTAGACGATTTATTGCGTGCGCCGTGGAAAGGCGCGCTTTCCTTGCGGGTGCGAATCCCGCCCGGCAACTGTCGCTCCAGCCGGTAGCAGCCAGAGCGGTTTGTGGAGGTAACGACATGAGCTGAAGCACTCTGGTACGGGCCGCGCTCGATATGCGACTCCCTACACGGGCACGAAGCTGGAAACGGCGGAGACGGCCAAGGGAGAAGCTAAGTCGTCAGGCGGCTTAGCGACCACGCGGGCCGGAACGTGCAGTGAACGCTGAGCAGGCCTCGAAACGTCAAACGCGGGAGCCGACCCTCCGCAAGAAAGGGGAAGGCCGCCGACTGGCCGGGAAGAGAGCGACGGGACAACCGGCTGGTTTCCGCCGGGGTAGTGGCGTCGGCACGTGTGGAAGATGGAATGCGTGGCAACACGGGAAGCCCCGTCGGTGCCGTGCACGCGGCAACCGGAACCCCGCGAGGGACAGGCCGGGCCGGCAGGGTGGCGGAGAGGCGCGTAGGACTGAAGACGCGGGGTAATGCCCGTCGAGGAAAGGGGCCTCAGGTGAGGAGGAATGACGGAGGGGCGAAGGCCCGCGGGAGTGGCTTTGCCTATGAACCCCGCGTGAAGGGGCAGGGAGTTCCGAAGCATCACATGCGTAAGCGAAGGGAGCGGTCAGACGGGTCCATCGGCCGGGCTGACCGATGGGAGGCTCGGTGCTGTCAGGGCGTGAACAGGTCTGGCGGCGCGTCCCGGAGAGGGGCACCGCGGTGAAGCCGTGCAGCTTCCGGGAGCCGAGGGCACGCAAAGCCACCGGTACCGCGGGTGACCGGCGATGGCTGGAAGCGGCTCCGAACTGGCGGTTCCGTGTGCGAGTTGCATGATCCCACTGGAGAGCCGGATGCGGGAGATCCGCACGTCCGGTTCGGAGGGCAGAGCGGGGGCTGGAAACGGGGAGCCGGTACGGGCACGAAAGCGCGGAATAGCCACCTCCCTACGACCCTACTCTACCGCGATACGTGCTTTCCGCGTCCTGCCGTTTTGGCAGGGTTGCCTGCCATTTTGGCAGGTTTTGACGCCACGGGCACCGGGGTCTGTCATGCGGTGTCCCGGCTCCCGAAGAGCTGCAGCGCCCCCGCCTCCAGATCGAGGAGCCGCCGCTTTCGGTCCAGGCCGCCGCTGTAGCCGCCCAGATTGCCATCGGCACGGACGACCCGATGGCACGGCACGACGATGGCGATCCGGTTGTCACCGTTGGCGCGCCCCACGGCACGCACTGCGAGCTCGGAACCCGTGCGCCGCGCGAGTTCGGCGTAGCTGATGGTGGTTCCGTAGGTGATCTCGCGCAGCGCACGCCAGACCCGCTCCTGGAAGGTCGTTCCGGGGAGCACCAACGGAACGGAAAACTCCTTGCGCTCGCCCGCGAAATACTCGCCCAACTCCCGCTCCAGCGCCTCCGTGTGCGGGTGCGGCCCCGTCGCCATGGGACCCGCCACCTCCTCCAGCCGCGCGAGCTGCGCCTGCAGCGTCTTCCGCCCCGCGAACTCCAGGAGGCACACCCCCCCGTCCGTCGCCCCCGCCACCATCTCGCCCAGCGGCGTTTGCAGGCGCTTGGTGAGCACTCTACCCATCCCGCGCCTCATCGCACAGCCGGTACATCACCCACGTCCCCACCGAGCGGAGCGGCCGCCACGGCTCGGCGCGCGCCAGGACCTCCCGGGGCGCGGGCCGCTCCGCCAGCCCGTCGAGCAACCGCACGCCCTCGCGCACACCCAGGTCCCCCGCGGGCATCACGTCGAGGCGCCCGAGCCGGAACATCAGGAACATCTGCGCGGTCCACTCCCCGATCCCCCACACGGCAGAGAGCATCTCCACCACTTCGGCGTCGCTCATGCGGGACACCGCGCGCAGCCGCACCGAACCGTCCGTGCAGCGCCCGGCCAGGTCCCGGATCGCGCGGGTCTTCGCGGCCGAGAGGCCTGCGCCGCGGAAGCCCTCGTCGGGAAGCTCCAGGCACTCCTGCGCGGTGGGGAAGCCGGTCCCGGGGGTGAGTTCGCACACGCGCCCGTAGATGGTCCGGGCGGCCGCGCCGGCCAGCTGCTGGAAGGTGATCGAGCGGGCGATCGCCTGGAAATGCGATCCCCGCGCGAGCGGGCCTGCCGGGAACCCGGGGTAGGGGGCCACGCGGGCCATCGCTTCGCCGAGCACGGGGTCGCGGCGGGCGAGGTCGGCGAGCTGGACAGGGGTCGGCTTCACGGCGCGCCCCGGGCCACGGCGCGGTCGGCTTCACGGCCGCGTAGGCGCGCAGGGGGCACCGGCTTCACGGAAGGCGCCACCGCTTCAGCCGCCCACCAGCGTGGGGATCTCGACCATCGGATCGATGTCGGCGCCGTAGTCCACGCCGGGCACCTCGAAGCCGAACAGGCGAAGGAACTCCGTGCGGTAGCCCTCGAAGTCGGTGTCCGCGCGCAGCGTCTCCGTCGACACCGACTCCCATGCGCGCATCACCGCCGCCTGCGTCTCCGGCTTCATTTCGAGGTCGTCCATGCGGATGAAGCCGTCCGCGTCGGCCACGACGCCCGCGTCCCCGTACACCTTCGTCCCGTAGAGCCGCTGCGTCTGCTCCATGGGCCCCTCGTGGTCCCCATTCTCCTTCATGATCCTGAAGAGGATCGACATGTAGAGGGGGACGACGGGGATCGCCGCGCTGGCCTGCGTCACCACCGCCTTGAGGATCGCGATGTGGGCGCCGCCCCCGGACCGCGAGAGTTCGGCGTCGAGTTGCCGCGCGATGCGATGGAGGTCGGCCTTGGCCCGCCCGATGGCGCCGTCACGGTAGATCGGCCAGGTCAGCTCGGGGCCGATGTAGCTGTACGCGAGGGCGCGGCAGCCCGGCGCCAGCACGCCCCCGCGCCGGAGCGCCTCCATCCAGAGACGCCAGTCCTCGCCACCCATGACGGCCACCGTGGCGTCGACCTCCTCCTGCGTGGCCGGCTCCAGTTCGATGTCGGTCACCTGCGCACGGTCGGTGTCGAGCGTCTTCGCGCCGTAGGGCGCACCGATCGGCTTCAGCACCGAGGTGAAGGTCTCCCCCGTGTCCGGATGGGTCCGGCGCGGCGCTGCCAGCGAGTTGACCACGCAGTCCACCGGCGGGAAATCGCGCCTGAGCGCATCGACCACCCGCTCCTTCGTATCGTGGGAGAAGGCGTCACCGTTGTAGCAGGCCGACTGAAGCCCGGCGCCCGCGGCGGCAGACTCGAAGGCGGCCGTGTTGTACCAGCCCGCCGTGCCGGGTCGCCTGGCCTTGGGCAGCCGGTCAAGGAAGACGCCGAAGGTCGCTGCCCGACCCCCGAAGGCCAGTGCGATCCGGGATCCCAGACCGTAGCTCGTCGACGAGCCGAGAACGAGCACGGAGCGCGGTGGGGTGGCCAGCGGATGGGCGGTGGCGTGGGCGATCTGGGCCTGGACGTTGCGGGCACATCCCTCGGGGTGTGTGGTGACGCAGACGAATCCGCGGACTCTGGGTCGAATGATCATGGGTGAGGTTCTGATGCCTTCCGTTGCGGGTGCGGGGCCGACTCCGGCCGGCCCAGCCCTGTGAAGATTGCCGCGAGCATCACGCCGAGGAGCGCCCACGAATAGGGATTCGAAAGCCCTGCGACGAGCGCGGAAACTCGCGGCACACCGTAGGCCTCTCCGGCACCGGTGGCCGAAGACGCCAGAATGGTAGGGATGAAGAAGGGAAGCAGGAAGGGGTAGGTGCAAACCGTCATGTCCAGAAGGTTGGCGCGCCGGAACCGCCCGATGCCCGCGCGGTGGCCCGCCCGGCGGACCAGGTCCCCCACCGCGAGAATGGCCATGACCGAGTGAGTGGTGATGACCACCGCCACGCTCGTGATCCCGAAGATCCCGAGTTCGGTGCGGCGCGGCGTGTCCGTATCGGGCCTCCACCCCCGCACGACGCGGTCAAGGATCCCGGCCTCCTGCACGGCCCCCACGATCCCCATCAGCAGGATGGTGAAGACCACGATTCCCACCGCCCCCTCCATCCCGTCGAGGATCAGGCCCCGGGCGCGGAACGCTGCGGCGTCGATGTGGATCAGATCGCCCGGCGACACGAGTCCGGCTGCGAGCGCCACGGCCACGGCCGCCACTACGCCGGTAAAGAGGCTCTCCACCAGCCCCTTTCCCCGCCAGAGCACGACGAAGGTGGCCAGCGGCGCGAGAAGCATCGCGAAGGCGGCTGGATTGCCGTCGGCACCAGACAGGACGCCCGCCTGCGCCGGCTCGCCGCCCACGCCCACGCCCACGGACGCGCCTGCCACACCGGCCGGCCCTCCGCCAGCGCCGCCCCCTTCCGCACCCCCGAACAGCAGCAGCACCAGCCCGGCCACCAGCCCGGCCGGGACCGCGTAGCGCAGCCGTGACCGCACCACCCCGCCCATCGGCGCCCTCTGGCTGCTTGCCGACGCGATCGTCGTGTCGGAGACCGGCGAGACGTTGTCGCCAAAGGTGGCGCCGGCGAGGATGGCGCCGATCAACACCGCCGGTTTCGCCTCGAGGACCCCGGCGGCCGGGTAGAGCAGGGGAGCGCAGATCAGGATGGTGCCCAGACTCGTCCCCGTCGCGGTCGAGAAGAGGACCGCGATGAGGAACGCCATCAGCACGAAGCCGCCGCCGCGCAGACCCAGTTCGGCTCCGGCCCAAACCAGAGCGTCCACGAGCCCCGACTGGCGGAGCAGCACCGAGAAGATCCCCGCCAGCAGCCACGCCATGACCATGAGCATGACGATTGGCCGCGACATCCCGCGGATCACGGCGGCGCTGTAGTCCGCCGCCCGCCGGGCGAGCAGCAGCCCCGCGCCCATGGCCGCGATCAGGACGGGCCAGAGCCCGCGTTCGTCCGGTGCGCCCGAGAATCCCAGCCACGCCGCCCCAACCGCGAAGACGAACAGGGGGACCGCGGCGCCGGCGAGGCCGAACCGGAAGGGGAGCGGCGGCGCGGGGGCGGGGTCCGGGGTTGTCGGCGGTGGGGTGTGGGCTTCGCGTGACAAGATGGTGGGCCGAAGGGGTCGGAGGGTTGCGCGGCCGTTGGCGGGAACGTGTATGATCGGTGGTGGAGCCGCCATGAATCAACTGCCGAGGAGGACAGATGGACGATTCCGACGCCTTCGAACTGTACGATCTGCGCGTCGAGGTCGTGGCCGGAGAGAGGGAGATGGTCTGCAGCCACCGCGAGGGGGACTACTTCGAGCTCAGGGGCGAGGAACTCACCTTCCCCGCGGGCCAGAGCTTCCCGATCTATCCGCTTGCCGCCCTCCTGCCACTTCTCCCCGCGAAGCAGCGGAGGACCGATCCCAACGACTGGATGACCACCGACGCCGAGGTGGCCTGCCCGGATCCACACTGCGGCGCCCGCTTTCGCATCGTCCGGACGGGAGTCACCACCTTCCGCCACGGCGACGTGACCCGGGTGCCGCTGGGTGCGCCGGACGCGTGAGCGTCCCCTGGCGCCCTCCCCACTCCGGGGTCATCCGGGGATGCTGGCAGCTGTCGCGCGGCCACGGGCCGGGGTGGAGCCGTGACCTCGCCTTCGCGGTGCTCGATTCCCTGGCCGCGATGCCCGGGCCGCTGCACCTGGACTGCGCCGACATCTACACCGGCGTGGAGGCGTTGCTGGGTGACTGGATGACGAGCCGGACGGAGGCCGCGGCCGAGGTGGTCGTGCACACCAAGTGTGTCCCGGACCTGACCGCGCTGCCCCGCATCGACCGGAACCATGTGCGCCGCATCGTGCTGCGCTCGCGCGACCGGCTCCGGCTGGATGCGCTCGATCTCGTCCAGCTCCACTGGTGGGACTTCGGCGTGCCGGGATGGGTGCGCGCCGCCGAGTGGCTCGCCGAACTCCGCGAAGAGGGCATCGTGCGCCACATCGGCGTCACCAACTTCGGTTCGGACTCCCTTCGCACCCTGCTCGATGCGGGCATCCCGGTGGTCGCGAACCAGGTGCAGTTCTCCCTGCTGGACCGCCGCCCCCTCGGCGGCCTCACCGATCTCTGCGCCGAGCGCGGCGTGACCCTGCTCTGCTACGGCACGCTGGCTGGCGGGCTGCTCAGCGAAGGCGTCGCCGGCGACTCCCGCTCGCTCACCAAGTACCGCCTCATCGTCGACGAGGCCGGGGGTCCGGCGGTCCTGAAGCGCGCCCGCGCCGCCCTGGCCCGGATCGCTGCCCGGGAGGGTGCCTCCATGGCGGATGTCGCGGCCGCCTACGTGCTTGGCCGGGCTGCGGTCGAGGCGGTGATCATCGGCCTGAGCCGGCGCTGCCTCGCGGCCCACCCCCGCACGGTGAGATTGTGTCCCGAAGATCTTGCCGACCTCGAGGCCGCCGTCCCCACCCCCATCCCCGGCGCGGTCTACGAGGCCGAACGGGACCGGACAGGGCCGCACGGCAGGATCATGCGGTACGACCTCAACCGGGAAGGGGGCGAGTCCCGTGCCTGAACTCCCGGAGGTCGCGCTCTACCTTCACGCGCTGCGTGCGCGGGGGAGCGCCGGGAGGACTAGCGGGTTCCGGCCCTGGTCGCGGGAATCGGGATGCACAGCTTGTCTCCGCCGAACCCGAAGGTCTTCCCCATCCGCCGCCACACGGTGCCCCAGATCGAGCCCTCGTCCTCTTCCGCATGATCGTGGCCCGCGTGCGGATCCACGACCAGGGCTTCGACCGGGGCCCACCCGTCCAGGGGGAACTGGGCAGCGAACTGCGGCTTCACCGCGACCGCGGGACGATTCCCGACGCCGGATTCGAGGAGTTCGGTGAACGTGAGGGCCGGGGCGCTCTCCTCGGCAACCGCCGCATCATCCGGGGACTGGACCGATGCGGCGCCCGGGACGCCGGGCGATCCGCCGTCGGCTACCGCTACCTGCGACCCGGCCTCGGCGTCCTCGGCCGTGGTTTCCTGGTTGCGTTCCGGTGCCGCCGCGGCGACGACGGGACGCTCGTCGGTCGGGAGGGGAACCAGCTCGGCCTCTTCCCGCTCGGGGGCCACCTGGACCACTTCGATGGCGGAAAGCTCGAATGGCGACTGCATGGTTACGCGTTCCGGCGCGCCGGCGGTGCGGGACAGGTCCGCGGGGGCCAGGGTCAGGACCGCGAATACCCAGCCGTGCAGCCCCACCGAGATCGCAAGGCCGACAAGGAGTATCCTCCGGTTTGCTCGGGTCCTCTCCGTCCTCGAGTCCACCCCGTCCCGTCTCGAGTTCATCGTATCCTCCGGAATCTGCCAACTTCACCCACTACTGACTAATATTCATACAGCAGCCGTGCGCGCAAGTTCCCGCGGCCTCGGTTCCCGCGGGCCTCGGATGTCGAAGTCGGCCACCACCGGCGCGTGATCGGACGGGATATCGGTCTTCCTGCCCTTGCGCTGGTTGCGGTCCACCCAGGCACCCGTCGACGCATCCGCAAGAGGTTTGGTGGCGAAGATGTGGTCGATCCGCAAGCCGTCGTTCCGGGGGAAGGCCAGCCGCCGGTAGTCCCACCAGCTGTAGAGCCGGCCCTCGGGGTTGTGCTCTCTCACCACGTCCACGAATCCCCAGCCGCGGATCCGCTCCAGCGCCTCGCGCGCGCTGGGATGACAGAGGACGCTCGGCGCCCACCGTTCGGGATCCTGGGCGTCGAGATCATCCGGCGCCACGTTGAAGTCCCCCGTCAGGACGACCGGGTCCCCGGGATCGTGGCGGGCATCCAGCAGGTCGAGAAGACGCCCCATCCACGCGAGCTTGTAGTCGTACGCCTCCGACCCCACCGTCCGCCCGTTGGGAAAGTATGCGGAATAGACCGTCACCCCCCGCACAACGCCCGCGATCAGCCTCGCCTGTGGATCATCGTCGTCGAGTCCCCGGCGGACACCGGCGATGGGGTGCGGGCTGAGGAGCGCGACCCCGTTGAAGGCGCGCTGGCCGTAGACCGCGGACTCGAATCCCTCGGCGCGAACCGTCTCGGCGGGGTAGGCCTCGTCGGTCGTCTTCAGTTCCTGAAGGCAGAGGACGTCCGGGCGGTGCTGGCGCAGCCAGCCGACAACGCGTGCCTCGCGCGCCTTGACGGAGTTGACGTTCCAGGTTGCGATTCGCATGGTGGGTAAGCTAACAAGTCGGGAAGGGGCAGCAAGGCAGGTCCGACTCTCCACAAGAGCCGCGTCCGAGCGCGTTAGGAAGTAATCTCGGCATTACATTATGTCATGTAAACTTTACACTCTTGCCTTTGCTTGCGGTGCGCAGGCCGGTGAGTTGGGGAGACCAGGATGACCAGGAAGACGGGTGGAGAGGTTGCGCGTGGTTCGCGACGCTGGGCTCTGTGGGTCGGGTGCGCCGCTGTCGCCGCGTTCCTGGTCTGGGGCGTGTTGAGGGTCGCCGGCGGGGGAGATGAAAGTGGGGCGGGTGAGGCCTCCGAAACGGGTGACGCTTCCGGCGCGGGTGCCCCGGCCGACGCGGAGGACTACCCCCCTGCCGCGCCAGCCGCGGCCCGGCTCTATCCCGAAATATTGTCCGTTGGTTCCGCCGTCCTGCACGATGGTGTCTGGTTCGCACTCGACTACAGAGACGCGCGGATCCACCGTATCGGATCTGACGGTACCTATCTGGGAAGCTTCGGCCGGCGAGGCGAAGGCCCCGGTGAACTGCGCAGCAATATCGGGCCCATCGCGATGCACGGAGACTCCATTGCGGTTCTCGACAGTTGGGGGGTCCACCTGTACCAGTTCGATGGAACGCCCGTCGCCGACTGGAGAGTGGAAGACGATCACTGTTTCGCGCCGGCTATCATGGACATGGCTTCGTCGCCCCGGGGACTTCTGTTCGTGGTGCACTGCAGCCGACGTGCGGCAGCGGAGCCGAGGCCCAGGGTAGTGCTTGCCGAGGGCAGGGGGCCCGCCCGCACCCTGGTTACCGACACCGCGGACGTGAACGAGGTCCGCTGGGACCGAGGCTTCGCTCGCATGGCCGCCCACCCTCGCGGCTTCGTCTTCGGATACACGGGAGACGAATGCCTGGGCCTGTTCGACTTCGAGGGCGCGCCGCTCGAGAGGATCTGTCACGACTGGATGGACCGGGTTCCATTCCCGGAGGACGAGGCGGACGCCTACATGAACGATGTGGGGACGGCCCGCGCACGAAGCCGGGGAATTCGCGTTTACCGTCCAGAGTCCTACCCGCCCTTTGGCGAGTTCTCCGTTGCCGGGGATGAAAGGCTCGTGTATCTGGCAAACATCAGCCAGGAATCGTGGCGCGGTGTGCGGCTTCTCACCCGCGGACGTGGTGGCCGGCAGGTCGTTCTGCCCATTCCGGAGGGCGCCAATCTCGGCGTCAGTGGGTCGTCCGTGCTGGCCGCGTGGAACGATCTGGAGGGGATCCGGATCCAGTTCTACTCACTCGACCTGGAACGGGACGCTGCGGAGCCGTTCTTCACGGAGCCCCCCCGGCAGTGAAACATGGCGGATCGGGGTCAGGGGGCGGGCCCCAGCTTTCCGCGGTCCGTCTGCCCACGGCCCCACGGGGCGCGCGGGAGACCTTTCCCTTCAACATCCCGGCGCTGAGGGGCCCTTGTGAAATGAATCTCCCGGGGCCGGTAACCTTCTTCGCCGGCGAGAACGGCTCCGGGAAGTCGACGCTGCTGGAAGCGCTTGCGATCGTCGCGGAGCTGCCGACCGTGGGGGCCGCGGAGGCGGTCAGGGACGACTCGCTGGCCGCGGCACGCCGATTCGGCCGGGCCTTGACCGCCGTGTGGCGCGGCCGCACCCACCGCGGCTTCTTCCTGCGCGCCGAGGACTTCTTCGGCTTCGTGCAGCGCCTGCAGAGGGAGCGGGCGGAGATGGAGGCCCGGATCGAGCAGGTGGAGCGGGACTACGTGGGCCGTTCCGAACTTGCGAAGCGGCTGGCGATGGGGCCGGCCGCGGCGTCGCTGGGCGCGATGGAGGCCAACTACGGCAAGGACCTCGACGCGAACTCCCACGGTGAGAGCTTCCTGCGCCTCTTCCGGGCGCGCTTCGTGCCGAACGGGCTGTACCTCCTCGACGAGCCGGAGGCGGCGCTCTCGCCCCAGAGCCAGCTGGGCCTCCTCGCGATGATGAGCGAGATGGTGGAGCAGGGGGGCCAGTTCATCATCGCCACGCACTCGCCGCTGCTGATGGCCGTGCCGGGCGCGACGATCTACAGCTTCGACGACTCCCCCCTGCGCGAAGTGGCCTACGACGCGGTCGACGGGGTGGTGCTCTTCAGGGATGTGCTGGCCGCGCCGGAGCGCTACATGCGGCGGATCTGGGGGGTGGGCTAGCCCTCCTCCTCCGCCCCCTCGGCCTCTCCCTCCTCGCGCGCCGTTTTCCTGGCCTGGCGACGCTCCCGCGCCCCGTCCCACGCCGCCTCCATGTCCTTGACCGCGCGATCGAGCACGCCCTTCATGTCGCCGAAGAGCTGGTCGTCCTCGACCCACCCGACGGCGCCCTGGAAGGTGGCGCGGGTGAGGCGGGAGATTCTGCGGGTCAGGGCGGACACGTCCCGCGTGAAGAAACGGTTGCTCAACTCCGAGACGCGCTCGAAGATGCTCCGGACCTTGTCCTTGTTGGCGTCCAGGTAGGCGCGGCCGGCGTCGGTGATCGAGTAGACCTTGCGGCCGTCCCGGCTGCGGGCATCGAGGTAGCCGAGGTCTTCCAGAAGCTGAAGGGTGGGGTAGACGGATCCCGGGCTCGCCTTGTAGCTGCCCGCGGATTCCTCTTCCAGTACCTGCATGACCTCGTATCCGTGCATGGGCCTGTCCCGGATCAGGGCGAGGATGGCGAACTTGAGGTCGCCCCGCTCCAGCCACCGCCACCGCCTGCGCGGTCTCCGCGGACGGCCGCGGCGCTTACCCGAGGGGTTGAAGGGCCAGGGAAGTGAGTCGAAGTCGAAATAGTCGTCAAACCGCATGGGTGGTTTCCTCCGTGAAGTGTGGGGCGGGGTCGGGCCGAATGGGATATCGGACCCGGGGCCGCCGGTCTTTCCGATGTACTACGATATATCGTTACAGCTTGTTTCGCCGCTGGCCCACCCCCGCCCCGCATCCCCATATTGCACCTCACGCACCCGTGTCCCCAGGAAGGACCAGCCGCCATGCAAGCCAAGCCTGCTCTCCCGGCCGCCGCCCCCGCGAGCGCCCCCCGTACGGCCACTGCCGCGCTGTGCGCCGCGCTCGCGATCGCCGCGCTGCCCCCCCTCACCACCCCCCTCACCGCCCAGACCGCCGCACGGCTCGAAGCCGACCCGCCCAGCCTGGTGCTCGAGCGCGGCGAGACCGCCACCCTCGTCGTGCAGGTGCTCGACAGCGAGGGCCGGCTCGTGAGCGAAGCGGTGCGAATCGCGGGCGCTCGGCGGGCGCTGTCGCTCGCGGGTACCGCGGCCGCCGACCCCGGGGCGGCCGGCGCTACGGAGGCGCGCGGCGCTGCCGTCGCCGAGACCACCGGTCGCACCGAAACAACCGTCACCGCACTGGAAGTCGGCGAGTGGGAGATCATCGTCACGACGGTCAGGCCGGGGCCCGGTGGCCGCCCCCTTCAGCTCACCGTTCCGGTTGTGGTCGAGTGGCCCCCGGTGGTGCGCATCGAGGTCGTGGCGGACGGGCCCGTCTTCGAGGGCAGTACGGTCGCCCACCGCGCTGCCGCCCTGCACGCCGACGGGACCAGCCGGCCGGAAGCCGAGTTCATCTGGCGCACGAGCGACGCCGCGCGGGCCGAGGTGGACGAATTCGGGCATGTGCAAGGGCTGGCGCCGGGGGCGGTGCGGGTCGAGGCCACCTTCGAGGGCGTGACCGGAGTGCTGGACGGCGCGGTGCGCGAATTCACGGGGGCCACGCTGGAGATCGTGGGGGGCGCGGAGGGCGGAGCCGTGCGCACCGGCGACGTGCAGACCTTCACCGCGGTCGTGCGGGACGCCGCCGGCGAGGTGATTACGGACGCGCCGGTCGAGTGGAGCCATTCGTACGTGCCCGCGCCGGGCGTGATCGCGCCGGCGGCGCCGGGACAGATGGCGGCGGGGAAGATCGTGGCCGACGTGGCGGGCGAGTTCACGGTGGTGGCGCGGTCGGGCAGCTTGCGCGCCACGCATGGCTTCGAAACCGTGCCGAGGGAGGTCGTGCGTTCGATCGAGATCCTGGGGCGGGGGCATCTGCAGCGGGTCTACAGCACCGACTTCTGGGTCTTCGAGGGCGTCGACGGCCGCGACTACGCGCTGGTCGGCTCCAAGCAGTCCGACGGGCACGGTTTCGTCTTCGACATCACCGACCCCGACAACGTCATCAAGACCGATTCGGTCCAGGTCGACGCCCGCTCGGTCAACGACATCAAGGTCTCCCCCGACGGGCGCTACGCCTCGCTCACCCGCGAGGGCGCGTCCAACCGCCGCAACGGCGTGGTGATTCTCGACCTCGCCGACCCCGCGCACCCCGTCATCGCCGCGGAATACACCGAGGGGCTGACCGGGGGCGTCCACAACGCCTTCCCGACCAACGACCATCTCTTCGCGCTCGCCAACGGCGACAAGTACGTGATCCTGGACGTGCGCGACATCTACAACCCGAAGTACGTGTCCGAATACGACCACCCGGACAGCCGCGTCCACGACGTGTGGGTGCACGACGGGATCGCGTACTCGGCCGAGTGGGGCACGGGGCTGGTCGTCGTCGATGTGGGGAACGGGCGCTGGGGCGGCACGATCGACAGTCCCGTGTTCGTCTCCAGCCATGCCGTGCCGACCGGCGCCACGCACGCCGCCTTCCCGTACTACTCGGAGTCGGCGGGCAAGTTCTACGTCTTCATCGGCGACGAGATCCTGACGCGGCGGGGGATGGCGTGGGAGGGGATCGGCCCCGACTACCGCCAGAAGTACGACCCCGAGACCGGCAGGGGCGGCTACCCGCGCGCCAGCTGGGGCTACATCCAGGTGATCGACTTCGACGATCCCGCCAACCCGAAGATGGTCGCGCGCTACGAGGTATCCGAGTTCGGGACGCACAACATCTGGGTGGAGGACGACATCCTCTTCCAGGCCTACTACGAGGGCGGGATGCGGCTGGTGGACGTGTCGGGCGAGCTGATGGGCAACCTCTACACCCAGGGCCGCGAGATCTCGGTGTACAAGGCCTTCGACCCGGTCGGCTTCATCCCGAATTCGCCGGGCGCGTGGAGCGTCATGCCGCACAAGGGGCTGGTCTGGTTCGCCGACATCAACTCGGGGCTGTGGGCGATGAGGTTTGCGGGCTCGCCGTAGGGCGACAGGGCATCCTTCGTGCGTCATGGCAAGCTACATGCGATGCCCCTCCACGGTTTGCGATTACGCTCTTGAGTAAAATTACTCAGGAGCGTAACGACGTTTCCGAAAGGAGTATGTGATTGGAGCGGCGGAACGTCGTGACCCCGGGCGAGCGGACTGTACTGGACCGCGTCGACGAGTCCTGGCTGCTCGAGACGCTGGCAGGGCTGGTCGGGATCCCCAGTTGGGAGGGGAAGGAGCGCCCCGCCCAGGAGTACATGGCCGCGGTGATGGCCGGGCTGGGCATGGACCTCGACGTCTGGGAGATCGACGAGGCCGAACTGAGGCGCCACCCGGACTACGCCACCGAAATCGCGCGCCAGGATCCGCTTGGGGTGGTGGGGAGGGTGGGGTGGGGGACGTTTGGTTGGGGTGGCGGGCCGGCAGGCGGCGGCGGCGCCCACGAGCCACCCACACTGGTTCTCAACGGCCACGTGGATGTGGTGCCGCCGGGCGATAGGAGTCGGTGGGAGACGCCGCCGTTCGAGATGGTGGCGGAGGACGGGCGGGTGTATGGGCGCGGGGCGCTGGACATGAAGGGGCCGCTGGTGGCGGGGCTGGCGGGGGTGAAGGCGGTGATGGATGGGGGGGCGCGGGGCGGCGGGCTCGGGGTGCCACGGTTATGCGGCTCGGTTCTCGTGCAGTCCGTCATCGGGGAGGAGGATGGTGGACTGGGGACGCTGGCGACGGTGCTGCGAGGACATGTGGGGGACGGGGCTGTTGTGCTGGAGCCGACCCGACTCGCGGTGGCGACGGCCCAGGCCGGCGCGCTCAACTTCCGGCTGACCGTGCCGGGGCGCGCTGCCCACGGCGCGGTGCGCCACGAGGGCGTGAGCGCGCTGGAGAACTTCATGCGCATGTACACGGACCTGATGGACTTCGAGCGGGAGCGGAACAGCGCCGTGGACGAGCCGCGCCTGGCGGCCTTCGCGGTGCCCTACCCGATCTGCGTGGGGACGGTGCAGGGCGGGGAGTGGGCGTCGTCCGTGCCGGAGATGGTCCGCGCGGAGGGGCGGTTCGGGGTGGGGGTGCGCGAAGAGGTGGGGGCCGCACGGGAGGCGCTCGAGGCGCGGGTGGCGTCGTTCTGCGCGCGGGACGCGTTCCTGCGCGACCATGCGGCGCGGGTGGAGTGGTGGGGGGGGCAGTTCGCGCCGTGTGAAACGCCGGAGGACGCGGCCATCGTGAAGGCGGTGCGGAGTGCGGCCCGCGATCTGGACCTCGGTGGCGGCGAGGTCGTCGGCGTCCCCTACGGCTCCGACCTGCGTCACCTCGTCAACGCCGGCGCCACGCCCGGAGTCCTCTTCGGCCCCGGCGACGTAGCCGGTGCCCACCGACCGAACGAGTCGATCGCGGTGAGCGAATTGGTGGATGCGGCGCGCGCGGTCGCCCTCACCGTCATGCGCTTCCTGTCACCGGCGGAGGGCCGCGCTGCCCGGGGCTGACTCCGCCCTCGGGGCTCAGCCCGACCTGGTGGCCGTGAAGCTGCCGCCGCCCTCGCCCATCGCCCATGTCCCCTCGATGGCCTCGCCGCTGACCGTGCCCCTGATCGTCAGGGTGCCATCGGGCCCGGCCGCCACGATCGTGATGGTCTGGTCCATCACCTCGACCGAGGTAATCGAGATGGTTGGGAACATGTCGCTTGCGATCGATCCGGTGTAGCCGTCATCCCCCTCCGTGATGTTCATCGTCCCCGGGAAGGTCTGCCCGTTCACGTCGGCCGCATACTGGTAGCTTCCGGCCGGATCGAAGGGCGGGGGCCCGGGGGGAGCGGTGGCACAGGCGGCCACGGCGACCGAGGCGAGAATGCCGGTCACGAGTCGTTTGGTCATGAGGTCTCCTGGTGCTGAAATGAGGTAACGCGCTCCGTAATAATAACGCGCCGCCAGCGCGCGAGGTGCGTGGCGGTCAGGGCGAACGACAGGTCAGGTTCGTGGAGGAGCAGCAGGGGCCTGGCGCAGTCCGATTGCGGATACGCCCGCGGGGGGGCTCCAGCCGGGCGAGAGCACCGTCAGCATTCATCTCCCGGGACGGCACCTGTTCACGACCCGCGGCTACGCCTATTGTGAAGGTGTAGCCCGTCCACTCCAACCAAACCAACCACGACCCACTGCCTACGTGTCCGTCGAATCCGATCCAGCCCGGAGCCCCGTTCGGCCCTCCTGGGCCAAGGTGGTCGACCAGACCCGCTGCATCGGTTGCCACGCCTGCACAACCGCCTGCAAGTCCGAGAATGAGGTTCCGCTCTCCGTCACACGTACCTATGTAAAGTACGTCGATACGGGAACCTTCCCGCAGGCGCGGCGCTCGTTCCAGGTGACGCGCTGCAACCAGTGCGAATCGCCGCCGTGCGTGGCGGCCTGCCCGACTTCGGCGATGTTCAAGCGCGCCGACGGGATCGTCGACTTCGACAAGAGCGTCTGCATCGGCTGCAAGGCGTGCATCGCGGCCTGCCCGTACGACGCGATCTTCATCAACCCGGAGGACCACTCGGCCGAGAAGTGCAACTTCTGCGCCCACCGGCTCGACATCGGGCTCGAGCCCGCGTGCGTGGTTGTCTGCCCTACCGAGGCGCTCCTGGTGGGCGACATGAACGACCCGTCGTCGAAGGTGGCCCGTATCATCAACCGGGATCCGGTGGCGGTGCGCCGGCCGGAGAAGGAGACGAAGCCCAAGCTGTTCTACAAGGGGGCCGACCAGGTGACGCTCGACCCGCTGGCCGCGCAGCGCCCGGACGGCGGCATCTTCATGTGGAGCGAGCAGGGTGAGGTGGATCACGGGGTGCCGTCGGGGCATCCGGGGCCGTGGAATTCGTCGGCGGCCGCCGTGCTCAGCTACGACATCCCGCACCGGGCGCCCTGGGACTTCCGCGTCTCGCTCTACACCTGGACCAAGTCCATCGCGGCGGGGGCGTACCTGGCGCCGCTCCTCCTCCTGATGACGGGCGCGCTCAGCCCCTCGAACCCGCTCTGGACGTGGGCCGCGCCGATTGTGGCCGGTGTCTTTCTGGCGCTGACCGGTGCGATCCTCATCTGGGACCTGGAACATCCCACGCGCTTTCACCTCATCTTCCGGCGCCCCCAGTGGCGCAGCTGGCTGGTGCGGGGAGGCTTCATCATCGGCGGCTACAGTGCCGCGCTGGCGGCGCACTTCGCGGTCGCGCTGACCGGCGCGTCCCCACCGCTCTGGCTCGGCTGGCTCGGCGGTGGCCTCGCGGTCCTCACCGCCGTATACACCGCATTCCTCTTCGGCCAGGCCAAGGCGCGCGACATGTGGCAGAACCCGCTGCTGCCGGTGCACTTCCTGGTGCAGGGCCTCGTTGCCGGTGGAGGGGCGGTGGTGCTGGTGGCGGTTGCCCTGGATGGTGCGGCTGGCGGGCTGTTCGGGGCCGCAACTGGCGCTGCCGCCGCGGCCGGGGCCTCCGCAGGGTCCGCCACCGCCTCCGCCTTGCAACTCTTCGCGCTGGCGAGCGGCGCGCACGCCCTGATGATCGCCGGCGAGGTCTTCATGCCCCCGCCCACGGCTCACGCCCGCCTCGCCGAGCGCGAGATGACGCACGGCCGCTTCCGCGGCTGGTTCCGCCTGGGGGTGCTCGGGGCGCTGGCCGGTGTGGCCGCTCCCTGGCTGGCCGCGGCCGCCCCCTGGCTCGGCATGACCGCCGTCGTTCTGGGCCTCCTCGCCCTGCTCGCCTACGAACACGGCTACGTACAGGCGGGCCAGTCGGTGCCGCTGGCATGAGCGACCGCGGCCCCACCCTCGACGACCTCAACCAGCGCGTATCCGCCGCGCGCGCCGAGGTCGAGGCCCGCGGCGAGACCTTCTACCCGGGCGCGAGCCGCGTCCACCTCGCCGCCTTTCCCCCGAAGGAGCGCTGGAGCGACTGGGTCGAGCTCGACTCGAAGGCGTGGCCCGAACGGGTCGAGCGCCGCTACATGCTGGTCCCCACAACCTGCTTCAACTGCGAGTCGGCGTGCGGGCTGTTGGCGTACGTGGACCGGGAAACGCTCGAGGTGCGCAAGTTCGAGGGCAATCCCGAACACCCCGGCTCGCGGGGCCGCAACTGCGCGAAGGGGCCCGCCACCGTCACCCAGATCACTGACCCGGACCGGATCCTCACGCCGCTGAAGCGGGCCGGGGAGCGGGGGGAAGGGAAGTGGGAGCCGGTGGAGTGGGACGAGGCGCTGGACGACATTGCCGGGCGGATCCGCGCCGCCATCGACGAGGACCGGCACCGCGAGATCATGTATCACGTCGGCCGCCCGGGCGAGGACGGTTTCACCGAACGGATGCTGGCTGCCTGGGGCATCGACGGCCACAACTCGCACACCAACATCTGTTCCTCGGGCGCGCGCGCTGGATACCACCTCTGGATGGGGATGGACCGCCCCAGCCCCGACCACGCGAACGCGCAGGTGATCCTGCTGGTGAGCAGCCACCTCGAGGCGGGACACTACTTCAACCCGCACGCCCAGCGCGTGATGGAGGGCAAGAAGCGGGGCGCGAAGCTCATCGTCTTCGACACGCGCCTGTCCAATACGGCCACGCACGCCGACCACTGGCTGTCCACCTACCCCGGCTCCGAGGCCGCGGTCTTGCTGGCGATCGCCAACCACCTGATCCGCACCGGGCGCTACAACGCCGCCTTCGTGGAGCGGTGGTGGAACTGGCGTGAGTATCTGGAAGAGAACCATCCGGCCGAGCCCGTCACCTTCGAGGCGTTTCAACGGGTGCTTGCAGAACTCTACGCCGAGTTCACCTTCGAGTTCGCGGCGGCGGAGAGCGGCGTTTCAGCTGAAACGCTCGAGGCGGTGGCGGAGGTGGTCGCCGGGGCCGGCACCCGGCTCTCGACCCACAACTGGCGGAGCGCGGCCGCGGGCAACCTGGGCGGATGGCAGGTCGCGCGGGCGCTCTTCCTGCTGAATGCGCTGCTCGGGGCGATCGCGGTGCCCGGCGGGACCTACCCGAACGCGTGGAACAAATTTGTTCCACGGCCCATCCGCATGCCCCCGAGGCACCCGAAGCACTGGAACGAGCTCACCTGGCCGGCCGAATACCCGCTGAGCCTGATGGAGATGTCGTTCCTCCTGCCGCACCTGACGCGCGAGCAGGAGGGGCATCTCGCCGTCTATTTCACCCGTGTCTACAACCCCGTCTGGACCAACCCCGACGGCTTTTCGTGGATCGAGATGCTGACGGACCCGAAGCGGATCGGGCTGCACGTCGCGCTCACGCCAACCTGGAACGAGACCGCCTTCTTTGCGGACTACGTGCTGCCGATGGGTCACTCCTCGGAGCGCCACGACCTGACCTCGTACGAGCAGTACGACGGGCTCTGGATCGGCTTCCGGCAGCCGGTGCTGCGCGCCGCCCGTGAGCGGCTCGGCGAGAAGGTGGAGAGCACGCGCGACGTGACGCCGGGCGAGGTGTGGGAGGAGAACGAGTTCTGGATCGAGCTGACCTGGCGGATCGATCCGGACGGGAGCCGCGGGATCCGCAAGTTCTTCGAATCGCGGGAGCGGCCGGGCGAGAAGATGACCGTGGACGAGTACTACGGATGGATCTTCGAGAACTCGGTTCCGGGGCTGCCGGAGAAGGCCGCCGGCGAGGGGCTGTCGCCGCTCGGGTACATGCGCCGCTACGGGGCCTTCGAGATCGGGCATACGGTGGGGCCGCTCTACGAGGAGCGCGTGCCGGAGGCGGAGCTGGCCGATGTGAGCATTGACGGGGCCGGGCGGGCGTATACGCGGGCGGGGCCGGAGCCGACGCCGAACGTGGTGCCGATGCCGCCGATCGACGGGGACGGGGAAGGGCGGCGGTGGGTGGGGGTGGAGGTGGGTGGGGTGGTGCGGCGGGGTTTTCCGACGCCGTCGGGGCGGCTCGAATTCTGGTCCGGGACGCTGGCCGCGTGGGGATGGCCGGAGCTGGCCGTGCCGGGCTACGTGCGGAGCCATGTGCACCGGAGGAACATCGATGCCGATCAGATGTGCCTGATCTCGACCTTCCGGCTGCCGGTGCAGATCCACACCCGCAGCGCGAACGCCAAATGGCTGAACGAGATCGCGCACACGAACCCGCTCTGGCTGCACCCGAAAGACGCCGCGCGGATCGAGGTGGGGACCGGGGACCTGGTCAGGGTCGAGACGCAGATCGGGCACTTCGTGGTGAAGGCGTGGGTGACGGAGGGCATCCATCCCGGGGTGGTGGCGTGCTCGCACCACATGGGGCGCTGGAAGACGGGCGATGGCCCCCGCCAGAACACGGCGACGGTCGCGCTGCATCACGAGGGAAGCGGCTGGGGGATCGAGCGGAAGAAGGGCACGGGGCCGTTCCGTTCGGACGATCCCGACACCGCGCGGATCTGGTGGACGGACGTGGGGGTCCACCAGAACATGACCTTCCCCGTCCAGCCCGATCCGATTTCCGGGTCACACTGCTGGCACCAGGCCGTGCGGGTCACTAAGGCCGGTCCCGGCGACGGCTACGGCGACATCTCGGTCGACACCGCGAAATCCCGCGAGGCGTTTCGACAGTGGCTGGCGCTGACCCGCCCCGCCACGCAGCACTCTCCCGACGGCACCCGGCGGCCGCACTGGCTGCTGCGTCCGGTGAGGCCCGAGCGAGCGGCGTTCCAGCTGCCGACCGGGGCAGCCAACGGGTCGGGCGGAGCCGCGGCCGGTGCGGAAGGGCCACCCGGGCGCACACCCGACGACGCTCCCTGAATGGAGATCTTCCGCGCGCTCGGCACGCTGATCGAGCCCCCGGCGGCGGAGCACGCACATATCGCAGCGGCGCTCGGCCTGCCCGCGGCGCCGACTGCGGCGGAGCACGCCAGGGCGGTTGCGCAGCAGCGGTATCCGTACGCGTCCGTCTACCTCGGGGCCGAGGGGATGATGGGAGGTGAGGCGCGGGACCGCATCGCCGGGTTCCGGCGGGCACTCGGGCTGGGCCAACCGGGTGGGCCGCGCCGGAGCGCACATGCCACTGCCGACCATCTGGCGTCCCTGTTGGGGTTGCTGGCTGCGGTGGACGAGTGGCGTCGGCGGGAGTCCGACGGCGCCCGCGAGGCCCTCCTCGCCCAGGCCCGAGACACGCTCGTCTGGGAGCACCTGGCGTCGTGGGCCGGGCCTTACCTGGCCAGTTTCGAAGGGTGTGGGGTAGCCTTCTACGACGCGTGGGCGTCGCTGCTCCGCGACTCACTGGCCCGGCTCTACCGCGAGATGGCTTTCCCGGACTACCTGCCTGCCGCGTTGCGCTCCGCTCCGGAGCTGGCGGACCCGCGCCGCGAAGGAGGGCCCGCCTTCATCAGTGCGCTGCTGGCGCCGGCACGCACCGGCGTGATCCTGCTGCGCGGCGACCTGATGCGCCTCGCGGACGAGACCGGACTGGCCTGCCGCGCCGGGGAGCGGCGGTACGTTCTGAATGCGTTCTTCGCGCAGGATCCGGGCGCGGCGCTGAAATGGCTGGCTGGCCATGCCGAGGGGTGGAGCAAGCGCGTGGCCGGGGCAGGTCCCGAGCCGATAGCGAAGTGGTGGTCGAAGCGAGCGGCGGTGACCGCGCGCCTGCTCGGCGACCTTGCGGCGGAAGTGCAAACTGCGACATCCGCCGTGCAGATTGCAGCATCCGAGGCGCGGACTGCGGCGCCCGCGGAGCAAGATGCAGCGCCCGAGGTGCAGGCGCCGGTGCCCTCCACGGCCGACGCTCCATGAGCGGCCCTGCTCCGCGGCGCCGTCCACAGGGCGAAGGCCCCGTCGTCGGAGCCGAGGCCTGGAGCGGGCGCCGCGTCACCAGGCGCGATGTGGTCGCCGGCCTGAGCGTCACTCTCCTGATCATCCCCCAGAGCATGGCCTACGCCGAGCTGGCGGGGCTCCCGTCCGTGCACGGCCTCTATGCCTCGGCGCTGCCGATCCTGGCGGCGGGCCTCTTCGCGTCGTGCCCGTATCTGCAGACGGGCCCGGTCGCCCTCACCGCGCTGCTGACCCACGGCGCCCTCGTGACCATTGCCACGCCAGGAAGTCCCCAGTACACCGGCGCGGCGGCGCTTCTGGCGCTCATCGTGGGACTCGTCCGGCTGGCCATCGCCACGATGCATGCCGGAAAGGTCACCTACCTGATGTCGCAGCCCGTCGTACGGGGGTTCACCTCCGGGGCGGCCATTCTCATCCTTCTCTCGCAGTTCCCCTCCACGCTGGGAATGGCCGCCGCGGGCGAGAGCGGCCTCGTCGGCAACACCCTGCACGTGCTTGGCAGCCCGCCTTCGTGGAACCTCGCCGCGCTCGGCCTCACCGTCCTCACCGTCGCGATCACGCTGCTCGCCCGGCGGATCCACCCCCTCTTTCCGGGCGCGCTGGTCGCCGTGCTCGGCGGGGTGCTCTTCTCGGTCCTGGCCAGCTACCGCGGACCGATCGTGGGCGATATCCCGGGCTCGCTGCCGCCCGTCAGCTTCGCGCTGCCCTGGATCATGCTGCCCGCCCTCTTCGTCCCCGGCGTGGTCATCGCTCTGGTGGGCTTTGCCGAGACGACCGCCATCGCCCGCAGCTTCGCGACTCTGGACCGCGCACGCTGGAGCCCGGACCGGGAGTTCCTGGCCCAGGGTGCCGCCAACATGGTGTCCGGCGTCTGCGGCGGCATGCCGGTCGACGGATCCCTGTCACGGAGCAGCCTGAACCACCTCTCGGGCGCGGGTACCCGCTGGTCCGGGGCGATCACCGGGCTCGCAGTGCTCGTCTTCCTGCCTTTCGCGGGCGTGCTTTCGTCGCTCCCGAAGGCAGTACTGGCCGGCATCGTGATCGCGGCGGTGGGGGGACTGGTGAAGCCCCGCATGCTGGTGAACGTGTGGACGCTGTCGCGGATCCAGGCTCTGGTTGTCTGGCTCACCCTCGCGCTGTGCCTGTTGCTGGCCCCGCGGATCGAACAGGCCCTGCTGCTCGGAATCCTCCTGTCGCTCGCCATTCACGTGTGGCAGGAGAGGCGGGCCGGATTCGACAGCTGGATGGAGGGTGACGTGCTGCACCTGGAGGTGATGGGAATCCTCTGGTTCGCGTCGGCGCCCCGCCTGGAGGAAGCGCTGATGAGCCGGCTTACCGACGCGGGCAGCGTCTCCGAGGTCATCATTCACCTCGAGGGACTGGGCCGGATCGATCTGACCGGCGCGCTCGTCCTCAAACGCGTGGTGGAGGAGACGAACGCACTGGGGATCCCCTCGTCGCTGAAGGGCGTGCCGCCTCAGGCGCGCGAGCTCATCGACAACATCTTCGGGCTGCCGCCGGCGACGTATCTATAGCCGGCCGGCGGCCTCGTCGGCCTCGGAGGTGGCCTTGTCGGTCTCAGAGTCAGCCTCGTCAGTCTCCGCGGCAGCCTTCGCCTCCGCCTGCTCCCGGTACTCGCGCCTCGACTTCTCCATCAGCAGCTTGTCGACCGCCTCGATCAGCGCGCCCCCGCGCTTGTCCACGTGCCGGATCACACCCTCCTCGTCCAGGACGAAGATCGTGGGCCAGCCGAAGACGCCCCATTCGGTCGCGATCGGTCCCTCGGCGGCAACGACCTCGGCGTCGGGCTGGCTGTGGCCGTCCCACCAGGTCCGGTAGTGGAGTCCCTCCTCCTTCTTGGCCTCCACGATCGTCTCCAGCTTCGCGTCGCTGTTGACGCCCAGCAGCGCGACATCCCTGTCCTCGAACAGCTTCAGCATCGCGCGCTGGTAGGGGTACTCTCCGCGGCACGGCCCGCACCACTGCCCGGAGAAGATCACGGCGACGATGTTGCCGCGGTAGTCCTCCAGTGCGAACTCGACCCCCTCGGTGTCCTTGCCCGTGATGTTGGGGGCCACCCGGCCGGGGAGCAGGTGCTCGACCATGAATTGCACTTCCCCCAGCGTCTCGGCGGCACCGGGGTACGCACCCTTGAGTTCCTCCAGGTGCGTCACCATCCGGGCCGTCTGCTCCTCGTCGATTGATGTCCGCTGCAGGGAGTACGCGAAGTTGAACAGGGAAACCCGGGCTCCGCGCTCGAAGTCGGCGGTCGCCTCGGGGAGTGCCAGGACGGCGTCGAGTCCCGCGAGCATCCGGTCCATGTGGGCCTCCGTAAACGGCTCGCCCTCGCCCGGGCGCTCGTACACGCCGGGCGCCGACAGCGCATAGCCGACGAAGGGAGACATCGTCGGCATCGCGGCCGCGTAGAAGGTCAGCATGTCCCCTTTACGCTCGATCGTCTCGCGGCTGTCGGGGTGCTCCTCGGCCAGGGCGTCCAGGTAGGCGGCGGTCCGCTCCTGCTGCTCCTCGGAGACCTCCGGGACCGAGAGGCGGCGGATGAAGTTCCAGAGATGGAAGTCCGCCTCGCGATCGAAGTCCTCCAGCGTCTCGTCGGCGGTCATAGCGACGTCGAGCGCCGACATGAGCTCGTCGAAGCTCTCCTCGGAGAGCGGTTCGCCTCCGTTGTCGTACTGCTCTGCGGGCGGGAACCAGGAGCCCATGGCAGCGGCCGGGATGTCCGGTTCGGGCGAGACGCTGCCGTCGCTGCTGTCGGAACTGCCCGTGCTTCCGTACAGGACGAAGCCCAGCCCGAACGCAACGATCACCGCACCAATAGTTGTGAGATTCCGACGCATATGCTCGCCTACAAGCCTTTCCCGCCGATGGCCTCGACCGCCTCGGCGGCCTCGCCGTCTTCTTCGCCATCGCCGTCCTCGGTCTCCGCTTCGTCCTCCGCCTCCGCCTGCTGCGCCTCGAACTCGGCCATCCGCTTGTCCATCAGCAGCGCGTCGACCGCCGCGATCAGCCCGCCGCCACGCTTGTTGACGTGCCGGATCACACCTTCCCCATCGATGACGTAGATCGTCGGCCACCCGCGCACACCCCACTCGGTCGCGATCGGCCCCTTGGCGGCCACCACGTCGGCGTCGGGCTGGCTGTGACCGTCCCACCAGGTCCGGTAGGGGAGCTCCTCCTCGATCTTCGCGTCCACGATCGTCTGCAGCTCGGCGTCGCTGTTGACGCCCAGGATCACCACGTCCTCCTCGTCGTAGATGTCGAGCATGGCGCGCTGGTACGGGTACTCCCCGCGACAGGGCCCGCACCACTGCCCGGAGAAGACCAGGGCGATGATCTTGCCGCGGTAGTCTTCGAGCGCGAACTCGACGCCCTCGGTGTCGGTCCCCACGATGTTCGGCGCCACGTTGCCCGGGGTCAGATGTTCGACGATGAACCTCTGCCGGTCTATGAACTCCCCGGCTTCAGGGTGGTCCTCCTTGAGTTCCTCCAGATACGCCGCGATTCGCGCGGTCTGCTCCGCACTGACCTGCCCCAGTTGCAGGCGGTTGCCGAAGCGCCAGAAGGCGATGCCGGCTTCGTTTTCGATGTCCGCGGCCACCTCGGGCAAGCCGAGGACGGCATCCATCGTGCCGAGCAGGTGGTCGATATGCGTGTCCTCGAAGGGCCCTCCGTCGAGATCGAATTCCTCGGCGTCGCCAAAGAACATGAGCGTCATGGTGGCGTCCGGGGCGGACGGCATCGAAGCGGCGTAGGAATCGAGCATCTGCACGCGCTGCTCGATCATCGAGCGGTGGTCCGGGTGCCGTTCGGCGACTTCCTCGAGGTATGCCTTGGCCCGTTCCTTCTGCTCTTCGGTGACCTCGGGGATCGCCAGGCGGCGGATGAAGCCCCAGAGTTGGGCATCCGCTTCCGTTTCGAAGTCCGCCAGGGTCTCCTCGGCGGTGAGGGCCACGTCGAGGTCCGCCATGAGCCCGTCGAAGCGCTCGTCGTCCAGCGGCTCACCCTCGGTGTCGTACTCGCTGGCCGGCTGGAACCACATTTTCTGGTACGCGACCGGGATATCGACGAGTGGCGATGCCCACTCCTCGTCCGCTGCGGGCGCGCTCATGCTTCCGGACAGCACGAATCCCAGTCCGAACGCGACGACGACCGCGCCGATCACTGGCAGTGACTTACGCATCTGCTACCTCCTGTTGCTCTTCTGGTCTTCGGTGCGGCGGCGCTTCCGGCGCCGGCCCGCTCATCTACAGGTCAGGTGGATCTTCCTTGCTGGCTGAGGCCGGAACGATCAGCGCCCGCACGGGACGCGTGGTCGAATTCGTCGTTCCCGTCCGCTCCTGGTACTCGCGCATCCGCTGGTCTCTCAGGAGCTGGTCGACAGCGTCGATCAGGGCGCCTCCGCGCTTGTTGACGAACCGGATCACTCCCTGATCGTCGAGCACGTAGATCGTCGGCCATCCCCTCACGCCCCACTCGGTCGCGATCGGCCCCTCGGCGGCCACCACGTCAGCGTCCGGCTGGCTGTGGCCGTCCCACCAGGTCCGGTAGTCCAGGCCCTCGTCCTCCTTGGCCTGCACGATCGTCTCCAGCCTGGCGTCGCTGTTGATGCCCAGCAGCGCGACATCGTCCTCGTCGAAGATGTCGAGCATGGCGCGCTGGTAGGGGTATTCCCCACGGCAGGGGCCGCACCACTGCCCTGAGAAGATCAGGGCGACGACCTTGCCCCGGTAATCCTCGAGCGCGAACTCGACGCCCTCGGTGTCCGTGCCCACGATGTTGGGCGCGACCCTGCCCGGGGTCAGGTTCTCGATACGGAAACGGTGGCGCGCGAGGGATTCGGCGGCATCCGGGTGCTCGGCCTCCAGCTCGTCGAAGAAGGCGTCGATTCGCGCAGCCTGATCCTCGCTGACCTGCCCCCGCTGCAGGCGGCCGGCGAACCGTCCGATCTCGCCTGCGCCTTCTCCCTCGATGTCGGCTGCAATCTCCGGGAGGTTGACGATGGCGTCGAGGGTGCCGAGCAATTCGTCCACCTGCGCGTCCGAAAAGGGCTCACCGTTGTTCGGGTACCGGTCGGTGTCGCCGAACAGCTGCAGATCGAGGGTCAGGGGTGGGGCGGTGGGACGGGACGGGGCGTAGGACGGGAGAAAGTCCCTCCGGTAGTCGATCACGTCGACGTGGTCGGGATGCTGCTCGGCCAGGTCGTCCAGGTACGACCCGATCCGCTCCATCTGCGCGCCGGTAACCTCCGGCACCACCAGGCGGCGTGTGAAGCTCCACAGGTGGATGTCGGCCTCGCGTTCGAAATCGGCCAGCGTCTCCTCCGCGGTGAGCGCGTCGTCGAGCGCCGACATGAGTGCGTCGAAACGCGCGTCGTCGAGGGGCTCGCCGCCGTTGTCATAGTCGCTCACCGGCGCGAACCAGGCTTGCTGGATCGCCATCGGGAAATCGGCGCCCGGTACCTCTCCCGCCGCCTCCGACCCGCCCACCCCTCCGGACAGGGCGAACCCGATTCCGATTCCAACCACTCCCACTACCGCCAGCGCCAATGGCTGCCGCATGTTGATGCTCCTTCTCGTATCTGGTTGACTCCCTCGCCGGGACATCCGCCTCGCGGGGATCAGCCTACCTTTTGCGCAGGTTGGGGCCGGCTGGCCGGTATGACGATACCGCGCGGGGTGCTGTCGAAGCTCCTCATGCGTATCTCGGTGTACAATTCGTCCAGCGCCGCGATGAACTCGCCCCCGCGCCGGCCAACGAACCGGATGACGCCCTCGTCGTCGAGGATGTAGATCGTAGGCCACCCGGTCACGTTCCACGCCGTCGCGATCGGGCCCTCGGCGGCCACCACGTCGGCGTCCGGCTGGCTGTGGCCGTCCCACCAGGTGCGGTAGGGCAGATTCTCGTCGATCTTGGCCTGCCGGGCCGTCTCCAGCTTCGCGTCGCTGTTGATTCCGAGCAGGACGATCGGCCGGTCGCCGTAGTTCTCGAGCACGAAACGGTGGAAGGGGTACTCGCCGCGGCACGGCCCGCACCACTGACCCGTGAAGATCAGCGCCACGATGTTGCCGCGGTATTCCTCGAGCGAGAACTCGACGCCCTCGGTATCCGTTCCGGTGATGTTGGGCGCGACGTTGCCGGGAGTCAGGTTGCCGGCGACGAACTTGTGCTGGTTGATCATCTCCGCGGCGTCGGGGTGTTCGGCCTTGACCCCCTCGTAGAAGGCTGCGACCCGCTCGACCTGCTCCGGAGTCAGCCGTCCCTGTTGCAGCCGGTTGCCGAAGCGCCAGAAGTGCGTGCCCGCTTCGCGCTCGAAGTTGGCGAGCGTCGCTGGGATGTTCATGGCCGCGTCGAGGCGGGCCAGCATCCCGTCCAGCTGCGCATCCTCGAAGAAGGCTCCTCCGGTGTCGTACTCGTCGGCGTCGCCGAAGATCAGCAGCGAGCCGGAGAGCGACGGCAGCGAGCCCATCGCATTCGAGTAGCCGTCGATCAGCCGGGCCCTCTGTTCGATCAGTCGGCTGTGATCCGGATGCTCCTCGGCGAGCGCCGCGAAACGCGCCTGGATCCGTTCCTTCTGCTCGTCGCTGACCAGGGAAGGGGCCAGCCGGCGAACGAAGTTCATGAGGTGGACCTCGGCCTCGCGGTCGAAGTCCGCCAGCGTCTCTTCGGCGGTCATCGCCTCGTCGAGCGCGGTCATCAGCGCCTCGAACTTCTCTTCGTCGAGGGCTTCGCCGTCGGTTTCATAGTCGCTGACCGGCGGGAACCACGCCTTGGTGGCCGCGACGGGGAGCGCCCATGGCGAATCGTCCGTGTCCGTGTCCGCGTCGTTCGCTCCCGTCCATCCGAAGATGCCGGGGGCCGAAAGCCCGACCACGAATGCGACGACGAGCGCGCCGGTAACTGCCACTGACTTCTGCATCAGAATCTCTTTCTTGTGGGAGGTGGCGCTCCTACAGCGCCGCCCTCAGAAACTCCAGGAACTCCTTGCGGTCGCGCGTGAGCCCCAGGAAGGTCGATATCGTGTTGCCTTCACCGTCCAGGACGGCGTAGAGGGGAAGCGCGATGGTGCCGAACGTCTCCCTCTGGTAATCCATCTGATTCTCATAGACCTCGCCTTCGCCGTCGGTGAAGAGGCGCGCCAGGACGAAGCGCTCCAGCTGCTCGGCCACTTCGGGGATGGTGAACATGTTGGACTCCATCCAGCGGCAGTTGGTGCAGGTGTAGCCGGTAAAGTCGATGAAGACGCGGTTGCCGCCTTCGCGTGCGGCTGCGAGCGCCCCGTCGAGATCGTTCTGGTACCAGTGCAGTCCCTCGCGCTCCTCGCCACGCTGGGCCATGGCCAGGGCGCCGGCGGGCGTGTCCTCGAAGCGAGGCGGCAGGAACGGTTCCACCTCGCCGAGAGGGCGGCCATCGAGCCCGAGGCCGAGCCAGATCCCGAAGACGGTGAAGCCGGCGGCCAGGGAGGCGGCGATGGGGTGGGGAAGCCACGCGAGAATCGTGGCCCGGGCGGGGGTCGCTCCGGTGGGCGTGGGGGTGGCATCGGCGGATGCGCCGGCGCGCGCGAACCCGACGGGCAGGTGTTTGCCGAGGAGGTACAGCGCGATCACCCCGCATAGCACCGCCCAGGACACCAGGACCACCTGCCGGGAGAAGATGCCCCAGCCCAGCACGAGATCTGCATTCGAGACGAACTTGAGCGCCGCGCCGACTTCGATCAGGCCGATCACGATCTTGACCGAATTCAGCCACCCGCCGGAGCGCGGCAGCTTCGCCAGCACGGTGGGCGCGAGGGCCAGGAAGAAGAACGGCACGGCGAAGGTGGTCGAGAAGAGAAGGAGCCCCACGACGGGCTGCTGCCACTGTCCCTGCGAAGCGAGGACCAGGAGCGTGCCGACGAAGGGGGCCGTGCAGGTGAAGGTGGTGACCGCGAAGGTGGCGCCCATGAGCACCGCGCCCACGCCGCCGCTGGATGTGCGGTCACGCGTGACCCGGTCCAGGCGGGTGAGAACGCCCGAGGGAATGCGGATCTCGTAGAAGCCGAAGAAGTTGAAGGCAAAGGCGATGAACATGGCCGCAATCGCCAGGTTGACCCACGGACTGGCGGCGAAGCGACTCATCCCGGCAGCGCCGACCAGCACTGACGTTGCGAGTCCGACCAGCGTAAACGTGCCGATGATCCCCCCGCCGAAGAGGACCGCGTTCTTGACCGCGACCTGACGGCTGTTTCCCCCGTGCTTGGCGAAGTAGGAAGCCGTGATGGGGATCATCGGGAAGACGCAGGGCGTGATGAGCGCAAACGCCCCGGCGGAGATGGCGAGCCAGAAGAAGGCGCCGTCGATCATCGCGTCAGCCTTCCGTCGCCGGCGTGATCGTCACGGGGAGTGCGATCTTCTCGGTCTGCGCCGGCAGGCAGACCCGGTTCGTGCAGGCCTGGTAGCGCGCCCGGACGTGGATCTCCTTGACGTCGGGGCCGGCGTCGGCCGCCACCTGCACCGGCAGTTCGTAGGCGACGCTGCCCTCGTGCACCTCGACTTCCATCAGGAAATTCTGGTCGAACTTCACGGTCGGTTTCGTACCCTCGACCTCGCCGGCTTGCGTGAACGGCTGCTCGGCGGCGAGCGAGATCCTGCTCGGCACCGGGCCGCCCTCGCCCTGCGTGATCGAGTAGATGTACCAGCCGGGTTCGATCGTCGCCTTCACGTCCACGGTGACTCTCGCTCCCGACACGAGGCTCTCCTCGTCGATCTCCGCCGTCCAGTGCACCGGATTCTGGGACATGGCCCCGCCTGGCCCGGGCGCCGCCCGGGCTGCCGAAGCGGGCGTCCCCGACGCGGACGACTCCGACGCGGACTCCGACGCGAGCGAACCCGCGGCAGGCGCCTCCGAGTCGGGCGAGCCGCAGGCAAGTGTTCCCGCGAGTAGGGCCGCAGACCCCGTGACCGCCAGGGCAAGCATCATGGCTGATAGTCTTTTCGACATATTCTTCTCTCGATTATATAGTATTGTATATGATTGGCCGCCACTACCCGATCCCGAACTTCTTCAACTCCTCCCGGATCATCGGGATGGAGATGCCGTACTTCGAGATCGCGCCGGCGACTTTGCCTTCCGGATCGATGATGTAGTGCTTGCCGTCGTAGGCGTTGTAGTCCTGGTACACCTGCGGCAGCGACAGGTAGCCGAAGCCGCTCTCGTCCAGCACGCCGCTGGGGTCGGGCAGGATGGGGTGCGTGACTCCGTTGTATTCGACCAGGCGGCGCACGCTCTTCATGTCGTCGAAGAGCCCGTGGTCGGGATCGACCGCCTGGCAGTCGATGTCTTCGGGCGGAGCGAAGGCGAAGTCCGCCGGATCGGCCTCGCCCCCCTCACGGATCTCGGTGACGGCCTCTTTCATGTCGCCGGTTGCCCAGACGCTGCCGCCTTCACCTTCGGTATAGGTCCTGATCAGGCGCGTGAACCCGTCCTCGCCGATGAAGATCCGGCTCTTGTAGAGCGGGTCGTCTTCGGGGTAGTTGTAGGCGATCTTGTAGTGCCATTCCACCACATCCACGGGGACACCGGCCACCTCGTTCTTCCCGATGTACTCGATGGAGCGGAGACCGGGATCCTCCAAGCGCCATTTGGTGGACCAGTGCCCGGGTATTGCCGAGCGAACGAGCCACTGCCCGAGATCGAAGAAGCTCCAGTGAATGGTGTTGAAGCTGTCCACCTCGCGCATCCTGTTCGGGGGCCCCATCTCGGAGGTGGTGCAGTAGGCCGGTGCGCCCTCCATGGTCCTTACGCTCCACTTCGTCTCTCCGTCGGAGGCCAGGACGAGATTGCTCGAGGACGTCCTGCGCATGGGCGTCGGGTCGTCCTGGCTGGTCGGCCCCTCATAGGCATAGCTGCTTCTGGTCGTGATGTGAAAGAGGTTGGGGCGAGCGAGCCGCAGATCGGTACGCTCGATTCGGTGGACACCGTCCGAAATCGCGTTCATGTGGTGGGTGGCCTGGAGCGACCGGCTGTTCGCGAAGGACGCCTCGCTGGCTTCGAGGACCGCGACGGCGCGCGGGTCGATCCGTGGGTCGCCCGGCTCGCCGGTCCCGGTGACGGCGTCCGCGCTGCCGCCGTAGCCCGTCAGGAGAACGGCTGCGATGGCGGCCAGCGCCAGGACGAGGATCACACCCCGGGTTGCTCTGCGGGCGGATTCGGACATGTCAACTGCTCCCTCGTGCAGGTGCCGCGCGGGTCCGCATGCTGCGCCGGTGCGGGAATCCTAGTGGTCGGCCGGCACATGCCCAGCGGACACGGGCAGGGGCGGCACATTTTGCCAACACAATAGTGTGTTTTCGTGCGGCGAGGCAAGGCGACTGCCGGTAGGCCGCCGGTAGCCGACCGGGGTGCGCGTCCGAGGCGCGCGCTGCTGCTGCCGCCCGAATCCGTCGCCGCTACTCCGAACCCGGATCCAATATCGCGTCGATCCGAACCAGCACGTCCTCCAGGTGCGCTTCGGTGACCCGGTGTGCCATCCCGCGGTTCAGCCGCCGCGAAACGGCGTCCCGGAGGGTGCTCAGCTGTTCCCGCACCAGCGGTCGGATGTCGGAGGTGGTGACGCTCTGTCCGGCGGGCTGGAAGGGGCCGAGCGTCGCTGCCTGGTCCTCCATCAGGGATCCCATGCGCTCAAGGTACGCCCGCTGGAGGGCCCGCCGGTAGGGGCCGACCTCCGTGACGCGCGCGAGATCCTCCCAGACCGCGGCGCGCGCATCGTCCAGAAACTCGGCCAGGGGGTAGGCGTCCTCCGGCTCGGTCACCTCCAGCTCGGCCAGCGCCGACATGCGGGTGGTCGAGAGCAGCTGGTTGAGGACCGAGCCCTGCAGCCTGGATATGTTCGCCACGCTGGCTCCGGTCGGGCCGATGCGTTCGAGGATCTCGGGATCGTTCAGCCAGGTGGGCGCGGCGAAGGCCTCCTGCGCGAGCCACGCCATGGCACGCTTCTGCCGGTCGCGCGGGACGCCGTCGAAGACCGCCCCGTCCTGGTCGGCGGTCTTGAGGTCGACGTGCACGCCCCCGACGATCGTCACTACGTGGCGCACATACCGCGACCACTGGCTGACCGCCTCCCCGTAGATCTCGGCCAGGTCGGTGTAGTCCTCGCCGGGCCGGGTCGTCCACTCGACCAGGTTGGGCACGATGCGGCGCAGGTTGGCCATCCCGTACTGGTTGGCGCGCACCATGTCGTCGCCCATGTCCTCGGTCTGCGCGCGCGGATCGGTCACCCCGAGCCCGCCCGGCAGGAACTTGTACATGCGGTCGTGCGCGCGGTCCACGATCCACTGGTTCAGCGTGGGGATCTCGTCCTCGGGCGTTTCAGCGTCGGGCAGCACCCGGTACCCCCAGTTCACCGAATAGTGGTCGTACACGCCGATGCGGCGCAGGAAGTCCTTCGGCTCGAGCCCGTCCTCGGGCTGCGCGATGTAGTTCTGGCGCGCGTAGTCCATAATTGTCGGGGCGACCCCCATCTTGCTCGCGAAGGTCTGCGAGCGCAGCGAATCCACCGGGTACGACGAGCTGGCCACCATGTTGTGCGGCAGCCCGATCGCGTGGCCGATTTCATGGGTGATGACCTGCTCCATCGCCTCTTCCATCAGCTCGTCGGTCAGCGGGAGCTGGCGGGCGTCCGGGTTGGCGGCGCCGGTCTGCACCATCATCCAGTTCCGGTAGGACCGCATGTGGTTGTGATACCAGACGATGTCCGACTCGATGATCTCGCCGGTACGCGGATCCGAGGTGCTCGGCCCCTGCGCGTTGCGGGTCTCGCTCGCCGACCAGCGCGCGACCGAAAAGCGCACATCCTCGGGATCCCAGTCAGGATCCTCCTCCTTCGACGGGGCCTCCAGCGCGACGATCGCGTTGCTGAAGCCCGCGGTCTCGAAGGCGGCCTGCCAGTTCTCGATCCCGCGCCTGACCGCGCCCACGTAGCGCTCGGGGGTGGCGGGATCGACGTAGTAGGTGATCGGCGTGACGGGGTCGACCACCTCGCCGCGCGCGTACGCCTCCGGGTCGGACGGCTCCAGGCGCCAGCGGCGGATGAAGGTCTCGGAGGCCGCCTTCTGCTCGTCGAGGCCGTAGTTGATGCGGCTCACGCTGAAGTAGCCGACGCGCGGATCCGCGTAGCGGGGACGCATAGGCTCTTTCGGCAGGAGCACCAGCGACTGGTTCATCTCCAGCGACACCGTGTTGGCGCGCTCGTCGGTGGGCGGGGACGACGCGTCGTAGGTGAGCGTATGCCTCACGTTCACGTTGAGCGGGTAGCTCCGCACGCGGCTGATGAAGCTCCGGTTGGCGTCGAGCCGGCGCACGCCGTAGGTGCGGCGCTGCGCGGGGCTGAGGCCGGAGATGTGCGGCGTGTCGCCCCCGAAGAAGGCGGTGACGTCGATCACGGAGCTGGTCGAGTCCGCCCCGCGCGCCTCGATGTCCCACGACGCGAGGATCGGCGCGAAGTAGTTTGCCTGCACCGACGCCGCGATGGCCAGAGTGTCGTCGGCGACGGCCACACCGGAGTGCTTGCGCAGCATGATCTGTTCGCCGCGCCGCTCGAAGCGGATCATCTGGCGATTTGCGGCCACCCCGGCGGGTGCGAATCCACCCAGCCCGTCCATCTTCCCGGCGATGCGGCTGATCAACAGCATGTCGCGGCCCAGCAGCGAGTCGGGGATCTCGAAGAGGTAGTCGTCGTCCTTGTGGTGCACGGTGAAGATGCCGTCGTCGGACTCGGCGCCCTCGATGAGGTCGGCGTAGCTGGTCCCTTCGTCGCCGGCACCGCCGGGGCCTGCGCGGTCGCCGGGGCCCGCAGCTTCCCCTGCCTGGGCACCGGGAGCGGCTGGCGCAACGTTCGTCGTCGCGCGTCCGCCACAGGCCGCGATCAGCGCGATGGAGAGTAGGGTGATGCAGGTACGCAGGTCGTTCATTCGTTCTCGTCCTCGGGTTGCCGGTCTGGTGCGGGTCGTCGTGTTGTGCCCAGTTTGGTTCAAGATGGAGCGGGGGTGCCCGTGACGAAACCCCGGCCCGCTCGTTCTGCAACCCGTCACGAAGGAGCCTGGAAATGCGCAGACTGCTCTCAATCGGCCTCGCAGCCGCACTGTTCTCGATCGGGTGGGTTGCTGGCGCGACGACCTCCCAGGACCCCCCAGCCACCTACATGTCCGCCGCCGACATCCTGGCTACGATCGATAGCGCCCCGGCCGGCAGGGTCAGCGATCAGCAGATCCGGCACATCGACGCGGGCGGGCACAACGTCGGCGTCGGCGTCGTGCAGCGGCCCCCCAGCCGGACCCTCGGCGCGATCCAGCACCACAACCAGACCGAGGTGTACTACGTGGTCTCGGGGCAGGGGACGCTGGTGACGGGTGGCGAGCTCACCAACGGGCGGGCTCTGGACCCGGACGGGGCGACGGTGCGCACGCTCACCGGGCCGAGTTCGGTGGGCGGCATCGAGGGCGGCGAGAGCCGCGACATCGGCGCGGGCGACATGCTGATCATCCCGGCGGGCTCGCCGCACGGGTTCAGCGAAGTCACCGAGACGATCACCTACATCGTGGTGCGCGTGGATCCGGAGCAGCTGGTGGAGCTGAAGTAGGGGCCGGTCTACCCGGCTACTTGCTGCCGTCACCGTCGTCGGTCGTGGGGGCGGAGACCGCGGGCGTCATCGGAACCGGCCCGGTCGGGCCCTCGTATCCCCGCATGCGCAAGTCCATGAGCATCCTGCCCACCGTCGCGATCAGTTGGCCGCCGCGCGTGTTCCGGACGTGGCGAATCACGCCCTCTTCGTCGATGACGTAGATCGCGGGCCAGCCCGTCACACCCCAGTCAGTCGCGATCGGTCCGCTGGTTGACACTTCGGCGTGACCGTCCCACCACGTGCGGTATCCCGGCGCTTTCCCACTGGCCTTCGCTTCGCGGATCGTTTCCACGTTGCCGTCGCTGTTGACTCCCAGGAGCACGAGCGGCTCGTCCTTGTACTGCTCAAGAATGAAGTGGTGGTACGGATACTCGCCGATGCAGGGCCCGCACCACTCCCCGGAGAAGATCAGGACGACGATGTTGCCCCGGTAGTCCTCCAGCGCGAACTCGACCCCCTCGGTGTCCTTCCCGACGATGTTCGGGGCCACGCGTCCCGGGGTGAAGCTCTCCACCCTGAGCAGCGCCCGCCCGATCGCCTCGGCGGCGTCGGGATGACTCGCCTTCAACTCGCTGAAAAAGTCGACGATGCGTGCGTGCTGCTCGTCGCTGACCACCCCGGCCTGCAAGCGGTTGGCGAACAGCGAGAAGTGCGTCCTGGACTCCTTTTCGAAGTCGTTCGCCGCTTCCGGGATCTCGAGCGCCGTGGCCACCGCGCCGATCAGTCCATCCACCTGCGCGTCCGAGAACGGCTTGCCGCCGGGGTTGAACCAATCCTGGTAGGTGTAGTTCACGATCGCCGAGGACATCGGAGGCGGATCCGTGGAAGGCACCGCGTACCGGTCGATGTGTCTCGCGTTGGCCGTGATTGCGTCGGCGTGGTCCGGGTGGCGCTCGCCCAGCTCCGTAAGGTAGGCGGACACCTGTTCCTTCTGCTCGTCGGTGACTGTGGGGACCGCGAGCCGCCGGAAGAGGCTCCAAAGGTGGACATCGGCTTCGCGCCCGAGGTCGGCGAGGGTTTTTTCGGCGGTCATCGCCTCGTCGAGCGCGGCCATCAGCGCCTCGAAGCGTTCGTCGTCGAGGGGCTCGCCGCCGGTGTCGTAGTCGCCGAGGAGCGGAAACCACGTCTGCGTCGCGGCCGCGGGCAGGTCGATGGGGGGATGGGCGCCGTCGTTGCCCGGAGTCGATCCGCTGACCGAGATCAGAATCCCGACGGTGAATGAAACGATGATCGCGCCGGCAATCGCCAGTGGCTTGCGCATGGTTGAAACTCCCTGATGCTAGTCGTCCGTGTCGCGTTCCGTGTCGGTCTCCGCCTCGAAGCGGGCCATGCGAAGATGGAGGGCCAGCCCCGCACGTTCCAGGTGATTCCGCTATGGCACGGCGCCGCCGGTCAATTCAAGATGGCGTTGCGGCAAGGGATTCGCCAGCGAAAAGCGGCGCGCGGGCCCGGGTAGCGTCCTTCAGCGTTCCCCGATGAGGCGGGGTCGCTTCGCGAGCAATTCGTCCACCGCTTCGATCATCTCTTCCTTCTGCTTGTCAACGTGGCGAATGACGCCGTCCTCGTCCAGGATGAACACCGCCGGCCACGCCCGAACCCATGCCTGGTTGATGGGGCCCCAGGGCGATTCGTCCCACCAGGTTCGGAAGTGCAGCCCTTCGCGCTCCTTGGCCTTCTGGATCGTTTCGAGTTCCGTGTCGCTGTTCACACCGAGCAGTACGACATTCCGGTCCCGGTAGCGCTCGAGCATCTGGCGCTGATAGGGATACTCCTCGCGGCATGGCCCGCACCACTCGCCCGAGAAGATCAGGACGACGATGTTGCCGCGATAGTCCTCGAGTTCGAACTCGACCCCGTCGGTGTCCTTGCCCTCGATGTTCGGCGCGACTTTGCCCGGCAGCAGGCTCTCCGGCGGATGCTTTGGCAAGTCCCGGTCAATGGGCCCGCGGATTGTCAACGCGGCTCCGGAAAGCCGGATGCGCGTTTCGCCCGGCTGATCGCCGGAATCCCGAACCGCGGCAGGGGGTACGTCGACCCTAAGACCCTCGGTTCCACTCCCTGCGGTGCACGCGGTCCCCAACGGGATCAGCATGCAGCACCAGGGTGCCCGTTTCCGCAAACGCCCCCTCACGTCGAATCCCCGGCGCGCTGCTCCTCCAGCAGCTCGCCCACCGCTTCGATCATCGCGTCCTGGCGCTTGTCCACGAAGCGGACGGCGCCGTCTGCGTCCAGGATGAAGGTGCTCGGCCACTTCCAGATGTCCCACGCGTTAGAAATGGGGCCGTTGGTGGAGCCGTCCCACCAGGTGCGGTATCCCGGCGCTGCCCCGCTGGCCTTCGCTTCCCGGATCGTCTCCAGTTGCCGGTCGCTGTTGACCCCGAGCAGGACGACCCTCTCGTCCTTGTACGTCTCCATCAGCTTCTTCTGGTAGGGGTACTCGGCGCGGCAGGGGCCGCACCACTCCCCGGAGAAGACCACCACGACGATGTTGCCCCGATAGTCCTCGAGTTCGAACTCCACGCCCTCGGTGTCGGTGCCCACGATGTTCTGCGCGACGGCGCCCGGCGTGAGCGACACCAGGCCCCGCTGCTTGTCGATCATCTCGGCGGCGCCCGGATGTTCCGCCTTGAGTTCATCCAGGTAGGCGCTGACGCTTACGACCTGTTCCCCGGTTACCTGTCCTTGCCGGAGCGCCCAGCGAAGGCCGCCGATATAGCGTGCGGCCTCACTCCTGGTGAGCGGCTCGGGCGCGGAGGAATTCAGCAGCGAGTCCAGCCGCACGATCAATTGGTCCACCTGGGTGTCTTCCAGCAGGGCGCCTCTGGGATGGTCTGCGACGATGTCGCGAAACTCTCCAGACGCAGCGTTCCCGCCGAGGTTGTCGATAAGCTGGGAGAAGTCGAAGCCGCAGGCGGCCACGGCGCAGATGGAGAGGAGGGATAGCCACTTCGCGGCTCGTTTCATCTTCATGGCGACTTGCCTCGCATCAAGAGGGGCACTGCATATCCTTTCAAACACTAGGACGAGGATGGGGCCCGGAAGGTATTCCAGCCCGGCGGGTCACCAGGCGATTGCATAGGCCTCGCGCCGCGGATCCGAGGCCGCGGTGAGCGTGCCGTCGCGGTCGCGGAGGATCATCTGCGCGCCGCCGAAGGTTGCCGCCATCCATGTACTACGTCCACCTCGTGGCCAAGCTTCATCAGTTCGCCGAGGGCGACAGCCGGGAAGCGGTCCTCGAAGGCGACCCGCAGCCCATTGTAACTGCGGAAACGGGGCGCTTCAATAGCGGCCTGGGGCGTCATGCCGAAGTGGACCAGGTTGCTGACGATCTGCAACAGGCTCTGCGGCTGGCTGTCCCCGCCGGGCGTGCCGAGGGTGAAGGCGAAGCTCCCGTCGGCGTTCAGCGCCATCATGGGGGTGAGGGTGTGGTAGGGCCGCTTGCCGGGCGCGATGATGTTCGGATGCCCCGGTTCCAGGTTGAATAGGGCCCCGCGATTGTGCAGCACGACGCCCGTTTCGGGCTCGAGCAGACCGGAGCCGAATCCGGCGAAGAGGCTCTGAATCCAGCTGACGGCGTTTCCCCACCGGTCCACCGCGGTCAGGTAGACGGTGTCGCCGGAGTCGTCGGGGGGGTCCTCGTCGGTGGCGTCGGCGATGCGCGTCGGGGCCCCGGGAGTCCGGGAACCGGCGGTCATCTGCGCCCGCACGCCAGGTTCCCGTGACTCGGCCGCGGTGTTCGGGTCGACCATGGCGGCCCGCTGGGCCAGGTACGCGGGGTCGAGCAGGTCGGCCAGGGGAATGTCGGTGAACTCGGGGTCCGCCGCCCACTGGTCGCGGTCCGCGAAGGCGAGCTTCTTCATCTCGATGAGGGCGTGCAGGTAGGCCGTACTGCCGGGCCCCATCGCCTTGCCACCCCGGCGCAGCACCTCGTGGCCCGCCGCGGCGGCGAGGGGGTGTCCCGCGGAGACCGCGCCCGAGATCCCGCGCACGTCCGGGCGGTTGGTCGGGGGAAAAACGGTGGCGGCTGTGCCCGCCGCCTCGCCGCCGGGTGGGGCCGAGTCGGCGGGTGCGCCGCAGGCGGTGGTGGAGAGGAGGATCAGGGCGGTGAACAGGGCCGCGGGGGCGGGGCTGGGAGTCAACATCCCCTGGGGGAAGTCCATTGTCGGGTTCCAGGTGCGGTTCGTGGGTTGGGGCCGGATTTGGGGACAGGTAGAGGATGTGGAACCGTTGGGCAGACGCGCCAGTGGCGGACGGGTCGGTGACGACGTGCTCGGGGTACCCATCGCCCACACCGCACTGTCCGATCGGCCACGTCGCGGAACAGCGGGAACACCGTCGCGGAACCGGCGGGAACACCGCTGCGGCACCGGGGTTATCAGCCATGCAGTAGCGGGGGCGCACCCAGCAGCGGGATGCAAGGGGCAAGCGCGAGGCGTCCCGCCGGAGTCAATCGAGAGCCAGGACGAAAGAAGGTTGATGGTCGGTTACGGAAAGGAGCCTACGATGTTGATCGCATTTGGCAGGAGCATGATGGGGAGCAGCGAGCATGTGCGCACCCTGGCACGTCTCATCGGTCCCGAGGCGGGTTCACTCGACGAGTACGTCCCCCCTGCGGCGGATCCCGACCGACTGACGATGGATGTGATCACGGGCCGGACTTCGGACCACGAAGAGGTCGTCGTCTACAGGTACAGCCTGCCGCTCTCCCGGCTGGCCTTCTACGACGGGCCCGTGACATTCCGAAGGTTCCGGGTGACGGCGGCGGGTCCGCGGCTGGTGTCCGAGGAGGAACGCTCGCCCGACGAGATCGCGCGGCTGCGGTCCAGGGGGAGCGACCGCGCCCGGAACCGGCTCGCCGAGCAATACGGCGAGGACTGGCACCGCGAAGTCACGAGGATCGTCGCCGCCGAGAAAGAGAGTGCGTGTCCGCTTTGCCTGAACGGCGACGCCGAGTCGATGTCCACCGTCTCGCCCCGGCGAGCGCGGCGGATGCGGTGACCGCCATCACGCCGGCCAGCACATTGAACAACATGTCCACCGGGTCGAACGTCCGGCCGGGCACCAGGATCTGAAGAAACTCGTCAAGCACGCCCAGGAGTCCGGTCAGAAGGACGGTGAGAAGCACCGGCACGGGCACGCGGCGCCCCTGGCCGGCCCGCTCCCGGAGCGCCTCGTAGATGCACACGGCCACCACCCCGTACTCGATCAGATGCGAGCGCTCGGTCGGTATCGCCATCCTTACGAACACCAGCAGGTAGGCGGCGGCGATCCCCATCGCCACCCCCCACTCGGCCACGCTGGGCCGGGTCGTCAGTCCCTGCGTGACGACGGCCACCAGAACCATGATGCAGGCGATGAGGAAGAGCCAGACGCCCAGGCCGGCGTCTCCCAGCTGCTCTGCCAGCGTCCGCGCGAGCCCGAGGGTAGAGTAGATGGCGAAGACCACGACCAGCGCGTAGGCCCACAGGCGGCGCTCGCGGGTATGAGGAGAAGAAGGACATGGGGGAACGTTGGCGAACAAGCCGCCGGTGGCGCTAGCCTTGAGCGCATGACCGGCAGGCCTGACCGAATGACTGGCGGCCCGGACCGCACGACCGGCCGACGTGGTGGCTTCGGGGTGGCAAACATGGTAGCCCCGCTCAGGCGGGTCGCGATGCGGCGTCCCGGGCGGGCGATGTGTGAGGCGGATCCGGCGGTCTGGCACTACGCGGGGCCGGTCGATGCCGGTCGGATGCAGCGCCAGTACGACCGGTTCGCCGCGAGCGTGGCCGAGTCGGGCGCGCAGATCGAGTGGATCCCGGAGCGGGACGATGGTCTCGCCGATTCGATCTTCGTCTTCGATCCCTCGTTCATGACGCCGCGCGGCGCGATCCTGCTCCGCCCCGGCAAGGTGCTGCGCCGCCCGGAGGTCGCGCTGCACGCGGCCCTCTACCCGCGGATGGAGGTGCCGGTCATCGGGGCCATCGAGGCGCCGGGCGTTGCTGAAGGCGGAGACCTGCTCTGGCTGGACCAGGGCACGCTGGCGGTCGGGCGGACCTTTCGGACGAATCAGGCGGGAATCGACCAGCTGCGGGATCTGCTGGTTCCCCTTGGCGTCCGGGTACTTTTATTCGACCTGCCGGTGTGGAACGGAAGCGCCGCCTGCCTGCACCTGCTGTCGGTCGTCAGCCCGCTCGACCGCGATCTGGCACTGGTCTATCCGCGGCTCCTCCCGGTCGCCCTTCTGGACCTCATGCGGGGGCGGGGGATCCGGTGCCTGGAGGCGGGCGACGAGGAGTTCGAGGCATCGAGCGGGATGAACCTGAACGTGCTGGCCACCGCCCCGCGGCGATGCATCGCGGTGGGCGGGTTCCCGAAGACGCTGCGGCTCATGCGGGACGCGGGCTGCGAGGTCACCTGCTTTGACGCGGATGCGCTGTGCATCCCCTGCGAGGGCGGACCGACCTGCATGACGCTGCCAATCCGGCGCGGGGAATAGGGGGCGACCCCGCGACTACGGGTCGCCCTCCTCGTCGCGTGGCCCGAATCTCACCAGGAGGCCGCCGAGTAGCGAGGTGATGACCCAGATCATGAAGACCACCCCGATCTCATCGTCAGCGAAGGTAAACAGGTCTGTGACCATGGCTCCCACCGCGGTCCCGAACCAGACCGCGAAGTTCTGAAGCTGGAAGTCGAGCTGGGCACGCCGCCTTATGCAGTCGACGGTGCGCACGATGAGGTAGACGACGGTCCCGACGAGGCCCAACCCGGCCAGGATGCCCAGGGCGGGAAATCCGGGGGACACGGGGCCCGGATACACGGCGAAAGCGCCAAAGAAACCCAGGACGATTCCGATCGCGCCGCCCGTCGCCATCCGCGCGGGTGAAAAGGAAGGCGCCTTCCTGACCGGGACTCCGGACGATGTCGCCGGCGCGAGTTTCGGGTCGGAGTCTTCGTCCACCAGGACCAGCTGCAGCGCCCGATTGGTCGCGTCGGGATCGATGCCCGCCTCGTCCGCGATGCGGCGCAGTTCTTCGACGGTCAGCGAGTCGCCCCTGGCATCGATCTCCGCCGCCTGCTGCAAGACGCGTGACACCTGCGAGGGGGTGAGTCTCGTCGGCAGATCAGGCATGGAACCTCCAGTCACCTGGGGATTTCGGCACGGCCGGGCGCCTCGCGGGAGACGCCGGGGAGTCCATCGTAGCAGAAGCTGCGGCGCGGCGCGATCCGGGCGCTCAGGGCGAGACTCATGCGGGTCCGTACGGGCGTAGGGGTTGGCCGGTTCCAGGCCGCCGGCCGTCTCCGGCGAACGACGATGCTCTGTTTGCGCGCCCGCCATCTCCCGCGCTATCGTAACACTGGTAGCGTCCGGTCGTAGGATTATGTATTGCAAAGTGCCGCAACCGCCGGTTCCGCCGGTATGCCCCAAGGAGGACTCGATGTCGACTCTGATAGCCACAACACTCCTGGCATCCGCCGGTTGGCTGCCGCTGGGCACGCCCGCGCCGGCTGCCGATGTCCTCAAGTGCGGTGCGAGGGGGGCGGCCGCGGACATGCCGGATATCGCCGTAATCCTGGACGACGCAGTATTCGTGGGTGAGGAGGCGTCGAAGTTTGATCGCGCCTATATCACGGAAAACGTCCCCGGCCTGTCGCTGGTTGAGGTCGTGTGCTGGAATTGGGTGGAGAAGTATTACGGCGCCAAGGTTTGGCAGGGCGGGGTCCTGTTCTACACCAAGGCCTATATCGAGCGCACCCGGACGAACGGCACCCGCGCCCTCGAGGCGCTGATCGCCGCCCAGGAACGGCACCGGGATGGGCACGGGGAGTACGCCGCCAGTGTCGGGAAGCTGCCGGGCTTCGCCCTTTCCGACTACGACTTGCCGGGGTATTTCGAACTCACTCTGGAGACCGGGGACGGAGGCTGGGTGGCTCGCGTCGGACCGTCCGCGGACTGGTCGATGGAGCTGGACTACCGGCCAGGGTTCACCTGCCGGGCCTTTGCGGGTCCCGTACCGGAGCGGTGGGCGTCGGCCAGGCGCGAGGGACAGCCGGCGCTTCGGGAGCGGGAGCCGGTCTGCTCCTGAGACGCTTCACAAGGACGGGTTTTGCTGCTGCTCTTGCGGCCGCTGACCCGTTGAGACAACCCAAGAGGGACTCGATGATGTTCCTTTCCGTCGCTGCCATGCTGCTTGCTTCCCCGGGCGCACTCCTTTCCTCCGGTGAACTGCCGGTGATTGGCCCCGCGCTCTCTGCCGACGAGATGAAGTGTACTGGCCGGCCGGGTGCCGGTCCCGAAATGCTGCAATGGGTCGTGGTCCTCGACGACGAGGTGATCGAGGTTAGCCCGGAAGAACTCGATCCCGACGACTACGGCAAGGCGCGCCCAACTGATATCGTTGCGTACGCATGCTGGAGATGGCTCGAAGCGCACTATGGCATTCATGTGAGCGCAGGAGCCGTTTACGTGCTTACCCGGGAGGGCCGTGAGCGTCATGAGCAGGGCCAGATTGGCGCGCTCGAGGCGATTGTAGCCGCGCAGGACCGGCATTGGGAGGAACAGGGGGGGTGCGCCCAGCGTTGAGGAACTCGCGGGCTTCGGCGGCCTCTCCGTGCACGGCCTGCCCTCGTACTTTGGGCTTGAGCTCGTCGTGACCGGGGAGGGCTGGGCGGCTCGGGTGGGCATGACGGGGGGTTGGCAGGGGTACCCGGAACCCCCGGACAAGGGTCTGGCCTCCGCGTGCCTGGTGTTTGTGGGGACCGTGCCGGAGGGGTGGATGGGGAAGGCTTCCGACACCAGGACGGCATTGCAGGAGCGGCAGCCGGTCTGTCCGCAGTCGCGAAACAACACCGCAACAGGATCGGGCGGCTCATAGCCCGAACCTCACAAAGGCCTTCCACTGGCACACCGAAGGAGGACTCGATGTCGACTCTGAGGCCCTCGAGGCGCTGATCGCCGGGACCGGTACAGGGACGAGCACGGGGGGTACACGACCGGTGTCGAGGATCTTCCGGGCTTCGCAGCCGTTCGCACTTTCCGACTACGACCTGCCGGAATTCTTCGAACTCACGCTGGAGCCCGCGAACGGGGGCTGGTCGGCGCGCGTAGGGCCCACGGCGGGATGGTTGCAGGGGTTCGCGCGGAATGGCGACAGCCCCGGGCCGTTGGAGACCTGCCGGGTCCTTGTGGCCGGCGCAACGGAGGAGCGAGCGTCTGCAAGCGGCGCGGAACAGTCACCGCTTCGGGAGCGGCAGCCCGTCTGCTCCTGAGCCCCCGGCAGCCACCCGGCTCTCTGCCGGGGAGAAGACTCGGCCGCCGTCCGATGACCTGCGCCGCCTTCACCAGGCGATGGACACGAACCGGGGGCGAAACGGAGACAGGCTCCCGCCCGGCCTCCCTATTCTGCCTCCGGCCCCTCTTCTCGTCGCCCGAACTTGATGATCAGTCCGCCCACCATCGCCGCCACCAGCCACAAGAGCAGCACCATGCCGATGGCGTCGTCGGTCAGAATCGGGTAGGTGACGGCGAGGCCCGCCGCAGTCCCGAACCAGAGTGCGAGGTTCTGCATCTGGAAATCGAGCTGGGTCCTCTGCTTCATGCTCTGGATGGCGCGCCACCCGGGCGTCCCCACCGGGCAATGTGTTTCGACAGGATCGGGCGGCCCTGGCGCGGTGAGCCGCTATCCGGCCCCCCGCAGCCTCCTCGACATCCACTCCAGGAATAGCAGGCCGATCAGAATCCCGAACAGGAGGGGGAGCAGCCGCGGGTCGTCCAGGATGCTCGCGAGTTCGAGCTGGGCGGGTGCGGGTGCGCCGATCGTCTCGATCAGTGTAGCGCGCGGTGTGGGCTCCACCTCGTCGGTCACGGCGCGATCGAAGCGGGGTGCATACGCCACGCCGCTGGCCAGCGCCGCCCACCACAGGCGGTGACTCTCCACCGCGTCGTCGTCCAGGCCGGCCATCCGCCAGCGCCAGGTGTCGAGGTAGCCGATCTGAATGACGCGGCCGTTTCCGACCCGCCAGCCGGCGATGGCGACGTCGTCGTCACGCATCTCCAGCGCGATGGCGTCGCGCTTGAGGTTGTATAGGTCGCCGAGGGCGAAGGATCTGCGGGGATCGTCGGCGGTCTCGGGACGGAAGTCGACGGGACGGGTGGGGATTCCCCAGCGCGCGGGCAGGAGCGATCCGAGTCCGGGAACGGAGGACGCTTCTCCCACGACGATGAGGCCGCCGCCCTGCCTCACGTAGCGCGGCAGCTGGTCGGCATAGCGCCTGATCACCGAGTCCATCGCCACCACGAAGGAGTAGCGCGCAGTGTCGAGACGGATCTGCCCGGGTCCCTGTTCCACGTCCCCGCTGGGAGCCACGGCGAAGCGTGCATCGACCTCCCAGCCGCGCTCCTCGAGCGCCGCGGCGATGAACTTCCCTTCCCATCCAGCCACTCCCACGACCAGTGCCGACTTGATCGAGACGGAGTCGCGCAGGTCGTTGCTGGCGAGTCCCTGTCCGTCGAGCGTCGCGCGGATCCGGCCCTCCTGCCGGGGGAGGACGAAGACCGCGCCGTGGCCATCCACGGAAGCGCTGTCAACGGTGCCGAGTTCGTCGCTCAACACGACCCGCGCACCAGGCGAGGTCGCCACCCAGATCCGGGAAGGCTTCTGCGGATCCGCGACCGGCTCCACGCTGACCGCGCTGGGCGCTGGGATCCCACCATTCCAGCCCGCCTCCGTGCCCGCCCCGGGGAAGGCCGCGATCCAGTCGCGCACGCTCGGCGCCGGAACCGAGTCGATCGCCACGTGGACACGCCGCGGGTTCACATTGGTGGTCCACCGGGCGAGCGCTTCCCCCACTTCGGGACCCTCGGCTCGCAGGGAGGGGCGGGCGCGAAGTGCGTAGAGAGCGTGTCCTATGAGGAGCGCGATGAGTGCCAGCGCGCCCATGCGCGCGGAGTGTTCCAGCAGGATGCGGAGGCGGTGCCGTCGGCGGATGAGAGTTTCGGCGCCGCGCGCGCGTTCGGTGCGGGGGCGCGGTGGGGCACCGGGCCCGCCAGCCGGGCGGTCAGGTGGTGAGCGCATAGACGACCAGGTTCACCCCGAACCGCGTCGGATCCACCGCGATGAACCGCTTGGTGTCGGGGCCGAAGGACCACTCCGAGGTGTAGTCCTTGCTGCTGTAGAGGAGTCCGATGCGGTCGTCGCGGAAGACGCCGTAGAGGTGGCGGTGCAGCAGGTTGTCGCCCCACCCGTTGAGTTCGTGCGACGTGGCGGGCGGACCCCGGTCGAATTCGAAGAATTTCGTGTAGATCGCGTGGTCGTTGGGGATCTCCTGGAGGGCGTCCGGGCCGAAGACCGCGGCGATCTCCTCGTGGGCGGTCTTGTGGAACTCCCCGTCGATGTCGTGGTTGTGGTCGTCCATGACGATGAACCCCCCCCGGTCGACGTAGTCCCGCAGGTTGGTTCGCTCCTGCTCGGTGAAGGCAAGCGGGAAGTGACCCGTAAACCAGATGAAGGGGTGCTCGAAGATCTGCCGGCTGCCGAGGGGGACGATGCTTCCCCGCGGCGCCACCGGAAGGACCGTATAGCGGGCGATCGTGTCGATCAGGTTGGCCACCATGCCCAGGCCACTCTCCCAGTCACCCACCTCGTACTGCACGGAAGTCCAGCGGAACTCCCGGGTGGGGAGGGGCGGGTCGAGCGGGCGGGCGATGTCTCCCTCTCTGGCGCAGGGGTGGGTCACCCCGGCCAGCTCATTCAACGTCTCGGCCACATCGCGCTCCAGGTTGTGAGCGTTCGTCTGACGATCGTCTCTCCCTCCAGATAACGGCGTACCTCCGCCAGCGGGGCGGATGCGTCTTCGCCGTCCCGGATGGCGTCGATCGCTTCTCCGAGGAGCGAGGCGAGGTCGGGATATTCGCGCAGCGCATCGACCTGCATGAGCATGAGCGTGTTCAGGGCGCTGTCGGGCGCGGCCTCGAGGAACTGCATGGACCTTGTGTAGTGCCGCAGCATTTCCTGCCGCTTCTCGTCGGATACCGGTCTTCGGATCCGGGGTGCGGCGTATCCGGTGTCGTTACCCTGCAGTCGCACCCGTCCCAGGTTGACGATCAGTTCGGGCGGCTGGCCCCGGAAGTAGTAGCGTTCCGCCAGCGCGAACTCCTCGAGCAGCGCGAGGGCGGCCCAGAGCGGCGGCAGCGCCTCCCCCGTCTCCGCGATGTAGAGGGCGCGCGCGCCTTCCCACAGCGCTTCATGCGCCTCGGCCAGGAGGGGATTGGGGTCGAACACTCCCTCCATCGTCCACTCTATCTGCATCTGTTCGACGGTGCGGATGACGCGGCGGAGCTGCATCCCGATGGTCTGCGCCGAATCCACGAAGAGGTCGCGGTCCATCGTGTTCTTCTCGGCGTCGATCTCCTCGGTGAGCTGGATGATGTAGCGGAGGGTGAGGAAGAGGGTATCGTTCGGCGGTGGAGCGCCCTCGATCGCGAGCGAGTCGTACTCCGAAGAGGTCGCGACGCGCAGGACCCGTGTCTCCGAGGTGGTGTAGCTGGGTCCCGACAGCGTGTTGTTGTCGAAGGTGACGGCGCGCAGCGAGAGCATGTCACCCTCTTCGAGGCCGAAATCGGCCAACGGAACGGTCAGGTCGAACTCACCGCGTCTGGCCCCCGAAAAGCTGCGGCGTTGGAGGGTGTCGCGGCGGAAGGTGATGTGACCCTCGTCCTGTCCCATCGTCACGATCGACTCGAAGAAGGCGCCGCCAAGTCCGATGTCGTCGCTCATGAGGGCCTGGAGGGCAATGTCGCCCCGGATGACCCGCACGGTGGTGTCCCGTCGGGGAAGAAGGAGCTCGACGGAGGGGGCCTGGTCCGTCCGCGGCGCGATCACGACCAGGCGGCGGTATTCGCGGTCACGGAGTTCCAGCGCCACGGCGGAGTCCGGAAGGGTGAACGCCGACTGCCACCCGTTACTGCCCTCCGGGCGCGCATCGAGCGGAGTCTCGCCGAGCAGGATCTCGATCCCGCCGGGTATCCCCAGGCCGTGAAGATCGACCGTGCTTCCCGCGAGACCCGCGATCGACGCCGGGTCTTCGAACTCCTCGATTTCGAGCCCGCTCCTGATCGCGTAGGCCGGCGGGGTGACGGACCCGCGCAGGACTTCCAGCCGATTGGGCATTTCCTCTTCGGCCGGGGCCTCACCGCTGCCCACCCCGACCGCGGCTGCGCGCCAGTTGGCGGGCATCACCGCGAAGGTGGCGCCCGTGAGCAGGAGGACGAACCCCGCGGGGAGAAGCGATCTCCACGTCGCCCGTCTCACGAACGATCCGGGGTCGGCCTTCGCGACGATCGGGGCCAGACGCGCACCCAGCTGGTCGGCGTAGCGCGGGTCGATCGCGGTCATCAGAGCGTAGCGAAGCTCCGGAGCGCGCTCCTCGACCCAAAGGGCCACCCTGGAGACCGACCAAACGAAGCGGCGGCGCCACAGGACGAAGAACAGGGTACCCGCCCCCAGGAGGAGACCCAGGGGCAGAACCGCCGTCCGGACACCGGGCGCGAAGGGGACGAGGAGGGACAGCAGCATCGCGGCGACGAGGACGCCGAAGGTCGCGCCCGCGCCCCAGAGCAGGGCAGTGGCCCCGGCAACGAACCCGAGCTCCCGCTTCGTTCGTCTGACCTGCTCGATCGCCGTCATGCCGCCCTGCTCCTGCCAGTCCGTTCAACCGCCCTGTTCGTGCGCGCTCCCGACGCCAGCCGCCTCCTGAGCCAAAGCTCTGCCAGGGCCACCACAAGGGCAAATCCAAGGATCCAGGGAACGGCGGGCGTGACCCGCATGACCTGGCGGGCCACCTCGGAGGCCGGGGCGAGGGCTTCGTCCCCGACAAAGGCGGCCATGAATTCCTCCGGGAGGAGGGACATGTCGCGCGGCTCCCCGCAGGGACCCTCCAACCCGGCCAGGAAACGCTGGAAGCCGGGGCGAAGGATCGCGTCTCCCTCGGTGGGCATGGGTATCGCGATGGATCTCATGCACCCCTCGGCCGTGGCGCGCTCGAAGGCGGCCGGCTCGCCGTCCATCCAACGGGCGTAGACCCGGGTCTGGCCGCTGTTTGCCGGTTCCGCGTCATCGGCCGACTCCTGCCCGGTGCTCGAGTCCCGGCCATCGCCAGACTCCTCGACGACCCCGGGCGCGGCCTGCCAACGCCGCACAAAGGGATAGACCATCACCGCGTCGTTGGCGCGCACCCCGCCGATCGTGTCCGGGGTCTCGCGCTCGGCCCAAAGCCCGGTCGCGCCGGAGTCGGCCCACTCCACGCGCTCGACGCCGGGTCCGTCAGCTGGTTGCGCTGCCGCACCCGCAACCCGCACCGTGTCGATCCGGCCGGGCCACAGGGCACGAATCTCCGCCGTCGCCGCGTCCCGCTCTTCCTGTGCGAACGGGGATACCACGACCAGATGCAGCGAGTCGGTGCCGTCACGGAGCCTCGAAGCGCTCCGCAACGCCGCGATCAGGGCGGTGGAAAGGGAACCCCTGGGGGCCCGGTCCCATCGCGCATCTTCGCGCAGGCTCTCGAGCGCCTCGACCGCCCCGGCCTCGATCTCCCGCGCCTCGTCGTCGAAGAAAACGACCGCGGCCGCGCCTTCCACGTAGCCACGCGCGCTGTCCGCGAGTTCGCCCGGACTCCCGACGGCCCGCGACACGTCCACCACCGCGATCCGGGACACCGGCTGCGCGAACGGATGGATCAGGGGCCGGGCCAGGGCGGCCCCGAGCAGCAGGATCAGGAGGACGCGCAGCACGAGGAGCCAGGGGTCGGTGAAGCGCATCGTGATGGTGGTGGCCTGCACGGGCACCCTGGGAACGAACCGGACGGTGGGAAGCAGGTCCGTGTCGGGCTCCCGGGTGGAGAGGAAGTGGAGCGCGACGACCCCGGCCGCGACGATTCCGGCAGCCAAGAGGAACACGGGAGCGAGGAAGATCAAGCGCGGCTCCCGGTCTCCGGTGGAAGCACCACTCTGCGGACCGCCTGGGCCGCGCCGGCGTCGGTGACCACCTGTGTGTAGTTCGCGCCCGCCATCCGCCAATCCCGCGCGAGCCGTTCGCGCCAGTCACCGAAGTTCTCGAGGTAGCCGAGTCTCGAATACTCGGTGAGGGGCCTCTTCAGCTGCGCCTCCTCCGGATCGACGACCAGGGAGGGACGGGAAGAGGGCGACATCTCGTTGGCGTGGATGACGTGGGCGGCGTGAACCTCCCGCCCCGCCGCCGAACGCTCCGTGGCGTGCTTGAGCAGATCCTCCGCGTCGCCCAGGAAGTCGCTTACCACGGCGATTCGCGCGCGGGGTTGCCGAAGGACCACGGATTCGAGGACCGGGGCGAGGCGCGGGCTTCCTCCGGGTTCGACGCCCGAGAGGAGCGCGAGGATCTGATGCACGATGCCGCGCCGGGTCCGCGCCGGGAGGTACTGCGCGCCCCCATTCCCGGAGGCGACCGCGATCCCGACGGGGTCGCGCCCGTTGTGCGCCGCCGAAGCGAGCCCGATCGCGATCTGGCGCGCAAAGTGCCACTTCTCGAGCGTCGCGGAGGGGTAGGCCATGGAAGCGGACGCGTCCACGACGATCATGGTGGGCAGGACCGTCTGCTCGGTGGACAGGCGGATGTAGGCCCGGTCCCTCCGCGCGAGCAGCTTCCAGTCGATCTTGCTGACTTCGTCGCCTTGCCGGTAGGCCCGGTAGTCCTCGAACTCCGCTGAGATCCCCCGCATCCACGAGTGGTGGTCCCCGGCCAGCCCGGCGGGCGCCTTCCGGCGCGCGGGCCACCGAAGCGATCGCACCGCGTCAAGAAGCGCTCCGTCGGCGGCATTCATGGGCATTGGGGGGCTACAGCGGAATGTTGCTCTTCGGCGGAGGCACCGCTTCGAGGAGGTGCTCGATGATCCCCTCGATCGTGATTCCCTCGGCCTCGGCCGCGAAGTTGGGAAGCACCCGGTGGCGCATTGCGGGGCGGATCACCCTCTGGATGTCCTCCGGGGAGACGTTCACCCGGCCCTGCAGGAGGGCGTGCGCCTTTGCCCCCATGATCAGCGCCTGGCCGGCGCGCGGACCGGCCCCCCAGCGCACGTACTGCTTCACCATATCCGGGACCCCCGGCTCGGCCGGCCGCGTGGCGCGGGCCAGGGCGGCGGCGTATTCGAGCGCGGGTTCCGGGGCGGCGATCTCCCGGATCATGTGGTTGAGGGCGAGAAGTCCGGGGCCGTCGAGAACGGGCCGGACGTCCACATCGCTCACCGCGGTCGTCGTGCGCAGGATCCCGACCTCTTCGCCCTGCGAGGGATATCCCACGCGGATGTCGAAGAGGAAGCGGTCCAGCTGCGCCTCCGGAAGCGGGTAGGTTCCCTCCTGCTCGATCGGGTTCTGAGTCGCCAGCACGAAGAAGGGGCGGGGCAGGGGCATGGTTTCGCCCCCGGCCGAGACGTGCCGCTCCTGCATCGCCTCGAGCATCGCGGCCTGCGTGCGGGGAGGTGCCCGGTTGATCTCGTCGGCGAGGATGATGTTGGCGAAGATCGGGCCGTGCACGAAGCGGAAGGTGCGGTGCCCGGTCGCGGTGTCCTCCTCCATGACCTCGGTACCCGTGATGTCGCTGGGAACGAGGTCGGGTGTGAACTGGATCCGCCGGAACTCCAGAGACATCGCCTGGGCGATCGTCTGGATGAGGAGGGTCTTGGCCAGACCCGGCACGCCCACCAGGAGCGCGTGGCCCCCTGAGAGGATCGCCAGCAGGACCTCTTCGATCACCTGCTCCTGGCCGATGATGACCTTGGCCACCTCACCCTTGAGCCGGGTCACGCCGGTGAGGAGTTCGTCTCGGGAGATTATGGAGGCGACGGCCGGCGCGCCGTCGCCCAGCGCGTCCACCGGCGTGTCGGGTTCCTTGATTGTCGCCGCCTTAGACTGCATCGGCGATCGCCGTGAAGTTGAAGTCGCGGGCCCGGACCGGCGGGAGCACGAAACTGCCGCCGGCGGTCAGCATGGGCTCGCCGATCGCTTCGAGGTTGTTGAGGAAGAACAGGTGCGAGTCCACGTAGCGCATGTTCGCGATCGGGCGGGTGATCCTGCCGCGCTCGACCAGCCAGGTCCCGTCGCGCGTCACACCGGTGAAGACCAGGCGCTGGAAGTCGGCGAACTGCGTGGTCAGGCGTGTCACGTAGATTCCCCGCTCGCACGTCGCGATCATCTCGTCGAGCGTGGAGAGCTGCGTCCCCTCCCTGGGCTGCAGCCGCACTGCCACGGGATTCGCGAGCGGGTAATCCTGGCCACGCTCCTGCGCGGTGGCGTCTCCGTAACTCAGGTTTCTGAGGATGCCGTCCTGAACCCAGTGGGTGCGGTCGAAAGGAACGCCCACCGGGTCGAATGGACAGAAGGGCCCGTCCGGATCCATGGGATCGGAGACGAAGGAGAGCCGGTCGTCGAAGACCTGCTGTCCGATCTTCGTGCCCCCGCCCGGAGCCGCGAAGGCCGTAAACCCCGACTGTGCCCCGGGCAGATCCATGTGATACTGCATCATGTAGAAGATCATCTGCGCGTAGGCGTCCGGCTCCAGGATCACCGTGTAGCGCGCCGGCTCCACCGCCTGCGGCCCCCGGGAGCGATCCGCCTTGTCGGTCGCCCGGTTCGCGATCGCCCGCGCGTCCAGATCGCCGAAGTCGTAGATCGCCTTGCCGGCCCAGCCGGAGCCCGTGTTGTCGCTCGTGCGCGCACTGAGCGCCAGCGAGCCGTTCGTGCTGCGGCAGTAGCCGACCAGCCCCGCCGAGTTCGCGACCAGCATCGAGGCCACGTTCAGGTCCAGCGTGCCCGCCGAGACGTATCCGTCGGTCCGCTCGATCGCGCTGACCGCCCGTTCGATCCGGTCCTCGATGTCCACCGCGCGGCTCGCCTCGGACCACAGATTGGGCGGGACCGGGTAGCTGCGGGGCTGGATCAGGCGGCTCGTCCCGTGCTCGCCGGGACCATCCCGCGTGGCCTCCTCGGCCCAGCGAACGGCCTCCATGAGCCCGTCGTCGTCGAATCGCTGCGTCACCCCGTTGCCGGTCTTGCCGTTCATCATCGTCGTGACCGTCACCTGGCCCAGCGAGGCGTCGAGCTGCGTCGTGATCTCGTTGCGCGAGAAGCGCGTGTTCTGCGTGTTGCTGAGCTGCACGTTGACGATCGTGTCCGCACTCGGATCCGCGAACTCGAGCACCTTCTGCGCGATCGCCTCGGCCTCTTCCCTGGTGAGGATCTTGCCTGTCGGCCTGCTCACTACCGCCTCCCGTAGGTGAAGACGTTGATCTCCCGGAACCGGGCCGCCGGCGCGCCGACGGTGCGTCCGATGTTCTGGAACGGATCACCCTTGCCTGTTCCGCCGCTGTTGTAGGCGAAGGTGCCCGCGCCTCCGATCATGTCCATCGAGCGCCAGAAGTCCGGGGTGCTGGCCAGGAACACCGGACGGTTGAGCGGCTCGCCGAGCTTCCCGTCCCGAATCTCGTGGGCCATACCGCTACCGGAGAACTGCATGTTGAGCATGGAGGGATCCACGGAGGCGAAGCCGCCCCGGTGGATGTAGATCCCGTTCTCCGTCTCGGCGATCATCTCGTCGACGGTGACGTCCTCCTCGCCGGGGTCCATGATCGCGATGCTCGGCGCCACGACCTGGATGAGCACCGACCCCTGCGATCCCGCCGTTCCGCGGGACTCGACCGGCACACCGTTCCTCCTGTACCACCACTCCAGCTCCGGCGCGAACTCGCGGGTCGTGAAGTAGTCGACCAGGACGCCCTCCCGGATGAGCTGGTATTCCGCGGGCGCCACCCCCTCGACGTCCCACCTGTACATGCCGCCCGCGCGGGGCGCCGACCCGGTGGCCCGCACGTTCAGCTTCGGGTTGTTGTAGGAGAACTGCCCCAGCACCTCCTCCGGCGGGGCGAGGTAGCTGGTGCCGCCCGCGTGCATCTCGTAGCCGAGGACCCGGTCGAACTCGAGCGCGCGCACGATGGAGGCGTTGAAGGCGGCCGACACCGCGGACGAGTCGAGGACGAGGTCGTAGCGCCCCACGTCGGGCTCCTTAGCGTTCATCATCATGATCGCGTCTTCAACCGCCTGTTCGGCGTCCGCCGCGAAGGGGACTCCGTCGATCGCCTCCCACCCGTATCCGCCCGTCTTGAACGATTCCGGGGTGCTGGAGCCGAAGTTCATGCGGTCTTCCGAGATCACCTGGACGAGGTAGTTGTTGCCAAAGCCATGGAAGCGCTGTGCGATGTACGACCCCTCGCTCGACGCGAAGACCACATCGGTCTTTGCGAACAGGAAGTCGGAGAATCCGGTGACTTCGGGCACCCCCATCGCCTCGCCGGCATTCATCATCGCTTCGTTCGCTTCGATCTGCAGCTCCAGCTGATCCTGGATCGTGTAGTTCCAGGGGTCGAGGTCGATGGGCGTCTCCCACTGGCCGTCGGCTACGACGGGGGCCGGCGCGAGATCCAGCGTCCGTGTCTTCCCCCAGGGATTCAGCGACGACTGCCGCACCGCGACCTGCGCGACCCGGGCAGCCTCTTCTTCCGTTACGATCGTCGACGAGGCGAAGCCCCACGCCCCGTCCACGAGCACACGGACACCGAAGTTGAGCGATCCGGTGATCAACTGCGTAAACACCTGGCGGTCCTGCACGATGGTTCTGCGGGTCGCCCCGCTTGCCACGCGCACATCCGCGTAGCGCGCCCCGGCTCCCTTTGCCGCGTCGAGCGCGGCCATCGCGATCGCTCGCACATCGGGGTCCTGCAGGAGCGGTCTGAACGGCCGGTACTTGCGCGCGGCCGCGTAGGGATCGGTCAGCAGCGTCGAATCGAAGCCGACCACTCCGGCCGCCGCGAAAGCCGAACCCGTGCGCAGGAAGTCCCGGCGTGACCAGTTCATATCATCATCATCCTGTCATGCAAAACATGACTTTCGCCGGCGCTCGCTCTGGCTGCGATGCTCGCGCGCCCCGCGGGAGCCCTCCGGTTCCACCTGATCATGACCGCCTCCCGTGGGTGAATACGTCGACCTGCCGGCAACGCACCGCCGAAGCCCACCGCGTCGATGCTACCTGTCAGAGTAGGAACGCCCCGGCGGGCTCGCAACCACGTGAGCGAAGCGGCGCACTCTGCGGTCGGTTCAGCCTTCTTCCGGTGGCGCGACCTGTGGCGACCCCATCGGTGGCTGCGTGCCTTGCGGCTGCACGACCGCTCTTCCCTCCTCTTCCCGGGGGCCGAACTGGACCAGTAGACCTCCGAGCACCGAAGTCACGAACCAGGCCATGAACGTCGCGAGGAACACATCCTGGGAGTAGAACATTTCGGAAGCCAGGCCGCCCACCGCGGCGCCCAGCCACAGCACGAAGTTCTGGAGCTGGAAATCGAGCTGATTGCCGAGCCTCATCGCCCGAACCGCGCGGAGCACCAGATAGACGAGGGCACCTCCGATGGCGAGCGGTCTCGCCGGTTCCTCGAGCGAGGTGATGAACCCGAGGGCTACGCCAACTGCGCCGCCAGTGACAATCCACAACTGCGAGGGTACCGGCGAATTCACTGCGGGAACCTCGGGTGGCGGCACCTCCTCGCCCGGTAGGGAGTCCGTGTCCGCCAGCACTTCCTGAATTGCCGTGCTGGTGGCGGTCGGGTCGATCCCCGCCTCGTTGGCGATTCTGCGCAACTCGTCGACGGTGAGCGTGTCGCCGCGGGCGTCGATCTCGGCCGCCCGCTGCAGAACGAGCGAAACCTGTGAGGAGGAAAGTCTCACCGGCGGATCGGCCATTGGCGTCAGGTCTCCCGAAGGGCTTGGCTAAGTCAGCGGACACAAGTCCGGGGTACACCAATTGAGACACCATTGCACCCCCGGATGTTGCATCGGGCGCTGCCAGCCGCCCGCGGACCTAAGGACGGATACCATGAACCAGGCGAACGGGAGGTGCCCGAATTCCAGCTTCGGCGGCGATGGTGCGCTACGGGATCACACCCGCCAACCCCGCCTCGGCGACGACCAGCAGGAGCGCCCGCTGGATGGCGAGGTGGCCGTCGACGTTGATCCAGTACTCGCCGGGCGAGTGGCCGCCGAAGCCGATGCCGCCGCGCCCGATCGTGACGGCGGGGATGCCGAGCGCGATGGGGATGTTGGAGTCCGTGGAGGAGCGGCCGAGCTGGCCTTCGACCCCGAAGACGGCGGTGGTGGCCAGCGCGCGCTGGACGAGGGGCGCGTTGCGATCTCCTTCTCCCGATGGGCGGTCGCCGATCTTGAGCTTTTCCACCGTGAGCGCGGGTCCGTCGCGGCGCAGCGCGTTTTCCTCCTCGAGCGCCTTGTCCATGGCGGTAAGGAACGCGGCCTCGATGCGGGCCAGGCTCTCGGGGCTGACCGAGCGCATGTCCACCTCCATCCAGCTCTCGAAGGGGATGGCGTTGACCGACGTGCCGCCGCCGATGCGCCCCACGTTGTAGCTGGTGCGGGGTCCGCTGCGGGTGAGCTTGTCGGCCTCGTCCTGGAAGTGGCGCACCGCGCGGCTCATCGCGTGGGCGGGGTTGGCGAGTCCGAAGGCACCCCACGAATGGCCGCCGGGGCCCTCGAAGGTGATCCGGTAGCGCACGGAGCCCAGGCCGTCGACGACCAGCCGGGCCAGGCCGCCGCCGTCAACGTCGATCCACACGTCCGGGGCGGTGGCCGGGTCGCGGTAGATGTGCTTCATGCCGCGCAGGTCGCCCAGCCCTTCTTCGCCGACGACCCCGACGAAAAGGATGTCGTCGCTGGTTTCGACGCTGGCCTCTTCCAGGGCGCGAAGCACGGCCAGCTGAACCACCAGGCCGCGGGTGTCGTCGCCCACGCCGGGGGCGAAGATGGTGTCGCCGCGTTGCCGGACGGTGACGTCGGTGCCTTCCGGGAAGACGGTGTCGAGATGGCCGCCGAAGCCGATGGTGCGCCCCGCGCGCCGCCCGCGCCGCAGTCCGATCACGTTGCCCTCCGTGTCCGTCCACACGGAGTCCGCGCCGTACTCGGTCAGGAGTTCGGCGAAGCGGCGTCCCCGGGCCTCTTCCATGAACGGCGGCGCGGGGATCTCGGTGAGCTCGATGAGGAGTTCCAGCGCCCAGGCGTCCAGCTCCTCGATGTTGCGGAAGGCGCTTTGGATCGCGGTGTTGGCCGCCAGGTCGCGGGCTTCACGGGCGTATTGGGGCGAAGTCTCGATCTGGGCGAGGGCGATGTCGGGTGTGGCGATGAGGGCGCCGAGGAGAAGGAGGGCGGGGGCTGCGCGCGCCCTGCGCCGCGCCGCGCGGTGGGGCGACGTAATGCGGGACCTGAAGGGACGGGCTGCGAAGGAAGCTGGATGCACGGATGGCTCTCCGGGCTGAGTGTGGGTGAGATGGAGGGTGCGTCCATCGGCTTCAGAGCCCTTTGGGGGCGGCTGTCGCGGGTTCGTCGCGGCTCACTACCCGGGTGGCGGGCCCGGCGATCAGCGGATCGGGGCCGGTGACCACGGCTGTGTCCTTGTCGGGGTAGGACAGCAGCGAGAGGAAGTGCTGCATGGCGGCGATCCGTGCCCGCTTCTTGTGATCCGACTTGATGACGGTCCAGGGGGCGTCGGCCGTGTCCGTGTAGAACAACATGGCCTGCTTGGCGTGCGTGTATTCGGGCCACTTGTGGAGCGAAGCGATGTCTATGGGGGACACCTTCCACTGCTTCAGCGGGTCGGTGGTGCGACTGTCGAAGCGGTGTTTCTGCTCTTCCTGGGACACCGAGAACCAGAACTTGAAGAGGAGGATTCCGCTGTTGGCCAGCATGCGTTCCATTTCCGGGCACTGGCGGAGGAACTCCAGGTATTCCTGTCCAGTACAGAACCCCATGACGCGCTCTACGCCTGCGCGGTTGTACCACGACCGGTCGAAGAAGACCATCTCGCCGGCGGTGGGCAGGTGGCGAACGTAGCGCTGGAAGTACCACTGGCCCCGTTCCACATCGCTGGGCTTGTCAAGGGCTACGACGCGCGCGCCGCGGGGGTTGAGGTGCTCCATGAACCGCTTGATGGTGCCGCCCTTGCCAGCGGCGTCACGCCCCTCGAAGAGGATGACAATCCTTGCTCCGGAATCCTTCACCCAGCGCTGCACCTTGAGCAGCTCGACCTGGAGGCCGGCCTTCTGCCGCTCGTACTCCCGCCGCTTCATCTTCGTCTGGTAAGGGTAGACGCCCTCCTGAAAGACCCGTCTGATGACGTCGCCTTCAGGCGCGTCTCCCGTGAGTGCCCGATCGTCGCTCATCGCAGCCTCCCCCTCTCCGGTCATGACCGCTCCCTGCCCTCGAGTCGGCGCGGGGTGATCAGGTGGATCAGCTCGCCCCCCTCTTCCGCCTTCGTCCAGTCGTCCGAGGACAGGCCGATGACGGCCACCGCGCCGGTCGGGAACTTGTTTCGCAGGCGGTCGATTTCGCCCTCGTCGCCGGTGCGTGACAGATAGGCTGCCAGGGCTTGGGTGGAAGGGTTGTGCCCCAGCACCATGACGGTCTGCGCCCCCTGGGGGGTGGCGGCGACGGTGGCGAGCACCACGCGCGGCGACGCCAGGTACAGGTCGCGAAGGAACTCCACGCGCGGGTGTCCGCCAAACTCCGGTTCCATCAGGCGCCACGTCTCGCGCGTTCTGGCGGAGGTGCTGGAGTAGACGACATCCGGGATGCAGTCGAGGGCGGCGAGTTCCGAGCCGACCAGGGGCGCGGATCGCCGGCCGCGGTCGTTGAGCGGCCGGTCGTGATCGCCTAGGGTCAGGTCGCCCCAACTCGACTTGGCGTGTCTCGCGAGCATCAGCCGGCGCATGCGTGTGTCTCTCGGTTCATCGTTCTCTTGTCCTGGCGCGCGGGCGGCCCCTTCGGAGTTTACCGCGTGCCGGCGGAAGCGCGACTCGGTGTGCGCAATGTTACACGTTCGGGACGGGGATTGCACCCCTGGCTGTCGTCAATTGCTCCGTGGGCCATGCAATGGCAGGTTGGGAACCTGGCAGCCCGCGGACAAAATCCCGGCCGCACGAGACATCAGGTGAAGGTTCGCCGCTACATTCACATCGACTGGAGGTGAGATCCATGAGACGCATGTTGACCATCACGTTGCTGCTTCTCTCTGCAGCTCCGCTCTCCGGCCAACGGCTGGTGATGACCGAGAAAGACGCACTGAGCGGTCTGCAGAGCCGCGACACCGACACCCGCTTCAAGGCGCTCGCGTATGCGGAACGGCCATCCGACACCGACTGGTCCGGAAGCGTGTCCTCGGGCCTCCAGGCACTCCGGTTCATGGTCCAGGACGGAACCATCAGCGTCGAGATGAGACCCCGGGTAGCGGCCGTCGCCGAGGCGTGGCTGACTGGAGGGCCGCACGACCACGGCCTGGTGCGAACGAGCATGGACATCGCGATCGCCCTGGGGGATGCGGGCCTCGTGTCGCTCGTCGAACGCCTGACCGACCCGGGCAATCACGATCGGCCCCGACACCCACCAGCGTGGCTGACCATGCGAGGGCCGCGGCCGTCGCCGAGGCGTGGCTGACCCGCACGACCACGGCCTGGTGCGAACGAGCATGGACATCGCGATCGCCCTGGGGGATGCGGGCCTCGTGTCGCTCGTCGAACGCCTGACCGACCCGGACGCCGTGGCAATCACGATCGGCCCCGACACCCACCAGCGTTTGGCAGGACACCATCGTGGAACATGCTGTCAGCCTGTTGTCGGGTGGCGATTATTGGGGATCCCGCCGGCCATGTCCTCGTGAATGTCCACCTGCGGCGAGCATGCGATGAAGGCAACCTTCGATCCGCCGAGCGGGCCTGTTGCGCCGGAGCCTTCGCACCACCGTCGGCCGGGGGCCGCACGAACCTGGGCCGCGCGGCGCGGGAGCTGCTGGCGGGGCTACCGGTAGAAGCTACAGGATCCAGTCCGCCCCGACACGAATGATCAGCCCCCGGTTCCTCGCGGAGTCGTCGCCGACATCCGATATGTTGACGATGCCGAAGCCGTAGAGAGCCTCCACGACCATGTGGAAATCGATAACGTCGAAGGACATCCCGGCGCCCCCCGAGGCTCCGAAGTCGTAGAACTTGAAGGGGTCTTGCCCCTCGGCGTCACAATCGGAACTCAGCGCACTCCCCTGCGCGGATATCGATACGGAACATGACACCATGAGGCCCAGGGTGGGCCCGGCGAGCAGGTAGGGCCCCCCACCCAGCGAGACCTTTCCGAGCGTAGCGACCTCCACGTACCCCAGCCTGTAGTTGAAGTCCACTTCATCGGGCAGTTCGTCGGCAGTGAACCCGGTGCCCCGCTCGGTGTAGGCCGCGGACAGGGCGAGCCCGATCCCCCCTCGCATGCGGGACGCGGTAACGGAGAAATGGATCCCGGCGATCGAGGATGGGTCGACCTCCTCATCGTCCGTGGCGAAGCTGCTGAGCGTCATGCCGGCCCTGCCGCCGATGGATGTCTGGGCGGCAAGGGGGGTGGCGCAAAGGCATGCGGTGAGGACGGCCAGCCGACGTTTCATCGGTTTCTCCTGTGCCGGGCGGTGACCCTTGGGCGAGATTGCCATGAGACTGTCGGCAACCATAATTCATGGGCGGCTGGGGAACCAGCCACCCGCGATGCATGAACTCACAATGATACAAAGGAGACCAAACGAATGTCGGACACACCCCTGGGCCGTTTCTGCTGGCACGAACTGATGACAAGGGATCCCGGCGCGGCCCGTGACTTCTACTCGAGGATCGCCGGTTGGGGCAAAAGCATTTGGGACGGGGGCGAAGACCCCTACGAGATGTGGATGAACGGCGAAATGCCGGTGGGCGGGCTGATGGACCTGCCGGCCCCGGAGGTGCCGCCGTGCTGGCTGGCCTACCTGTCCACCCCCGACCTGGACGCGACCATGGCAAAGGTGAAGGCCAGCGGCGGCAGCGTGTTGAACGAACTCGCGGTGCCGGAGGTGGGGCGGTTCGCCGTGATCGCGGACCCGCAGGGCGGAGTGATCTCGATCCTGGAGCCCGAGGGTGAAACGCCCGGTCACGACGGCCCTCCGGCCCTCGGCGAGTTCTCCTGGCGGGAGCTGGCAACGACCGACGCCGACGCGTCCTGGGCCTTCTATGCCGAGGTCTTCGGTTGGGAGGATGCCGGGCGCATGGACATGGGCGAGATGGGTTTCTACCAGGTTTTCGGACGGAGTGGACACCCGCTTGGCGGGATCTTCAACGGCCCGCCGGAGATGCCGGCGGTGGGATGGCTGCTGTATGTGCGCGTTCCCGACGTGCACGAAGCGGTGGAAGGGGTCAAGGAGCTGGGCGGACGCGTGCTCAACGGTCCCATGGAAGTTCCCGGCAACGACTACATCGCCCAGTGCATGGATCCCCAGGGGGTCGCGTTCGCGGTTCACCACACGGCGGACGCGGGGACCGAAGCCTGACAGGGCCGATGGGCGACTTGATGTGCCGCGCCGGGTGGCTGGTCTGCGCCGCTCTCGTTGTCGCCGGCGCGGTTGGCTGCGGAGTGGGTGAACCGGCAAGCCTCGTGATCACGGGGGGCATGATCGTGGACGGGGAAGGGGGTGCGCCCCGGGCGGGAACGGTGGTGATCGCCGGGAACACGATCGTATCGGCGGGGGAGGGGGGCCGCGAGGCCCTCGACACGATCGACGCTACCGGGCTGGTCGTGGCCCCGGGCTTCATCGACGTCCACAGCCATACGCCGCCGGCGATCGCGCGGGAGCCCACGCGCCTCAACGAGGGGGTGGTGCGGCAGGGCGTGACGACCGTGTTCGGGGGTCCTGACGGCGCCTTTTCTCCTGCGCAGATCCTGGCCCTGGAGGAGGCATTTCATTACCAGGGGATCGGAACGAACGTTGCCTTCTACGTCGGTCACAACGGGATCCGGCGCGAGGTCATGGGGGATGACCAGCAGCGCCCCCCGACCGAGGACGAGCTGGAGGTGATGCGGGCCCTCGTGCGGGAGGGCATGGAGATGGGGGCCTTCGGCCTCTCGACCGGGCTGATGTACGAACCCGGGATGTTCGCCGACACGGAGGAAGTGATCGCGCTGGCGCTCGAGGCCGCGGCCTACGGTGGGGTCTACGACTCGCATGTGCGCAACCCGGTACACGACTTCGTCGGGTCCGACCGGGAGGTGGTGCGGATCGCGCAGATCGCGCGGCTGCCGGGCAAGATCGGGCACCTGAAGGCGGTGGGTCTCCACAACGAGGGGGTGATCGAGGAGATCATCGCGCTCGTCGAGGCGGCCCTTGCGCAGGGCACCAGGATCGTGTCCGACCAGTACCCCTACGACGGGGCCGCAACCGCGAGCCTCACGGGGATCATCGTTGCGCCCCCCGGCCTGAACGGGCTGGATGCGTTCCGCCGCATGCAGCGGCAGGGACGGACCGACGAAGCGATGGCGGAGGTCAGGGCGGCGCTCGCGGATGCGGCGTCCCGCGCCCGCCTGAAGGAAGCCAGCGAGAACGGGGTTGACGGCGGCTTCGCCTGGCTGAAGGCGACCGGGTACACGAGCATGAGGATCACCAGTTCGGAGGACTATCCCGAGCTGGTTGGGGCCTACATCTCGGAGATCGCCGAGCAGCGCGGCCAGGAGCCCTTCGACGCCGTGGCCGACCTCATCATCGGATCGTCCCGGCCCGTCAACCTCACCCTCGGCGCGATCAAGGAACACGATGTGCGGCGGCTCATGGTCCAGCCCTGGAACATGATCGCCAGCGACGGAGGCTACGCCGACGGGTCGGACGCGCCCACCGGACACCCACGCAGCGCGGGCACCTTTCCCCGCCTGCTGGGACACTACGTCCGCGAGGAGGGCGTCCTCACGCTGGAGGAAGCCGTGCGCAAGATCACCTCGCTGCCGGCCGACTTTCACGGCATCACGGATCGCGGCCGCCTCGCGCCCGGCATGCGCGCGGACATCGCCGTGTTCGATCCGGCAACGATCATCGACCAGTCCGATTGGGACCATCCGCAGCGCTTCGCGGAAGGGGTGATCCACGTCCTCGTCAACGGCGTTCCCGTGCTGCGCGACGGCGAAATGACGGGTGAGGCGCCCGGCGAGGTGGTCAAACTGCAGCCGGCCGGGTGAAGCGGTGAGCGGTCGCGCGATGTAAAGTAAACCTTACAAAATGTAATGTTCTACATACAATTACGTCCCATGACCGCCCAGAATTGGCCGGCCGGTTTCGAGATCCTCGGGACCCACCGGCGCCTGGGCCGTTTTCACGACGGCCGCTGGCGCGATGTGGTGCTGATGGAGCGGCGGAGCCGGGTCGCAGGGGTGGACTGGGGGCCCTGGGCGCGGCGCCGGGCGGCGCTGGGGCGGCTGCCTCGTGCCCGGGTCCGCCGGGCCGCGCCTGCTTGCTGCTACGCCACCTCGATCGACTCGTCCAGGAACACGTCCTGGATCAGGTTCAGCAGCTTGACGCCCTCCGCCATCGGGCGCTGGAACGCCTTGCGCCCGGAGATCAGCCCCATCCCCCCGGCCCGCTTGTTGATCACGGCGGTGCGCGCGGCCTGGGCGAAGTCGTTGTCGCCGCTCGAGCCTCCGGAGTTGATCAGCCCGGCGCGCCCCATGTAGCAGTTGGCCACCTGGTACCGTGTCATCTCGATCGGGTGTGCGCCGGGGACCAGGTCCGAGTAGACCCGGGGGTGGGTCTTCCCGAAGCCGATCGCCGGATAGCCTCCGTCCAGCTCGGCCTGCTTCTGCTTGATGATGTCGGCCTCGATCGTGACGCCCAGGTGGTTGGCCTGGCCCGTAAGATCCGCCGCGGCGTGGTAGTTCACCCCGTCCTTGTTGAACGCGGCCTGCCGCAGGTAGCACCACAGCACGGTCACCATGCCCAGCTCGTGCGCCATCTGGAAGGCTTCCGACGCTTCCTGCAGCTGGCGCATCCCCTCATCCGAACCGAAGTAGACCGTCGCGCCCACCGCCGCCGCGCCCAGGTCCCACGCCTGCTGGACGCTCGCGAACATGACCTGGTCGTAGCGGTTGGGGTAGGTGAGCAGCTCGTTGTGGTTGAGCTTGACCAGGAAGGGGATGCGGTGGGCGTACCTGCGCGACACCGAGCCCAGGACGCCGAGCGTGGACGCGACCGCGTTGCACCCGCCCTCCAGCGCCAGTTCGACGATGTTGCCGGGATCGAAGTAGACGGGGTTGGGGGCGAAGGACGCACCTGCCGAGTGTTCGATTCCCTGATCCACCGGCAGGATCGACACGTAGCCGCTGCCGGAGAGCCGCCCGTGTCCGAGGATCTGCTGCATGCTGCGCAAGACCTGGGGATTCCGGTCCGTGCCGGTGACCACCCGGTCCACGAAGTCGGGGCCGGGAAGGTGGAGCTGGTCCCTTGGAAAGCCCCTGGCGCGGTAGGTGAGAAGGTCTTCGGCTTCGGCGCCGAGGAGTTCGTGGATTCTGTCGGATGTCGGCATGGCAGGGGTCGTGGTGGATGATGGGTGTGGGTGTGGGCGGCGTGCCCGGGCCCGGGCGGCGCATCGCCGGTGTGCGTTAGTGTGTACCCGAGTGTCACCGGTGTCCAGTGGCCACCCCGGTCACCGCTGCATCCGGCGCGACGCTGGCGCGCCAGCAATGGCGCTGGTGGATGCGACGTTGCCCCGTCCGCCAATCCCACGCACTTTCGCTTGCAGTCCGTGGTCTCACTCGACGGAAGGCAAGACAATGGCGAGACGCGCTCTACTCCTTGGACTCCTCTTCCTCTTGGCCGCGCTGCCGGCAGATACCGGCACCGCCCAGGAGCTGGACGACCCCATTACACAGCTCGAAGCCACACCCCCCGAACTCGCCATGCGGGTCGGAGACGAAGTGGCGGTCACGGTGACCGGGATCACGCGCTCCGGCGTCCGCGTCGAGGCGCCCCCCATACGGCTTGTCGGTCCCCGCGACGGCATGCGCGTCCGCGACGGCACCGTCACCGCCCTCGCGGCGGGCGAATTCACGCTCATCGCGACCCTGATCCAGGAGGGCCCCCCACCCGGCACCGCCCCCGTCACGCTGCGCGTCCCCGTCACGATCGGCTGGCCCCCCATCGCCCGGGTAGCCGTCACGCCCACCACCGGCCACCGCCTCCTCGCGGGCACCACCCTCCGGCTGCGCGCCCGCGCCGAACACGCCGACGGCTCGACCCGGCCCGGCACCGAGCCGGAGTGGCGCAGCGGCTCCCCCGGCGTCGCCACCGTCGACCGCTTCGGGCGCGTCACCGCCCACGCCCCCGGCACGGCCACCATCACCGCCACCGTCGACGGCGTGGACGGCGCGCTCACCCTCACCGCCGACCCCTTCACCGGCACCACCCTCACCATCACCGGCGGCGTGTCGCGCGCCCGCACCGGCGACGTCATCGAATTCGGCGCCCAGGTGCGCGGCACGGACGGCGGCCTCCTCACCGGCGTTCCCGTCGAGTGGTCCCACGCCTGGGAGGAGCCGGAAGGGGTCATCGCGCCGTCCGCACCCGCACAGATGCACGGCAGCCGCTTCGTCGCCGACGTGCCCGGCATCTACACCGTCATCGCCGACGCGGGGCCGCTCACCACGCGCACCTCCTTCCGCGTCGTCCTGCGCGACGTCATCCAGCAGCTCGAGATCCACGGCCAGGGGCGGGAGCAGCGCGTCCGCACCACCGACTTCTGGGTCTTCGAGGGCATGGACGGGCGCGACTACGCACTCACCGGGGCCAAGCGCTCCGACGGCTACGGCTTCGTCTGGGACGTCACCGAGCCCGGCAACATCGTCAAGACCGATTCGATCCAGGTCGACGCCCGCTCCGTCAACGACATGAAGGTGTCGCCCGACGCCCGTTACGCCACCATGACCCGCGAGGGCGCCTCCGAACCGGCGCAACGGCGTCGTCATCCTCGACCTGTCCGACCCCGCGCACCCGAAGATCGCGTCCGAAGTCACCGACTACGGCCTCACCGGCGGCGTGCACAACGCCTTCCCCACCAACGAGCACGTCTTCGCGCTCGCGGGGGGCGACAAGTACGTGATCCTGGACGTCAGCGACATCTACAACCCGCGCTACGTCGGCGAATACAACCACCCGGACAGCCGCCTCCACGACGTGTGGGTGTTCGACGGGCTCGCCTACTCGGCCGAGTGGGAGACCGGGCTGGTCGTGGTCGACGTCGGCAACGGGCGGTGGGGCGGCTCGCCCGAGAACCCCGTCTTCGTCAGCAGCCTCCCCGTTCCAACCGGGGGGACGCACGCCGTCTTCCCGTACATCTCCAGGTCGACCGGCAAGCACTACGTCTTCATCGGCGACGAGATCATGAGCCGGCGCGGGCTGGCGTGGGAGGGGCCCGGCCAGGGCAGGGGGTCCTACCAGCTGCCGTACGACCCGGAGACCGGAATGAACGGCATCCCGCTGGCGACCCAGGGATACATCCAGATCATCGACTTCTCGGACCCGGAGTCGCCCGAGATGGTGGCGCGCTACGAAGTTCCCGAGTACGGTACCCACAACATCTGGGTGGAGGACGATGTCCTCTATCAGGCGTACTATGAAGGAGGCGTGCGCATGGTGGACGTTTCGGGGGAGCTGATGGGTAACCTCTACACGCAGGGACGCGAGATCGCGGTCTTCAAGGCCTACGACCCGATTGGTTATGTTCCAAATTCGCCGATGGCGTGGAGCGTAATGCCCTTCAAGGGCCGTATTTTCTTTTCGGACACGAATTCGGGGCTGTGGTCGGCGAAGCTGGTGCCGCGGAGCAGGCCGATCAGCTGAGGGGCCGGGCGTGCACCAGGGCGGGGAGCGACGGGCGCCGCCGGCGGGAAACCGGCCGGCGGGACGAGCCGACAACTGGACGCTGAATCATGGAATCCTCGTATCTGGTCTGGATGGCGATCGCCATCGTCGTCGTTTTTGCGCTGCTCTTCGTGCTCGTAAGTAGCTTCTTCGGATGGGGGGAGTGGCTGCGCGGGCGGCGGAACATCGAGATGTCGCTGGATGCGGGCGTGCGCCACCTCCTCGACGGTTACCTGAACGAATTCGCTCGCCGGCTCGGGTGGGACGACGAGTCGACCGAGAAGCTGCGCGCCACGGGCGAAGAGGTGCTCATGAGCCTGGCCGGGCACGATGGAGACACCTCGGGACTGCGTCGCCTGCGGGTATCCGTGCGGCAGGAGAAGGGTATCGCGGTGATGGAATTCCTCGCCGCGCCCCAGGGCACGAACTTCGAGAAACAGCTCAAGCTACTGGAGCAGCACGCGCTTCCGGTCGAGGAGGAGCTGTCGCTCCGGCTGCTCAAGCACTATGCGTCGTCGGTTCGTCACCGGCACTATCACTTGAACGATCTGCTGACGGTAAGGGTGGAGCGGTAGGGGTAGGGTCGCGCTGCCCTGCTAATCCCCGCCCGCCCCGATCTGCGGCATATCTTCCTCCGGTTCCGCCTCGCGGGGACCGAACTGCACGATCAGCCCGCCGACGACGGATACCACGATCCAGCAAACCAGCGCGGCGGTGAAGTTGATGCCGGGCGTAAATGCGTTTATGGCCGTAGCTGCCAGCGCCATTCCGAGCCACGTCGCAAGGTTCTGAAACTGAAAACTCAGCTGGGACCCCGTCTTCATGCTCTTCACCGCTCTGAGAATCAGGTACAGTGTGGTCGCGCCGAGCGCGGGTACGGCCACCGCACCTGGTAGCGCGGTAAGGAAGCCAAAGGCCATGCCCACCGCGCTGCCCGCCACGACCCACTCCGGTGCAGGGGACTTGGGGTTCTTCGCGGGCAGGTTGGTCCCTTGCTTCGCCTCCCGGCACCGCCGGCACGGGAGCCGCCCCTCTGTCGGCCATGATCTCCTGAATCGCCATCTCCGTGGCCGCCGCGTCGATTCCTGCCTCGGCCGCGATGCGCCTGAGTTCCTCCACGGCCAGCACATCCCCGCGCGCATCGATTTCCGCGGCTCGCTCGAGGATCAGCGAGACCTGCGAAGGGGATACCGTGGCGGGCGAATTCGTCATGAGCCTTCTCCTTCCAACGCGGTAGGCAACACACGGAATCTGGCCTGATCCGGGCGCAGGCGGCAAGCAGGAACCCATACGTGGAACCCGGGAACCCTGTTTCCCGGCCTGGCGTATCAACCCGCATGGACACTCACAATGGCAGCAACTCACGCGTCGTCCTCGTCACGGGAGCCAGCGGATACGTCGGCGGGCGCCTCGTGGCGGCGCTGGAGGCGAAGGGCGAGCACGTGCGCTGCCTGGCCCGCGCGCCCGAGTACCTGAAGGGCCGGTTCTCGCCTGCGACCGAGATCGTGCAGGGCGACGCGCTGGATGCGGGATCGCTCGACCCCGCGCTGCGGGGGGTGGACACCGCCTACTACCTGGTGCATTCCATGGGGTCGCGCGCCGACTTCCAGGTACGCGACCGCGCCTGTGCGCGCAATTTCGCGCGCGCCGCGCGGCGGCAGGGGGTGCGGCGGGTCATCTACCTGGGGGGACTGGCAGGCCGCGGAGGCCGGGAAGCCCGCCACGCGCTCTCGCCCCACATGGCCAGCCGCCACGAGGTTGGCCACATCCTTGCTCGTCACGGCCCCCCGACGCTCGAGTTCCGGGCCTCGATCATCATCGGTTCGGGTTCGCTCTCGTTCGAGCTGGTCCGCGGTCTGGTCAACCGGCTTCCGGTGATGGTCACCCCGCGCTGGGTACGAACCTCGGCGCAGCCGATCGCGATCGGCGATGTCGTCGCCTATCTCGTCCACGGGTTGGGTGTGGGGGTCGACCGCCATGTCGTCTTCGAGATTGGGGGTCCCCAGAGGGTCACCTACGGCGCACTCATGCAGGAGTACGCCCGCCAGATCGGCGTGCGGAGGTTCATGGTTCCGGTGCCCTTCTTGAGCCCGCGCCTCTCGAGCCTGTGGCTGGGACTCGTGACGCCGCTGTATGCGCGCGTGGGCCGGAAACTGATCGACAGCATGCGCAAGGAGTCGGTCGTGAACGATCCGGTGGCTCTGCGGCGGTTCCCTGTGCGCCCGCTGGGGGTCGGCGAGGCGATTGCCCAGGCGCTCGACGAAGAGGACAGGCAGCAGGCGCGGACGCGGTGGAGCGACGCCGTGTCATCGGGGGTCGGGCAGCCACGCCCGGGCGGCAGAGGTTCGCGCTGGGGCGGCCGGCGCTTCGGCTCAAGGCTGGTCAACCGACAGCAGGCCGTGATTCTCGCCGCCACCCCCGCACGCGCATTCGGCCCCATACAGCGCATCGGCGGAAGGCGCGGCTGGTACTTCGGCAACTGGCTCTGGCTGCTGAGGGGGCTGGTCGATCTTGCGCTGGGCGGTGTGGGGATGCGGAGGGGCCGCCGCCATCCGATCGAAGTCCGGCCGGGCGATCCGCTCGACTTCTGGCGGGTCGAGGCCTTCGAGGCCGGCCGGCTGCTTCGTCTTCGAGCCGAGATGAAGGTTCCCGGCCGTGCCTGGCTACAGTTCGAGGTCCGGCCCGCGATAAGGGGGAGCCGGATCACCCAGACGGCGGTATTCGATCCGCTTGGGCTTTGGGGCCTGGTCTATTGGTACGGGCTGTATCCCGTCCATTGGCTGATCTTCCGCGGGATGCTGAAGGGGATTGCGCGGGAGGTGAACAGACTGGTCCCGCGCCGCGCCGATCCACGCCGGCGCCGGGTCACTGGCGGTGTTTCCGGACGGGTTCCTGCCTGGCAGCCCGTGGAATAAGTCCCCGCTGCATTCGGGCGGCGGTGCATCCGGGCTGGACCGCGGTACTCGCGCACTCGTGATGTCAAGAAAACTTTACCAATTGTCGTGTTGTCTTTACATTCAGGTTTCCTGTGGCACCGCTCTGCGTTGCTCCTCGGGCGAATAGCGGCGCTATTCGCCATTCGTCGCGCCTTGCCAGCCCGGCGCCTCGCCGCCCTCGGTGCGACGCGGGGATTATCCACGGACTGCTAGTCCCCTTGCCCCAGCGCCTGGGACAGGAACGCGACCGCACGCGGGATCGCTTCGCCGAGCGACAGGAAGTCGTGGCCTCCCGACTCATAGATGTAGGCCTCGAAGTCGGGCGGCGCGCGCCCCAGGGCCTCCATCGCCCGGATCAGCGAGTGGGCCTGCGAAACGGAGACGACAAAGTCGATGGTGCCGTGGTGGACCTGAAGCGGCGGGATCTCGGCCGCGAACAGGACGGGTGAGCGGCGGACGAGTTCGAGCCGCGCATCGGACCTGGTCATCTCCCCGCTCAGGTATGGCTGGACGATCGTGGAGTCCAGGTGGGCGACCCCGGTCAGCTGCCGAGGTGTCCTGAGCGCGGCCTCGCGCACAATCTCCCGCACCCAGGTGTCGAAGAAGTCGGTCGGGCCGAAGAAGCTGACGATGCGCCCCACTCGCTCGTCCCGGATCCCGGCCAGGAGCGCCACGCCGCCGCCCCGGCTGCCCCCGAGCAGGTTGTAGCCGCCCGGCTTCGCCTCCGGCGTCGTCTCGAAGGCGACGTTGACGAGCGCGATCACGTCGTCGACGTCGTAGTCCCAGTGGCTCGATGTCCCCTCCGAAACCCACTGCGTGTCGCCATGGCGCAGCGGCTCGGCGCGGTAGGAGGGAAGCACGTAGACGAACCTGTTGAGGAGATCCTCGCCCAGTCCCAGCGCGGCGATCTGCACATCGGCGACCGAAACGCCGTTCTCGCCGCCGTGCAGGTAGACCAGGATCGGCAGACTCTCGTCCTCGGCCCCGGCGGGCGTGACGATCGCGCCGTAGTGGCGCAGACCCGTCACCACGTGCGAGACGACGCGCAGGTTTGCGTCCGATCCTCCCAGCGAGAAGTCCTCGGAGAGCTCAACCCGGATGTCCTCGGCCGGGGCGCTGCGGCCCGCCCAGTCGGTGAGCACCGCGTCCATTTCGGCTTGTGTGGCCGGGGTGAAGAGCAAGTCGAGCTCGGCCTCAAGGTCGATCGATTCGGCGGTGGCGCGGGCGCTGGCCGCCCCGGACGAGACGGTGAGCGACTGCTCGCCGGGATCGGGGCCGAGGACCCAGATCGCGGATGCACGGCCGCCGTCATCGGTGGCGGTGGAGGCCGAGTCGGCCTGGCCGCCGGCTGAGGGGGTGAAGGTGATGGCGGCGCCGGAGAGGGGGCGGTTGGCGTCGTCGAGGACCCGGACTGCGATGCGCTCCTCGAGGGGGAGTCCCTGGACCGCGCGTTGGGCGTCGCCGGAGAGGACCTCGATGGTTGCCGCGACGGGGTCGGGGGTGGGGGGGGTGGGGTCGTCGCCGCAGGCCGTGAGGAGGAGGGTGAGGAGGGGGAGGGTGGGGCCTTGGCGGCGAAGGGGCGGTGCCATGCGTGAGGTGTCTCCGGGTGGGGTGGGGGGCAGTTCGAAGCTATTACCGGTGGGGTGGGGGCGTCGACAGGGGGGAGGTGGTCCCACCTGGTTTGCCGGAGGGTGACGGGTTCGTCGATTGCGCCGCCGGGCGCACCCACCGTGCCCCCGAGGGCCGGAAGTGCTGGAACAGGCGGCCCAGCAGCGGCAGCGCGGGGGTCGCTCGCGCCCCCAGGGCCCGGTTCGCCGCCCCGATCCGGAACGCCAGCTCCCACTGGCGGAAGAGTGTCCCGTACGCGGCCCACAGGGTGCCGCGCGGGTCGTAGATGTTCGTCGCCTCGGAGGAGACGCCGTTGAGTTCGATCACCTTGAAGCGTCCGGCCTGGATTTCCGCCGTGGTTTCGCCCCGAATGTCGTATCGTCCGAAGAAGAACCCGTCAATGCTCCGGCTCACTTCGTCGATGGCGGCGGCGAGGGCCGGGGTCTCCAGATGCGCCCCGTCGCGGAACTCGCATCCGAAGCAGTGGTTGCCGCGCTCTTCGAGCACGACCTCCTCGCCCTGGGCGGGAACGCGGTCCAGACCGGCCCCCAGGGTGCGCGCGAAGACCCGGCGCTGGCAGCGGAGCCTCCGGTCGTCGAGGACCAGGTCACCCAGGGACCGCCGCCCGTCCCCCGTCACCATCGGCGCCCGCTTTTCGGTGATCCCGAAGATTTGCCCGTGCTCCTCGCCAGGGAATCGATAGTAGAAGACGCCCAGCTCCTCACCCGGCACGTATTCCTGCACGATCAGCCTGGCCTCCCGCACGGCCAGCCGCGCGGCCAGCTCCCGCTCGCTTCTCACGATCGCCACCCCCGCCCCCCGCTCCCCCACGTCCGGCTTGACCACCACCGGCAGGCCCCCCACCGCAGCGGCCAGGTTGCCCGCCCCCCCATCTCCCGCCCCCCCATCCCCCGCCACCACCGTGCGCGCCACCCGCGCCCGGTCCCCGATCGCGCCCAGAATCGCCGATTTCGACTCCCCCACCAGCCCACCGTCCGGAAACGCCGGGTCGGCCGCGGTGAAGACGGTGAGCGATCGGTACTTGACGGCCAGCCACCCTCCCCACGCCAGGACCGGCAGGTAGAAGAGCCACGGCGGCCAGAACTCCCACCGCCTCACCCGCCCCCAGCGGGCCAGAAAACGCCGCCTCCCCGCCGCGCTGAAGAGCGGTACCCCGACCCGGAGCGCGATCAGCACCCCCAGCGCCGTCACGATCAGCCATGGCAGCGCCCGGTCCTGAAATGCCCCGATGCGCTCGGCCGCGGCGGCCCCGAAGAGCGCCGTGCCCCCGACCAGCAGCGGCGTCCACAGCACGGCCGCCACCACGATCCAGAGGCTGAACGGGATCAGCGGCATCCGCACCACCCCCGCGGCCACGTAGGTGGGCAGGCGCGTCCCGGGCACGAAACGGCCGCCGATGAGCAGCGCCGCGCTCCGCTCCGTGAACCATCGGCACGCGCGCTCGAGCTCCTCCTGGCGGATCATCCACCGGAGCGGCGCGATCCGCGTGACGGGCCGCCCGATCAGCCGTCCTCCCGCGTAGAGCAGCAGGTCTCCCACCACGAGGCCCACCAGGCACGCGCCCACCCCCGCCGTCCACGGCAGCGTCCCCCGCGCGACCAGCAGGCCCGTTCCGATGCATGTCAGGTCCTCGCTCACGAAGGTGGCGGCGACGATCAGCAGCAGCGTCACGAAGAAGGCGAAACCCATCACCGGCGGTACGCTGGAGGGGTCGAAGGGGGTGGCGGCGGCCGCTGTACGGACCGGGTCGGCGTTGGCGCGCAAGGTGGCCGTCCCGGCCTCGACCCGGTCCAGGAAGTCCTCGATGGGCGGCGCGATCCGGTCCGGTTCCAGGAAGGTCATGAAGTGGTTGCCGTCCAGCATGACCATCTCGGACTGCGGCACGATGCGGTGGTGCTCCCCGGCGGCGGCGGCGGGGACAAGGGGGTCGTCGGTGCCGTGCAGGATGAGCATCGGGCCCGGGTAGCCCCTCAGGATGCCCCGCAGCGGGCGCTGGTCGGTGTCCTGGAAGTTCCGCGCGTAGCTGTAGCTCAGGAATGCGTCGTCGGCATACCCGAAGTGGGGGACGAGTTCGCGCAGCGCCCGGATGGCGAAGACCTGCAAACCGTGGATGGCGTGGTTCAGGTGGTAGTCGCCCAGCAGCTCGTATTCCTGAGCGCCGATGGAAGAGAGCAGGGTGATGGACGCGATGCGCGCCGAGTCGGCCCGGTACATCTCCAGCGCGACCCCGCCGCCCAGCGAGAAGCCCACCACGTGCGCGCGTTCGATCGCCAGCGAGTCGAGCAGCTGGAGCGTCATCGCGGCGTGGGCCCGGATCGAGTAGTCGGGGATCTTCGTGGTGGATCCGCCGAACCCGGGCAGATCGGGCGCGATGGCGCGGCGTCCGGCACCCAGTTCGGACCCCAGTCGGCGGAACACCCTTCCCGAACCGGGGCTCCCGTGGAGGAGCAGGACGGGGTAGCCGCGAGATTCCGGACGCTCCAGGAGACCCGGCGCCGGATTCCCGGACAGATTATTGGACAGATTCTTGGATATAATCTGTCACTGGAGATCTGTCATCGACCGGTGTTGGGGCCGGCTCTGTCGCCTGGAGGTCATTTCTGGACAGATTAGTGATAGAATCTGTCCACCACTCACGGTAGGCGATCGTGACCGGGCCACGCTTCGGCCGCGGCCACCCCTCCACCTGTTGCAACGACAACCCCGGTGGCGGCGGCGGCTCGGGACGCGAGGCGCGCACGGCGTGTGAGGCGGCCAGCAGGACGACGTAGACCAACAGGACCGCCCGCTTGCGGATCCGCAGCCACTGCCGCCCGCGTTTCATTCGCTTGAGTCCGGTGGCGCCTTCCGCCCCGCGACTGGCTCGCTTCTAACGGAAGAAGCTGCGGAAGACATGGCGCTCCAGTTCGCGCACGTCGAGCACGACCAGGAAATCGATGGTCTGGAACGCCCGGTCGATCGCCGGGGGACCGCAGATCTTCGCGCCAAGGTTCAGATAGCTCTGGAATAGCGGCGGAATGTCGACCGGTGCGTCCGGGGCGTCTCCGTGGTGGTGCAGTCCGCACTCGAAGCCGGGCAGCGGCCAGACCCGCGCGTGCGGGTGGCGGTGTCCGCCTTCGACCAGGAAGGCGTGGGCCAGCCTTGCCGACGCGTCCGTCCTGGGTGGTCAGCGAGCAGCAGCCGAAGAGGTGGTGCTTCCCCGTGTGGGTCAGGTAGACCGCCAGTCCCCGCCAGAGCAGGTGCAGCACGCGGCGGCTCCGGTGATCCTTCGCGATGCAGGCCCGCCCCACCTCGACCGCGTCGTCGATGATCTCCATGGGGAACTGCGAGAAGTCGAACTCGCGCGCCGTGTGGAAGCCGCTGTTGGCGGCCGCCATGGCCGCGGTCTGCATGCGGTAGGTCCCCACCACTTCGCCGGTCCGCCGGTCGGAGATCAGGATGTGGTGCATGACCTCGTCCAGGTCGTCCTGGTCCAGCCCCGATTCGAGGGAGGATGCCAGCCCTTCCCCCAACTCGAGGTTGAACACCGCGAAGCGCAGCCGCTGCAACGCGCGCAGCTCCTCCACGGTGCGGACAAAGGTGAGGCGGTACGGGCCCGACTGGACGATGTCGCGCGGAAGTTCCGGCTCGGCGATGGGGAAGGCGGCGGCCTGGCGGCGGGTCGCGGGCGTGCCGGAGTCCCCCGGGGACCCCGCACCTCGCCCGGGCCTGGTCACTTCAGCCTCCGTATCCCCGCGGGATCCACATGCAGGAAGGTGGTGCCGCCCCGTCGCACGAGACGGCCCGTCATGCCCACGGGCGTGGCGATCAGCCCCTCCAGCGAGTCTCCGATGGCTTCGCCGCCGCTTCCCGCCAGGACGATCCCCTCCCGCCGCCCGTCCTCGCGGCGCACCTCCAGGAGCGGCGGAACCCCTCCCTTGATGCACACCGCCGCGCAGGCCCGGTGGGTAATGCCCGACCCGGGGTTCATGACGCCCAGGTAGCACTTCGACCCCACGATCTCGCCCTCCACGTAGCGGTCCCCCAGGGCGAACTCCGGCAACTCGGGAGCAGGCCCGGCCGGCTCGCGGGGCGCCACCGTGCCGGGCTCGACCTGGATCATGGCCTGCCCTTCCCGGTACGCGAGCGTCCCCTGCAGCGAGGCCGCGCGCCCCACCACGGACGCCACAAGCTCGTCCGCGCCGAACTTTCCGGGCGCGGTCAGCAGGTATCGGGAGAAGGCGGTGTCGCCGGGGATGATGAGCGAGGGGTAGGGGTCCGCCACGATGAAGCCCTCGAAGGTGCGGATGTGGCCGAACTCGAAGTGGGCGGCGGGAAGGGTGCGCTGGCCGAGGGCGACGACGACGGCGGCGAGGGCGGCGGCGGCCAGCGTGATGAAGGCGATCCGGCGCAGGGTGCGGCGGATGCGGGGGGGCGGGGGATCGGTGTAGCCGACGTAGAAGTCCGTCATGGGGTCTCCCCGGGTGGGGGTGCGGCCGCGCCGACCACCGGAAGCTGCGCGGTCCGGGAGGCCGTGCCGAGGGGGTTCGCCACCGGGTTCACCCATACAAAGCCGTCGTGGATGGCCACGTCATAGGTCTCGAGCCGGTCGTCGAAGGGCGGGGGAGCGCAGCCGGTCACGGGATCGTACTGGAAGCCGTGCCAGGGGCAGGTGACGCAGCCGTCGATGATCCGGCCTTCGCCGAGCGGGCCCATCTGGTGGCGGCAGACGTTCGAGATGCAGGAGATCTCGGTGCCGTTGCGGAAGACGGCGACGCGCTCGTCGCCGAGCGGTACCACCCGGCCTTCGCCGTCGGGGATCCCGGCCGCGCGAACATCGGTGCGGACGTAGCCGGCGTGGCCGTCGGGGACCGCTTCGGCCGAGGGGGTGGCCGCCCGTTCCCGTCGGGCGTCGGGTCCCCCCGCCCGCGCGGCGTCGGCCCGGTCGCGGCGCCGCTCGGAAAGCCCGGTGTACAGGTGGAGCGCGAAGACGGTGAGGGCCACTGCTCCGGTCACCGGCCACAGATACCCCTTCCCTTCGCCCTGGAGCGCACCCAGTGCCACGTGTCCCAGGAGGACGGCGTACGCCCCGTACACCGCCATGTGGAGTCCCTTCCACACCCGGGGCGTCAGGTTGGCCAGCCAGAAGTCGTGGCTGGTCGCCGCCATGAGGAAGAGCACGCCCAGGACGATCGCGCCCAGCGGCTGGAAGGGAAACGCGCCGCCATCGGTGAAGCTCCCGTCGCTGGAGAGCACGCTCGCGAGCGGGTTGACCTCGCCCAGGGCGTGGAACTGCAGGGTCGCGAAGGCCCCGTGCACGAGCGCGGCCAGAAAGGTGGCCACGCCCAGGTGGCGGCGGTTGTAGAGGACCGGCAGGAAGCGCGGCGACATGCGCGCCAGGGGGCCGATCAGCAGGATGAACGAGAGCATGACGAAGGCGAGGCTGCCGGTCGCCCTGAGCAGCAGCGTCTCGAAGGTGATGTGCGGCTGCGTAGCCAGGGAGATGGCCGTGAAGGCGCACAGGTACACCACCATGCAGAGCGCGATGAGCAGGTCGTACTTCCTCTTCTGGGGGGACCAGCCCACCGCCTGGTAGGCGTGGCTCACGACCGGGTTCCCTCGGCGGCTTCCGCGCCAGCCGCCGCCATCGGCTCCGGCTCCGGGCGCGCCGAGCGGGTCGCCCACCCGTAGAGGAGGACGCAGACGGCGAGGATCGCGCTCACGAGCACCACCCACAGGTGGGCCGAACGGTGGCCGCTCCTCACGGTTGCTCCTTCGCCCCGGCGCGCAGCCACTTCACGAGCATGAGGGGCCACAGCGCCACCACCCCCGGGAAGGTCAGGACGCGAAACCCCCAGGTCCCCCCCTTCGCGGCGGGATCGATGGCGCCCGCGCCCCTCAGCGCGAAGGGAACGGCGAAAACCGCCCCGGCCGCAGCATGGATGGCCAGCGCGATCACCACTGCTTCGGCGGCCGGATAGGGAATGGGGACAAACCTCCGTCGGGGGTTGGTGGAATGCAACACGCAACCTATCATCATGGGGTTTTTGCCGCGATCCCCGCCCGAACCCGCACCTTGCCCGGACCGGAACCCCCCATGACCATGCAATCCGCCGCCGCGACCGCCACCAGGGTCGCCACCTGGAGCCAACTCGAAGACCGCCGCCCAACCTACGCCCTTGTCGCCAACGTGGACCTCGTCGTCATCCGCTACGACGACCAGGTATCCGTGCTGTACGGCCGATGCCTCCACCGGGGCGCGCTCCTCTCCGACGGGGACATCCGGGGCGACGACCTGATCTGCGGCGTCCACAACTGGGACTACCGCTACGACACCGGCGTCAGTTCCTATAACCCCGAGGAGGCGCTTCACAAGTTCGGCGCATGGATCGACACCGACACCGACGCCGTCTTGGTGGACGAGGCCGAGGTCGCGGCGTGGCACGACGAGTTCCCGCAGACCTACAACCGCGACGAATACCTCGGCCTCTACGCCGATGTGCACGGGACCCCCGAGGAGCCCCACAATCACTACATCCAGGAACTCGCGCGGAACGGTCTGGAGAAGGTAGGCCACCACGGGGTGGTGTCGGCGATGGGGGTGCCGCTCACCGAGCTCCCGCGCTGGGCGGACATCCAGGTTCTCACGGGCCAGCTCGCCACCCGCCCGCTCGCGGACGACGACGGTGTGGGCACCGAGCTGGTCATCGGCCCCCGGGCGAAGCGGCCGCTCCACCTCGAAATCCCCATCTTCGTGAGCGACATGAGCTTCGGCGCCCTGAGCGAAGAGGCCAAGCTCGCGCTCGCCAGGGGGGCGGAGATGGCCGGCACCGGAATCTGCTCGGGCGAAGGCGGCATGCTGCCCGGGGAACAGCAGAGCAACTCGCGATACTTCTACGAGCTGGCGTCCGCCAGGTTCGGGTGGTCGATGAAGAAGGCGTGCCTGTCCCAGGCCTTCCACTTCAAGGGGGGACAGGGGGCGAAGACCGGGACGGGGGGACACCTTCCCGGAACCAAGGTGACGGGCAAGATCGCCCGGGTGCGCGACCTCGAGCCCGGCACCCCTGCGATCAGCCCGTCACGCTTCCCTGACCTGGTGACCGCCGACGATTTTCGCGCCTTCGCCGACGAGGTGCGCGAACAGACCGGCGGCATCCCCATCGGCTTCAAGATGTCGGCTCAGCACATCGAGGACGACCTCGACTTCGCGCTCGATGTCGGCGTCGACTACGTCATCCTGGACGGGCGCGGCGGGGCGACCGGCGCGGCACCCGAGATCTTCAAGAACAACATTTCCGTCCCGACGATGGCAGCGCTGGCCCGCGCACGCCGCCACCTGGACGCGCGCGGCATGGGACGCGACGTCACCCTCATCATCACGGGTGGGCTGCGCACCGAGTCCGACTTCGTCAAGGCGATGGCGCTCGGCGCCGACGGCGTGGCCATCGCGAACTCCGCCATCCAGGCGATCGGCTGCCTGGGCATGCGCGCCTGTCACACGAACAACTGCCCCGTCGGGATCGCCACGCAGAAGGAGGAGCTCAGGGCCCGGCTGCAGGTGTACGCGTCGGCGCAGCAGCTCGCCAACTACCTGAATGCCACGGTGGAACTGATGAAGATCCTGGCGCGGGCCTGCGGCCACGATCACCTGAACGGGTTCAGCCCCCGGGATCTCACCACCTGGAAGCGGGAGATGGCGGATCTGACCGGGGTGAGGTACGCCGGGGTGGGCTGAGGGGCTATCTCCCGAACGAGTAGGAGAAGTTGACCAGGGGCAAGCAGCAGAAGGCTTCGTCCCCGGCGGCCACTCCCATGACACCCACCTCGGCGTTGAACCGGTCGCCGATGATGCGGGTCCCACCGGACCAGACGAAACCGACAGCGTCCGGGAGGATGTAGTTCTCCGAAATCAGCTTCATCCTGCGAGAGATCCGGGTCTCGCCGCCGAACATGAACGCCGGATCGTTCACGACCTCATCTCCCGAGTAGAAGTAGCCGATTCCCGCCGAAAACGCGTCGTCCGCGTTGCCGAACGTGCCCACTCCGTAGGCGATCCCGACCATCTCGTCATCAAAGAAGAAGGCGAGCGTTCCGACCGACGCCTGTGCCGTAGGGGTGCGGTAGACCTGTAGCTTGGGGCCGAGGTAGAAGGGCTGGAATTCGCCGGCGAGAACTGGTGCCCCGGCAGTGATCGTGAACCGGTCGGTGACCCCGACGGCGGCGAACGGCAGAAAGACCACGTAGGTGCCAATGTACGACTCTCCCCTGGCCAGCGTGCGCCCGGTTGCAGTGAAGAACAGGCGGGTGCCGCCCGGATCTTCGTGCCAGTACTCCCCTCGCACGAACCGTCCGGCAGCCACACGGATTGTTCGGACCTGCGTACGGCCGATCTCCAACCGGCCACCGCCCAGGGTCGTGATCACGACTCGTTGCGGATCGACCTCCGTGATGCGCCCAACGATCGAGGAACCGTCGGCGAGCCCCACCTCATATACGGTGTCGCTCGGAGGGGGGATTTCGGGCAGCACCTGTGCCTGGGTTGCGGCTGGGAGGACAGCTGCGGCAATGAAGACGAACGCGAAGAAGCGAAGTGGTCGCTTGTCCCGGCTGGCTGATGGTCTCTTTCGGATGCGGTTCATCTTCATTGTTCCTCCGGGTTGGAGGACGACATCAATAGTCATCCCTGGATTCCCTCAATACCGGGGTAAGCTACCGGAGGTTCCCTTGATGGCAACCGGAATGGCGGTCTGCTGTGATCGACGCCACGAACTGCCGCTTCTGGCCGAAACGCTCTGCGATCTTCCATGGGTGACCGTAGGCGGCGAGCCCGGATTCTGACACCGAATTCTGATTTTGTTGACAATAATCACTAGATATCCGAACGTATCTATTCAATAACGTGTCATCTGACTATCCCATCACCCACGAAATCCCAAGGAAGACCCGAAATCCTGCCCTGTTCCCGCCCAGCACGACTCAAGGATGTCTGCGCCATCCAGCCCGGCTACACTCGCCATCAGCGGCTCGACCCGGCGGCTCCGGGGCAAGGTTTCCCGCTGATCAGGTTGCAAGACCTCACGCCGAACGGGCTCGTTGATCCGGATCGGCTGGACCGGCGCGTGTGGCCGACCGGGATGTCGGACCGGTATCTCGTCCGCTCTGGGGATGTGGTCTTCCGCCCTCGCGGGGACAGAAACACGGCCGTGGTGCTCGACGACCGCTTCCGTGAGACCGCGGTCGTCCTGATCCCCCTCTTCATCCTCCGGGCGAAGCCGTACCTCGTTCTCCCGGAGTTCCTGGCCTGGGCAATCAACCAGCCACCCGCCCAGCGCCACTTCGATCGGGTCGCGCGCGGCACGAACATGCGGATGATTCCGAGGCCGGGCCTCGAGGACCTCGAGATCGACCTGCCTGCCAGGGAGGACCAACGGAGAATCGTGGCCATTGACGCACTGGCTCGGCGCGAACGCGCACTGACGGTCCGTGCGGCCGAAAAGCGTGAGCAGATGATCACTCGCGCCCTGGGTGGTCTGGCCAGCGCCAGTCACCGCCCTGCCCGCCGCCTCGAGAGGCCCCCCTTATGACCCGCCGAACCACGCAAGACCGGGTGCACTCGACCGTGGGGGCGCCCCGTGGCACCTTTTGGGGGACTGCCAACGCGGGAATAGCCCGCCTCGGTTCCTTCCGTCTCCATGCTTTCGGTTTATATTCGGAGTCAGTGGGATCGAAAGTGAGCGCAGGGACGAACACGGAGGTCACGAGATGGGTCAACGGACATCGATCGAGTGGACCGAGGTTACCTGGAATCCCACGACGGGGTGCACGCGGGTGTCAGCAGGCTGCGACAACTGCTATGCCGAAGCGCTGTCGCGGCGGCTGTTGAGCAGGATCTACACCCGTCGCATGCCGGTCGTGAACACCGCCGCCAAGCGCCGTGACCCCTTCGCCGTGAGGATCTGGCCGGAGCGGCTGGCCCAGCCTGCGAGCTGGAGGAAGCCGCGACTGGTCTTCGTGAACTCAATGTCCGATCTGTTTCATAGAGACATTCCGCCTGACTTCCTGCGGGAATCGTTCAAGGTGATGCTGGAGGTCAACCGACACACGTATCAGGTGCTGACCAAGCGCCCCGCTCGTGCCGCCCGCTTCGTGCGAGAGAACGTGGACCTGTTCGGGAATGACGGCCTGCCACCCCACATCTGGATAGGTACGTCGACCGAGAATCAGGAGACGGCGTACAGAATCCGGCACCTCCAGCAGGTGCCGGCGGTGGTCAGGTTTCTCAGCTGCGAACCGCTGATTGGGCCACTGAGCCTCTGTAAGGTGTGGACCGCGGGCGACATTCACTGGGTGATCGTGGGTGGGGAGAGCGGGGTGGGGCGGCGGCCGATGGAAGGGCGCTGGGTGCAGGCGCTTCGTGACGAGTGTCTGGCTGCGAAGGTACCCTTCTTCTTTAAGCAGTGGGGGGGGCGGACGCCGAAGGCGGGGGGAAGGGAGCTGGAGGGGAGGGAGTGGAATGAGATTCCGGGGTGGGGACGTCGCCACCCGAAGCGCGGTGGTGGGCGAGTTGTGCAGGTGAGGGTTCGGTAGTGGGAGGCCGAGGTGGGGGAGACACTCCGGCGTTCGGCGGAAACTGGACCGAGGAAAAGCTGGATATTCTTGAGAAGTACCTGGATGCGTACACGACTGCCCTCAAGAACAAGCCCTTCAGACTGGTCTACCTGGACGCGTTCGCCGGGGCGGGTGAGATCTCTCTGGATTCCGGTAACGGCAGCCACACTGACGAGCGGGACAGCCGGGCCTTCATCGTGGGGTCTGCGGCAAGGGCCATCAGAGTCGACGACCGACCGTTCGACCGATTGGTTTTCGTGGAGAAGGATCGCCAGAGATTCCGGCAGCTGAAGCGACTGTGTGACCAGCACGAGGACCGAGACATTGACCCGAAGATGGACGAAGCCAATGCATTCCTGTGTCGACTTCGGGAGGGAGAGTACGGGAACTGGCGTGGCGTGCTCTTCGTGGATCCGTATGGCGCTCAGCTGGCGTGGTCCACTGTCGAGCGGATCGCCCAGTTGGAGAGGCTCGACATGTGGCTTCTCTTCCCAGTTGGTACGATCGGGAGGCTGCTTCCACGCTTGAAGGATCCAGCTGAGGTGAATGCGGGATGGACGAAGCGACTGACGCGAGTGTACGGCGGTGAGAGCTGGCGCGGACTCTATTCGCCCTCTGCCCAACGGGATCTGTTCGACACGGGGGCATTGGAGAGAGCGCCTGGCTTGGAGGATCTCCTGAAGATCTACAAGAACCAACTCAAGGAGGTATTCGGCTCCCGTTTTCTCAACGAGTCACGAACATTGAAGAACTCTAAGAACACCCGCCTCTACGAGTTCATTTTCTGCGCTGGCCACCCCAATGGCGCATCCATTGCCAAGAGAATTGCCAAGCATCTCATCACGGACATATCGAAGAACCCATGACCCAAACCACCCAAGATCAGGTCAACCAGACCGCCTGGGCCGCCTGCGACACCTTCCGGGGCGTCGTGGACGCGGGCCAGTACAAGGACTACATCCTCGTGATGCTGTTCCTGAAGTACATCTCGGATCTCTGGAACGACCACGTCGGGACCTACAGGAAGCAGTACCGGGGCAACGAGGCCCGAATCCGCCGCCGCCTGGAGCGAGAGCGCTTCGTCCTGCCCGAAGGTGCAAGCTTCTACGATCTTCACGCGCAGCGCAACGAGCCGAACATCGGCGAGCTGATCAACATCGCCCTCGAGAAAATCGAGGACCAGAACCGCGCCAAGCTCGAAGGCGTCTTCCGCAACATCGACTTCAACTCAGAGGCCAACCTGGGCCGGGCCCGGGACCGCAACCGCCGGCTCAAGAACCTGCTGGAGGACTTCAACAAGCCGGCCCTCGACCTGCGCCCGTCCAGGGTGACCGGGGACGTCATCGGGGAGTGCTACATCTACCTCATCTCGCTCTTCGCGTCGGACGCGGGCAAGAAGGCCGGTGAATTCTACACGCCCGCGGCGGTGTCCCGGCTGCTCGCGAAGCTGGCCGCGCCGAAAGAGGGCGCCAAGATCTGCGATCCGGCGTGCGGTTCCGGCTCGCTGCTGATTCGCGCCGCCGAGGAGGTCGGGTCGAAGGATTTCTCGCTCCACGGCCAGGAGGTCAACGGCGCCACCTGGGCGCTGGCCCGCATGAACATGTTCCTGCACGCGAAGGACGCCGCCCGCATCGAATGGTGCGACACCCTCAACCGGCCAACGCTGGTCGAGGACGACCGGCTGATGACCTTCGACACGGTGGTCGCGAATCCGCCCTTCTCCCTCAAGAACTGGGGGGCCGAAAACGCTGCTACCGACCCGTACGCCCGCTTCTGGCGCGGGGTACCGCCGAAATCGAAGGGCGACTACGCCTTCATCACGCACATGGTCGAGATCGCCCGGCCCCGAAGCGGGCGCGTGGCGGTGATCGTTCCCCACGGCGTCCTCTTCCGAGGCCACGCCGAGCGACGCATTCGAGAGGCGCTGCTCGACCAAAACCTGCTCCACGCGGTGATCGGCCTGCCCGCGAAGCTCTTCACGACCACCAGCATTCCTGTCGCGATCCTGGTCTTCGACCGCTCCCGCGAGGAGGGCGGCTCGAACGAGGACCGTTTCGACGTGCTCTTCATTGACGCGAGCAAGGAGTTCACGCCGGGCAAGAAGCAGAACCTGATGGACGACGGGCACATCGCGAAGGTCGTGGATACGTATCGGAAGCGGGCGGTCGTCGAGCGGTACTCACATCTGGCCAGCCCTGACGAGATCGTCGAGAACGACTTCAACCTCAACGTCCCCCGCTACGTGGACACCTTCGAGCCCGAGGAGGAGATCGACATCGCCGAGGTCCAGTTGGAAATCGACAAGATTGAGGCCGAGCTGGTCGAGGTGCGGGCGAAGATGCGGGGGTATCTGAAGGAGTTGGGAATTGAGGTTTGAGGTGGGAGGCCGTGCCGAAGCGACGGTGGCAATCAAGACCGTCTTGGCGGATGGCTCCGTGACGGGCTTCTCGCTTTCTGCCAGCGGACCGTTCCTCGCTTCTGTATTGATACTGCGAAATCAAGACTGAGAGAATCGGATGACCGGAAGACACACGGTTACGCACGAGGATGACAGACGCGTTCGAAGACTTATCAAGGCCGGGACCGATACATTTGCAGAGCTCTCGGCCGGTGCCACAAGTGGGGCAGTCGGCTTCGTGCTAGCAGGACCAGCGGGAGCCGCGATTGGTGGTCTAGCCGGCGCTACTGTTTCTCTGGGTCTGAGGCGACTAGGAAGCGAGATCACTAGGCGAAAGCTGAGTCGCCGAGAGGAAGCACGTGTGGGATGTGTTTTGGCACTTGGTGCTGCGCAGATTCGGAACCGTATTGAAGGGGGTGAGAGCCTCCGCTCGGATGGATTCTTCGATTCAACGAGGACCGGAAGATCGGACGCAGAGGAAGTCATGGAGAGTGTTCTACTTAGGAGTCAGAGAGAACCCCAAGAAAGAAAACTGCCGCACATGGCGGCCTTGCTTTCGGGTGTCGCATTCGACGCAAGCATAAGCGGTGCAATGGCGCATCAGTTAACGAAGGCCGCAGAGGACCTCACGTTTCGTCAACTTTGCATACTGAGAATTGCGGTTGACAATGAGGGGCTCGGCCTACGCGATGCTGACTATCGAGGCCAAGGGTCATTTGCTAAGGAGCAATACCAAGTCCTCTATGAGTGCCTCGACCTGTACAAACGGGGATTCGTGAACTTTGGCGGTGAAGTGGCATTCGGTCCTACAGACGTAAAGCCTGGCAGCATGACTGTCCAGGGACTAGGCGTGGATATCTATAGTCTTATGCGTCTCAATACAATACCGAGAGAAGATATCGTTCCCACTGCGATTCAACTTGCGTGAGGCCATGGCCGATATGATGAGACCGAGCGGAGAGCAAATCGCCTACAGCCACCTCGCTTGCCTGAGGGATCCAAGCTCCCCCATGTGCTACGAGGTCGACACGGCGGTCGGCGCATTCCAGCGACGGTATTGGCGGCGGCGCGGCCATGTTGTCGTCTGGGCCGGGAGGCAGCCTCATCCTATCCGTCGGGGTGGACAGGGGTTCAAGGTATGCGGGGCGAAGGAGCTGCCCGGAAGTGAGACAGGCTGAAGGTGAAGGGTGTGAGTGAGGGTGACCGGACGGGACGGGGTGAGATCATCCTGTATTCGACGGAGGATGGCAGGACGCAGATTCAGCTCCGGGCGGCGGATGGGACCGTGTGGCTGACGCAGGCGCAGATGGCGGAGCTCTTCACGACGACGAAGCAGAACGTCAGCCTGCATGTCCGCAGGATCTTGGCGGATGGGGAGCTCACGGTGGAGTCAACTGTCAAGGAATACTTGACGGTTCAGACCGAGGGCACTCGAGAGGTTCGCCGCGTGGTAAATCTGTACCGGCTCGACATGATCCTCGCAGTAGGCTACCGAGTCCGCTCCCCACGTGGCGTACAGTTCCGCCGCTGGGGCACGACGGTACTGAGGGAGTACCTCGTCAAGGGCTTCGCGATGCACGACGAGCGCCTCAAGGATCCGAATGCGGACTACTTCGACGAGCTTTTGGAACGGATCCGGGATATCCGGGCCTCGGAGGCACGCTTCTACCAAAAGGTCCGCGATATCCTCGCCCTGAGTGAGGACTACGATCCCGCGTCTCGCGCGGCGACGGACTTCTTCGCTAGGATTCAGAACAAGATGCTCCACGCAGTTACCGGCAGTACCGCCGCCGAGTTGATGGTAGCGCGATCCGATCCGGACTCTCCGAGTATGGGACTCACGACTTGGAAGGGGCGGCGGGTCCGGAAAAGCGACGTCGGGACGAGCAAGAACTACCTCGGCGAGGCCGAAATCAGAGAACTCAACCTAATCGTGACCATGTTCCTCGATACCGCCGAGCTACGGGCCAACCGCCGCCAGACCACTAGACTGGCCGAATGGGACGGTGTGCTGGATTGGTTCCTTGCAGGGAACGAGCTGCCGGTCCTGCGGGGAACCGGAGGCGGCCCGGCGGAGGAGGCCAAGGCGATCGTTGACCGTCGTTACGCGGCGTCCGAAGCCAATCGCGGGGAGGCTGAGAGGACGGCGGCGGACGCGATGGACGACATCACGGAGTTGAAGCGGATCACGGTGGGGTCGGTGAAGAGGGGAGGAGGAGATGAATAAGGGGTGGCGGGAAATGAGGTTGGGGGACATTGCCGACGTGATCGTCTCCAACGTCGACAAGAAATCCCTTCCCGGCGAGCGACCAGTCAGACTGTGCAACTACACGGATGTCTATAAGATAAGAATCATGCCGTGCGGCCGGGCATGGGCTTGATGACGGCCACCGCGACACGCGCGGAGATCGAAAGGTTTGGCCTCCGCGTCGGTGACGTACTCATCACCAAGGACTCCGAAGATCCTAACGACATCGCCGTTCCGGCCGTTGTCGAAGAAACGGCTCCAGATCTCGTATGCGGCTATCACCTGGCAATCGTCCGTCCTGGTCCCGAGGCCGATGGCCCTTTCCTGAAATACTCCTTCGACCTTCCCCGAACTCGCGCCTATTTCGGCTCTAGAGCCAATGGGGCAACCCGATTCGGCCTCACCGTGCGTAGCATCGAGAGAGCCGTTCTCCGTATTCCCAGTCTCCAAGAGCAGCGGAGGATCGCCTGCATTCTGCGGACATGGGACGATGCGATTCAATCCATGTCTCTGCATGCCCAGGCGCTCATTCGCCAACAACGAGGCCTGATGCACGCTCTCTTCGCGGATGAACGCTGCGCTGACGGTACAGATCAGGACGCGCATTACTTTGCGACCACCTTGAATTCGGAAAAGACATGAGTAACGAGTTAGCCAAGATTGGGGCGACCATCGAAGTCATTGGCGAGTTTGCACGGCAGCTGTTTGGTCCATCTGCTGAACAGGTTGGTCAGATTGGTGGCGACTGGGCGCGGTTGTGGCGCATGAAAAACCTCCTGTGTATCAAGAAGAAGGTTGACCGGCTTATCGAGGACAAGGGTGTTGATGTCGATGACGTACACCATTTGTCGCTGTCCGTTGGGCTACCGATGCTCGAGAAGGCATCTTACCAGGATGACTCGTTTATTCAAGACCGGTGGGCGAATCTAATCGCCAGTTCGTTGCTTGCAGCCGAGCTTGTTGAGGACGACTTCAGTCTTGATGTAACTTACGTTGAGATACTAGGTCAGTTGTCACGACTCGATTGCGAAATCCTGGAATATGTATCGGAGGAGGGAATTGAAAGTATGAAGGAGGGGAAGTATGACGTTAGAGAACTTGATCCCGATGACATTAGGGAACGATTTTCTGGACGACTGGCATCCGTTTCACTGGAGAAGCTAAGCGTTCTTGGAGCAATACAGCTCCCGTTCATGATTCCTTTGCGGGCCGGAACGGGCCCGTCGGGCTTTCGGCAGGTAGTGGCGCCGACCCTCATCGGGTTGAACCTGTATACGGCGGCGTCTGGAAAGCCGCCTAAGTGGTTTGTCAGTCAGTCCCCATGACCTTCAACCCAACCGAGAAACACCAGTCCCAGATCCCGGCCCTGCAGCTCCTGGTCGCCCTCGGCTTCACCCCGCTCTCCCAGAAGGCAGCCCTCGCCCTGCGCGGCAACCGCCTCAGCAACGTCCTCTTGGACGACATCCTCGCCGACCAGCTCCTCAAGATCAACCGCTTCGCCCACCGGGGTCGCGAGTACCACTTCGACCTGGAAGATGCCCACGAGGCCATCCGGCGCCTCCGCCCCCACCCCGACAAGGCGAAGGGCCTTCGCGGCACGAATCAGGAGGTCTACGACCTGCTCGTCCTCGGAACGACCATCACCCAGCGGATCGGCGGGGACACCAAGTCGTACTCCTTTCGCTACATCGACTGGGAGGACCCGGCCAACAACGTCTATCACGTGACCGCCGAGATGGCGGTCGAGCGCACCGGGAGCGTCAAGACCCGCCGTTGCGATGTGGTCGCGTTCGTGAACGGGGTCCCTTTCGTCGTCGCCGAGAACAAGCGGCCGACGGAGAAGTCGGAGAAGGCGGGAAGCCAGCTGATCGGGTACCAGAAAGAGGTCAACATCCCCCACCTCTTCCATTTCGCCCAGCTTCTTCTCGCCCTGAACCGGCAGGACGGTCGGTATGCCACAGTGGGGACCGCCGCCAAGTTCTGGCAGGGCTGGCGGACTTCCATGCCCGGGGCTGCGGAGAGTCCGAGCATCACCACCGACGCCCCCCCACCCCCGCCCCCGCACATCACCCCGTCACCCCTTCAGCGCCTCGTCAACCGCCCCCTCGCGGTCACCGAAGCCCGCGCCGTCTACTCCGGCGACTGCACCCACGCGCGCTTCTACTTTGACGCGCTGGCCGCCGAGGGCTCCCGCAGCGTCACCACCCAGGACCGCACGATCCACGCGCTGTGCCGACCCGAGCGCCTTCTCGACCTCGTGCGTCGCTTCACGGTGTTTGACGGCGGCATCCGCAAGATCGCTCGTCATCAGCAGTACTTTGCCGTGCACCGCGCCATGGAGCGCGTCAAGCACTTCGACCTGCACGGGAGGCGCAAGGGTGGCGTGATCTGGCACACTCAGGGCTCAGGAAAGTCACTGACGATGGTCATGCTCGGCCGCGCGCTGGCCCTTGATCACGAGATCGTGAACCCGCGGATCATCATTGTCACCGACCGCCGCGACCTGGACCGCCAGATCAAGGACACCTTCAAGTCGTGCGAGATGGAGCCGGTCCGTGCCAGGAGCGGACGTCACCTGTTGCAGTTGATCCGGGACCGGACCCCACTGGTCACGACCATCGTCAACAAGTTCGAAACGGCGCTCCGCCATGCCCGCAAGTCCGACCACGACCCCAACATCTTTGTGCTGGTCGACGAGAGCCACCGGTCTCACACGGGCCGTCACGGTCGCCAAGGGCTTCACGGCGGCCACAGCCAGCTTGGGAAGAGCATGCGGCGCCTTCTGCCGAAGGCATGCTACCTCGGTTTCACCGGCACGCCGCTGCTGAGCAGGGAAAAGAGCACCTTCGCCACGTTCGGCGGGCTCATCCACCAGTACGCGATCGATCAGGCCGTCGAGGATGGCGCCGTCGTGCCCCTGCTCTACGAAGGACGACTGGTCGACCAACAGGTCACCGCCGGCACGATTGACCTCTGGTTCGACAAGCACTGCAGGGGTCTCACCGAGGACCAGAAGGCCGATCTCAAGCGCAAGTTCTCGCGCATGGACGCGCTGTCCAGGACCGAGCAGGCGATCCAGGCCAAGGCCCTCGACATCTCCGAACACTACCGCGAGCACTGGCAGGGCACGGGCTTCAAGGCCCAGCTCGTGGCGCCGTCCAAGGCCGCCGCGATCCGGTTCAAGGAAGTGCTGGACGAAATCGGGTACGTGACCAGCGAGATCGTCATCTCCGCGCCCGACGACAGGGAGGGGCACGAAGAGATCGACAAGGAGTCCAGGGACACGGTGCAGCGCTTCTGGGCGAAGACGATGGAGCGCTACCGATCCGAGAGCGAGTACAACCGGCAGGTCATCGAGGCGTTCAAGGGCCGGGGGCACCCGGAAATCCTGATCGTCGTCTCCAAGCTGCTGACCGGATTCGACGCACCCAGGAACACGGTCCTGTACGTCTGCAAATCTCTGCGCGAGCACACCCTGCTGCAGGCCATCGCCCGGGTAAACCGCCTCCACGAGGAAGATGACGGCACCGAGAAGAAATTCGGCTTCATCATCGACTACGAAGGGCTGCTGGGCGAGCTCGACCAGGCGTTGACTACGTACAGCGCGTTCGAAGGCTACGATCCGGAGGACTTGGTGGGTACGGTGCGCGATGTGCGCCAGGAGATCGCGCGGCTTCGGGACCACCATGCCGACGTGTGGGACCGTTTCAGGGAGGTCGGCAACAAGAGCGACATGGAGGCGATGGAGCAGTATCTGGCCGACGAGGCGATCCGCCAGGACTTCTACAAGCGGCTTCGGGCCTTCACCCAATGCCTTCACATTTCGCTGTCGTCGGAGAAGATTCACGACGTGTTCGACGACAGGGAGATCGAGGCCATGAAGGGTGACTGGAAGCGCTTTTCGGAGCTCCGCCGCTCGGTACGCCTCCGTTATCAGGAAGTGGTCGACATCAAGGAGTTCGAGCCGAAGATCCGGCGCCTCCTCGACGACCACGTGGCCGCGAGTCCGGCGGAGACCATCATCGAACTGGTCGACATCCACGACTCCGGTGCGCTCAGGGCAGTCGTCGAGGAGACCGGCACTTCCGACGCCTCCAAGGCCGACCGGATCGCCAGCGCCACGCGGCGGGCCATCACCGAGAATATGGAGCTTGACCCCGCCTTCTACCGGCGGTTTTCGAAGCTCATCGAGGAGACGATCGAGGCATACCGGGAAAAGCGGATCTCAGAGCAGACCTATCTCGATGGCGTGAAGGAACTCGCCGGCAAGATCGCCCGCGGGAACCAGGGCCGCGACGTGCCCGACGCGCTCCGGGGCAACGACGACGGGATGGCCTTCTTCGGCATCTTCGAAGATGCTCTGCCAGGGCCCGGCGGTGTGCCGCTGGAGGGAGACGAAGTCGCGGAAGTCGCGCTTGAGGTGATCGGCATCATCGAGGACCGCCATATCGTCAACATCTGGTCGAACGAGACCGCCAAGAACGAAATCCGCAACGCTATTGACGACTATTTCTATGATGTTCTGGGCGAAGAGAAGGGCATCCGCCTGACGGAAGCGCAGATGGACGACCTGCTGAGCCAGATCATGCGGCTGGCAAGCGCGAGGTTCCCTTAGGGTGGGCGTGGTGGAGCAGATGGCGGTCGAGCGGCGTCACGTGGTGTACGGCGAGCACAGGATCGAATTCACGGTGGTGCGTCGTCGTCGGAAGACGCTGGAGATTGCGGTTGAGCCGGATGCTTCGGTGGTGGTCGCGGCACCGCTGGACGCACCCATCGAGGCGATCGCGGAGAAGGTTCGGAAGCGAGCCGCGTGGATCCGGGGGCAACAGCGCTTCTTTGCCCAGTTCATGCCCCGGACGCCGGAGCGGCGCTACCTGGCGGGCGAGACGCACCTCTATCTGGGTCGCCAGTATCGGCTGAAGGTGGTCCGCAGTGGTAGGCCGGGCGTCGAGATGGTTCGGGGGTTCATCATCGTCCACACGCGTGAGCCGGATCGACCGGAGGTCACCCGGCGTCTCGTCGACAACTGGTACCGCAAACAAGCGCGGGCGAAGTTCGCGGAGCGGCTCGACGTGAGCTTGGCCCGGTTTCCCGATCCAGAGGCGTTCCGCCCCCGGGGACTGATCGTGCGCCGGATGGAGAAGCGGTGGGGCTCGCTGTCGCCATCGGGGCGCCTGCTCCTCAACCGCCGCCTCATCGAGGCCCCGGTCGACACGATCGACTACGTGATCGCGCACGAACTCTGCCACATGGCGGAGCCGCATCATGGTGCGGCGTTCTACCGTTTGCTGGACCGGGTCATGCCGGACTGGGCGGGGCGGAAGGGGCGGCTGGAGGAGAGGATGGCGTGATTTGATCTCGCTCCAGGCCCGCCGTTTGGTCGATCTTTTTGTATTTGAGCCAGATACCGTCCAAGTGCTCGAAATCTCCATCCGTTGACAAGAGAATTGCCCCGCTGGCGTGCGCCGTAGCGGCAATCCAGAGGTCATTCTTCCCCATCGGCACCGTTGGTTTCGGTGGACGGGTACCGCGAGGAGCTGCTACGTCCTTCCCTCCGCTCACATCAGGGTCACCCAGATTGAACCGGAGATACGTTTGCCGCGCCCAGTCGGCCTTCCGGGCGAGCCCTAGCAAAATGTTCGTATCCAGCAGGAAGCGTCGCATCCGACCCAGTAGTCAGTCCAGTTCGGCCAGCAGTTCCTCGATGGGCTCATCGCCGGGCCAGGAGCCCCACAGTATCATGGGGTCCACATGGCGAATCGCCTTGACCGAAGCCTTGGAGGTAGGGACGAGGCGCTCCGGTTTCGACAGCACAGCCGCATCCTCACGCTCGCCCGTCTCAGCGATGGGTATGGTCTCGAAGATCCTGTCGCCTTGGGTGCGAGCGCTTATCCGCCGAGCTTCGATAAAGCGCGGTTGGCCGTTTGCCTTGAAGTGTACAATACCTTGCACCGTGGCTGGCTTACCCCACAGGGGCCGCAGCAACTCGACATCGAGATGGCCGCGGTGCAATCGGCCGTGTAGCGGGCGGCCCTCACCCATCAGGAGTTGAAATCGGCCTAACCCGTGACCTATCTGGTCGAGGTGACCGCTTACTACGAAAGCGCGTGGCGCTGGGATGAGGTGAAGGCGCTCCTTGACTATCGGGCAGGCCGATGCCTCAAGGACGAATCCCGTGCGCGCCCCACTCTCCGGAATCAGCTCGTAGCGAACCCCCGGGGTCTGCGCAGCGTTTTCGAACCCGAGAATCGCCTGCAAGACGTCACCGTCAAAAAAGTCGCCGGACGCCGTAGCACTCTGGGCCTCCGCCGTTGCGCGTGCCCCGAGATCCAGCTGGTGGATCCAGGTCCCAAACCGGTGACCGTAAAGTCGAGTGCCGTCCTGAGCCAGCGCGGCTTTGCGCCCCGCCCTCCACTCCGTCCCGTGGCAGCCAACCGGGTGGCCCTCTCGGCGGTCTTCAAGAGGGCGTCGAGGGCGCGAATCAGCGTGGCGACCCGAATCTGCCCTTCTGCTTCGCTAAGGCCGTGGAGCCTGAATTGGTAGGCTTCTTTGGTCAGCGGGGGATCTCCAATGTCCGGTGTGGCTGTTGAGGGGTCGGAGGATTGTCTCCAGCTCAAGCGCACCCTCGTCCAGTACAAGACCGCCTGGTACCTCTGCCAGCCAGAAAATGTAATATCATCTTTACATAAAGCCAACCATAGTTGACAATCCGGGCACTCATGTGAATGGTGGCGGGGCGTCGTGCAACTCTGCTTCTCGAAGATGATGTCATCCAAAACTCCGACGAAGCCACTCCGTCAACTCGACGCAGACCGCCCCCCCCCACCTCCAGGTCCCCCGCTCCGATCGCCAGCCCCATCGGCCGCGGCCGCTCTCTCGTCGCGAGCCATGCATGAAATGAACCTTGGCCCGCAGCTCCTTCCTGGAGCTAAACAGCCGACTCTCGGCCGGAATGCCATCGACATAGGCTCGGGGAAAGCGGCCAGACAGAATCGTCTCTCGGGATCATGGTCTCGATGAAGTTCCTCAAGCTCGCCGGGGGATCGGTTGTCTGGCATGATCCAGACGCCGACATCAGGGTCCGGCAACTTACCGCGAACGACCGTACCGCCGGGATCCCTGTCGCTAACTTCGATTCCCGCTCGTCCAAGCCGATCGGGCGATGGAGGCCAGGAGTTCCTCCAACTGTGAGTCGTGGCCAGGACCTGTACGCCGTCGCGGTGGGCGGTACGGAGGACCATCTCCCACATGGCGGGTTGGACGGAATGGTGGATGCGGTTCTCGGCCTCGGCGATCACCAGATAGCCCGCTCCGGCGTTGGCCAGCGCCAATGCGATACCGAACAGGCGAACTGCCCCGTCGCCCAGACTCTGAAGAGAGACAGGCCTTTCGCGGCGCTTGAGCCTGACTGCGATTCTCCGTCCGTCCTCGCTGCCACGCCCACCCCCAAGCATTGCCACGCGCTTCACCTCGTCGCCGAAGACGAGGTTGAGGGCCGACACCGCGAGATCCTCCTGTTCGGTGAGCGCGATGTTGTCCCAAAGTCGCGCCGCATCCTCGGTCGTCAACGATTCGGGGCCGACGGATTCGCATTTGGCAGCTGGGAAAAATCCTGCCGGTCGTCGAAGTTGAGGTGTCTCATTGGCGACGGGTTGCTGATATAGCAATAGCCCTTGTTGAACTCGGCCGTGAACAACGTGTCGGTCTCACCAAGAAACGAGATCTCCAGCACCTGAGCAGTGCCGGAGGAACCCAGCGTGGCCGCAGTGGCAGTCGAAAACCCCCGGGTTCTGGGCTTCGCTTCGATCTCCAGCCCTGGTGCCGGGTCGATCGGCCCGATGCGGATGGTGTTCGCCGTACCTCGGTCCCGTCTATGGAACAGGGTCCCGAAATCGAGCGGTGCCCGTGCTCCTCCGCGATCGTGCACTGTGGGCGGGAGACCTTCGCGTCGCTCGATGAGCTGAGGCAGCGCGAAACGGTGACCCATCGCTGCGTAGAGGCGGATGGCGTCGAGCACCGTGGTCTTTCCCACTCCGTTGCGGCCCGCGAGAAGGGTCACGCGGCCCAGGCGAGGGATGGTAAGCTCGCCGATCCCGCGAAACCATCCCTTTGACACGGCCCCAACTTGCCCCCCATTTCCAACTGCATCGGTTCAGGATGGAGCCACAGCTGCGAGCAAGGATGGAGCGGGACGCCTACGTGGACACAAGCGGATTCGACGACGCCGCAGGCGGGCTTCCCCTCTTCAAGCGCTCGTTGCGGATCCGGGCCCTCTGCGAACGGATCGAAGAAGTGAGGGAGCATATGGCGCCGGGAGCGTTGCGCACCTCCGCAGAGGTGGTGGAACGCATTCTGAAGCCCCTGTTCACGCAGCTCGGGTGGGATTTCGCCGATCCGCGCACGTGGTTCCCGGGTTCGAGACCGAGCCGGGAATCGTCGACTTCGCCCTGTGTCATCCGCCGGGCGATGCACGGATACTCCTGAAGATCGGAGCCGTGCCGGACACCGGGCCCGGCGAAGCGACGCACCCCTTCCACGACCGCACCATTCAGGCACTCCAGCTCGCGGTCGCGGAGGGCGGCAGCGAGTGGACCTTCCACTTTGGCCCGGGCCGGGGAAGTATCCGCAACAGGGAGTTCGCCCGGTTCGACATCGTGCGGGATCCGGAGAAGCAGGTCGCCGGGGCCCTCGACGGCTACCTCGCGTTCCACGCCGTGAAGTCGGGCGAGGCGTTCCGGCAGGCCGAAGGGGACTACAGCGAGGAGCGGTTTCCGGCGGAGGTTCTTGCGGCGTGGCGCCGTGCGCTGCTCGGATCGGAAGTCCTGGACCGTTTCCTCGAGGAAATGAAGGAGGCCACCGGGGTGCCTCCCCACCGGGACCGTGCCAAAGGGTTCATACGCGGCCAAGTCGACTCGATACTGTGGCCGGCCGACCCACCCGAGCCGAAGCCTGCGCGCCGGGTCGGCCTCGGCGACAGGGTGTGGGTCTACGACTTCGCTACACGTGAGATCGTGATGCACATCGTGGTCGGCAGCGACCCGGACTGGGAAGCGGGCGAGGTCTCTCGCGATTCCGCGATCGGCCATGCGCTGCTCGGCGCCCGTGAGGGAGAGGAGAGGGAGGTCGGCGTTCCCGGTCAGGAACCCAGGCGCGTGCGCATAGTGCTTATCCGGTGTCAACGGGAAAAAAGTAATCCATACTTGACATTATGACAACTAGACTTGTCACATGCCCGCCAGCCTCCGTCACTCCCGCCCAGCCCCCCCCTCAAACCCCCGGCGCCATCAACCCATGCGCCTTCGGCAGAAACTCGGACATCATCCGCGCGAAGTGTCGGTAGTAGTCGTCCCACGCCATGCCTTCGAAGTCCCTCGGGTTCGACTCGATGTTCGCCTGCAAGCGCCTCGCGCAAAGCGCTTCGGCTACCACCTCCGCCAGCAATACCCGAAAGTGCAGCTCATCCTGCCCCGGATACTGCTCCGATTTCGGTCCCAGGTATCGCTCGAGCGACGGATGGCGGGCACCGATCTCCAGCACGTTCTGGTTCCAGCGGTAACGCAGCGCGCCATGGTCCACGTCCTCCAGCTTGATGACGATCCCCGCACCGGTGGCAGGCGCGGCGCGAAGTTCGGTCTCCGCTTCGTGCTTCCCGAGGCGCGCCGTGACCCTGGTCGGCGCGGCGTCATCGTCCAGCACCGCAACGGAGAGCTTGCACATGGCGATCCCGAGGGTGGCGCTCAGGACCAGCTTCCTGGGCCCCGAGACCCGAAAGTCGTCCGACGAAAGCTCGAGATCGAACTCTCGGCCGGCCGAGCGGGCCAGCGCCAGCGGGGCGAGCAGCCGGATGCTCCTGCGGGAGCCGCCACGGATGCGGTAGCTCTTGCGCTCGAACTGGAGTTCGTCGACGTGCGTGTACCGTTCGGCCTCCGTAGCCAGAACTGCAATGGTCGACTCGGCTCGGATGGGTCCGACGCGCGCTTCAAGGCCGGTTGCCGGGGTCGCCTCCAGGGCCTTGACCGACCAGGTCGCCCGCAACGCGCCCTCCTGCGCTTCGACCGCTTCCAAGGGCACCGTGGGGCGCTCCGCCCGGATTTCGTCCGTCAGGCACTCCACCTCCACCGACTCGCCCTCGCCGATCTCGGGAAACGCCTTCGACCGCACCGTAAGCCAGCACTTGAAGGACTGTTCCCGGACGACTTGCGCGTACTGCGGGCTCAGCGAATAGCCCTGGATCTGAAACTGGCTTCCCGTTTCCTTCCCCTTGGGGTCGCGCGACATGTCCTCGTCCGAGAAGTCCTCCATGAACTGGTTCGCCGCCCTTTCGAGGGCGTCGAGGCGCTTGCGCGTCTTCCGGCTCTCTACGGTACGCGCTCGCTCACGCTGCTCTCGGGTCCGTTCCTCTTCGACCAGTGGCCGGAGCAGTGTGAGCGCCCGTTCGTAGAGCGCTTCCACGAAGGGATGATCCGGGATCAGGCCTGACTTGCGCGTCGGATCGAGAATGGGAACCGGGTTTTCCGGCGGATGCGGCTCCCCCCGTGCCTGACGTTCGTCGTACTCGTTCCACAGATCGTCGATCGCTTCGCAGGTGAGCCGGCCGTAGAACCACTGCGCGTGGGCGTCCCATTCCAGGCTGCGGTCGAAGAGCGTCGCCTCGTGAATCGCGTGCCTCGACTTGACCAGTATACCACCGAGCCGGAACCGGTTCCTCTCCGACTGGAATTTCCTTCTGGCTCGATAGATGACCAGCTTGGCGGTCGCCCCGGAATACCCCGGTACCGGGAACGTCTTGGAGACGCGCCTTTTGCCGGCGGGCCGGTGCAGGCTGACCTCGCGGTCCTTCCCCTTCTTCAGGCCCCGTGCCACCAGCGTGGTCTGCTTCTGCCAGACGATCTCGCGAAGGCGCACCAGCCTGGCCACATTCGGCACGAGGGTGTCGATCTTCGGGATCCGGTGGCTCGGCTCGATTTTGATGGTCACCACAGTGCCGGTGCCCTCGCCGATCCCCAGGCGCTTGCGGACTACGGGGGTGACTTTGCGCGAGTTGTCGGCCTCGTACTCCATGTTCGGGAAGATCCGGCAGGTGTGCATGCGCCCGTCGCCCGCGATTGATTCGAAGGTGACCTTGCCAAGCGCCGCGATGTCCTTCGCCCCGCGGGAATTGGTGCCTCGAACCGCCTTCCCTTCCTCCATCCCGCTCACCCGCCCGCCAATCCGCCCCAGCTTGCGGTTCATCTGGTCCGTGGTCATGCCGTCTGCGAAGTCGCGCACGCGCAGGATCGACGATTGGCCCTTTCCGCGCCGCCCCAGCTCGATCTCCACCGGCCCCGGGGTTCCGAGAATCTGGTAGCGGTCATCCGAGTTCGTGACGAGCTCGACGATGGCGTCATAGACGTCCCGGATTGCCAGCTTGGCGTCCTGGACGACGCGCCGGGACGCAACCTCCAGTTGTCTTCGTTTGACGGCCATGGGTGCCGGGGCTCGCTCGATCCCCCTACCTCCCGAACGTGTAGTTGAAGTTGACAAGCGGAAAACAGCAGCCCGCTGCGTCGCCTGACGCCGCGCCGCAGACTCCGAGCTCGGCAGAGAAGCCAAGCGGTCGAGTTTTGGCGCTCGGTGACCTCCTCCAGTCCGCAGAATCGGGAATCCCGCGGCTGAAGAACAGCTCGAAGCCGGTTTCTGCCGCCAGCGCCTCGGCGGCCTCCCGCCCCGCCCGGCCGGGCGGCAGGTCGCGCGTGATCTGCCGGATCTGTCCGCTCGTGGGGTCGCGCAGGATCGCCATCGGCCGGTCGCTGCTCCTGTCCAGGGTGAACGACCCGCCGGGCCCCTCCAGGGTGATGCTCGCCAGCCGGTCCGCCCACCCTTCCTGAACCGGCACGGCGAAGACAAACGACCCGCTCCCGTCTCCATCGGCGATCACGGGCATCTCGAATTGCAGCGAGAACAGTTCGGCGCCGTCGGCGTCGCGCCCCGTGATCCGGTGGCTGCCCTCGCCCTCGGGGAGCGAGGGGGGTGCGTCCAGCACGAACGCCGGGTCGAGGTGGGGCGTGCCCCTGGCGTCGGCGCCGCCCCAGAGGAAGAGGACGCGCTGCTGGGGGGCGGTGGCGGCCGACATGCCTGGCCCCGCGCCCTGCGCCGTTGCCGCTGTCTCTGCGCTGTTGTGTGCGCAGCCGATGGTGGCAGCCGCAATAACGATGGTCCACATGGGGCCCACGCCACCCGACGCGCGTGTCATCGCGCGAGCAACTCTGGCAGAACCTCCCCCGCCGCCCCCCGCAAGCCCACCTCGGCCGCGCGCGTCAGGTCGGTCGCCTGCGGGTTGACCTCGATGATGCGACCGCCTGCGTGCAGCGTGGCCAGGGGGATCCCCGCAGCCGGGTAGACCACCGCGCTGGTCCCGATCACCAGGCAGAGATCCGCGCGCGCCGCCATCTTCTGGGCGCGTTCCAGCAGGGCGCTGTCGAGCATCTCGCCGAAGAGTACGATGTCGGGGCGCCGCATCCCGCCGCACTCGGCGCAGCGGGGGAGGTCATCGCCCAGCGGCTCGGCCTCGGCGCGGAGCCCGCACTCGTTGCACCGGTCGCGCGCGATCGCGCCGTGGATCTCGATCGGGAGCGCGGCGTCGGGCGGCCTGTCCCCCGCCTCCTCGAGCGCGGCCCGGGTGTGGAGCCCGTCGACGTTCTGGGTCACGATCCCCGCCGTGCCGCGCCCCATAAAGAACCGGGCCAGTGCGCGGTGCCCGTCGTTGGGCTCGCAGGTGGCCAGGAAGCTGCGGCGCCATTCGTACCACGCCCACACCGTGCGGGGATCGCGCTCGAACGCGCCGATCGTGGCCAGCTCTTCGGGGCGGTAGTTGCGCCACAGGCCATCGGCGTCGCGGAAGGTCGGCACGCCGGACTCGGCGGAGATGCCGGCGCCGGTGAGGGCCACAACGTGCCGGGCCTGCGCGATGAGGTCGCGGGCGCGGGGGAGGTCGGGGTGGGGCAGGTGGGGCTCCGAGGTGTGGAGTGGAGGGGTCGGGGACGGATGCTCGACGAACCAATCTAGCGAGTAAGCCCGGAGAACGGGCTCTCACGTTGACGCTACTGAGCCCGGTGGCACCCCGGAATCGCGAACGGGGGAGTTATGGGAACCCGGCCAGAGTGGGCAACGATTCCCGGCAGCTCAGGATCCGAAGAGCTCTACGTGGTCACTATACGCATACAATAGATGATATTGGATACATAGATCTTCTGTAAACGGGTTCTATACAACGCCTTCAGCATTGCTGGATTGTCGACGCCAGAGCGGTGGAAGACGCAACCCTTGGGGGTCATGGTTGCGATGTGATGAATCCGGTCCCAATTATTGGGGTCAATCGAATGATCCTTGGCTCCGCCAGAGGTGGGGGGCAGGTGGCCACCCACCAAACTGGGAGAGGCCAATGCCGTTTCCCCGGGCACCTGCAATGGAGATAACCCATGAGCACCCTACGTCCCGATCGGCCCATTCGCGGAAGTGAGGCCGACTTGCTCGGTCGTGGAAGCCTCGTTAGTGCAATCGTCAAGCAGATTCAGGCCGCTCCACATGACGGCAAAGGCATCACGATGGGTCTCAACGCTCAGTGGGGTGCTGGCAAGTCGTCGTTCCTCAATCTTCTCCGGGAACGTTTGACTAGCGAAGGAGCGACGGAGGGCAGCGATGGCGAGTCCGGTCAGAAGCCCATCGTAATCAGGTTCAACCCGTGGCTCTTCGGGAGCATCGAACAACTCACCCGCATGTTCTTCACCGACCTCGCACGTGAGGTTGGACAGCGCGAAGCCGGTACCGATCTGGGTAAACTGCTGGAGCAATTTGGCAATCTCGTCGCAGCCGCATCCACAGTCTTTCCAACCGGAGCTTCCGAACTTGCCAAGTTGCTGGCTCAGGGAGCCAAGAAGTTCGGCAAAGCGGCACAGAAGCCGCCAAGCCTCAACCGCCAAAAGACTGACATCAATGACGCACTTGCCAGGTTCGGGCGCCGGGTCGTCGTCTTTATCGACGACGTCGATCGTCTTGAGCCTGACCTGACCACACTCTTCTTTCGGATGGTTCGTCTGAACGCCAACTTCAACAACGTGGTCTACGTTCTTGCGTTTGACCGACAGGTAGTTGAGCAACATATGGCTCACGGTGCCCCGGGGTTTGGCCGGGAGTATCTGGAAAAGATCATCCAGGTGTCGTACAATATCCCGCCACCTCATCCCAGGATCATTCCGTCCCTGCTAAAGGACGAGATAGTTGATGTTCGACGGGCCATCGAGAAAACCGTCTTCGGCGACGACCGATATGAGCGACTGTTCGACGCGGGACGATATGACCAAGTGTTCAGCGAGAGCTTTGCGCAGCACTTTAATACCGTTCGAAGCATCAAATCGAGCGCTACGTGAACGCCCTTCGTCTAACCCTGCCTCCGGTTGCAGGACAGGTTGATCTCGTTGACTTCTATGTGATTGAACTCATCAGGCTACACTACCCAGGTGTCTACCTGCAGATTACACAGAACAAGGAAATGCTCCTGAATCAGAGTACCGACGACGAGACCTTGAATAGGCGCAGCCAATGGCTCTCGGAGGTACTTGAGCTGTTGAAGAAGTTGAATACCCCTGCGCATATCCGCAGTTCGGTGCAAGGCCTGCTATGCATCCTGTTTCCCGATCTTGCCGCAGGCGATTCGGACACTTGCAATCGGGAAGCTGATAGATTGCGATGGGCGCAAGAGAAGCGGGTTTGCTCTCCTGATGCGTTTGACAGGTTCTTTTCACTTGCCGGAGAAGGCAGGGATTCGGATGAAGTGGGAGGTAGTGTTGACGATGGCGTTGCGAGTGATCCGGGAATCCGGAAGCTGTTTCAACACGCGCGGAGGACGGGGCAGATTCTCGAATTGCTAGGAGAACTAGTGGGTCGGCGGTTGACAGCGAGTCAAGCCATGCGGGTCGCAAAGACCATCTGTGCTTCCGATACGAGGGATGATCTTCAGTTGGCAGACAAGCATGAAAGTTACGAGCTTGTTGGCAATGTGGTGAAGAACTGCATGACGCGGTACGGGCAGGGAAAGGAGTTTGAGTTCTTAAAGAAGTTGATCAGGGGCGAGGGCTCTCTCTTTACTGTCAGCAAAGTCATTGAGGAGATTCGGCCAGAGAGAGTTGTGGTTGAGCAAAATGCGCAACAGTTGCGAAACGATCTGGGAGAGCGAATCCTGCGAGACGCTCGAAGGGAGGGATTCTGGGACGGCAATCGGTGGTACTATCTCCTGAGCGTTGCACGGAGGCTCGATCGTGAAGAGGAAGTACTGGGGGCCGTCGAACGCCGTGTCGAACGCCGTGTGGTTGAGCGGAGGGACGAGGATGATTCATGGTGTGACGATCGGCTGCTGAGGTTCTGCGAGACGTTTCCCGGTGCGGTACGTGCGGAAAGAAAGCGGGGTACCCGGGAAGCACGAGTAAAGGACATCGAGGGGTGGATACCCGAAGACGCGAAAGAAAGACTGCGGATGCTGGTGAATCGTGATGGGCAGGACGCCGCTAGAGCAAAGGCGATAGTGACGGATCTTTGGGGGGGAAGTTGAATTGAATTGAAGTGAATTCCTGGATAGGTACGGTATTCACCTGACACCCGGCCTCGGCGAAGGGAGACTCACGCCCAAAGTCGTCCGGTCGGCGAAGTGGATCTGGGCGCGGGGGGAGATGAGGTGGAGGGCAGGTGAGCCTCCTCCTACCCCCGCCAGTCCTCGCGGGCCCGCTCCAGCAACTCCGCCCCCGTCTCGCATTCGATGATCAGATCGCCGACCCGAGCGATGCGTTCCGGGTCGGTCATTCCCTGCAGCAACCGGGAGAGGTTATCAGCCGTACCGGCACCGAATTTCAGCTCGGCCAGTCGTCGGACCAGGGAGCTGCCGCCCTCAGCCCGGCCCTTCGTCCGCGCCCTTTCCGCCTCCTCGCGATACTGCTCCTTCAGTTCCTCCACGCCCGCATAGATCATCTCCGCCTCCTTCAGCGATTTCACCCGCTCCAAAGTGTTTCTATCAAGTCCCCACGATTCGGCTGCTCCCAGCACCCATTCCCGGAACGCGTCGCGAAGTCGCGCGTGCTCCGGTCCGGGATACGTCGCCAGCACCTCGCGTACCACTCGGCCAACGTTCCCTGGCGACGGGTCCAACTCCAGCCTCGCCACCCAGGATACCACGTTCGTCTCTGCTGGACGTTGGCGCGCCAGCTGCCGCAGGTCAACCACCCGGTGCCGCATCCTCGGCTGGTGGCCGGCGAGCCAGCCTTGCACGGGCTCGATGAGGTCGAAGATGTCGTCCGGGGCAGTCCAGGGTCGGCGCCCGTTGTAGATCGTCACAGTGAGCACCGGGGGCAGGAGGCCGCCGGGACCCAACTCTCGGCTGCGCCGCTTCGAACCCACCAGGCCGCGGTATGCGCCAACGACGTAGGCGAGCGCACGCAGGGCCATGTAGCGGTCGACTGCTGACTGGAATTCGGCTGCGAACAACAGATAACGGGAGCTGCCGCGGAAGTGGATCCGGCACACGAGGTCGGCCAGAGAGCGCGTCAGGCCGGGGCCGGTGCGTTCGGTGGCAAGGTACTCGACGCGGTCGAAGTCGAGTTCGAGCGCCAGATCGTTGTCGATGTAGCTGCGTACGAGGTGCTCGATGGCCAGCGGAAGCGAGAAGAGGAGCTTGTAGGACTGGTCGTGTCTCCGGGACAACCTGGGCCTCCGGCGTTCGTTGTGTCGTCGCGGGGCCGGCGGGCTGCGTGGAATACCCATGCGGGACCGAAGCGCGCCGCCCGTAGAGCGAATAATCGCACGGACGCCGGGGCGGATACATGGCAGAATGGGACTGTCAAGTCAGCATTACAGAATGTCGTGTGAACATTACACTCGGCTGGGCGGATACCTACCCCGATCCTGCCCGGCCCCGCGTCACAATCCCCACCAGATCCTCGTCACCAACCGTCCTCCCCCGGTCGGCCAGCGCAATAACCTCCCGATACACCCGGTCAACTTCATCCCGACCCAGATCGAACCCCAACCCCTCACACCGCCGCTTCACCGCGTGCCGCCCGGAGTGCTTCCCCAGCACCAGGGTCGATTCCACACCCACGTCCTCGGGCCTCATGATCTCGTACGTGCGTCGGTCCCGGATCATGCCATGCTGGTGAATGCCCGCCTCGTGCGCGAAGGCGTTGCGGCCGACGATCGCCTTGTTCGCCTGCACGGGCTCACCGGTCAGCTCCGACAGCAAGCGGCTCGTGCGGAAGAGCCGGGTCGTGTTGACGCCGGTTGCAAACGGCAGCAGATCGCGCCGGACCCGCGTCGCCATCACGATCTCCTCCAGCGAAGCATTGCCCGCCCGCTCGCCGATGCCGTTGATGGTGCACTCCACCTGCCGCACCCCGGCCAGGACCGCCGCCAGCGAATTGGCCACCGCGAGCCCGAGGTCGTCGTGGCAGTGCGTGCTGAAGACGACGCCGTCCGCGTTGCCGGTCCGCGCCATCACCTCATGGAAGAACCGCGAGATCTCGCTGGGGACGGAGTAGCCGACGGTGTCGGGCAGGTTGATCGTCGTCGCGCCCGCCGCGATGGCCGTGTCGGCGACCTGGCACAGGAAATCCATGTCGCTGCGCGTCGCGTCCTCGGCCGAGAACTGGACATCGGTCGTCTCGTCCGGGTTGACGTAGCCGATCCGCGCGCCGCCCTCGATCGACATGTTGCACATCGTCATGCGCTCGTCCATCGTCATGCGCTCGACCGCCGGGCCGCCGTATTCGTACGCGTAGCCGACCCCGCCCCGCACGCCCAGCCGGGCGATGATGTCGAGGATCACGTCCTTCGCGTAGACACCGGGACCCAGTTCGCCCGAAACGATGATCCTGCGAACCTTGAGCGGGTCGATCGCGAGGCACTGGGACGCCAGCACGTCGCGGACCTGCGAGGTCCCGATCCCGAAGGCCACCGCCCCGAATGCGCCGTGCGTCGAGGTGTGGCTGTCCCCGCACGCTATGGTCATGCCCGGCTGTGTGAGACCCAGTTCCGGCCCGATGATGTGCACGATCCCCTGCCACTCGCTGTCGAGCCCGGAGAGCGGAATCCCGAACTCGCGGCAATTGCGCTCGAGCGCGGACATCATCTGCTCCGCGAGGTCGTCCGCGAACGGCCGGCTCTGGTCCAGCGTCGGCACGATGTGGTCGATCGTCCCGTGGGTCCGTTCCGGAAAAGCCACTCCGATTCCCCGCTTGCGCAGCATGTCGAACGCCTGCGGCGTGGTCACCTCATGGATCAGGTGCAGACCGATGAAGAGCTGGGTCCGTCCGGTCGGCAGCCGCCGAACGGTGTGAAGATCCCAGACCTTTTGCAGGAGTGTCTGTCCCATTGGGGCTGATCTCGGGTGGCGGGAGCGGGTGGGCCGGATGACCAGCCCGATTTGGGGAAGGCAACAGTCTTGGGGTGGGGGGGTGGAATGTCAATGCGTACTACTTCTCCCGCGCCGGCGCCGCATCTCGTAGCCGACCCCACGCACGTTGCGGATATGCACCACGTCCTTCCCGCCTCCGCCAGCTTGCGCTGGCCGCTGCTTCCTCATGACAGCGTGATCAGCGCGCGTGCCCGGTTGCGCGGGTCAGGCGCCGCAACGAGGGCGGTCCAGGGCGCCGGAAACGGGCCGGAACGGGGCTTCGGAGGGGCCGGCTATCTTACCTCGGGCGGAAGACGTTTGACCACCACCGTGGGCACGTCCAACTCGTCGTGCTCGACGTAGGCGGCCAGCCCGCCGGGCCCGAAAGCCGCGAACATGACGGCTCCGCTCCGTGTAGGGAAGGTCCCCACGTACCTGCCGTCGGCACTGATGACGTCGATGGGCGACACGGGAGCCGCGGAGGTGTCGAGATTGAATTCCGCAGGCATCGTTAAGCCGCCGGTCACGTGATCCTCCCACGGGTAGCCGTCCTGCGGAGTGCGCCGCACCCAGACGCCGCCCGTCCAAGTGGCTCTCAGGTCGTCAACAACCGGGATTCTCGCAAAGACCGGATAGTCCGGGTCAAATTCGAAAAAGCTGTCATCCACAACGACGGACCCGCGTCTTCCTGCGAATCTCCGCTTGAGCTCCGCGTTGTGCAACTCGCGCTGCTCATGATATCGGTCCCGCTCCTCCTCCGTCACCGCGCGCGCCTCGACCGGTCTGGTCAACACCCGGTCGACGGTCCCGTCAGGCATGGCGAACTTGATCGCATATCCGGTGGAGTCCGAGAACACGAACCCGCCGCCGGGCAGGACATCGAACAGGAGCTTCGGCGCAAAGGCGGGCACAGGATGCCGGTCGGCCCCTGGGGGAACCCAGGCCCTAACGAGCTCCTCAACGCGGGCGTGGCTCCCGTCGATGCTCAGGCGCTCGAGCACTCTGGGGCCTGGGCGCGACCCGAACCGGAACGAGCGGCCGCCTTCCGCCGTCACGGCGGCGTACGCGCCGAGCGTGCGATAGACATAGCCGAGCAGCGTTCCGCCGGCCTCCCCCCGCTGAAGGGGAAAACTGCTGCTGCCGCTGGCGCTAAACCCCCGCCCCAGCGTGGGGAGCTGGTTCGCCTCGGCAGGCTCGTTCCCGGCCCCCGAAGGAAACCGAACCATCCGGTCGAACTCGCCCCCCGGCCGGAAGACGTGGTACGCCCTGTGACCATAGTCGGGCACAACCGTCGTCCCGTCCCGGAGGACGACGGCGGAGTTGGCGGCCCGAAACTCCCCCGGCCCGTCCCCGGTACGACCGAACGCCCTCACGAGCTCGCCACGGGAGTCCACGACCAGTATCCGCATGTCGCCGCCGCCCGGTCCGACATCGGTGATGTGAAGGTTGCCGGAAGCGTCGAACGCCAGGGATGTGATGGAGGTCAGCAACTCCCACTCCGCACCGCCGTCGCCCACCCGGAACACGTCGCCGAACTCGGCGGCAAGCTCGAGGTCCTCCGAGGGAAGCTCGACTACACGGGCCTGGGAGGCCAGCGGCGACGGCCCGGCCGCGGAGAGCAGACAAGTGGCAAGCAGGCACGCGCCGCCGAGTCCCATCGTCCGCGTGTCGGCGTTTACGGGCGGAGCCGTATCCGGTCTCATCTCCTACACCTGTTCCAGCACATGTTCGTCAATTCCCCACGATTCCGCCGCTGTCGAAGTCTACGCCCTCGGCCGCCCACCCTTCCTCGACACCAGCACCTTCCCCGGCACCGCCATCTGAATCACCCCGTCCCGCACCACGAACTCCCCATTAACCAGCACGTGGTCGATCCCTTCCGAGTGCTGGTGCGGCTCCACGAAGGTGGCACGGTCGGCGATCGTCTCCATGTCGAAGACGACCAGGTCGGCCCAGTAGCCCTCGCGGATCTCGCCCCGGTCGGCGAGGCCCATGATGCGGGCCGGGAGCGAGGTCTGCGCACGCACCGCCGACTCGACCGAGAGCGCCCCGGCGGTCAGCGCGTAGTGGCGGATCTTGCGGGGGAAGGTGCCGTAGAAGCGGGGATGGACGGGACCTTCGCCGGGCCACGCGATCCCGCCGTCCGACGCGGTCGCGACCCAGGGCTGCGCGGCGTAGTTCTCCACGTCGCTCTCTGACATCGAGAACCCGCGGAACCGCCCGCCGCCCGCGCGGTCCCGGTCACCCTCCATCTGCAGCGCGATCGCCGTCTCCACGGGGTCCTCGTTCCGCATCGCCGCGACGTCGCGCAGGTTCATGCCCACGTAATCCGGGTCCGGGTAGTCGAAGATCACGACGCGGTCGGTCCCGCCGCGGCGCCCGATCTCGTGCCGGATGTCCATGCGGATTTGGGCCGCTGTCTCCGGGTCGCGGAGCCGCATCTCCAGCATGTCGGCGGGAGGCCGGGCCTCGCGGGGATCCTCCGCCTCGGGGTCCGCCAGTGCCCAGCGTGGGATCAGGACGGTGTTGCCGTCGCTTCCGCTGGTGGAATAGGGGTACTGGTCGGCCCACACGCGCACGCCTTCGTCCCGGGCGCGCTGGATGAGTCCGATTGCCGACTCGCTCGAACCCCAGTAGGTCACGCCCTTCGCCTTGATGTGCGACGCGACGACCCGCACCCCGGTCCGCCGCCCGATCTCGATCGTCTCCATGACCGCGTCCTGGAGCGTCGGCGGACGCCCTTCGTGCTGACTCGGCAGATACCACATCGGGTCCGGCCCCTCGGCCCGCTCGTGCGAGATGTACACGCCATCGTAGTCGGCCAGCTCCGCCGCCAGCGCGACCAGTTCGTCGGTCGTGCTCCAGCGCCCGGGCGCATATTCCAGTCCCGCCGTCATCCCCACCGCGCCTTCCTCCAGCGCCTGCCGCACCAGCGCCGCCATTTGCCGGGTCTCCGCCGGGGTCGCGGGCCGCTGGAAGTCGTCCTCCATGACCATCCGCCGCACGGTCCCGTGACCCACCATCATCATCACGTTCGGCCCCACCCCCTGCCGTTCCAGCGTCGCGCGCTGATCGGCCACGGGCCACGGCGAGCGCCCGTCCTGGTTCACCACGATCGTCGTCACCCCCTGCGACACGACGTTGGGCGCCGTCTTGCGGTGGGTGGAGTCGTTGCGGATCGACCGGCCCCCGCCTTCCGCGTCGCTGTTGTCGGCGTGGGAGTGGATGTCGATGAACCCGGGGGACACGTAGCGGCCCGTCGCGTCGATCTCGCGGTCGGCGGTGGCCCCGGCCAGGTTCCCCAGCGCGGCGATCCGCCCGTCCACCACACCGATGTCGGCGCGAAACCAGGGGTTGCCGGTGCCGTCGAGGATCCGCCCGCCGCGCACGATCAGGTCGAAGTGACGGGTGTCCTGGGCGGCGAGGGGGGCGGCGCCGGCCGAAAGCACGAGGGCGATGAGGGCGCCGGCGAGCAGGAGGCGACGATGGTCAAACATGGCCTGGCCGATTCGTTGTGAGGACTGCTGGTGGGGAAGCGGGAATCTTACCGCGCCGCCGCCGGGCGTGCCAGCGAAGGGCAACGCCGCCGCTTTGGCTGGACATCACATTGGCAAGCCCCTCGCGTTGGCAAGCCCCTCGGGCAGGCGATCCCGCCGCTTCGGCGAGCCCGTTGCGTTCGCGGGTTGTGGTGTTATCATGATCACAGGAGGTGATAACATGTATCGGTTGACCCGCAGGCCGTGGTCGGAGACTGGCCCTCGATGCATGCCTCCCACCGTCCTGATCGGGTGCGCGGCCTTCTGCCTTGCTTGCACGGACGCGGCGGACAGTCCTCCCCAATCGGGGGATGCAGAGTGGGAGCTCGTCGAGGATCTGAGGCTCGATGCGAACGTCGAGGACTTTTCTCTGGTCGGGCGTCTATACGTCGGACCGCAGGGTGAGATTGTCGTGCCGGAGCCGCAGGATTTCCGGTTGCGTCTCTACGACTCGACAGGAACGCTGGTGTCCACGCTCGGGAGGAGGGGAGAGGGGCCTGGTGAATTCCAACATGTGGGTTCTGTCTCTTGGGCTGCGGACACGTTGGTTGTATGGGATTCGCGACTGGGCCGCACGACCTATCTGCTACGGGATGGGGCTGTGGCCCGCATAGAGGCCGGTCGATTCTGGCGCCCGAACTTCGGTGCCGCGAGACCGGACAGCACCTTCTTCGCCTTCGCTCCCCAGGCCATCGATGACGAGGGTGCGATGCTCGGGTCGGCCTATCTGAATCTGAAGGAGTCAGCGGAGCTCGTGGTTCTGCGGGTGCCGGGTGACGGGATGCCGCGCGTTGTCGCTTCGCCTCCGCAGTACGACGATGAACGTTGGAGCGTCACCATATCCGGCCTCAGCAACCCGGTTCCCTTCGCCTTCCGGCTACGCATTGAAATCGCACCGGACGGAAGCCGATTCCTGTTCGCGACGGCGGATCAATGGAGCCTTGACGCGACCTACGACCTGACGATGCTCCGCCCGAACGGCGACACGATATTTGCGCGGTCCCATGCGTATGATGCAGAACCGATTCCCGATTCGGCAATGGACCGCGGCATTGCCAATATGGTGCCGGAAAGCGGGCTTGCCCGCCGCTTCCGGGCCACGGCCCGCTCGCGAGCGCCCGCGGTCTACGGGCCGAAAGACGTCACGCTCGGTCTCGACGGGACGGTTTGGGTGGAACTGCGCTCCACCGAACGCGGCACGCCCGTGGTCGTGATCAGCGAGGCGGGAGACCCGATAGGCTCTCTGCTGCTGCCGCTGCGATCGAAGATCCGACAGGCCAGCATGACGCACGTGTGGGTGACCGAGAGAGACCCGCTCGATCTCGCGAGCGTCGTTCGGTACCGGGTGATTGGGCCGGACTGAATGGCTGGGCCGGCTCTGTTCGTTGGGCGCACGTGGCTTTCCATCGTCCTCATCGGGGGCGCGACCATCTGCCTTGCGTGCACGGGCGCGGCAGACGATCCCCCCCAGTCGGAGGATGGGGATGCGGAATGGGAGCTCGTCGAGGATCTGCGCCTCGATGCGAACGCCGAGGACTTTTCTCTGATCGGGCGTCTTTACGTCGGACCGAAGCGTGAGATTGTTGTGCCGGAGCCGCAGGACGCCCGGTTGCGCGTCTATGATTCGACTGGAACGCTGGTGACCATGATCGGGAGGAGCGGGGAGGGACCCCGAGAATTCCTGCATGTGGGTCCCGTCTATTGGACTGCGGACACGTTGGTTGTCTTTGATACGCGACTGGTCCGCGCGACCTACCTGCTACCGGATGGGACTCTGGCACGCACCGAGACCGGCCAGTTCTTTCAGCCGGACTTCGGTGCTTCGGAAGCGGACAGCAGCTACCAGTTCTTTGTTCCCCTGGCCATCGATGACGAGGGCGAGAAGCGCGGGGTGGCCTACCTGTTCGTATCAACTGGCGGACGGAGGGAGTCAGCGGGGCAGGTGGTTGTGGGGGTTTCCCGCGACGGGGAACCGCGCGTTGTCGCCACACCGCCGCCGTGGGACGATGAACGTTGGATGGTCAGCGTATCCGGCCTCGCCAACCCGGTTCCCTTCATATTCGAGCCACGAACTGAAATCGCAGCGGATGGAAGCCAATTCCTGTTCATGACGGCTGATCAATCGACCCTGGACCCTACCTACAGCCTGACGCTGGTCCGCCCGACCAATGACACGATATTTGCGCGATCCTATGCGTACGGTGGGGCGCCGATTCCCGATTCGGCGATGGACCGCGGCATTGCCGAGATGGTGCCGGAAAGCGAGCTTGCCCGCCGCTTCCGGGCCACGGCGCGCCAACGAGCGCCCGCGGTCTACGGGCCGAAGGACGTCACGCTTGGTCTCGACGGGACGGTTTGGGTGGAACTGCGCTCCACCGAACGCGGCACGCCCGTGGTCGTGATCAGCGAGGCGGGAGACCCGATTGGCTCTCTGCTGCTGCCGCCGCGATCGAAGATCCGACAGGCCAGCATGACGCACGTGTGGGTGACCGAGAGAGACCCGCTCGATCTCGCGAGCGTCGTTCGGTACCGGGTGATTGGGCCGGACTGAGCCGGGGACGGTCGCCTGGCGGGATCGGGGTTGACCGGCCGCCGCAAGGAGAACATACTATATCGCGTATGCGATACAGGAGGCTTCGGATGAAGACACACAGTTCGATGCTCCACGTCCGGATGGACACGGAGATGAAGCGGAAGGCGACGGCGGCACTCGCGGCCATGGGGATGACGGCCTCTGAGGCCGTGCGGCTATTCTTCCACCGAATCGCGGTGGATCAGGCGTTCCCGCTGGAACTCAAGGTCCCGAACGCGCAGACCCGCAAGGCCATGGCCGAATCGGAGGAGATGATGAGACGGGGGACGGCTCGGTTCGCCGACGCGGACGAAATGTTTGCGGAGCTTGAAGAAGTCGGCGGTCAGTAAGCGGACGCGCCCGCCTCGGCGCGTGGATTTGACGCGGGGCTTTCTCAAGGACTGGGAGCGGCTTTCGCGTTCGGGCCGGTACGACATGCATCGGCTCAAGGCGGTCATGCTCCAACTCATCGCCAACGAGGCCCCACTCGGTCCCGAACGGAGGGATCACGCTTTGAAGGGCACATGGGCAAATCACCGAGAATGCCATGTCGGCGGGGATTTCCTCCTGATCTATCAGGTCGATGATTTGCCGAAGCCGGGCGGCTCCATCAACTTTGTCCGCGCTGGCACCCACGCCGAGCTTTTCGAATGACCACCAGCCCCCACCGCTGTAAGGATCACTTTGCCGGGCCCCTCGCGCCGGTGTTATCATGACTCCAGGAGGTGATAACATGATCCGAACACAGGTCTCGCTGGACCCGGAACTCTACGAGCGGGCCAAAGCCCTCGCCCGGCAGCAGGGGATCTCCTTCGCGGAGTTGTGCCGACGGAGCCTGACCATCGCCCTCGCGCGGGTCCCGAGCAACAAGCCCTGGATGGCGTATGTCGGCACCCTGGCCGGCCGGCCGGATGACAGCTGCAGCGTGGACGAGGTCCTTTTCGGCCGCGAATCGCCGTGAAGCGCCCGAAGGTCTTCCTCGACACCGGCATCTTCATCGCCGCCCTGAGCAGGCGCGACCGGCACCACGAGCGGGCGAGGACCCTGTTCGCGGGCGTCCGTCCCCACTGGCACACATCGCTCATGGTGTGGGCGCAAGCGTACTCGTGGTTCCTCCACCGTCACGGCGAGGAAGCCGCGCGAACATTCCGGCTCTTTGCCGATAGCCTCGATGGCCTGGTCATCCTGGAAGTCGACGCGGAGCATCACCGGGAGGCATGCCGGGTGCTCGACCGGATGCGCGGCACGCGCCTGACCTACGTGGACGCTTCCAGCCTGGCGTTCATGGAGCGGCTGGGTATCGACATCGTGTGGTCGACGGTTCACCACTTGGGGCTGACCGGCGCGGAGGTGTTGCCGAGGGGCTGAACGGGCTGTGGATGCCTCCGGGCGCGAGCCATGCTCCGGTGGCGCTGTGCCGCCCCCTCAGTTCCCCGACCGCACGTACTTCGTCAGCCCACCGCCCGCGGCGCGTAGCGAGATCGGCCCTTCCGCGGCGTACACGTTGCCCTCCCAGTCCGCCGCCACGCCCTCGCCGGCGAAGCCGTGCGGCCGCTCCTCGGAGACGGCGTGCGGAGGAATGAACGCGGTCACCCGGTCCTCTGATGCGTGTCCGATGCGAATCCCCGTCATCCACCCTTCGTGGTTACCCGGGTTCGACTCGGAATCGATCGCGTAGAGGTTGTCGTCGCGGTCGATGAAGAGGCCGCTGATTCGGCTGAACTGGTGGTACGAATCCAGATGGTTGCCGTCCTGGTCGAAGACCTGGATGCGGTGGTTGCCGCGGTCGGCGACGAAGAGGCGGCCCTGAGAATCGAAGGCCATGGCGTGCGGCGTGCGGAACTCGCCGGGGGCGTCGCCGATCTGTCCCCACTCCATGATGTACTCGCCCTCGGGGGAGAACTTGATGATGCGGCCGGTGGAGCCTTCGGCGGGATTGGCGCTCTGTCCGCTGTGCCCGTCCGAGACGAAGATGTCCCCGTTCGGAGCGGTGATCACGTCGCAGGGCTCGTTGAGCAGGCCGGGTTCGCTGCCCCGCACCCCCGGCTGCCCCAGCGCCATCAGCACCTCGCCCTCGGGGGAGAACTTGATGACCTGGTGCCCCTTGTCCTCCGTCCCCTGCGAATCGGTGACCCAGACGTTGCCGTCCGCGTCCACGTGTATGCCGTGGGGAAGGACGAACAGCCCCGCGCCGAAGCTGGCGAGGATCTCGCCGGTCTCGCGGTGGAACTTGAAGATCGGATCGACCAGATTCTCCGCGCATCCGCCCGCCAGCCCCACGCCGCCGCAGCGGTCGTACGCCCAGATGTGCCCGTCGATCGGGTCGATGTCGACGCCCGCGGTGGAGCCCCATTCGCGCCCGTCGGGGAGATCGACCCAGTCGGCCATCACCTCGGCGTTCGGGTTCGGGAGGCCGGCCGCCGGATCTTCGACGGTGGCGGGATCGATGGCGGTGGCGTCCATCTCGTCGGTGGCCTCGTCGGCGGCCTCCTGTGCACATCCCGCGGCCCACAGCAGGCTGGCCATCAACGCCGGCGTCCAGATTCGGGAAACGATGCGCTTGCTCATGACTGCTCCTTGCGGCTTCGGACCCTTGTTGCGCCCCGTTCGGGCACCCCTTGACTGCCATGGTGGGACCCCGGGAGGCCTGCCGTCAAGGAGGCGTTGCTAGCCGCCCGACCAGCTCAACGATCACACCTGTACGTATTCCACACCGAGCGACTAGTCCAACCCCACCAGCTGCACGCGGTACATCCGGTACTTCGGCACGATCTCTTCATCGTCGTAGACGGCCAGCCAGCCGGGGGCGATCAGGTACGGACTGCCCGGCACCTCCAGGACCCCGGAGAAGAGCACGCGCCCCGAGTCGAGGTCGAGCACCTCGAGGACATACTCCCGCGAGCCGGGGCCGTATCGCCAGCCGCCCCCTCCACCCTCCGGATTCCCGGAGCGCCCGCGTCTTTCCAGCCGGTCCCGCCAGTCCGCGGCCGGCCGGATATCAGCGGTCCAGCCCCACCAGCTGCACGCGGTACATCCGGTACTTCGGCACGATCGCTTCCTCGTCGTAGACGGCCAGCCACCCGGGGGCGAAGAATCGCGCCTGTGGCGCCGGGGGCATGTCCATCACCTGCGACACCAGCACTCGCCCCGACTCGATGTCCACGACTTCAATAACCGACTCCGACGCACCGGGGCCGTACCGGTATCCCCCTGCCGGCCATTCGGGGTTGGGCTGCGTCCTCTCCAGGTGGTCCCGCCAGTCGGGTGCGGGCCGGTTGATGTACAACCACATCCGCCCGGCTTCGTCCACCTGCACATCACTCACTGACGTCACGGGCGGCATGTCGGGCCGGGCAATCCTTACCTCGTTGTCTTCGGGCCACCAGTCGGCGTCACGCACGAATGTCTCGAGGAGCACTCCCGTCGCCGGATCCCAGCGGTCGATGCGGTACTCCATTGTGCGGGTCGACAGCAGGGATCCGTCGGGCGCAATCTCGAGCTGGCGGAAGGGCGTACCGCCTTCGTTCCGCCGGGTCTCGTCCATCGAAAACCGAATCTGTCCGTCCTCTCCCAGGATGTGGACAACGAACCAGCTCTCCGCGGCCCTGAACTCCTCGAGGGTCCTGTACTGCGAATAGCCGCCCCCGGGAACGTAGAAATCCATCGCGACCGAACCCCCCGGAAGCACGACCATGTCCCGCCCGTCGCAGGTGGAGCTGCACCCCACCACCGGCATGGTGCGGACCACTCCGAAGTCAAGGTCCAGCACGGTCATGCGCCTTCTTCTTCTGTCGAACACATGCAACTCGTCGTCGTGCTCGCGCACGAACCACACATGTGCGTATTCGCCAGGTCCCTCGCCCGCCCGGCCCACGCGCCGGAACTCCGCGCCGTCCGCCGAGAAGACGGTGAATTCATGCGGCACCGGGTAGTCGAACGCCATCACGAAACGACCGTCGGAGAGTCGCTGGATGTCGAGGGCGATCGCTATCACGGATTCGCCGTCGTTGCCGAGCACGACATCGGGGGTGAGCTCGATCGAGCACGTCTCGCACAGGTCTTCCGTGAGGACGGTGACTTCCTGGGCGCTGGCGTCAGGGGGCGCGGCCGAGAGCGCGTGCAGGACAAGGACGACCGGCGTTGTCGGCGATGCCCACGGAACGCTCCGGCGATTGGAGAAGAGCTTCTTCATGATGCTGCTCACAGGCTGGGGTACGGCGAGCGTGGGGCCTTCCTGCTAAACTAGGACGATAAGCGTGTTGTCAGTGGTTGCACTCCCAGCCGGAAGATCCAGCCTCGTGACCCGCCAAAGCCAGGACAACCGGACTCCCCCGCCCGCCCCCATCCGCCACGCCGAGCGGCTCGATCCTTCCATCTTCGACTTCCCCGTCGAGAAGATGCGGGAGGGCTACTACTCCGATAAGTACTTTGTGCGCGCGCGTGAGCTGCTGCTGTCGCGGGGGCGCGGCCCGTCGGTCACGATGCAGTTCTTCCAGAAGCGCGACGCCGTCGTGGCGGGGACGGACGAGGCGATCGGCATGCTGAAGCTGTGCCTCACCGAGGGCTACGACTTCGGCGACCTCGAGGTCCGCTCGCTGCGCGATGGCGACCGGGCCGGCCCCTGGGATACGGTCATGTTCGTCACCGGGCCGTATCCGGCCTTTGTGCATCTGGAGACGCTCTGTGCGGGGGTGCTGGGACGCCGCACCCGCATTGCCACCAACACGCGGGGGGTGGTCGAGGCCGCGTGGCCCAGGCCGATCATGTTCTTTCCGGCTCGCCACGACCACTGGCGGGTCCAGACGGGGGACGGCTGGGCGGCGCATGTGGCCGGCGCGATCGGGGTGTCGACCGATGCGCAGGCTTCGTGGTGGGGGTCGTCGGGGATCGGCACGGTGCCGCACAGCCTGATCGCGGCGTTCGGCGGGGACACGGTGGCCGCGACGGTGGCTCTGGCGGATTCGCTGTCCGCCGAGGTGCGCATCGTGTCGCTGGTCGACTTCGACAACGACAGCGTGGGGACGAGCCTGGCGGTGGCGCGCGCGCTGGGGGAGCGGCTGTGGGGGGTGAGGCTGGACACCTCCGGCACCATGGTGGACCGCTGCCTGGAGGGCGAGATGGGCGATTTCGACCCGCGCGGCGTGAACCCCCGGCTGGTGCACAAGGTGCGCGACGCGCTGGACGGCGAGGGCTTCGGCCACGTGCGGATCGTGGCGTCGGGCGGGTTCGATGCCGCGAAGATCCGGGCCTTCGAGGAGGCCGGGGTGCCCGTGGATCAGTACGGGGTGGGCTCGTCGCTGATGCGGGGGGGCTTCGATTACACGGCGGACATCGTGATGGTCGAGGGCAGGCCGGTGTCGAAGGCGGGGCGGTGGCACCGGCCGAACGAGAGACTGGAGATTGTGGAGTGACCGATCGAGCCATTGACTCGCCCGCGCTGGTGGGCTGGATCGTGGACGTGCAGGAGGACTTCATGAACCCGGAGGGGCGGCTCTACGTGCGCGACCTCTTCGACGGCTCCGATCCGGGCGCGGTCCAGGTGATCCCCGCGCTGGAGGCCGCCACGGCATGGATGCGCGCGCACTGCGACGCAATCGTCTACACGGGCGACTGGCACGGCCTCGAAGACGACGAGATCGACCCGGTGGCGCCCGATCCGGCCCGGGAGACCTACCCTCCGCACTGCATGGGGCGGTCGCCGGACCCCGAGGAGCGCGCGGGGGCGGAGGTGATCGCCGAGATCCGCCCGCGTGATCCGGTGGTGCTGGCCCACGACGCGACGGAGGACGACGCCGTGCGCGTGGCACACAAGGCCGTGGCCGAGAGGCGGCCCGTGTTCGTGCGGAAGACGCGGTTCAACGTCTTCCAGGGCAACGCGGCGTGTGAGGCGTTCGTGCGCGCGCTGGGCGAGGCGGTGGGCCGCGCGCTCGAGTTCGTGGTGATCGGGGTGGCGCGCGATGTGTGCGTGACCCAGGCCGTCGACGGGCTGCAGGAGCGCGGCTACGCGGTCACCGCCGTGCGGGACGCGACGTGGGGGCTCGGGCTCGAGGACGAAGCCGCGACGCTGGGGCGGTGGGCGGGGCGGGGGAGGGTGGTCACACTGGCCGAGCTGGTGGGGCGGTAGCAGCCCCCGTCACCTCCGGCGCGAGATTCCCTTGGGCCCCCCCGTAAGCCGGTTGCGCAGACGCGTGCCCTCGAACTCGCGCGTGTCTGCCCAGGCGATCATCGCGTTGAAGGTACAGGTTTCCCGGTCCTTGAGCGGTGTGCGCTGCGTGTAGCTGCCGTCGGGCCCCATCTCCCACGCACAGCGGCGGTCCGCCAGCTGGATGTCGAGGACCTGGCGCAACTCGGAGCGCAGGGCGGGACTCTCCACGGGCACCAGCGTCTCCACGCGGGCGCTGAGGTTGCGCCCCATGCAGTCGGCGGAACCGATGTAGTACTCCTCGTCCCCACCGTTGCCGAAGTAGTAGATGCGCGAATGCTGCAGGAACCGTCCAACGACGCTGAGCACGCGGATGTTCTCGGAGAGCCCCGGGATCCCCGGCCGGATGCGGCAGCTGTCCCGCACGATCAGATCGACCGTCACCCCCTTCGCCGCTGCCATGTAGAGTGCCCGCGTGACCTCCGGATCCTCGAGCGCGTTCATCTGAAACTGGATCCGGCCCGGCGACTCCTCACTGTGGAGTTCGATCTCGCGCTTGATACGGCTCAGGATGGCCGGGCGCAGGAATTTGGGAGCCGGCAGAAGCTTCCAGTACTTGCGCTTCGGCTTGTATCCGGTGGTGAGGTAGTTGAACAGCTCGGTCAGGTCGGCGCCGATCGCGGGGTCGCTGGTGAGCAGCCCGTGGTCGCAGTACTGGCGGGCCGTCCCCACGTGGTAGTTGCCGGTCCCGACGTGCGCATAGCGGCGCAGGCCATCGTGGTCCTGGCGGACGACCAGCGTGACCTTGCAGTGGGTCTTCAGGCCGAGTACCCCGTAGGTGACGTGGACCCCGTGCCGGGCGAGGGCGTTCGCCCACTGGATGTTCGCGGCTTCGTCGAAGCGCGCGCGCAGCTCGATCACGACCGCTACCTGTTTGCCGTCGCGCGCGGCGCGTACCAGGTGATCGATGATGCTGCTGCGCGGGGCCATCCTGTAGAAGGTCATCTTGATCGCGCGCACCTTGGGGTCCCGCGACGCGTCGTGCAGGAATCGCAGCACGGAGGTGTCGAAGGCCTGGTAGGGGTGGTGCAGCAGGATCGGTCCGTCTTCCCGGATGATGTGGAAGATGTTGCGGCCGGTCAGAAGATCGGGATGCTCCGAGGGTTGGTGGGCCGGGTCCTTCAGGCCGGGCCGGGGAAGCTCCTGGAGGGCCATGAGGTCGCGCAGCCCCAGTAGCCCGTCGCCCTCGAACACGTCGGACTCCCGCAGACCGAGTTCGCTGGTGAGCATCTGCAGCCGCCCGGGATCGAACCCCTGTCGAACCTGCAAGCGGACGATCGGAGCCAGCCTCTGCTTCCGCAGCCCTGCCTCGATCAGCTCGAGGAGGTCGTCGGCCATGTCCTCGTCCACGTCGTAGATGGCGTTGCGGGTCACGCGGAAGAACTCGCAGGCGAGGATCTCCATGCCCGGGAAGAGCAGGTCCAGGTTGTTGGCCATGACGCTCTCGAGAGGCACCCACACGGTCGAGCCGTCAACCTGAACCAGGCGGGGAATGCCGGCGCCCACCGGAACCTTCACCCTCGCGCGTGAGACGTGCTCGTCCTTCGGATAGCGCAGGGTGACCAGCAGGTTGAGCGAAAGGTTGGAGATGAAGGGGAAGGGGTGCGCCGGGTCGGTCGCCTGGGGCGTAACCAGCGGGTAGATGTTCCGCACGTAGTGCTTGCGGAGCCATTTCCGCTGACCGGCCTCCAGCTCGTCCCAGTTGACGACGTGGATCCCCTCGGCGGCAAGCTGGCCGAGAATGGTACGAGCGGCTTCACGCTGGCGGACCTCCAGGTGCGACACCACCTCGTAGCACTGCTCGATCTGCTCGAAGGGAGTGCGGCCATCCACCGTGCGTTCCGTGATTCCGGCTTCGACCTGCTGTTTCAGCCCCCCGATCCGCTTCATGAAGAACTCGTCGAGGTTGGAGCCTACGATCGAGAGGAACTTGACGCGTTCGAGCAGCGGGGTGCGCGCGTCCTCGGCCTCGTGCAGGACCCGGAAGTTGAAGTTGAGCCAGGTCAGCTCGCGGTTCAGGTAGTATTCCGGCCTGCCGAGGTCGTGGCGGTCCGGCGGATCCGGGATGGGAGTGGGGTCCGCGGGCGTGCTGAATGGTGTGGGCGCGCCGGAGCGTTGGCCCGTGCCGGACGGTGGCGCGCCGGAACCTGGAGCCACATCGGAACGCTCGGCCGCGACGGGTGTACGGACTGCAGCGTCGCGTGACACAGCAGTCCGCCCGGACGGGGATTCTTCCCGCAACTTCACCGATGCTGGTTCCGACATGACGTAAACATATGTTATCGGGGTCCGGCGAACCAGAAACGAAGCATTGTGCCCGCTGACCGTCCACCGGTTGACGGACTGGGCGGCGGCGGTCAGTTTGCTTCAACGGGCCCGCAGTACCTTCCGCCTGAGGAGGATCCAATGAAGAGGTTTATCGCGTTCGTTGCCATTGCGACCACAGGTTGTGTTTCTTCCGCCCCTGTTTCCTTTTTCGGGGTGGCTCCTCCCGGACGGGAAACGGCCTACCAGTGTGCGTTCGCCCAACTCAACATCATGGGCTACAACATCGAGGACGGGAACGCCGATACCGGGTACGTGCGCGGGCGCAAGCAGACATCCGGAATCGGGACCCAGATCATCACCGGGAACACGTATCACGACGTGCTCACGGCTACCGCCTTCGACAACCCGGCGACCGGTGAGACCAACCTGAGGGTGGTTGCTTCGCGGATCGCGGATCACGACGTGGCCCTGCTTGGGGCTCTGACCGATGAACCGGAGCAGGGGGAGGACGTGATCGGCCCCTCCGATAGCGGCAAGAACGACGCCAGGGCGCTGTTGGCCAACTGCGGGGTCTCCAACGTGACCGGCAATTCGGAGGGGCAGGCGGGGTACCTGCTCCAGGGAACGGTTGACAGCTTCTGACCCGCCTTCCGGCTTGGCGAGAGCCGGGTTGCCGCCGTCGACCTCGCCGGGCCTCTTCCAGATTCGGCGTGAAGTTGCGCCGGTCTGCCCCGATCTCTTTCTACATCTGAGCGTCGAGAGACCGAGAGGGTTCTGGGCCTCCGGCGACCGCTGGATCGCCCACTGCGGGGTGATCGACGTGGTGGCGGTCGAGTCCGGTGCCCCCGGTTCCGGCCGCACGCGATTCAGCAATGTGCAGGACCAGGGCGCGCGCGTCTTCTCGCAATTCGAGGGCCACGGGACCGGCGCCAGGCTCTTCGGGGGATTCTCCTTTTCGCCCCGTCCCAACGGTGACTCGGTCTGGTCGTGCTTCCCGCCCGCTCTCTTCCACCTCCCCGAAGTGGAGCTGGAGCACGATCCCGACGGCGGAATCTGCACGCTCGCCGTGCGGGGGCGGAATCGTGAGGTGGCCGAGGGAAGCTGGCGGCGCTGGGCCGCGGGGCTGGGGGGTGGAGCGGCGGCGTTGCAGGACGGGGCCACGGCGTTGAAGGGGGGGGGCACGGGTTTATGGGGCCGGGCCGCCCTGCGGGGCCGGGCCGCAACGTTGCGGGACCGGGCCGCTCCGTTGCAGGGCCGGGATCAACCGCCGCCGCTTGCCAACGCCCAACGTCCCGGGACCGAGCGGGCCGTGTGGGGGCGCATGGTGTGGGAGGCGTTGAGCACGATCGGAGCCGGGGATGCGGAGAAGGTCGTGCTGGCCCGGACGCTGGATGTCTCGCCCACGGCGCCGGTACCTCCGGCGGAACTGGTGATCGCGCTCTGGGAGGAGAACCACGGCAGCCACGTGTTCCTCTTCGAGCCGGTACCCGGCCGTGCGATCGTTGGCGCGGCCCCCGAGACGATCGCGACGCTCGCCGGTGGCGTGTTCAGGGCGACAGCGGTTGCCGGCAGCGCGGGCGTCGGCGCCGATTCGGTGGCGACGGCACAGCTGGCCCGCCGCCTCTTCAACAGCGAGAAGAACCGTGCGGAACATGACGTGGTCGTGCGGGACATGGTGGCGCGGCTGACCGAGATGGGTTGCACCGTACACCACGACATCGAGCCTCACGTGCTGGCCCTGGCCCGCATCCAGCACCTGGAGACGAAGATCGGCGCCGAAGTGCCGGATGGGATCTCCCTGCTCGACATCCTGGCCTCGCTCCACCCCACGCCGGCCGTGTGCGGGATTCCGCGCAATGTGGCGCTGTCGGTGCTGGAGGACGGCGAACTCTTCGACCGGGGCTGGTACGCCGGACCGGTGGGGTGGTTCGATTCGGATGGCAGTGGGATCTTCGTGCCCGCGCTCCGGTCGGCTGTGAGTTCGGGTGCCTGCTGGCGTCTGTTCGCGGGCGCCGGGATCGTTCCGGGATCGGATCCGGCGCTGGAGTGGGAGGAGACCGAACTCAAGTTCCGTCCGGTGCTCCGGGCGATTGCAAGAGCCGGAGCCGCGGGGAACTCCGCCGCCGGTTCGGGGTGATTCCGGCGTGACCGACGGTGACCTGAACCTCGCCTGGGCGCGGGCCATCCTCTCGGCGCTCGCGGAGTACGGCCTGGAGGAGATCGAGATTACTCCCGGGTCCCGTTCCGCCCCGCTCGTGCTCGCTTCACGGTCCCTCCCGGGCCTCAACACGCGCGTGCACCTGGACGAACGCTCGGCCGGCTTCTTCGCGCTGGGCTACGGACGCAGTCATCTGGGGCCGGCGGCCGTGGTCACCACGTCCGGCACCGCGGTGGCCAATCTGCTCCCTGCGGTGGTCGAGGCGGACATGTCCGATGTTCCCCTGGTGCTGATCACGGCTGATCGCCCGCCCGGGATGCGCGGAGCGGACGCCAATCAGACGATCATCCAGCCCGGAATCTTCGGCGACCGGGTACGCTTCGCGGCCGATCTTCCGGAGCCCTCGCCTGCCGCCCTGCGGGAAACCGGGCCGAATTCGCTTGTGGCGATCGTTCGCAAAGCTGCCAGCCACGCGGTGGGGCCGCCCAGCGGACCGGTGCACCTCAACGTTCCCTTCGACAAGCCACTCCAGCCCGAATCGCCGGCCGGGCTCGACCTCAGGGGGCCCGGAAAGGAGGAACAGCTCGATCTGCCGTCGGTCGAGGTTGTGCTGGAGGGTGGGAAGGTCGTACCGAAGGGGCCGTGGCGCCGGCGCACGGAGGCACGGCGGCGCGGGCGCGACCAGGAGGCGATGGTGGCGCACCAGCTCGCGCTCGCCCGCAGGCCGCTGCTCATTGCCGGGCCCGCCTGCGATCCCGGCCTGGACGGCCCCGCGGCCGCGCGGTTCGCGGATCGGCACCGCGTGCCGGTGTTGGCCGACCCCCTCTCCGGCGCGCGCTTTGCGGCCAGCCTGGATGAGGGCTCTCCGTCTCCGATCCTCGGCGCCTACGACCATTTTCTGCGAGTGCCTGAAGTGGTCAGCCGGTTTGTCCCGGACCTGATCATCCGGGTCGGCCGCTCCCCCACATCCACGGCCGTCGAGTCGGCGCTGGTCCAGTGGAAGGGGTCGAAGCAGATCGTCGTCGACGACGGAAGCCACCGGAAGGACCATCAGGGACTTGCCAGCCACTATCTGCACGCCTCCGCGGGAGCGGTGCTGGAGCGGCTCGCGAGCAGGGAAGACGATGGCGACGAGACTCGGGCTTCCTCATACGACCGCTGGACCCGAGGGTGGACCGGGTTGGAAGCGGCGGCCTGGTCGGCGGTCGAAGAGGGTCCACCGCACCCCGGCAACGAAGGCGAATACGCGGCCGCCCTGGTCCTCTCGCTGCCGCCCGGCTCGACCCTCTTCGTGTCGTCCTCCATGCCGGTCCGCGACGTGGACGCGTACGGACGGCCCGGGCCCCTCGACCTCCAGGTTCTCGGGAACCGGGGCGCGAGCGGGATCGACGGCGTTGTCTCGACCGCGCTGGGATGTGCGGCGGGTGGGGCCGGACCGCTCGCCGTGCTGATCGGCGACATCGCCTTCTACCACGATATGAACGGTCTGCTGGCGACAAGGGACACCGGGTTGCAGGTCGTCTTCGTGGTGGTCGACAACGACGGAGGAGGTATCTTCCACATGCTACCGATCCGCGACTTCGAACCTGCCTTCACGCCGTATTTTGCCACCCCGCACGGCCTCGACTTCGAGCACGCGGCTCGCATGTACGGACTGCCGTTCGTTGACGCGGCCACCCCGGCCGAACTCGGAAAGGCGGTCCGGGCGGCGGTCGCGAGCCCCGGGAGCCGGGTCATCCGGGTTCGCACGGACCGGGAGACGAACCGGCGCATGCACGAGCAGATCCGCGCACGGGTCGCTCGCCGCGTGCGAGAACACCTGAACCGGGAGGATCCATGAGCGAGAACGCCTGGCGGACCGTCAAGGCCTACGGGGACATCACCTACAGGAAGCGGGACGGGGTGGCCCGGATCGCGATCAACCGCCCCGAAGTGCGCAACGCCTTCCGGCCCGAGACCCTGTTCGAACTCCTCGACGCCTTCGGCGACGCCAACGAGGACCCGTCGATCGGGGTTGTTCTGCTCACCGGGGAAGGCCCGTCAAGGGACGGGAAGTACGCCTTCTGCTCGGGCGGCGACCAGCGCGTGCGCGGAGACGCCGGCTACGTGGGCGGCGACGGCGTGCCCCGTCTGAACGTCCTTGTCCTGCAAAGGCTGATCCGGACCATGCCGAAGCCGGTGATCGCGCTGGTCGCCGGCTACGCGATCGGCGGGGGCCACGTGCTGCACGTCGTCTGCGACCTTACCATCGCCGCCGACAACGCGGTCTTCGGGCAGACCGGACCCAGGGTCGGCAGCTTCGACGGCGGCTTCGGCTCGTCCTACCTGGCGCGCATCGTCGGCCAGAAGAAGGCGCGCGAGATCTGGTACCTCTGCTGGCAGTACGACGCCGCCGAGGCGGTCGAGATGGGGCTCGTCAACAAGGTCGTTCCCGTGGACGAACTCGAGGAGGAGGGGTTCCGCTGGGCGCAGCAGATCCTCGAGCACAGTCCGCTGGCGATTCGGCTGCTCAAGTCCGCCTTCAACGCGGATGTGGACGGCCAGGCGGGACTGCAGGAGCTGGCCGGAAACGCCACGCTTCTCTTCTACATGACGGAGCAGGGGCAGGAGGGGCGCGACGCGTACCTGCAGAAGCGCAAGCCGGACTTCCGCAAGTACCCGTGGCTGCCCTGGTGACGGCGGTGGAGTCGGTGGGGCCAGCGCGCCGGCCGGGGTTCGGGGGCTGGCCGGGGTCCGCGGGCAGACCGGGGTCCGTGCGCTGGCCGGGGCCATCGGGGCGCCCATGGGGGTGACCCGGACGCAGGCCTGGGTCCTCGCCACCCGGCCGCGCACACTCTCCGCAGCGGCGGCGCCGGTCGTCGCCGCAACGGGCTTTGCGGCGGCCGATGGCGTCTTCGCCCAGCTGCCGGCCCTCGCCGCGCTGACCGGCGCGCTGCTCATCCAGGTCGCCACCAACCTGGCGAACGACTACTACGACTTCGTGAAGGGAAGTGACACCGGCGAGCGGCTGGGCCCGGTCCGGGTGACGCAGGCCGGCATCCTGTCGCCCGAAGCGGTCTTCCGGGGGATGGTGCTCACCCTGATTCTGGCCACGCTTGTCGGGGCATACCTGGCCTGGGTGGCGGGCTGGCCCGTGATCGTGATCGGCCTCGTCTCGATGCTGATGGGCGTCTGGTACACGGGCGGGCCCTATCCGCTCTCCTACAACGGCCTGGGCGATGTCTTCGTCTTCGTCTTCTTCGGCCTGGTGGCGACGGCCACCACCTACTACGTGCAGGCGGAGGTGTGGTCACCGGGGGCGATCCTGGCCGGTGTGGGGCTCGGTGCATTCAGCACCGCGATGCTGGTGGTGAACAACCTGCGCGACCGCGAGACCGACGGCGCCGCGGGGAAACGCACCCTCGCCGTGCGGTTCGGCGACCGCTTCACCGTGGTGCAGTACTTCGCCTGCCTGTCATTGGCAGCGGTCGTCCCGATCATCGGTGTCCCCCTGATGGGATGGTCCCCCTGGACGCATCTGTCCCTGCTCGGCCTGGCGGCGTGCGTTCCGGCGGTGTCCCGGATCCTGGCGGTGCTGGCCAGCGGCGGGGGCGGCGCGCCCGGGAGCGTGGACCGGCGCACCCTCAACCCGGCCCTCGCGATGACCGCACGGGGCCTGGCGCTCTACGGCGCGGGCCTGGGCGTCGGTGCCCTGCTCGGGTGACCCGGCCGCCCCTTGTCCGCCCACCTCACCCGGCACGCCCCCACACCCGCCGACGACCTCACCCGGCGCGCGCTCGAAACCCCGTCCGCCACTGCCGTCGCGTGGGACGGCGGAGTATGGAGCTACCGGGAACTGGACGCCCACGCGACGGCTCTCGCGGGACGCCTTTGCACCCTTGGCGCGGCCCGCGGCGAGGCGGCGACCCTCTGCGCGGCCCCCGGCCCTGAAACGGTCGCCGCGCTCTTCGCGCTGTGGCGTGCCGGCGCCATCGCCGTGCCCCTGCACGAGCGGCTGACGCCGCCGGAGGTGGACAGAGCGCGGCAAACTGTCATGTCGACATTACATGTTGACAACTCGGCTTTACGTTCGGCGGCCCTGCGTACGCCAACGCCCGTTTCTCGTCCGCCCGCCCACCCGCCCCCTCCCGCCCACCCCACCCCGCCCACCCGCCCCACCTCCCCCACCCCCCACGCCGCCTTCCCCGACCTCGCCGCCTTCATCCTCACCTCCGGCTCCTCGGGAGCGCCCAGGGCGATGGGGTTCACCCGGGAGGCCTTCGCCGCCTCCGCCGCGGCCGTGGCGCGCCGGCTGGACCTCGCCGCGGCCGACCGCTGGGGGCTGTGCCTTTCGCCGGGACACATCGGTGGGCTGTCGCTCGTGGTGCGGGCCGTGATGACCGGGTCCTCGGTGCGGCTGTGGCACCGGTTCGACGCCGGCGCCGTCGCGCGGGCGGTGCTGTCCGGCGAGGTGACCCACCTGGCCGTCGTGCCGGTCATGCTGCGGCGCCTCCTCGCCCGGCTGGCCGGCCGGCGCGTACCCGGCTCCCTGCGCTGCGTGCTCGTCGGCGGCGCGGCGGCCCCCCTCGCGCTCCTGAACGACGCCTGGCGCGCCGGCCTCCCCCTCGCCACCACCTGGGGGATGACCGAGACGGCTTCCCAGATCGCCACCGCACCCCCGGAACTGGCCCGCCGCCACCCCGGCAGCGCGGGGCGCCCCCTCTCCGGCGTCGAGGTCCGGCAGGACCCCACCGGCGTGCTGTGCGTCCGCGGCCCGACGCTGGCATCGGCGGTGGTGCGCGGCCCCGGCATGCCCCCCGAACCGCTGGCGACGGACCCCGACGGCTGGTTTGCCACGCGCGACCTCGGGCGGGTGGACCCGGACGGTCTCGTCTGGATCGAAGGGCGGGCCGGGGCGATCATTGTGAGCGGGGGCTTGAACGTGAGTCCCCGCGAGGTGGAGCGGGTGATCGAGACGCTGCCGGGGGTGCGCGAGGCGGTTGTCCTGGGTCAGCCCGACGCGGAGTGGGGCGAGGTGGTGGTGGCCGTGGTCGAAGGCGACCCGGAGGCCGTCGGCGCCGGCGACATCGACCGCCACTGCCGGGAGCGGCTGGCACGCGGTCGCTGTCCGTCGCGGATCCTCGTCATCGAGGAACTGCCGCGCACCTGGACGGGGAAGGTGATCCGGGGGGCGGCCGCGGAGTTGCTCGGCCCGACTGTGGGCACCGCGCGGGCCCGCCCGGATTCGGACTCGCGTTCGCGCACCCGCCACGTTGCAGGCACACATCCAGGGGAGACGAAATGATCGAGGAACTCCGGTGGCGCGGACTGCTCGCGGACGCGACCGAACACGCTGCGGCGGCCTTCGCGGCGGGCCAGGTCACCGGCTACATCGGTTTCGACCCGACGGCCTCCTCTCTGCATGTGGGGTCGCTGGTCCCCATCATGGGGCTCGTGCACCTGCAGCGCGCCGGCCACTGTCCGATCGCGCTGGTCGGCGGCGGAACGGGACTCATCGGGGACCCGTCGGGCAAGGCCTCCGAGCGAGCGCTACTTGACCGCGCGCAGGCGGAGGAGAACGCAGGAGCGATCCACCGGCAGCTTGCCCACTTCCTGGACTTCGAGGCGCGCAGCGCGCCGGCCCGCATGGCGAACAACCTGGAGTGGCTCGACGGACTCAGGCTCGTGGATTTCCTGCGCGACATCGGCAAGCACTTCTCGGTGAACGCCATGCTGCGCAAGGAGTCGGTGCGGCGGCGCCTGGCCGAAGAGGAGTCGGGGATCTCCTTCACGGAGTTCACCTACCAACTGCTGCAAGCCTACGACTTCCGGGAGCTGAACCGGAGGTACGGCTGTACGCTGCAGATGGGCGGCTCCGACCAGTGGGGGAACATCACCGCCGGCATCGACCTGGTGCGGCGCATGGGTGGGCCCCGCTGCCACGGGGTCGTCTTCCCCCTGATCGAGTCGTCCGGCGGCGTCAAGTTCGGCAAGACGGAGGAGGGCACGATCTGGCTCGACCCGGAGCGGACCTCCCCGTACCGCTTCTACCAGTTCTGGCTGAACACGGACGACGGCGACGTGATCCGCTACCTCAAGCTGTTCACGCTGGTGGACCGGGCCGCGATCGAGGAGTTGGCGGGGGCCGTCGCGGACCGTCCCCACCGGCGCGAGGCCCAGAAGCGCCTGGCCGCGGAGATGACCCGCGTTGTACACGGGGCGGGTGGGCTCGACCGTGCCGTGCGGGCCTCGGGAGTGCTCTTCGGGGGGAGCCTGGAAGGGCTCGGGGCGGCCGACATCGAGGAGATCTTCGCCGACGTGCCGCAGGCGGCGGTCGCGAGGGGGGCGCTGGAGGGCGGGGTGGAGCTGGCGGTGGTGATGGCGGATTCGGGCATGACAGCGTCCCGTAGCGAGGCGCGGCGGCTGATCCGGGGTGGGGGGGTGTACCTCAACGGCGCGAGGGTGGCGGAGATCGGCGCCATGGTGCGCGCCGAAGACGCCATCGAGGGGCGCTTCGTGATCGTGCGCGTGGGGAGGAAGCGGTACCTGGTGGTGGAGGTGGGGGGGTAGCTACGAGCCGTCGCTTTTGACCCGGGAGAAGGCTTCGGTCCTGGCTCTCATGCCCCGGCCCAGGGATTCACGATCTCGATCCCCATGTCCTCGAAATCGCGAACGTTGCGCGTCGCAAGCCTCATGCGGCCAGCTGCCGCAATGGCCGCGATCTGGCAATCCGCCGAAGCCACGGGACGCCCGGCGGAGCGGCGCGCGGCGGCAATGAAGCCGTAAGCACGAGCGGCATCGCTGTCGAACGGGAGCACCCGGTCCTCGAAGGCGTCGCTCAGCATCGCCTCGATCTTGAAGAAGAGCGTCTCACGGCGCCGACCCAACGGGAGGATGGCGGCACCGTAGCGCAACTCTGCTTCGCTCACGGCGGACAGGAACAGGTCCTCCACGGGATGGATCGAGACCCAACGTGCGACGGAGTGTTCGGGAGATTCGCGCATCAGTTCGGAGACGACGTTGGTGTCAAGCAGCGTGGACATGGGTCGCGACCTCACTCAAAGGACGGCGGCTCACGCGCTGGATCGCGCTCGGGCAACTCCAGGTCCACCCCTTTTTCCGGCCCGAAGTAGGATCGGATGATGCTCGTCAGATCTCGGGATCTCTCTGCGCGCCCGACGGCCTTGCGAAGGATCTGCCTGACTTCCTCCTCCATCGAATGGCCGTTGCCGGCCGCCCGCACTCGCAGGCGGGTCCGTATGTCGTCGTCGAGGTTCCGGATCGTGATGCTTGCCATGGGCTGTGCCTCCTTGCGTCGCAAGGAAGCTAGTCCGATGCTTGCGTTGCATGCAAGCGCGTCCCCGGCAGAGGCTGGCGGGGCGCCGTGCCCCCTCTGCCCCCCGCAACGGCAACGGGCCGGTCCCTCGCGCTACCAGGACAGCTCCCAGATGTGCACCGTCGGGAAAAAGTCGCGGTTCAGCGTGGCCAACCTGCCGTCCGAGAGGATCGCCAGTCCCGCAAGGCTGTTCGGGAACAGGAACGAGCCCCGGTAGTCCCCGGTCGCGACGGAATACACGTCCACGGTGCGACGGTGTTCCTCCCCTGACCCGGCAGCCAGCACATATAGGCTTGATCCATCACCGGTGATTCCCAACGTGGCCTCGCCCGCGGAACGGTCGACTCTCGTGACGTTCATGGCTCTCAGGCCAAGCCCCGCGGGAGGCGTGACGGCCTCGGTGTTTACCCTTCCGACACCGACACCCAGAGGGTCTTGTCCTTCTCGCTTTCCGGAATCACCAGCACGCGCCCGGAGCCGGAGGACGGCAGCATTCCGTACTGCCCTGCAGTGTAGATCTGGAAGCTGGTGACGAACTGGCCCGTCCGCACGTCGATGATGGTCGCCCGTCCCAGGTGCCGGTCCAGCACCAGGACTTCGCCTTCGGCCGACACGTCGATGTCCTGGATGAACCTGAACTCGCCCGGTCCGGATCCGGATCGCCCGAAGGCCCACACGGGACTGCCATCGACGCCAAATGCGCGAACGACACCCTCCCGCCTGTCGGCCAGCGCAAAGCCCTCGTCCGGGAGCGCGACGATTTCGTGAGCGTCGCCGAAGAGGGTCCCGTCCTCGTCCACGAACGTGGCGGCCAGTACCGGTTCGGGGAGCCAGCGGCGTTCTGGACCTTGAGCGCTGGAAGGGGGTGCGGGGATCAGGGAGACGATGAAGGCTGCGATGGCAAGGCGCCGAAGTGCCATGGGATTCCTCCTCGGTTGAAGGCTTGGATACTCAATCAAATCAAACATTCCCGAGCCCGGATTCGTGCAATGGTCCTTGTCAAATACGAACGGCGCCATCGGATTCTTCACCTGCCCCACTGGATTGTTCCCCAGGGGCCGGCGCCTACAGCAGCTCCTCCGGAATCCCGAACGCGTCGACCAGCTCCAACGCGCGCGGGGCCAGCCTGCGACAACGCTCGTTGACCTCGCGGCGCACGGCTTCGCTCTTGGGCGGCTCGAAGTAGCCCGTTTCCAGGTACCAGGCGCGGTTCGCTTCCAGAGTGGTCAGACCGTACAGCGCGATGACTTCGCCGACAAGCGCCTTGCCTGCGGAGTCGTCCATTTCGCTGAGTGCCGCGACGGAAGTCGAAAGGAGGGCGCAGTCCGCGTAGGCGCGCGCCAGCGTGATGAGGTGATCCTGGCAGGCGTTGACTGCTTCGAAACTGTCCATGCCCTGGTCCAGGCGATGTTTCAGGCGCCGGGCCGCGGAGCGCATGAGCCGCTGTTCGCGGTAGCTTAGCGCCGAGAGCTGGAAGTCGAAGTCGGCGAGGTGGTCGGGGTCGGTGCGGCGCGTGACCACGGGGTTCATCTCCGCGAGCCGGGTTCCGGCGAGTTCGGCGAGGTATCGTGCAATGCCCCACATGGAAATGTCGCCCATGTCCCGCCGGTAGCGTGACAGCAGGCCCTTGGCGACGAGCTGCAGCAGGACCGGGTTGGCGCCCTCGAAGGTGGTGAAGACGTCGGTGTCGGCCTTCATTTGGGCGAACCGGCTTTCGGCCAGGTAGCCCTGCCCGCCGCACGCTTCGCGGCATGCCTGCAGGGTTCCGAGGGCGTGGCGTGATGTGACGGCCTTGAGCGCCGCGGCGCGGACCTCGAGCTCGCGGCGGTCGGTATCGGGGTCGGCGAAGCGCCGCACGAGGTCGCGGAGCGCGAAGGTGGTGGCATAGGAGGTGGCGAGCCGGGGGAGGAGTTCGCGCTGGAGCGCCAGATAGTCGAGGATGGGCACTTCCGGGCCGCCGGCGGGGCCGAACTGGCGCCGCCCGGCCGTGTAGCGCAGCGCGATCGCGAGAGCCTTTTTCGCGACCGTGTGGGAGGAGGCCGCGATGCTGATCCGGCCCGCGACGAGGGTGCCGAGCATGGTGAAGAAGCGGCGCCCCGCGCTGGGGATCGGACTCTCGTATTCGCCGTCCGGGGTGACCCGGGCGAAGCGGTCCAGCAGCGCGTCCGGTCCGACGCGCACGCCGTCGAACCAGATGCGTCCGTTGTCGACCCCGTTCAGCCCCTGCTTCGCCCCGCAGTCTTCAATCCTGACGCCGGGGGCGACGTGACCGGGCTCGTCCCGCAGGCGCACCAGGAAGGCGTGGACGCCGTGGTCGTGGACCCCGACCCGCAGCCGCGCGAAGACGGTGGCCATGTGGCCGTGCAGCGCCGCGTTGCCGATGTAGTCCTTGCGCGCGTCGTCGTCCGGGGTGGTGATGACGAACTCGCCGGTTTCGGGATCGTGGTCGGCGGTGGTGCGGAGGTCGCGCACGTTGGAGCCGTGCCCGGTTTCGGTCATCGCGTAGCAGCCGGGCAGGGCGAGAGTGGCGATCCGGCGGAGGTAGCGGTGGTGGTGCTTCTCCGTCCCGAGCTGCACGATGCTGCCCCCGAAGAGCCCGAACTGCACGCCGTACTTGACGAGCACGCTGAGGTCTCCCAGGGCGAGCTCCTCGAAGGCGGCCACGGCTGCTGCCGGTTCCCCCTCGCCGCCGAACTCGCGCGGGTAGGAGATCGCGCCCAGTCCCTCCTCCGCCAGTACCCTGACCGCGGCGAGGGTGCGCTCGCGGTACTCGCCGCGTGGAATCTCGTCCGGCATGCGCATCTCGGGACGCCTCAGCACGGCCCGCACCCGCGCGCGGACCTCGGGGTAGTCGCCCTGCAGCAGCGCCGCGGCCTCCTTCGCGGCGCGGGACGGGACCGCCGCCCCCCGGTCCACGGGAACCACCATCCCCTCCACGCGGGTCAGTTCGCGGAGCGCCTCCGCCCCGGCCAACCCCAGTCCCAGCTCCAGCCGACCAAGCGTCGCGAGAGCGTCGTCGCGCCACGGCGCGTCCCGCGCGGCCATTGACATGCCCGCCCCGGCGAGCGTCAGGCTGTCGGCCGCGTGCTCCCGCAGCGTCGCCAGGGCTGTGCCGTACACATCGGGCGAAGGGGGCAGCGTGGGGTCGAGCCAGTCGAGTACAAGTGCCCGTCCCTCGGATGTCATCCACCCGGCTTCGTCGAGCGCCCGGCTGACCGCGCGGAGTTCGGTTTCCTCCATGAGCCCGTCGGCCCAGACGGCGCACAATACCGGCAGGAAGGCCAGGAAGGTGGGGTCGTCGGAGAGGGCGGGGCTGCGGGTAGCGGGCATGTTCGAAAGATACCGCCCCTTGATAATCCGCCACCACTCTGGCAGAGTCGGTTTCCCCGTCGCGGAGCGCAGTGCCGGGCCGCGACCCGAATTCGCATCCCTTTTTCCCGATAAAAAGGCCGCCGATGGCTTCACGAACACGCGCAGCTGATTCGCCGCTGGACCCCCCGCTGGTCGGGGTGATCATGGGTTCCCGCAGCGACTGGGATACCATGAGGCATGCCGCCGAGACCCTCGACGCTTTGGAGATTCCGCACGAGGTGCGGGTGGTGTCGGCGCACCGGACGCCGGACCTGCTCTTCGAGTACGCGGCGGCTGCGGAGGGGCGGGGGCTCGAGGTGATCATCGCGGGGGCCGGGGGGGCGGCGCACCTTCCCGGGATGGTGGCGGCCAAGACCGTGCTTCCCGTGCTCGGCGTCCCGGTTCAATCCAGGGCGCTGAAGGGGATGGATTCGCTCCTGTCGATCGTGCAGATGCCGGGGGGCGTGCCGGTGGGAACCCTCGCGATCGGCGTGGCGGGGGCGACCAACGCCGCGCTACTGGCCGGACGGATCATGGGGAATTCCCGTCCGGCGATCCGGGAAGCCGTCCGCGCCTACGCCCGTGCCCGCAACGACGCGGTCCTCGCCGACCGCGACCCGAGCATCCCGCCGCCGCGGTGAGGGTCGGGGTACTGGGCGGTGGGCAGCTCGCCCGCATGCTCGCTCTCGAGGGAATCCCCCTGGGGCACCGCTTCACGGTTCTGGAGGGGGCGCCCGACCCGCCCGCCGGGGTGGCGAGCACGGTGGTGGCCGCCGCGTACGACGACCCGGACGGGCTTGCCGAGGTGGCAGCGGCTTCGGACGTGGTGACGTACGAGTTCGAGAACGTCCCGGCCGAGAGCGCCGCCTACCTGGCCGCGCGTCTCCCCGCGCTGCCGCCCCCCGGCGCACTCCACATCGCCCAGGACCGCCTCGCCGAGAAACGGATGTTCAGCGAGCTGGGGATCCCCACCGCGCCGTTCCACCCGATCGACGGACCCGAAGACGTGGAGGAGGCGGTGGCCGTATCGGGGCTTCCGGCGGTGATCAAGACGCGCCGGCTCGGTTACGACGGAAAGGGCCAGGTGGTGGTGCGTTCGCGGGGTGAGGCGGAGGCCGCGGTCGAGAAGCTCGGGGCCGGGCTGATCGCGGAGAGCTTCGTCGCGTTCGAAAGGGAACTCAGCGTGCTGGCGGTAGCCGGGCGGGGTGGGGGACGAGCCTTCTATCCGCTGACGGAGAACCACCACCGAGGACGGCATCCTGCGCGTCAGCTACGCACCGGCCCGCGGGCTCGGGGCGGACGAGGCCCGCACGCCGGCCCCCGGCCTTGCGCAATCCCTCCAGTTCGAGGCCGAACGGCTGGCCGCCCTGGTGCTGGAGCGGCTGGACTACGTCGGCGTGCTGGCCATCGAGCTCTTCCAGGCCGGCGGGCGCCTCTTCGCGAACGAGATCGCTCCCCGGGTCCACAATTCGGGACACTGGACGCTGGACGGCGCCGACGTCAGCCAGTTCGAGAATCACATTCGCGCGGTCACCGGAATGGCGCTGGCCGCCCCGCGGGTCCGCGGCTCGGCGGCGATGGTCAACATCATCGGCGAGCTCCCGAACCTCAACGCCGTGGCGGCGATACCCGGCACGCACCTCCACATCTACGGCAAGACGCCGCGGCCCGGCCGCAAGATCGGCCACGTCAACGTCACCGGCGACGACGAGGCGGCGCTGATGCACGCCGTCGCCCAGGTGTGGGAACTCCTTCCCGGGGCCGGGGAGCTTCCCCGCGCGACCCACTGGTAGCGGCCGCGGCGCGCGCAGCTTCAGGCAAGACCACCTCCCGTCCACTCCGCTGCGCAATTAGCTTTTCGGCTACATCCAACGGAGCAAACGTCATGCTGGAAGAAATAAAGAGCCGAATCTCGGAGGAAGTCGAAGCGCTGACGCGCGAGCTTAACATCGAGCTGCCGGACCGGATCAAGAAGGCGGTCGAGCTAGGGGATCTGCGGGAGAACTCGGAATACAAGGCGGCGCTGGAGCGGCAGCAGTTCGTTCAGGCAAGGATCGGACACCTGGCCTGGCGCATGTCCGAAGTCTCCAAGATCAACGTCAAGCACGTCCCCGCCGACCGGGTCGGCTTCGGATCCCGAGTGCGCGTGCTGGACCTGGCGACGAACGCCGAGAACACCTTCACCATCGTCGCCGGCGACTACATCGACCTCGATGCCGGCCACATTTCGCTGGAATCGCCGATCGGCAGCGGCCTTCTGGGGGCCCGCGAGGGAGACGAGTTGAGCGTCCGGCTGCCAGCGGGAGAGCGGCGCTTCCGAATCGTGGAGCTGCGGACGCTGCCGCAGCAGCTGGACGCGGGGGAGTAGGTAGACCAACCCCGGCGGCTGGACCTCTTCGTTGCCTGCTAGAACTCCGGCGGCTTCGCGATGCGCGCCACGATCACCGAGATTTCCGGTCCCACCGTCGCGTGGAAGACCGCCCGGGCCCCTGCCGCCATCGCCTCGAAGTCCAGGACCCGGACGCCGTTCGAGGTGACGCTCCCGTTGAAGCGCTGGTCCTCGCCGAGCACGGCGGCCGCCATCGCCGAGAAGTCGTCGTCCCCGGTCAGGGTCTTCGGCCAGGGGTAGCGCCCCGGCGGGTCGGGGTTGATGAAGATCTCGGTGGTGGTGGGGAAGTCGTAGGACAGGAAGCGCGGCGTGGCGTCATCGGTCAGCAGGTCCTCGGACCCCGCAACGGTCATCGCGATGGCGTGGCCGTGGAGCAATTCGGCCATCGTCATGCCCATCACGGCCTCGATCCCCTCGATCCCCGGCACTGTGAGCGAGTCGTTGAGCGCCGTCACGAGCGCCTCGTCAGCTTCCATGTCCATCCGCGCGTCGCCGCCTGCCACCCAGTCGCGCAGGAAGCGGTGGAAGTGCCAGCCGCTGCCGTACACGTGGCCCTGGTTGTTGGGCCTGAAGGTGATGCCGTTTGGGTCCGGAGAGAACGCAAGCACGGTCCGGGACATCATGTTGAACACCCCGTAGAACTCGGGCGCGGTCTCCCGGAGTGCCACCCGCATGGTATCGCCGTAGGCTCGCTCTCCGGCCGCGGGTCCCCCCGCGCGCTCCCAAGCCAGCCGCGAACTCATCTCCTTGGCGATCTCGGCCGCGCCTTCCTCGATCCAGAGGGGGTGGAAGGTCTCGTCACCCATCCTCGAGCCACGCCGCCGGTGGTTAACGACCCGCTTGTACAGCGAGCTGACGTGCTTGACTTCGTGCACTAGCGCGGAGAGCGCCCAGTACCGGTCGTTGTCGAAATCGAAGCTGTCGGGACTCATGTGCACGAGCTCCATCTCGTTCGATGCGGGGCAGGTCGTTGCGGGAAAGGTGAAGTCTCCGGACCAGACGTACGCGCGCACGCCCCCCAGCGTGGGGTCGACGAAAAGCGTGATCTTGCCGTCGCCGTTCACGTCGCTGACCCCGCCGAAGTAGCGCTCGATGATCTCCTTGCCGTGCTGCGAGTAGAAATCGATCATCGTGTTCGCGTTCTCCACCGACACGGGCGCCTGGGCTTCAACGGACTCGTAGACGATGAAGTCGTCGTTCTCCGCGATCACATCGGCGACCACCGTCGTGTCCACCGTGCACGAGCTTCCCGTTCCCCCGAAGTCGTAGAGCTTGAAGGTGACGGGGGTCGCGGCAGTCGTTTGCGCCTCGACGGCAGGCCGGTCCGGCAGGATTTCGAGCGGGCCACGCGCCATCATCTCCTCCATCAGTTCCGCTTCCTGGCGCCGTATCTCCCTGTGCAGTATGTCGTTGTCACGTTCGATCTCAAGTACCTCCGACCACGCCGCTGATGCCACGGCCCAGTCACGGTCCACTTCGCCTGGCTGCCGCGGAGGGCGTCCGGCGATGGCGGGACGCAGCGCCGCGGTCTGTCCCGCAAGCGGTTCCATCCAGAGGCCCGTTCGCGAGCTCGCCTGACCCGCGCCGTCGAGACCGGCGAAGGTCACCCGGTAGTAGGCCCCGGCATCGTCGGCGAGCAGCAGGAACCCGCACGGCTCCAGCTCCTCGGGGTCCACCACCCGCACATCCCCCACCTCAAGCCCCAGCGGCGAGTCGCAAACGCGCATCCCGAAGGTGGTGGTGGTGTCTCTGCCATTGGAGTCGGTGACCCGCACGTCCACCTCGGTCACGCCGGCTTCCTCGGGGGTCCCATGAATCCGGCCGCCTGCGGTGATTTCCAGCCCCGTTGGGAGCGCCGCATTCTCCGCGAGGCTCCAGACGTACCCCATGCGGGAGCCCCCCTTTGCCGACAACTCCGCGAGATAGTCCAGGGTGGCCCGTCCCCAGGCGAGGGAGTCGGTGAGGATCTCCAGCGGCGGTTCGATCGCCGTTACCGTGAATTCGGCCGTCAGCTCGGAGACCGTCGCGCTGAGCGTCTGAGCGGAGTCCTCGCCCATCGTCCACTCGGTCCGTGCCACACCGTCCGGGCCGGTGTTCGCGGACTCGGGGGAGACGGACCCGCCGCCGGAGGTGACCTCGAAGGTCACATCGATTCCACTCGCGGGATGACCGTTCGCGTCCAGCACCTGGACGGACGGGGACACCGTCAGCGGCTCGCCGAAGTATCCCTGCTCGCCATCACCCTGGGTCTTCTCCAGCGCCGTGGGCACCTGCACCACCTCCAGCATCGCCTCACCGCTGATCCTTTGGGCCAGGGCTCGGATCCCCGCCGTACCGGGCCCGGTGGCCGTGGCCAGTCCCGTCGTGCGATCTACCTCGGCAACCCCCAGCTGCGTACTCGACCACGTCACCGTCACACCGGACATGGCGCGTCCCCTCTGGTCGAGCACCTGGGCCGTGTACTGCTGCTGGTCGCCGACGGCGTTCAGCGTGACCGAGGCCGGGGTGATGGTCACGGTCGTCGGCGCCGCAGGGGGCTCGGGCGGCATCGGGTCACCGCCATCGCCGCCACACCCGGCGAGTGCGAGGAGGGCACCGAAGCCGGCAAGGGTGGGGAGGGCGCAGCGGGTGGCGAAGGTGCCCAGCGGGCGCTGGACTGCAAGCCAGCGGCGACTATCCATCAGCATTGCATCAGTTTCCGTTCTGGATCGCGTCGTAGACGATGGGCCTCAGCAGGCGGTCGACGGGCGCCATGCCGTACGGCTGAAGCTGAGTCCATGCAAACGCGATGATCTCCTCTTCCGGATCGATCCAGAAATACGTGCTCGCGACGCCGGACCACCAGTAGGTGCCGGGATTGTCGCCCACCGACACGGCGAATCCGAGTCCGAAGCCCTGGCCGGGGAGACCCAGGACGGGGATCATCTCGTCCGGAAGGTGGTTCCGTGTCATGAGCGCTACGGTCTCCGGCCTGAGGATGCGGACGCCGTCCCTCTCGCCCCCTCCGAGCAGCATCTCGCAGAAGCGAAGGTAGTCGGCCGCCGTAGAGGTGAGGCCGCCGCCGCCGGAGTACCAGATCGGGGGCCGGGTGAAGCGATCGCCGTTGGGGGAGGGGGGTGCGACGAGCCCGTCGCGGCCGCGGAAGTACACCTGCGTGAAGCGGTCGGTCTTGCCCTCGGCCACATGAAAGCCGGTGTCGTGCATCCCGAGCGGCTCGAAGATGCGCTCCCGGAAGAACGCGTCCAGCGACTGACCCGAAACCACCTCGACGACACGCCCGAGGACATCCGTGGACAGGCTGTAGTTCCAGCGGGCACCGGGGTCGTCGATCAGGGGAAGGGACGCGAGGACCTCGGCGCGCTCCTCGAGATCCGATCCCCCGCGCCTGTCGAGGGCGTTGAGGCTGCTCCGGTACAGCGAATCGACCGGCGTGTTGCCGAAGACGCCGTAGGTGAGGCCGGACGTGTGGGACAGCAGGTCGCGGATCAGGATCGGGCGCGCCGGCGGGCGGAGGTGCCCGTCGTCGTACACCTGCACGTCGGTGAAGGAAGGGATGACGCTGGAAAGCGGATCGTCCAGCGAGAGGCGCCCTTCCTCGACGAGGATCATCGCGGCGACGCTCGTGACCGGCTTGGTCATCGAGTAGATGCGGAAGATGTCGTTGGGCTCGAGGGGGTCCTCGTCCCGGACGCGCCAGCCGTGGGCGTCCCAGTGCACGATCTCACCGCCCCGGGCGACCAGCGTCATGATGCCGGCCGTGCGTTCGTTGTCGATGAACTGCTGCATGGTCGGGCCGATGCGCGCGAGGACCTCGCTGGAGAGGCCGACCTCCTCGGGGGCGGCGGTGGTGAGGTCCTGGGTGGCCTGCGCATCCGTGTCCAGCGCGAAGGTCCAGACGCGCGGCGCCCCGCCACCGGTGACCAGCCCGGCCGCGATCGAAACGTACTGCGTGCCGTCCACCTCGTAGGTGACCGGTGTCGCGGTGCCGGGCCCGATGTTCGCCGACCAGAGCTCCTCGCCGGTGCGGGCGTCGAGCGCGGCCAGCCGCGCACCCGTGCCCCAGAACACCAGGTCGCCGGCGGTGGCCATGGTTCCCCCGTGACCGCCGCGGGCCTCGATCCGCCACTTCTCGGCGTTCTCCGCCGGATCCCACGCCAGAAGCACGTTGTTCGGCCCCTGGAGCGCGGGGCGTTCCGGCCGCTGGCCGCCGGTGCCGCGGACGGTCCCCGTGTTCCAGATCCCCGCCTGGTAGCCGAAGCCCTCTTCCTTCTCGAAGTAGTAGTTGTTGTTGGTGGCGGGGAGGTAGACAAGCCCGGTGCGCGGGCTCCACGACATGGGCTGCCAGTTGTGGGCGCCGCGCGGACCCGGGGCCAGGTAGACGCCCTTCCCGGTCATGCCGTAGCGGGCTTCGGGCGTCTCCACCGGACGGCCCGTTGCGGGGTCGACCTCGGTGGCCCAGGTGAGGTCGTCGGTGAAGGGCTCGGCGGAGATGAGCTCGCCGGTCAGCCGGTCGACGACGTAGAAGAACCCGTTCTTGGGGGCCTGCAAGATGACCTGCCGCTCCCGGCCGCCGATCTCGACGTCGAGGAGCATGAGCGGCTGGGTCGCGGTGTAGTCCCAGTCGTCGCCCGGCGTCGTCTGATAGTGCCATGCGAAGGACCCGTCGTCCGGGTCGAGGGCCACGATGGCGGAGAGGTAGAGGTTGTCGCCGCCGCCCGGACTGCGGTTGTCGCGGTTCCACGGGGAGCCGTTGCCGGTGCCGATGTAGAGCAGGTTTGCCGCCGGGTCCACCACCATCGCGTCCCAGACGGTCCCGCCGCCGCCCGCGACCCACCACTCGCCCGTCCAGGTTTCGGCCGCAGCGCGCATGGCCTCGCTCTCGAAGCCGTCGGCGGGGTTCCCGGGGACGGTGTGAGTGCGCCACAGCGCGTCCCCGGTCTCGGTGTCGTAGGCGGTGACGTAGCCGCGCACTCCGTACTCGGCCCCCCCGTTGCCGATGACGACCGCGTCGCCGACCACTCGGGGCGCCCCGGTGATCGTGTAGTCGGAGCCGGGAGGTGTCGTCTGCACGGTCCACACGAGTGAACCGTCGGTGAGGTCCAAGGCCACGAGGCGCCCGTCCAGGAGGCCGACGAAGATCTTGTCGCCATCAAGTGCAACGCCGCGGTTGACATCGCCGCAACAGGACGGGGGGCCTCCCTGTTCCTCGTGCGGGATCGCGGGGTCCCAGCGCCAGATCTCCTCCCCGGTGACGGCGTCCAGGGCGAAGACGAAACTGAACGCGGCCGTGCCGTACAGCACGCCGTCCACCACGATGGGCGTCGTCTCCAGGCGAGCCCCGATCTTGGGGATCTCCCAGCTCCAGGCGACCCCGAGCTGATCGACGTTGCCGGTATTGATCCCGTCGAGCGGGCTGTAACGGGTTTCCGCGGCGTCGCGGCCGTGCATCGGCCAGTCCGACTGTTGTGCGCCAGTGGCGTGGGGCGAGACCAGGGCGGCGAGCGTCAGTAGCAGGACGGCGAGGGCGGTGCGGCGCATCCGGAGTTGAAGATTCATGACAGGATTTCCGTTTGGGGAGTGGACGAGCGGGCAGAAGACAAGATGGGCGAGTCGCGCGCACTCCGCTATTGGTCCCGGGGTTCGGCCGGTCAGCCGCCAGGTTGCGATCTCGGTCGCACCCCTGGTACGACCGCCGCTTCAACCGGGTGCGGCCGCCGCCTGGCGGGGATATCTTTCCCGTCCATGAGAATGCTCCCCCTGACCTGCGTGCTCCTGCTCACGGGCGCCTGCGCCGACGCCCCCGACCCGCCCCCCTTCGTCGCCGTGGCCGACTCGCGGCAGCTGATGCTGTCGGTGCTCGAGCCGGCGGCCGAGGTCTACTGGGACGCGGTCGGGATCATCATGGACACGGTGGACACGTACGAGATCGAGCCGCGGACGGCGGAAGAGTGGGAGGCCGTGGAGAACGCGGCCTGGGTACTCGCCGAATCGGGCAACCTGCTCCTGTTGCAGGAGCGCGTGCAGGGAGATCACTGGGTGGCGATGTCCCGCGCGATGATCGACATCGGCCGCCGCGCGGTCGAGGCCGCGCAGGCGCGCGACGCGGACGCGGTGTTCGAGGTCGGGGGCGATGTCTACCTGGTCTGCACCGGGTGCCACGCCGTCTACGCGACCGAAACGCTGCGCCCCAACTACGACACAATCCCCGACACCATCCCGGACCCGCCTTGATCGAACGATTCCTGGTCTGGCTCGGCGAGACTCCCTGGAGCGTGGCCCTCCTGGAGTCGCTCTACATGTGGCCGTTCGTGGAGTCGACCCACGTCCTCGCACTCGGCCTCTTCGTCGGCACCACCGTGATGATGGATCTGAGACTTCTCGGCATCGCCTTCCGCAAGGTGCCGATTACGGCATTCACCGGGCGCCTCCTGCCATGGACCCATATCGGGTTCATCATCATGACGGTGACCGGGCTCCTCCTCTTCTACTCGCAGCCGCTGCGCTATTACCACAACCTCTTCTTCCGCATCAAGGTCCTGGTACTCCTGCTGGCGGGGGCGAACGTCGCAATCTTCCATAACGGGGTGCACCGCCACGCCGCCGAGTGGGACCATGACGCGTCCCCGCCACGGGCGGCACGCATCGCCGGCGCGGTGTCGCTGGCCGTGTGGACGCTCGTCGTGGTGACGGGCCGCCTCATCGCCTACAACTGGTTCGACTGCGACATTCAGCCCCAGCCCGGGTGGGTGAACTGGATGGCGGGATGCCCCGTGGGCGAGCCGACAACAGGCTGGTAGCCGCGCCATGCTCGAATCCTTCTTCCGCTGGTGCGAATCGACGCTGATCGGCAGGGCGATCGCCGATTCGGTGTGGGCGTTTCCGATCCTGGAGGCCGTCCACCTCCTCGGCCTGTGCATGCTCGGTGGCGCGCTGCTCGTCGTCGACCTCAGGCTGCTCGGCGTGGGCCTCACCGGCCAGCCGGTCGCCCGCCTCGCCCGCTACGCCCGGCCCTGGCTCGTCGCGAGCGTGATCGTGATGGTCCTGACGGGGGTGCCGCTGTTCCTGTCAGAGGCCATCAAGGCGTACTACAACACCTCGTTCTGGGTGAAGATGTGCACGCTGCCCGTGGCGCTGACCTTCACCTTCGCGGTGCGGGAGCGCGTGGCGCGGCGCGAGGCCGACGATCCCGGCGTGGTCGGCCGCATCGTCGGGGCCGTGTCACTGGCGCTGTGGTTTACCGTGGCGGCGGCGGGCCGCTGGATCGGGTTTTCCTGACGGCGCGGTCAGACTGTAAAGAGAACATTACAATCTGTCATGTTCAGTTTACATTCGACCGTCCCCAAGCTGCGCTCTGCGTTGCTCCTCGGGCCAATAGCTGTGCCATTCGCCCTTCGTCGCGCCTTGCCAGCCCGGCAGGTGGTCTCATGCTCGCAATCCGTTGCGGGTATTGGACTTGGGAGTCTGACAGGCCCGATTCCCGATGGAGTGGACGCCCCCTCCCGGCGGCATCGCAATGTGCCAAGATGGTACTGAAGCGACAAGTCGACCATCTGAGGGAGGAGACATCCACATGGAAGAGGTTAGCATCATCGGGATCGATCTGGCAAAGCGGAGCTTTCAGGTACACGGGGCGAGGGCGGACGGGTCGGTGGCGTACCGCAGGAAGCTGAGCCGCGCGAAGCTGCTGGGCTTTCTCGCCTCGCAGCCGCCTTGCACGGTGGCGATGGAGGCGTGCGCCAGCGCCCACTACTGGGGCCGGGAGATCGCGGCGCTCGGCCACGAAGTGAGACTGGTGCCCCCGATCTACGTGAAGCCCTTCGTCAAGCGCCACAAGAACGACGCAGCCGACGCGGAGGCGATCACGGAAGCGGCCGAGCGCCCGACCATGCATTTCGTGGCGGTCAAGACGGAAGCACAGCAGGCGCAGGGGATGCTCTTTCGCACCCGTGACCTGCTGGTGCGCCAGCGTACGCAGACGATCAACGCGCTTCGCGGCCACCTGGCCGAGTACGGCGTGGTTGCTCCGCAGGGCAGAGCCCGGATCAGGCAGCTGGTCGAGGTGCTCGAGGACGGGGACTGTGGCCTGCCGGAGACCGTTGTCGGGTTGGGCTGGCTGCTGCTTGGGCGGATCAATGAGCTCGATGAGAAGGTCAACGGACTCGACCGCGAGCTCCGGACGAGCGCCCGGGAGAACGAAGAGACGACGCGGCTGATGACGATCCCGGGAGTCGGGCCGGTTACCGCGATGGCGCTGCAGGCCTTCGCACCGCCGATGGAGAGCTTCCGGCGCGGGCGCGACTTCTCGGCCTGGCTGGGCCTCGTGCCCCGGCAGCACACGACCGGCGGCAAGCCGAAGCTGGGCAGAATATCGAAGATGGGCCAGAAAGACCTGAGACGGCTCCTGGTCACGGGAGCCATGTCGGTCGTCCAGCACGCGAGCCGGCGCGGCGAGATCGCGGATCCGTGGCTGGCCGGGATGTTGGTGCGCAAGCCGAAGAAGGTGGTTGCGGTGGCGCTCGCCAACAGGACGGCGCGGGTGGTCTGGGCACTGAGCACGAGAGGGGAGACCTACCGGATCCGCGCTGCCGCCTGACGGAACGGCGAAAGGAGAGAAGCGACAGGCAAAGAAGCTACCGGGGAGATGTGGGCAGCAGGACGCACGAAACGGGGTAAGGGCAAACGGTCGACAAGACGGGGTCGGAAAAACCAGTAATTGGCGGAGGGCTTCGAGCCCGCTTTCCCGATTTGGATCCGATCTCACGAACACCATACGGGCCCGCGGCCAACAAGCGCCGCATCAAGAGGCCGGACATACGACAGTACCTGACCAGACTGCCACCGACTCGGTTCGGAAATCAGGCTTGCTCACCAGGGGGCGTCCACATACGCCAATTGACTCCCGCCGATTGACGGTCTCAGGCGTGAGACCGCCGACGAGCTTCCAGAGCCGTCCGAAGCTGTCCCGCGTCCGGGCGCTGGTAGCATTCGAGCACCGTCTTGGCGGTCTTCCAGCCTCCCAAAGCGCAAAGCACTTTCAGCGGCTGGTCCATCAGGTCGCTCGCGAACTTCCGCCTCAGCGAATGCCAGCCTCTTCCGGGCATCGGATCCAGCCCCGCCAGAATCTGGGCCTTACTCCACCAAGCGTGCAACCGGGCAGCCCCGAGACACGCCAGCGGATTCCTGGGCGCGGGCAGCACCGGTGCTTCTCCGATTCCGGGGTTCCTTCTCCGCGCACCGTCGAGAGCGGCGAGCGCGTCGCCCGTGACGGGCGTGGCGTGTTCGTGGCCCGACTTGTCGTGCTCGGCACGCCAGAGGATCGTCCCGCCCTCGAAGTCGATGTCGCACCACCGAAGCTGGCGTATGGCTCCGATCCGGTGGCCCGTCTCGTGCGCGAGCACGAGGGCGACGCCAAACCGCCAGTCCAACCGGCCAGCCACCTTCAGGAGCGCCCGGTACTCGTCCTCGGTGAGCACCACCCGGGTCGGGTTCTTCTCCGTGGGCTTTCTGAAGCCCTTGAGCGGGTTCCGGTCGAGCAGCGGGTGGCCCCGCTCGTCCCTCGACCTCGCGGCCCAATTCAGAACCGCGATCAGGAACTTGAGGTCGTATTCGACCGTCCGGTCGGATACGGGCCTTCCGCTGGGTCCGATCCTTCCCGCCCGACGCTCGCGGATGAAGCGATCCCAGTCCCGTTGGGACAGGGTGGCCGGGTCGCGGTTCCGTCCGAAGAAGCGGAGGAACATCGCCATCGTGGTCCGGTCGTGCTGCCGGGTGTGCTCGCCCTTGGTGGGCGTCACCTCCTCACCGTAAATGTCAAACAGCCCCCCCAGCGTGAGCGGCTCGGGCTCGGCTTCCGCCTTGCCGTTCAGGTCCGGGCTGGCGAATCCGGCGGCGAACTCGTCCGCCTGCTTCTTCGCCCTCACCCATTCGCGGTGCCCCAGCGACCGGGTGAGCCTGCGCCCGTTCTCGCGCCACTCCATCTGGTAAAGGCCGGTTTTCGGGTCTGGGAACACCCGGACCCTGTTCCGGCCCCACTCGCCGGCGCCGTAGGAGCGCCGGCTTCGTTTCGTGCGTGCCATCGTTCGATTCCTCTCGATTGACGGGCCGCACGATCTGCGCCAACGAAGTATCGCGGAGAGAAGCGGTCTCCGCCAGCCGGAGGCCTTGGAAGCGCGTGGCATCCTCCCCGGAACCGGGCGGGAACACGCCGTCCAAGGGCCGTTGCCGGAGTCTCGCGATCTTCGACCTGGAGGTCATGATTCGATGGCGGTTTTCGACGCTCCCGGTGCTGATCCGTGCGTGTCCGGTTCACATTGGGGGTGGCCGGACACGAAATCGGCGTTCGGCCGGACACAGACCCTAGCCGTCCAAGCCCCCGGCCCGCTTGCGGTTGGGCCAAGGCCAGCGAAGCGCGGATGCCGATCCGGCCGTCGAGGCCGTGCCTGGGAGAGACCGCCGTCTTTGGGATGCCTGTACCGGCATCGGGGAGGACCGACATGGACAACGGCCATGCCTCCCTCCACGGGGGTCTCTCCCACTCCATCAGTCCTTTGCAGTAAGGCTGTCGAGCCGGGTGGAGCTGCCGAGCACGTTCGCCATGCTCTGACCGAGACCGACATGCCCGATGGGTGGTTCACGCCTGGTCCGAGCCCGTCGGCACGCGGCGCTGGAGCAAGCTTCCTGAGGCCTGCGCTTGGTGTTACCATCCTACGGGTCGTTTTCCAGATGCGGCGGAGCGCGGCCGGGGATGCGCGACCCAGCACTCGACACCTAAAAACGGAGGAAGGACTGGTGAAGCAGTCGGTCTCAATCATAGGCGACGCGAAAATCGTAGGAACGGTGACCGTCGGAGGACTTCCCGTGAGAGATGCCACGGTTCGAGCTGAAGGACCCTTGCCAGTAGGGTCCGATCAGGAGCCTCTCAAGTGGGGAACACGCGTGGACGCCGATGGCACCTTCCGCATTCCTGTTCCGCCCGGCACCTACACCGTTAAGGTACCGAGCAGTCCGACCCACGTATACGCATTCGGACGAAAGAACGTGTCCGTCAGGTTCGACGAGTCGGTCGAGGTGCACCTAAGGGGAGAACTCAAGCCCCCAGGCCACTCTCAACAGAAGGGGCCGGAGTAACCGTAGACGCTGGCGGGGGAAGTTGGCGCTGATTGGGGCGTATAGTCGCAGGTTGTTCCTGGCGCTGTGGGAAACGCGGCCGGGGGTGGCGGACCGGCGCGATGTGGCGTGGCTTCGGATTCGTCGCCGCAGGCGGTCGGCGCGGCCAATGCGCCCAATGAAGATGGTGGAGGTTCGGGAAACCTGAGGAGGGCACGACTGACGAAGCACGTTCCGGTCACGCGCGACGAAGCGCTACGTCTCGCCCAGCACTAAGCCAGCACTGAGCCAGCACTGAGCCAGCACTGAGCCAGCACTGAGCCAGCCTACCCCGTGTCATACACCGGGGCTGGCGAGGGGTGGCGGACGCCCCCCCTTCGATCCCCCCGCGCGACGCGCTCCCATGAAGGTCGCGGACGAGGGCGCCGCTCACCTTCCCCCGCGCCGGTGCGGCGTGATGCGTGAGCGCCGCACCGCCGTCGTCACCGCCCGCGTATCGGCGGCCGAGTCCGCCGACTGGCGGGCCAAGGCGAAGGCCGCCGGCGTGCCCCTGTCGGCGCTGATCCGGCGGGCCATGGCCCGCACGCGGACGTGGACCGCCCGCGCGGCCGAGGTCGAGCGCGAGCGCACCCGACAGGTCTCGCGGATCGGAAACAACCTGAACCAGATCGCGCGGTGGGCCAATCGCCACAAGGGGGCGGCCGAGGCCGTCGAGGTGCTCGCCCGCCTCGTCGCCATCGAGCGGGCGCTTACGGCGCTGGCCCGCTTCGAGAGCCCGGATAGCGACGATGCACATTAAGTTTCTGGCGCACGGGACCGGGTCGGCGCGGGCTGCGGCCAAGTACCTCCTCGGGGAGCAGGACGCGTCCGGGAAGCCGCGCGAGGGCGTCGAAGTCCTGCGGGGGAACCCCGACGTGGTGGCCGCGGTCGCCGATTCGCTGGAGTTCGAGCACAGGTACACGTCCGGCGTGATCGCCTGGGCGCCGGACGACCGCCCCACCGATGAACAGATCGAAGCCGTCCTCGACGAGTTCGAGAAGACGGCCTGGGCGGGGCTGGAGCCCGACCGCTACGCATGGGCGGCCGTGCTTCACCGCGAGGAGGGCGGAGGCGCCCACGTCCACGTCCTCGCGGCCCGGTGCGACCTTGAGACCGGCCGCAGCCTCAACATTGCCCCTCCCGGCTGGCGGAAGACGTTCGATCCGCTCCGCGACGCCTTCAACCGCGAGCACGGCTGGAGCCGCCCGGACGATCCGGCCAGGGCCAGAGTGCAGCAGCCCGGCCACCGCGCCTACATCGAAGCGGCGCAACTGCGGACGGGGCTTCGGCTCGAAGCCTCACCCCGCGACCTGCTCCGGGACTACCTGCTCCAGCGCGTCGAGCACGGCATGGTGAGCGACCGCCGCGATGTCGTCGCCGCGTTGCAAGACGCGGGTCTCGAAGTGCCGCGCCAAGGCAAGGACTACCTCACCGCGCTGGACCCCGAGACCGGAGACCGATGGCGGCTCAAAGGAGAACTGTATGGAGAGAACTTCGACCGCGAACGATTTGACCGAGCGGCTACGGAGGAGGCTGGAGAGCGAACGCCGGGAGATCGAGGAGTTGACCACGAGCGAGCTGAAGCGGCTCGGCGAGAACTCGCGGCGCGTCGCGAGGAACGCGCTCAGTACAATCGAGCGCGATACGGAGGAGGCGACCGGGCGGATGCGCGAGTTGCTGGCCGGGGCGTGGCAACGGCCCCTGATCGTCGGCCTGAGTCTTTGGATCGGTTTCTTCGGAGGAAGCTGGGCGACGATGCGCTGGTTGGCGACGAGCATCCAGACCCGGATCGAGACCCGCGCCGAACTGAACCGGGACATCGAAGACGCCCGGCGGACGCTCGCCCAACTGGAGGTGGACACCTGGGGGCTCGTGTTCCACGAGATCAAGGGCGAGCGGTTCGTGGTGGTGCCGGACGGGGTGCTGCCCAATCCGCCCTGGTGGGTGGACGGGGATCTTCCGGCGTTGAAGCTGTCGAACGAGTGAAGGAGTCTATGACCGCGTTAGAGGAGCAGTTGACGAGGGCCTTGCGGAGGTTGTCCGAGCAGTACGAGAGGGAGCAGCGGCGGCAATCCGGGCAGGTCGAAGCCTTGCGGCGGCGAATCGAGCGGCTCGACGGGCAAGTGACACGCTTGGCCGAGTACTATGGGACATCCGCCGTCGCGAGACCGCGCGGCCGCGGCTGGTGATAAGGCCGCCGACGCGTGGGCCGGACCGCGATGCCGGACCGAGCCGCTGATGGTCGCGTTTGCAGACGGGAGCCATGAGTCTGGCGCGCGCGAACGCCCTCCGCGACCTTTCGGGCAGGCGGATCGTGCAGTCCATCGTTCGATTCCTCTCTCGATTCGATGGACTGCACGATCTGCGCGGAAGAAACCTCGAGCAGAGCGGGTGTCTCCGCCAGACGTTTGACTCGGCGGCACGATTGGATCCCACCCACCCTCGGGCACCCAGGAACTCCCGGGTTCTTGGGTCCCGAGTGGTGAATTGGACGTTCTGCTCGACACGAGGGAGGGTGGTGGACTGGGTACTTCGTGAAATAGGAGGGGATGTGGCCGAGCTTCTGGGGGGTGCAGGAGACGATGGAAGCAAGGGCTCTTCAGCAGTCCTACACGGACCAAGAGTTCACAGTGCCGGCACCCGCCAATGGCGGTGCTGGCAGGTGGACAAGGACAACCGGACGCAGCTCGGTGCGGCGGGTCGGCAACGACAACCGTGTGACCTACAAGCGCAGGAAGAACTCCCGATCCTGCCCCAGCGCCACCGATGCCGCCCTGTGGGGGCGGAGGTGGAGGTTCGCGTGTACGCGGCGGAGATATGGTGGTCCCGGCTCATGGGCTGAGAGCGGCGGCAACGAAAAGCAGACACTTCCGTGTCTGAAAACCGGACAATCCAATTGTTCCCGGCAGCTCCCGGCAGGCGCTTGCCCCCAGCGCGCCGGATCCGACAAATTGGTATCGCGGTGGTTGGACAGTTGCTCGGAGCGGCTCGTCGGCCCCGTGACCTCGCCCGGCGGGGCCATACCCACAGCGAAAAAGGAGAGACCAGGATCGTGCCGAGATTCTTCGCGACGAACCGGGCGATGCACCACTTGGGCAGAGTGCTCGATGAAGACGACCGCGAGACCCGCCACCTACTCTGTCGCGGCGGCTATTACTTCGTCGACATGGAGGAGTACATGCGGTTCTACCTTGGAACGGTTCGAGGGGACGAAATGCCGCGTGGCGCGGTTGTCCGGGACTCAGGCACGACCGTGTTCTCCGAATTCTTGGCCGATTCAAGAATCAAATCTGTCGTCGTATGCGTTCACGGGTTCAACGTCGAACTGTTTGAAGCGTTCACTTGGTTCCGGATTCTAACAGACACCATGAAGTCGCTGCGGAAGTCGATCGTGACGTCGCTACCGAAAGCAATCGCAAACACAGGGGGAGCCACCGCAGGCACAGAGGAGCCCGCCGCAGAGACGCCGGATCAAGGCCTGTCGGCGTTCATCGGGTTCTCGTGGCCATCGAACGGCAATGTGCTCAGCTACGCCTCTGATCAGAGAGAAGCGATCGGTTCGGCGGCGGCCTTCGGTTCCCTGCTGTTGCGACTGAAACGAGCCGGCAAGTCCATCAACCTGCTCTGTCACTCGATGGGCAACTTCCTCGCTTGCCACACGCTTGCTGCATTGGTCGACAAGCACTCTGTGCCACACGGGGCGACCAAGAAGGAAATCGCGCTCTTCAAACGGGGCGAGAGGACCGACAGCGAAGATGTGAAGCGGGAGAAGTGGCTGATCGACAACTACGTGATGCTCGCACCAGATGTGGAGCGTCGGCATGTCACGAGGTGCGCGGGTGGCAAAGTGGAGACGAAGTACCAGGGGCCGTTCTATTCCGGGTTGCAGCATCTGGTGCGCAAGCAGGTGAACGTGTATTCCAGGTTCGACAGTGTCCTAAAGCTGTCGAGCTACGAGAAGGCGCCGCGGGAGTGGGCGCATTCGATTGGGGACGCGGCGAGCGACATGACGTTCGGGCTGTTGGATTTCCTCAAGCGAAACCCCGACCAGCGCTGGGAGAAGCGTCTGGGATCGGCCCCAGCACCGCTGAACGCGGCACCCGGATTCGTGTCAGTCAACGCTACGGAACTGACCAACCGGAGAGTCGGGCACGGCGACCACATCGACTCGCGCCCGATCGTGGCGCGGATCGCCAAAGAACTCGGGATCTAGCCGTCCTCATCCCCGTCCCGGACTAGGCTGGACCGCTTGGGACATCCGCTCGCGGGCGCAGCTTGCCGCGGCCCCGCGCGCTCCCGATTTCTACCGGAAGTGATACGCGCGACAGTAGAATGCAGCCCAAGATGCATGGCCAGTCCTTCAACCTCGGGCGACCGCACGCTCACCGCCGAAGCGCAGACTCGCTTCCGCCGGGAAGTCGGCGTCCCGTTCCGCCGCCTCGAAGCGGCGCTGAACCGCCTTCCCGCAGGGATAATTGACCGGGAGCGACCCTTGGTCGGCGGGGGCGAGGGTGTGAAAACACACTCGGCCCCGTGCCGCACCAAACCCTCGAAGAGGGGGGTCGCTCCCGTCACGGTCGGTGCCGCTAGCTTAGCTAGCTAGCTAGTTCCCGTCCGTTTTCTCCCCCCGGAGAGGCCTATTGGGCAGGCCATGGAAGGGTGATGCGGTGTTTCTTCGGGAAAAAGGGCGATTTTGACGGATTTTCCAGCGGATTGAGTGGCCGGAAGGGGTTTTTCCTGGGCGTTGGGGACAGCGAGCCCAGCCGGTTCGCCTGAACCGGGGTACCGGGGGCGGCCGGGTGCGGGTTCACGCCGGTTTCAGCTTCAACTTGCAGCGGGCGATCACCCATAGGTTGTGCGTTGACGATGGCGGACCAGACGTAGGCCCGGAAGTGTTCGAGTCCCCGCCAGTTGCACCGGCCGAGGCCGAAGCAGCGCTTGAGGTAGGAGATCACGGCCTCCATTCCGGCCCGGAAGTTCCTCAGCCGCCCGTAGACCCGTGGGGACGAGGCCATGTCCGTGGCCTTGAGGCCCTTCTTCTTGTGGAAGACCACGTCGTGCACTCCCAGAGCCTTCGCGTCGGCCAGATTGGCCTTGCTGGCGTAGCCCCCGTCGAATGCCACCTGCTGCGGCATCGACCCGTAGATCGTGGCGTGCCGCTCGATCATTGGCAGACAGCGCGAGCTGTCCGCCGGATTGCCGGCCTCGACCACGGCATCGAACACCAGCCCGCTCGCACCGCTGCCCAGGTTCACCTTGTGTCCGTACTGAACCCGGCGACCGCCCTTGCGGATGATGTCGGTGTGGAACTCGAAGAGGCTCACCACCTTCTCCTCCGCGGACACCGTCTCGCCCTTCAGCACACGGCGTACTGTCTGGCTCACGACCTTCCCGGCCAGGTCCCGGTAGTGTGCAACCTGCGTGCGCCAGTCATCCAGCCACGGCTCTTCGCGGCCCTCGACCGCCGCCAGGGCACCATCGGCGTACCGCGACGTCCGCCGCACCACCGCCAGCAACTCGCGATACAGCTTGACCTTACGCTTCATCCGCGCCTTGGGGATCTTCCACTTCCTGCGCTTCGCCGCACGGCGGTGGTCGTGGAAGGGGAAGGCATCGGGTCCCAACTTCTCCCGGCCCCGGGCCAGCAGCCGCGAGAGCACGCGCACCGCGTCGTACAGTAACTGGCTGTCGCTCGGCTCGAGGATGTGCGTCTCCGTCACGGTGCTGTCGATGCGCACCTTGTGGCCCGTCTCGATCCTGTCGTCCTTGGCCGTCCCCAGCAGGGCCCGGTTGATCCGCTCCCAGGTCTCCGCCCGCACGGCTCTGATGCAGCGCTGCAACGCCGAGCGTTTCGGGGGACGGAGCGGATCGATCCGCGTGAACCGCCTCGCCGAGGCGGAGTCGGCGAGAACGAACTCAAGTTCGCGGTAGTCGGATTGCCACAGATGCTTGAGGATCCCGCAGCGCAGAATCACCTCGCAGGGCAGGCCGGCCCGCCCCATGAACGACCGCCCTCCCCGGTCCACGTCTTCCGCGATCCAGTCCACGAACTCCGGGTGCTGGTCCAGGACCGCCGATATCGCGGCCAACCCCCGCCCCATCTGGTGATCCGGATATCCGGCGTCGAACAGACTGCGTTGGCGCGCCCGTTTTGCACGCATCGGCGACTCCCCCTGGCGTTGGGACAACCCTTGACGCAGGTATAAAGATAACGCCTCGCCCCACCCCATTCCACTCGATTTACCGCCCCAGCAGTCGCGTTTCTCCAATAACGGCCATGACTTACGAGATTATGGACGGAAACTAGCTAGCTAGATCTCGTCCATTTTATGCGCGTAAGCGCAACTTTTTCAAGCCTTTAGCCTGGGATCCGGGTGGGTTTTCGAGGTGTTTGCGGCTTAGTGGGCGGTCTCGATGGGTGGTGACAGCGCCCGTGCGGCCCATGGGGGCTGCGAGTCCCTCCGACTCGATTGAGCCGGTCTCGAAGGAGGGCCGTCGAGGTCGCCCCGCCGTTTACGTCGGCTTCAGTTTCAACGGGCTGCGGGCCAGCACCGCCAGGTTGTGGGCGACGATCGCCGACCAGACGTAGGCCCGGAAGTGATCGAGTCCCCGCCAGTGGCACCGGCGGAGGCCGAAGCAGCGCTTGAGATATGAGATCGCCGCCTCGATGCCCGCGCGGAAGCGCCGGAGCTTGTCGTAGACGCCGGGTGTCGACGCCATGTCCGCCACATGCAGTCCCCTCTTCCTCTCGAACACCATGTCGGTGACACCGAGCGCCTTGGCCTCGTGCAGGTTGCGCTTGCTGGCGTAGCCGGCGTCGCAGGCGACCTGCTCCGGCACCGAACCGTAGATCTCCGCGTGACGCTCGATCATGGCGAGACACCGGCTGCTGTCGGCCGGATTGCCCCGCTCGACCACCGCATCGAGCACGAGTCCGCTCGCGCCCGTGCTGAGATTGACCTTGTGCCCGTACTGAACCTGCCGCCCGCCCTTGACGATGATGTCCGTGTGGGGCTCGAACAGGCTCGCCACCTTCTCCTGCGCGGGGACCTTCTCGCCCCGCAGCACCCTGCGCTCGGTCTGGTCGACCACGCGGGCCAGCAACTCCCCGTATTGCAACGCCTTGGCCCGCCAGCCCCGCAGCGCCGGGACCTCGCGCTCCTCGGCCACCGCCAGCGCACCGTGCAAGTACCCGAGCGTCCGTCGCGCGATCCCCAGCAACTCCCGGTACGCTGCGCCCTGCCGCTTCCCGCGCCTCCGCGACGCTCTCAGCGCCCATCGCTTCGCCGCCCTGCGATGGTTGTGGAACCCGAAGGCCTCCGCTCCCAGCTCGTCCCGCGCACGGACCAGAAGCCGGGTGAGCACCCGCACTCCGTCGCAGAGCAACTGGCTGTCGGTCGGCTTGCGGATGTGCGTCTCCGTCACCGTGCTGTCGATGCGCACCGTCCGGCCCCCCTCGACCTTGCCGCCGCGGGCCTCCTCCATCAGCACCCGGTTGATCCGCTCCCACACCTCGGCCCGAACCGCCCCGATGCACTCCTGCAGCGCAGACTTCTTCGGGGGCCGCAACGGGTCCACCCGGGCGAAGTACTTCGCCGACGCCGAGTCGAGCAGTGCGAACTCCAGATCCCGGTAGTCCACCTGCCACAGCTGGCCATCTTACCCGGGTCCGGGGCGGCCTCCCTGCGCGACCAGGGCGTGGGACGCCGCGCCAGTCATGTTCAGGGTGCGCGTCAAATGAAGACCCCCAATAGGGCTGGACCGCTGATCCAATCGCCGCCGCGCCGTACACGAACGGAACAGTCCCTCGACAGCCGTGCGCTCCCGTCGCTCGGTGCACTGTGGTAACCCAACGACGAGCAGTCCTGCGTCCACTCCCAGACGTTGCCCAGCACATCGTAGAGTCCGAACGCGTTCGGCTCAAACCGACCGACCGGGGCCGCCCTCACGTAGCCGTCGGAACACGACGCCGCGGGCCGGTCCTGGTATTCACGCAGAAGCGCAGCGTCCGCGCCATTCGCATACCGGCATTGCCCCGACTCGCTCCGCCCCCAGTACCATGCAGTCCTCGTCCCCGCGCGCGCCACGTACTCCCACTCAGCTTCCGTCAGCAGCCGATACTCCTCCCCCGTCTCCCGCGACAGCCACCGCATGTATTCCTGCGCATCCTCCCAGCTCACATTGATCACCGGCCGACTTCCGCGGCCCCAGCCCTCGTCCTCTGGCCGGTATCCCCCGCATCCCCCGGCCCGCACACACGCGTCCCACTCCGCAAACGTCACCTCGTACACGCCGACCGCGAAGGGAACTCTGATCGTGACACGGTGTCGTGGAAACTCCCATTCCTCCCGGCCCTCCTCCCCTTCCGGCGACCCCATCATGAAGCTCCCCGCCGGCACCACCACCATCTCCGGGCACGCCGCGCAGTCCCGAAACACGTTCCCCGGTACCATCGCCGCCCGCTCGGCCTCCCGCGCTGCGGCGGCCGCCAACGCCGGGTCCGCCCCCGCCGCCATCAGCGCCGCCGTGATCCCCGGATCCGCCCGCTCCGCCGCCCAGTCCAGCGTTGACCTCCCGTCCTCACCGGCTGCGTTCGGATCCGCCCCAGCCGCCAGACATGCCCGTACGCTCTCTAGCGTCTCCGTCATCCGCTCCGGGGTGCACCCCTGGACCACCGCTTCGTAGTGCAACTCCAGCGCCGCCATGTAGTGCTCGCCCTCGCGGCCCGCCACCTCCAGGTACCGCGTCGCCGACGCGATCGCTTCCAAGTAGTCCTCCGTGCCCATTGCCACCTCCGCCCGCTTCATCCAGAACGGCGCCGGAAGCTCGATGTCGTGCTCCTGCTGAAGCGCTAGGATCCGGTCCAGCGCGCGGAGCGCTGCACCGTACTGCTCCGTGGCGATCTGGCGGTCCACCTGCACCATGAGCCGGTCCGCCTGGATCTCGGGGGGGAGTTCCTGGGCGGTGGCGGGGGTGCCCGCCATGGCGAGGATCAGCGATCCGGCGAGAGCGACGGACCAGGAAGCTCGAAACTTCGGGCGCATGGCGGCTCCGATGGTCAGCGTATTGTCGACAGCGGACATCGTATCCGGCACTGCCGAGTTTGTCCAGTGCGGAGCGCTGTCGGGAAAACGGCTGCACCAACGGCTCAAGAGGCACTGGATCCTGCCTTATTCATAAACTGACGTGTCAAGGGTAAGGTAGGGGGCTGAGGGACCTCTCGCAACACTCTCGCAAGGGCAGGTCGGGGCGGTTCCGGGAGCCAAGAGCAGGCCTTTCGAGTCCGAGAGAAGTAGGTTGTCGGCTTGGCCGGGGCCTTCGCCGGCACTTCGATACACCTCGGCGTCCTTGCGGCCGCCGGGGCCCGGGGGGAAGGGGTCGGCGCGTGGGCGGCGGCCCCGGGTGCCGCCAGACGCCGAACCCTTTCCCGGCCCCTGTGGCCTGCACGGCACCGAGGTGTCTCCTCGTGCCGACAATCGCCCATCTGCGCCGGGTGAACTGCGCGTTCCGGCCCCGGTCCCCGCTCGCACCGCCCCCAAAACCCCGTTCGGCGGACCTCCCGTCTTGCCGAAGCCCCCTCAACCCCCCAGATTGCCTTCCATGAGTAAGTTCATGAATAAGGCAGGTTCAGGGGCCGTCCACATCCCGGGACGCCCCAATCCGGGAGACGCCAGTTAGTGGCTGAAGCGGACGAACATCTGGGGGTCGAGGTTGCACCAACTCGCGACAGGTCTTGCATGGGCCACGAACTGGTGGCGGAGTGGACAAAGCGTTACCGTGACGCGTTGGTGTTGGTGGCGATGGATCGAGTTGTGGACCGAGACCGCGCGGAAGACATCGTCCAGGCGGTGCTGGGCAAGGTCTTGACCAGCAGCCTCGCGAATCCGAGGAAGCTGGAAGAGGTCCGGAACCCCTATGGTTGGCTGAGCGGTATCATGCGGAATGCTCTGCGGAGCTATTGGAGGACGGAGGGACGGCGGGCAAGGATCCTGCGCGAGAACGAGCTGGAGATCCGCAAGACCCTCGCTTCGGACGCAGCCCAGCCCGCGTGGGATGTAGACTGGCTTTCACAGCGAACCCTGGAGGCCGCCGACGGGCTGCTAAGCCCCAAACAGCTTGTGATCGTTCGAGGGATGCTCGCCGGTAAGGACGACGCTGAGATCGCCCGGGAGGAAGGGATCGCTCGCCCCACCGTGCGGTGGCACCGTCGCGAAGCGATCCGGGCGATCCGGGCCAGGATGGCAGACGACCAATAGCAGACCCACGACACGACACTGCGGCGGCAAGTGTCCAGACGCTTGCGTTCCGCTGGCGGACCGTCGGTCTAGACTATTGGGTGGCCCAACCGGAGAGGACCGATGGGCCCGATGGACGGTCCGTACCGCAGCGAGTGGGAGGTGCCGGCGACCGTCGACCTGAAGCCTGCTACGACGTTTGGCACCGGCCCGTGGTGCAACGCGAGGCGGCGTCTTGGTGCCGTTGACCAACGGATCAGCAACCTCATGACCACTTAAGGCCATCGGAGTCCAATCGTGGAGTTTCCCTTCCGTTCACCTAACCAACGAAGGACTTAGGGAGAAATGACAATCACGCGAAAAGTGGGACCTAAGGTTTTCGGACGGCTGGTCTTCCTTATGGCCATCGCCCTCGTGATCCCCTCGCACCTTGCAGGCTCGGGTGACGATGGGACCTGGGACTGCCTACTGTCCATAAATGACGAGGAAACCGAGGCGTGCGTATACTGCACCAAGCAGACCGAGGACGGGTTGTGTAAGCACATGGCTTGTACAGGAGATCCTGACAAGCACGAAGACGAGGGCCCTTGCGAGTGCCCAGCAGGACTACCAGACATCCCACTATAGGAGACGCCGGGCGCGTGTTCGCCTACCTGAATCGTGGGGTTCCTGTCGGTTCAACCATGCTTCTGCGGGGTCTTCCGCTGTGTGCCATCGGTATGACGGCCGCATGTGCCGGCGAAACCGACCGGGAGACCGAGCCCCAGGTACCCATCCAGCTACAGACTGCCGAGGCACCCCTCTACCACTCCGCGAGTTCGTCCGACCCCCGGGTAACCACCATTGGTGCCTTGAGTGGGGCGATGTTTCTGGAGCCCGATCGTTTCGTCTTCATCGACGCCCTCTCCCGACAGTTGGTGTTCGTTGGCGCGGTCTCCGGTGAAGTCCTGGTGGTGGGCGGGCAGGGCGACGGGCCCGGGGAGTATGCGCTCCCCCAACTGCTGAGCCCGCTGGACAATGGAGGCGTGGCCGTTTGGGACCGCCTGAAGATGCGCCTCACACTGGTGAACCCGGACGGCACGGTGGCTCAGACGGCCAACTACACCAGCATGGCGACGTCATCACCGGACTTCCTTGTCGGCAACGTATCGGTGGTAGCACGATTCGCGGACGGCACTTTGGTACTCAAGGAGCCACTGCGGATTCCGCGCAATGGGCAGCGGCAGTTGGTTGGGGAATACCGGGATACTCTTCAATACCTGATTCAGAGCCCCGCCCAGTCCCCCCGGCTCGTGGCGCGCCTGTCGGACGCCGAGATGAACCGAAGTGTACGGGGATCCAACCGGTCGGAGAGCACGGTGATCTTCGGCCACTTGTCGCTGTCGACCCAGGCGGGTCAGCATCTGGCATTGACACAGACGGACATGGGCGTCGTTCAGATCCTTGATCGCTCTGGCGCGCACGTCGGCACTGTGCCGTTGCCGTCGGGCACAGCAGTGACAGAGGATGACGTTGCCGCGGAACGGGCCCGTCGCAAGGCCTCGGCGGAAGCGACGGCGAGGAGGTTCGCGCAACTATCGGGCGACCCCGTCTCCTCGGTGGATCTCGACGAACGCATCGCTTCCATCCCGGTCCGGAGGCTTGCCCGTCCCATCGATCGCTTGGCCGGGGATCTGGATGGCCGCCTCTGGCTGCGCGTGTTTCGTCCTGGCGCGCGATCGGAGGAATGGCAGGTGTGGGACATTGCCGGGGATGTTCCCGCGCTGGAGTTCGTACTGACCTTGCCGATGGGCGAGGAGTTCCTTGACGCCGCGGGCAATCGCGTCCTGGTCCGTCAAAGGGACGAAACGGACGTCAGCTCCCTGGTGGTGCGGCAGATTGACGCGAATCGCCCGGTTGCCAGTGGAGGTGCGAATGGGGCAGAAGGAAGATCGCGATAACACGCTGGAGCGGGTTACGAACGTCGCGATCATCTTGGTCTCGGCCGTATTCCTCCTGAGTCACTCCGCTGACATGGTCGATTGGGTGAAGCAGCAGGCCGGTAAAGCGACCGATCGAAGGCTCGTCGCACACACCTGGGAGGAGTTGATAGATACCGAGAGCCTATTGGACGATGGCGAGAAGGCCAGCGGGAGGCCTATCTTGGTCGAATTCATTGACTACCAATGTCCTGCCTGCAGAGTTGTGGGGCCAGCCGTCTTCGAGGCCTCGGCCCGTGGAACGGTGGTGGTGGCTATTCGCCATCTACCCTTGGAGGGACTCCATCCGATGGCTCGAACCGCAGCGAAAGCAGCAGTATGCGCAGAGAGGCAGGGACGATTTCAACCTGCGCACGAGTTGCTCCTGAGTGATGACGAGTGGGTAAACTCAGACGACTGGGTACGGTTCGCGGAGGTGATTGGCATTGACGATGCCGGTGAGTATGCGAGCTGTTTGGAAGGTGGGGAGGCGGAAGCCCGGATCGACCGGGACAAGAACTTGGCGATAGCGCTTTCCATCGCCTCGACACCTGCGTTCGTGACGGCAGACGGGATCCACTATGGTGTTGGCGGCTTCCGTGCCGCATTGGAAGAGTCTGGCGGGCTAACACGGAATCAACCGTAGTGTACAAGTACGGTAATCACCTGACACTCGGCCTCGCCGAGATCAGTTCTTCGGGGGAGCGTAGCGGCAAGACCGCTCGATGACCGTTCGCCTTGCCGACCACGATTCCTCGAGCTGCAGGAAGCACTGTAGGGGCTACAAGTATCAGGTTGTCGCGGATCCTCCGCCTTCTCGCTTTGCCAACGTTCTGGACACAAATCAGTTGCCTTCTGGCACCATCGCCGTCCGCCTACCTCTGCGCCATCTGGACTGACGGGGATGGGCCGGTTGATCCAGACCTCCGCGGCGAGTTCCGCGGCGCGGGGCGGGCCCGCTACGAAGCGGTCGGGGCGGGTGGCGTAGGCGGCGGCGAGCACCTCCTGCCTGCGCCGGATCACCTCGGGCGCGCGGCCGAAGTGGACCTGGCCGGGGGTGAGCAGCCCGATGCCGCCGTGCCGGTGCTCGGTGTTGTACCACGAGAAGAACTCGCGGCAGAAGTCCTTCGCCTCCTCGATGCTGCCGAAGCGGCCGGGGAAACCGGGGTGGTACTTGACCGTCTTGAACTGCGCCTCCGAGTACGGGTTGTCGTTCGAGATCCGGGGACGGCTTAGCGACTGCGTGACGCCCAGGTCGGCCAGCAGCTGCGCCGTGCACTTGCCCGTCATGGGAGATCCCCTGTCCGAATGAAGGGTGAGCACCCGGGGCTGGACACCGTGCTTCAGGCAGCTCTCCTCGATCAGGCGTCCGGCCAGCCCTGCGGTCTCCCGCTCCGCCACCATCCACCCTGTGGCGTAGCGGCTGTAGATGTCCAGAATGACGTAGAGGTAGAAGTACTGCCACTTCTCCGGCCCCAGCAGCCGCGTGATGTCCCAGGACCACGCCTCGTTGGGCGCGCGGGCCACCACCTCGGGCTTCGGATGGTTCGGGTGGCTGCGCTGGGCCCGGCGCTCCCGGACCGCCTTGTTCTCGGCCAGGATCCGGTACATCGTGCGCTCCGAACACAGATAGACGCCCTCGTCCAGCAGCGTCGCGTACACTTCCGCGGGAGCGCGGTCCGCGAAGCGCGGCGAGCACAGCACCTCGAAGACCTCGCTGCGCTCCGCTTCGCTCAGGGCCCGGGCAGGAGCCGGCCGGGGCTGCCGCTGCCCGGTCTTCGGCCTCCGGCGACGGTAGAACGTGGCGCGCGCGAGCCCGAGGGCCTCGCACGCCGCGCTCACGCCCACGTGCCCGGCCAAGCCTTCGGCCGCGCTCAAGAGCGCTTCCCGTCCCCGAGGCTCAACCCCAGCAGCCCCGCAACTTTTCCCTGGACCTCGATCACGATGCGCGCCTTGCGGAGTTCCTCGCGCAGACGCGCGTTCTCCCGCTCGAGCTTCCGCACCTGCTTCGCCTCACGCTTCCCGCCCGAGGGCCTCGGGCCGCGCTTCTTCGCCAGCGCCTGCAGAGACCCTTCCCGCGCCGCCTTCCGCCACGCCGACAGATGCGAGCTGTACAGCCCCTCGCGCCGAAGCAGCTTGCCGATCTCGCCCGGCGTCTCGCACAGCTCCGCGTTCTCGACGATCGCCAGCTTGTACTGCGGTGTGAAGCGCCGCCTCGTCGCCTTCGCCGTCACCTCCGGATCCGGCGCGGCTGCCGCGCTTCGCTTGCCCTCCCCTGAAGAGAGGGGCGTTCCGTTCGTCTTCATTCCTTCTCCTCGTCCCATCCTGCAACTCTCTGCCTCGCCCTACTCTAAGCATTTTCTCCCTTCGTGTCTCGCCCTTGTTGGCGAGAGGGTGCTTCTCGAAAGAACAGCGGCGCGTGGTTGCTCAGGAGCTGAACGGCAGTCACCGGCATCTTCGAAGGTGTGGCGCCGGGCGCGGACGGAGCCAGGATCGCCTTCTCGACCGGCGCGGGCACACGGTTCGGAATGCGGCCCCCTCGCCCCCGGATCGATCCGGTTACATCGGTGGCAACGCCGCACTGCGCGCCTTCGGCCGCAAGCGCGACGACCCGCCGCCAACTGCGAGCCTGCGATGCCCAGATCCGTCGTCAGCCGAAAGGCGGTCGCCCTGCGGCTAACCAGCCTCCCCCAATTTCTGGGCTCCAGCGGCGTACCAGTAACGCCGCCCCGCTTGAGCAACCAAGCACCGGGCTCAGGGCGTCCAACCCAACGGATCCGAGACGGTGGTCATCGGCCAGGTAGCGACTAAAGCTGAATCCACCGACAGCGTTTGGAAAGGGTGAAGTAACATGAGAGACACACACATTCGTGGCAACTGTCGTAAGGAAGGGCGGATAGCGACTTCATAGCGCGTTCGCCAGTGCTCCCACGGTGGTCATCGGCCAGGTAGCGACTAAAGCTGAATCCACCGACAGCGTTTGGAAAGGGTGAAGTAACATGAGAGACACACACATCTTGGAATCCACCACCCGCAGGCTCCGTCGGGTTTGGGCGTTCGCCTTCGCTGGGGCGACGATGGCGCTAGTTGGCGCCACGCCGCCGGCTCAGGAGCCGGTGTGCGCATCGTGTATGGGTGCCGACCGGTACACATATTACGAAGAGGACGGATCCTCCGAAGAAAACGGCGACGGGCACGCATTCGTTTATGGCGAGGATGGGTGCGTGGGAGGGTTCCTCCCGACGTGGTGCGTGCGCTGTGGAGGCTCAGGATCAACTTGCCATGAAGAACCACAGACTGGTCCATGCCACATCCCGTGTGGCCCAACCGGTGATGCCTTCGCCGTCATGACAGAGATCAAAGATGCTCTTGACAGGGACGATGTTGCATTGCTTGCGGCTGCGGTGTCGCGAGACAGAGTCGGTGTATCGGCCGAGTTCATTCCTGACGGAGGCCGGATTGACTTGATCCTCCCTTGCGACCCTAGCGTAGCGTACCAGACCATACCGGTGCTACCGCGAGTGAACGCGGAGCTTACCGAAGCACTCCGTGCAGCTTCTGGGGTGATCACGACGCTGTGATAAGCGTCCCCACCCCTTACGGGCAGGCTGAGATGGGCTACTCAGAGCGACTGCCAGGTGCGGTTCGGACAGGGTGGCGGGTTCGCTGGGCCTGCCTCGTTCCAGTACTCGCGCTCGGTTCCCCGGCATGTGAGCGTCCGGAATCCCAGGACCGTATTGTCGGTGTAGTCGAGCGAGACTCTGCGGGAATCCGCATCATCGAGAACCACGCTCCGGCGTGGAGCACCACCGACGCCTGGGTCATCGACTCCGAGCCGGAGTTTGCCATTGGCGGCTTTGCGGCCGGGCAGGCGGTAGCGGTCGATACCGCTGCGCTGGTTTGGGACATTACTTCCGCGGCGCCCCTTTCCAATGGCATGGTGGCCATGCTGTCGCCCCGCGGCGACTCGAAGGTGTTGGTGTTCGAGCCCTCGGGAACGCTCTTCGCATCCTTCGGGCGGGAAGGCCGTGGTCCCGGAGAGTTTTCAAATCCCCGGCACCTGCAGGTGCTTCCCGGGGACACGATCGTGGTATGGGACCACAGATATGGCCCGATCAGCTACTTCGATCCGTCCGGGACACTTCTGAGGGATCGACGAGTTGACTTCGGTCGTCTGATTGAAATGTTGCCGGAGGGCCTGATGCCCGGCGAGTCGGTGTATTCGCCGCTTCCCGATGGCTCCTTCATGCTGGCCGCGCGTGAGCGCGAATGGAGGGTGCCTGCCCGGGGCTACTACCGACCTCCCCGCCAATTCCTGAGAATCGATTCCACATACTCTGCCACCGAGTTTGGTTGGTGGGGAGCCGAGGAGGGGTTTCGCATCTACCCGCCTGCGAGCGCGATCGGGTACCTGCCGTTTCCCGCCAGATCATCGGTCGCTGTGGGGGGAGAACCGCTCTCGGTGTACATCACCAATGGGGACAGGTACGAGATTCACCAGTTTTCGGTCCCCGGCGCTCTTCAACGAATCATCCGCGTCACGTCCGATCCCGTCCCGATCACCACCGCGCAACTGAACCAATGGAAACAGGGGATGAGGGCGGCTAACCCGAATTGGGATTGGGGCGCTTGGGAACGGTCGTTCGGCGAGCTTGCGGAGAGACCCTTCCGACCGGCCGTCAGCCGAATGCTGGTCGATACGCAAGGCCATCTCTGGGTGTTTACGGGTATTACGAGCACGGAGTGGCATGTCTTCAGCGAGGAGGGTCGTTGGCTGGGGACACTTGACACGCCGCGTGGGCGCACGTTGTGGGTCGGTGAAGACCTGCTAATCCTACGGCGTACCCACCCGGATACGGGTGTTGAGACTGTTGTAGGATACCGGTTGGAGCGGGGTCGGCTATCGAATGGGACGGGCGGACGGCCCAGGTGATTGTCCGAAGAGGTTAACCCACCTCCGGCGTGATGGCTGGCGAGTGCTCGTGGTTCTTCTAACACTCTGAATCTAAAGCACTTGCCGCCTCACGTCGCCTCGCCTCCCGACCATTCGTGAATAAGGGGGGTGGATCGTGACGGTGCCGCACGGTGTTCCGGCCGTCGTTTCCAGACTGGGCGGCCCGAGGGCTCGGACCACTCCCATGAGGTCTCTCCCACGGCCGAACGAGGTTCGGCGCACCCGCGCTTGTTGACTTGGAGGCTCGAGTCCCGGGCGCTCGGGGAGCGAGCGCCGGGTCCTGCCCCATCGGAACAACCGAGGCGCTGCTTCGGAACATCCCGGCGCCGGGGCGGACGAAGCCGTCGCGGTCGGGCAGCCGCGGCAGGGAGATCGAACGGGCCATCCGTGCGGCGCGGACACGAGCCGTCCAACTGGACTCGGATTCGATCCCGAACCCGAACGTCCGCTGCGGGAAACGAACGCGGCGGGCGGTGGCTAAACACGTGTGAAACTTCGCGCCGGGAAGGCGCGTCCGTCAGATGGGCGGTTGATCGCGCGCCGGATATTGAGGCGTTTCGGTCCAACTACACTGGGCACCAGTCGGACGGTGGCGGCGGAGGCGGCGCTGGCGCAGGCCCGTTCGGCTTTCGGACGGCTCTGGAACCCCGTTGGACGTCGCCGTTTCGGCGGTTGTTGACACCGCCCGAGACGGTCCCCTGACTGTACGTCATGGCGATCCCGACGACCCGTGATTCCGCCCTCCGGCCCCGCGCCGAGGGCGCGACTATGGCTCCCGGGGCAGCCGCCGTCGCCGCCTCGGGGGTGAGCAGCCGATCGCCGCTCACTAGCCCGCAGTTTGCGGGTTTCCGGGGAGCGAGATGTGTTTTCGCTTCACGAAAACCTCTGGCCGGGGGGTTCCCCCGGACCCCCAAACGACATTCCCCGCGCCACAAGGAGGCCGCCCGACATGGCCCGTCCCCGGAAGCCCGAGGCCGAACGCAGGACCCGCACGATCGGCGTGCGCGTCACGACCGCGGAGGCCGCCGAGATCGCCGAGCGAGCCGGAGCGGCCCGCATGACGAAGGGCGGCTATATGCGCCGCAGGGCGCTGGGGCAGCCGGTCCGCGAGGCGGCCGTTCACCGTCTCGGCGCCAAGGAGCGGGTCGAACTCCACCGGATCGGTGTGAATCTAAACCAGATCGCCCGTGCCCTGAACTCTGGAGCTTCGGCGCCAGCCGGGACGCTGGAGGCGGTGGAGCGGGTGGGCGAGCTCGCGGCGGGTCTCCTGACCGGTGAGGCGCTGGACCGATGATCCCGAAGATCAACGGACTGGGGCGCTCGTTCGCCGGGGTCGCGGCGTACTGCCTTCACGATGCCCCGGAGCCGGACGACCGGAGTCCGGAAACCTCGGAGCGGGTCGCGTGGACCGACACCCGGAACCTGCCGACGATCCGGGCGGAGCGGGCCGCACGGCTGATGGCCGCGACCGCGAAAGCGGCTCCCGACCTCAAGCGGCTGGCGGGCGGGGCGTGCGGGGGCCGGAAGCTGGCGAAGCCGGTGCTGCACTACTCGCTCAGCTGGGCGCAGGACGAGACGCCGGACAGGCGCGAGATGAGCCGGGCGGTGGACGGCAGCCTGGAGGCGCTGGGTCTGGAGGGCCACGAGGCGCTGATCGTCGCGCACGACGACACCCGGCATCCCCACGTCCACGTGGTCGCCAATCGCGTCGATCCGGAGACCGGGAAGGCGGCGAAGCTCGGGAACAGCAAGCTCCGGCTGTCGCGCTGGGCCGAGGGCTACGAGCGGGACCAGGGCCGGATCCGGGTCGAGAGGCGGGTTAAGAACAACGCGCGGCGGAGGGCGGGCGAGGAGGTGCTTCGCCCCATATGGAACCGGCCGCTTCACTGGGCGCGCTTCCGCCGCGAGGGCATGGAGCGCGGGCGGACGCGCCGGGCGACGACGCCGGGCGAAGAGCAGCGGGTCGACATGGAGGCTTGGAGGCGTGCCGAGGCACAGGCTTGGGAGAAGGTCGAGGACGGGCGCTGGCTGGGGTTCTGGCGGCTCGAAAGCCGGGCGCGGAAGGAATGGGCCGAGCTGCACAAACGGCAGGAGGACACGCGGCAGAGGCTGGAGGAGGAGAGCCGCAGGAGAGCCGCACCCTGCTTGGCCGGCTTCGGATCTGGCGGACCGAGCGCTCGTTGCGAGAGCTGGCCGGGGCGGTCCGGGGCCGGGAGGACCTGGTCGAGGGCTGGCGCGAGGATCTCGACCGCCACCAGAAGGGCGAGCGGGCCGCGCTGGGCAAGGCACACGCCGACAGCGCCCGGCAGATCGAGCGGGAGGTAAGGGAGGCCTACCGAAGGGGGTTGCGGAACGCGGAGCGGCGCGAACCGCCGACCGACATCGAACTGCCGGCGCGGGAGATGAAGGAGCGCGGCCGGAGCAAAACCCGTATTCCTCCCCGACCGCCCCGGCCCCGAGGCCCCGAGCGTGGTGGGGGTGGGTTCGAGCGATGACCCTCCCGCCGTGCTTCTCGTGTCCGCATAGGTTGGTTAGACTGCTAAGCTGTCAAGGCGAAACCGCGTCGGCGCTACCAGGGCGCAACGTAACGCGGATGGACCAGTCAACCGAGGCCGAGCGAGAACCATGAAGCAATGGGTAAAGGATGGCATCGTCGAGATAGCGCGCGACGTGTTAGAGGACCGTGGCGGTGGTCCCGGTTTTCCATTGATGGTCTCGATGGAAGTGCGGAAGAGGCGTCCCGACATCTGGCAGCACATCCGCCGCTACTGGAGACACGATCCCCATCAGTACATCGCCATCCACGCAAGGCGAGCGCTCAACAGCGTTAGCGCGGGAGAACGATAGATCGGCCGACATCTTCGGCTAGCGACTTCCCACCGGTCACTGACGCCGGACGTCAAGGCGGCGGCCCTTGCGAGCCGCGCCTTCACTTGGAAGTGTTACCACGCGCGGATCGCCCTGTGCAAGCCCGGATCGTCGTGGGCTACCGGACGCGTGAGTGGCTGAACGCGACCCCAAGAGGGAAGGAGTGATTGCGTGATGGGGCTGTTTGCAGGCGCTCGAAGTAGGAAGATGGCAGAGAGGTTGATCTCCCTAGGCGAGATGTGCTCAACGACGGCGACGGCCCAGCTCGTGGAAGTGCTACCCAAGGAGGAGAACCTCTCCGTAAGAGAAGCGTCTGAGCACATTCACTTCTGGACTACGATCGCGGCGGTGGGCCTCGGGATAACGGGCCTGAGTCTGACTCTAGGAGGACAGCGCCTTCGGGAAGTCCGAAAGGTACATAAGGCACTGAAAAGGCAGCTAGATAAGTGGAACCGCGGAGCACGGCAGGCTTACTTGGATTTCTCGAAAGCGGTGGCGTCGGAGGTCGAAGGAGGGATGCGATAGACGGCCTACGGCAGTTACTTGGATTTCTAGGGACATCAAGCGCTCCGAGCCTACCGAGCAAGAACTCGAAATAGGAAGGACCGTCTGCGCGATGCTCTTCGTTCAGATGGCCGTGGAGATGGGTTTCGAGGAGAAGGCGACTCTTGGACTCTTGGAGATGGCGCGACGAGAAGGGTAGACCCAGCGGGGTAGCGGACGGCGATCGTGCCGGGGCTGCGCACTCTTGCCAAGGTCGCCGACGCAGTGCGCCGGCTGGCCTCGCAGACAGCGCCCGGCACGATGGCGCGCGTCGGCCTCAGCGTACCAGATTGTGACCAAGCTCTGCCGATCAACGCTCTGAACGTATTCGGCAGCCTATCCACGGGATTCCAACGGCTACCGCCATGGACTATACTGATCGCATGTCACCTCCTAGGGCTACTCCGCCGTTTTTCTTCCCAACCGCAAGACCCTTTCAAGCCAAGCTTCTCTTCATCGCCGCAACCGCAGCGCTGGCCGCCCTTTGGATGGCCGCCTGCGGCGATGGAGCCACTGAGCCCGCGCCCCCTCCGAACCGGGCGCCGGTGCCAAACGGTTCGATTCCGGCTCTGACCGTAGCCGTGGGAGAGACCGCCACTGTCAACGTGGCCGGATACTTCACCGATCCCGATGGCGACGCGCTGACCTACACGGCAGCGAGTTCCAATCCGGAGACCGCCACAGTCGCGGTGTCCGGCAGCGTGGTCACCGTGACAGCGACCGCTCGTGGCGTCGTGACCGTCACGGTAACCGCTAGAAACCCTGGCGGACTGTCGGCGCAGGCGACGTTCACCGTCACGGTACCCAATCAGGCACCGGTTGCCACGGACACCGTTCCCGCGCAAACCGTCTTCGTCGGGGACACCGCCCACGTTGACATGGCCGTGTACTTCAATGATCCGGATGGGGACGCGCTGACCTATTCGGCCGCGAGTTCAAACGCTACGGCGGTTTCGGCCTCGGTGGCCGGGAGCGTGGTTTCGATTACCGCTATGGCGGCCGGGACGGCGCTCATCACGGTCACCGCGACCGATCCAGACGGACTCTCCGCGCAGAACAACTTTGAGGTCACCGTGCCCAACCGGGCCCCGGTCGCCATCGGCTCGCTCCCCGCGCAAACGCTTGCGGTGGGCCAGACGGTCGCGCTCGACGTGTCACAGCACTTCGAAGACCCCGACGACGACTCCCTGACGTATGCCGCGACTACCACCGATTCCGCCGTGGCGGTCGCGATGGTATCCGACAACGTGTTGACGGTGACAGCGCGGGCACGGGGAATCACCAGCGTGACCGTGACCGCCGCTGATCCCGGCGGTCTGTCCAGCAAGCAGAGCTTTGATGTCACGGTGCCCAATCAGGCCCCAGTCGTGAGGGACTCGATACAGTCTGGGACCCTTGGGGTAGGCGTGATCGAGTCCTGGTCGGGACCGGATCTCTTCCGCGACCCGGACGGAGATAGTCTGACCTATGCGGCGGGGAGCTCAGACGTGGAGGTCGTCAGGCCCTGGGTCACGGACGACGTGCTGCTGATTCAAGGTCTGTCGCCCGGGACGGCGACGGTGACGTTCAGGGCATTCGATCCGGAGGGGTTGAGCGGCCGCATCGCGTTCGACGTCACGGTGCTGGGGCCGGTCGCAATCAGCGGCACCGATCCGGTGGTCCTGCTGGAGGGAACGACCGCCACGGTCTTCGGGTCTGGCTTCTCCGCAGTGGCCGAGCTGAACCAGGTGTCCATCGGCGGGTTGCCAGCGCGCGTCACGTCGGCGACCGAAACAGAGTTGTCTATCGAAGTGCCTCGGGCCGATTGCCTGCCACCACGGAGGGCCGACTTGCGCGTAACGGTGGGAAGCCGCAGCGACGTGCGTACCGTAGGTGTAACGCCGCGCACGCAAGAGGATCTCGAACTGCCATTGGGACACTACCGGTACACCTATGCCGGGGACGGGTGCCTCCACTTGCCGGGAGATGCGTCGGGAGGCGAATACCTGATCGGAGTGGTGTCCACCTCGGAAGCGCCATCCTCCCTGACGCCGGTCACCATGACCAGCATAGTCGGGGACCCGGCGGTTCGCGGCCGAGCAACCCTCGTCGCCGCGTCGGGGCGGCTACGCCAACCGGTGGCGGCGACCGGATCGTTTGCGTTGACGACGGCTCCGCGAGCCGCGCCTGTCGGTAGCGCCAGCACTTTCCGACGGGAGAAAGTTGGAGGCGAACGCGACTGGGGGCGTCACAACCAAGTGATGGAGAGGAACCAGGAGATCGTCCGGCAGTTGGGTCCCATGGCCCCCACGATGGCGCGCGCTCGACGAGCGCGTGCTCTTTCTGTAAGCGACACGCTCACCCTCTTTGCGGACTTCGAGGCGACGTGCTCGGCCCGCGACCAAATCCGTGCAGTGGTCCGGCGCGTTGGCGACAACACCGTGTGGCTCGACGACATCGAGAACCCGAGCACGACCTTTACGGACTCCGAGCTTGCCTACTTGGATTGGTTCTACGCGTCAGGTACACCAACGTCAGAGGTGCACGAGGAGTACTTCGGGGGCCTGTCCGACATCGACGGGAACAACAGAATCTTGATCGTGATGACGAAGCAAGTGAACCGTCAGGACGACGAGGACCCGTTCCTTGGCGGGTGGGTCTGGTTTGGAGACCTCTATCCATCCGCACAATGCAGCACCAGCAATCAGGCCGAGATTTTCTATGGTCGCGTCCCCGACCCCGGCGGCGTGTTCGGACGGGTCTGGACGAAGCAACAAGCCCTTGCATACTACCCGTCCTTGCTATCGCACGAGATCGCCCACGTCGTGCAGGGTGCCGCCTCGGTGTTCGGGGGAGCCGACTTCACCACCTGGGAGCTAGAGGGCGGCGCGACGCTATCCGAGCAGTTGGTGGCCTACGGCCTCTTCGGACATGGATCAGGGCGGAATCTGGGATACGCGGCATACCAGCGGGGCCGTGACTGGTACGGCGAGTGGGTTTCGGGGCTCTCCAGATTCTTCGGGTGGGATTCGGAGGACCCAACCAACTCGCGCAGGGTCCCCAACGCGCCCGAGGAGTGCAGTTGGCTGGGCCGTCCCACAGAGGGGAACGATGGCCCTTGCAAGAACGCCTCTCGGGCCGTGTATGACGTGCCGTCGATGGTGCTCAGGTACGCGATGGATCGCTGGGGAGACGACTACTCGGGGGGCGAGCAGGCGCTGATGCGTCGCCTCACGCGGTCCCCAACGAAGGGGCTTGCTTCCCTCACAGAGGTCAGCAACTGGCCCGCCGAACAGATTCTGGCGGATTTCTACATCTCTCTTTGGATCGACCTCAGCGGCGGCGACGCCTACGGCATGGCGACTTGGGACCTAGACGATATCTGGAACCGGTTCCCTGAGAGCGCCCGACTCCGACCCTACCTATCGACTTCGGCCGAGTTTCACGGGCGGTGGAGTATTCGCGCTGGCTCAACATATTACCTTCGGTGGCTCCCGACCGGTTCGCGAGGGCCGACAAGCCTCAGGGTGAGGTCCACGAACGGCGGTCCCGTCCCCGGCAATGTTTCTGTATGGGCATTCCGAATCCGATAAGAACTCCATCGCGTCGTGCAAGGAGTATGAGGTGGAACGAGCGAAACAGGCGTGAGCCAAGGGGATCAGATATCACCCCGGATTCCCGCCACTTAACTACTGTTTTCCCGCTTTTGCGATACCGGGGGACCAGACATGGCTTGGAGACAAGAAAGGCAGATCGTGCAGTCCCAGTTGAACTTACGTGATTTCTTGTGTGCGCCGTGGAAAGGCGCGCTTTCCTTGCGGGTGCGAATCCCGCCCGGCAACTGTCGCTCCAGCCGGTAGCAGCCAGAGCGGTTTGTGGAGGTAACGACATGAGCTGAAGCACTCTGGTACGGGCCGCGCTCGATATGCGACTCCCTACACGGGCACGAAGCTGGAAACGGCGGAGACGGCCAAGGGAGAAGCTAAGTCGTCAGGCGGCTTAGCGACCACGCGGGCCGGAACGTGCAGTGAACGCTGAGCAGGCCTCGAAACGTCAAACGCGGGAGCCGACCCTCCGCAAGAAAGGGGAAGGCCGCCGACTGGCCGGGAAGAGAGCGACGGGACAACCGGCTGGTTTCCGCCGGGGTAGTGGCGTCGGCACGTGTGGAAGATGGAATGCGTGGCAACACGGGAAGCCCCGTCGGTGCCGTGCACGCGGCAACCGGAACCCCGCGAGGGACAGGCCGGGCCGGCAGGGTGGCGGAGAGGCGCGTAGGACTGAAGACGCGGGGTAATGCCCGTCGAGGAAAGGGGCCTCAGGTGAGGAGGAATGACGGAGGGGCGAAGGCCCGCGGGAGTGGCTTTGCCTATGAACCCCGCGTGAAGGGGCAGGGAGTTCCGAAGCATCACATGCGTAAGCGAAGGGGCCGGGCTGACCGATGGGAGGCTCGGTGCTGTCAGGGCGTGAACAGGTCTGGCGGCGCGTCGGAGAGGGGCACCGCGGTGAAGCCGTGCAGCTTCCGGGAGCCGAGGGCACGCAAAGCCACCGGTACCGCGGGTGACCGGCGATGGCTGGAAGCGGCTCCGAACTGGCGTTCCGTGTGCGAGTTGCATGATCCCACTGGAGAGCCGGATGCGGGAGATCCGCACGTCCGGTTCGGAGGGCAGGGGGTGGAAACGGGCCTACGGGCACCGCGCCACCTCCTGACCCTACCGTGATTTTCGCCACTTGCAACTTGCCAGCCCGGCGCCTCGCCGCTCTCGGTGCTTGGGCGGCTTTATCCACGGACGGCTAGCAGCGTCCCCGTTCCCGCCGCGCCTTCAGCAATTCCTCCTCGTAGGGGGCGCCCGTCCCGGACGAGCCCAGGAAGATCTTGCTCCCGTCGGTGAAGGTCACGTCACGCCCGTTCGCACGCTTCAGGGAGTGGTCCTTGGCTTGGTAGCCGTCGACGATGATCTCGGTCCCGGGCTTGAGGCAGTCCCGGCGCAAACCCCGCCGCAGCAACACGTTGGGTGTCCCACCCTCGACGGCCCATACCTCCTTGGTCTCGTCCTCCATCTCGACCTCGATGTGGATCCAGGTATGCGGGTTCACCCACTCCAGCTTCACGATCTTGCCCTGCAGCTTTATGGGCGCGTTACGGTCGAACTCCGCGCCGAACGCGTGGTGGGCCACCACCGGGACCGCCACCGCCGCCAGCAGAACCGCCGCGCCAGCCAGAAGAATCCATTTCTTTCGCATCGTTCCTTTACCTCCGCTCTTGCCGCTCTCGCCGTTCCTCACGTTCCTGCGCCCGGGCGCCACGCAGCACGTTCTCGAGCGCGTAGTTGCCCTCGTGGCAGGCGTATTCGTAGACCAGCCCGTCGAGCCGCGTGAAAGGCACCTCGCCGCTCCAGGGACGGGTCCACATGACCGGATCCTCGACGGTGAATTCGTAGTGGATGGTGTGCTCGTCCGCGCGCGTGAACCGCTCGATGACCTTGATTTCCTCGGATGGCGCCATGCCCTGCAGGGTCTGATTGGGATGCAGGTTGGTGGTCTCGACGACCAGCGTGTCGCCTTCCCAGCGGCCCCAGGAGTCCCCCATCCAGGGCCGGATGTGCGCGGGCAGCCGCTTCGGCTCGCCGAGCCGGATGATCCTCACGTCGTGCACCATCTCGGTCATGATCATGACGTGGTCCGGCGTCTGCACGATCGTGTAGTTGTTGTTGTAGAAGTAGTTTGGAAGCATCGGCGGCCCCGCGTTCGAGCCGAACGACATTATGCAGCGCTCCGCCAGCGGCCGGTTCTCCGGGTTGTCGTACTGGCCGAACTGGCTGGCGAAGCGCCGCCGCTCCGCACGTCGCTCCCGGCCCTCCTCGGTGAGCGCCGGCGTCCGCCCGTTCTCGGGATCGACGACCAGCGAGGTCCGCGGCTCACCGTTGAAGATGGCCACCAGGTCGCCCGAGTCGATGTAGAAGGAGTTGTACCCGCCCGTCCCGCCCGAAGCCGCGTCGCGGCGCGCGTCACCGCTGAAGATGCCACCCACCGGCGGCGCTTCCCGGTCGGGGTCGCTGTCCCTGGCTCCCGCCGCGCGAATGTTCCGCACGAACCCCTCGATCCGGGCCACCGCCTCCCAGGTGTGCGTCGGACCCTGCCCATCGGGCCGCTGGATCGGGGTGACGGTCGCGTTGGACCAGTTCCCCTGCAGATCGGGGTGACCGGCGGGGGTGCGGGGGACGACCCATTCGACCGCCGCGGCCTCGCGTTCCTGGGCGGCTGCCGGCGTCGCAGGACCGGTCGCGAGCCCTATCGCGGCAACCCCCACGAGTGGCAGCACCAGAGCGGATCCGGGCGCAGGGCTTCGCGGCCCGTGCCCCCGTTCGGTCGTCGGCCGCGGACTGCCAGCTGACCGGCTAGCGGCGGATCGGATTCTTGCGCAGGTGTCCATACATCAGCTCCTCGACGAATTCCACGCACTGGAACTGCCCCAGGCGTGCATTCGGATCGATGTTGCGGTACAGCGGCATGCGGATCTTCCAGGGGCGCGAGTACGTCTCCGGATCGTCCAGCTCCGCTTCATACATGATATGGTCCGGACTGATCATGGTGTACCGCTCGGTGACCTTCAGGCCCACGCTGTGGTGATTGCCCGCCCGGTCGAGCCAGGCCTGGCCGTTGAAGCCGTTCACCTCTACGACGAAGGTGTCGTCCTCCCAGCGGCCCACCGACTGGCCCATCCAGGAATCGACCTGGGGCGGCCCGGGATCCTCCAGGTAGACCTCGCGCATGGCGCCCGCGTACTCGTACGCCATGAAGACCTTTGTCTCGCTCTGGAAGATCTGGAAGGGGAAGGGCATGTAGGTGGCCCGTGGCACGCCCGGCTGGTAGCACTTGATCTCCGGGTCGCGCTCCAGCCAGTTCTCTCGGTTTTCGTTGCGCAGCGCCAGGGCTTCGGGCAGGTAGGGAATCACACCCCCCTCGACCACGCCATAGCCGGATGGGACGGACCCGACCGCGCCCAGCGCCAGCACCTCGTTCGCCGGCACCGGGATCACGGGCCCCGGCTGCAGCGCGAGCGCGGGGCGGGCGGCGTGCGGTTCGATGTCCCAGTGGGCGTTGCCGAGCGCCTGCCAAAGCCCGTTCAGGTCGGGCCTGCCCGATGCCAGTCTGGGGACGGAGGCGCCCGCGGTGGCGTCCTGTGCACGGACACCGGCGGGCAGGATGGTTGCGCCGACGCAGATTGTGAGCGAGACGGCGAGCGCCGGGAGGCTCGGGTGGCGCCTGGAGGCAGGAATGCGGGCTGTGCTCATGGGTGACAATGTGCTGAAGTGGGTGTCACGGGGCCAGTCCGGCGCGTCGCGTCGCCGGGTGGCAAGGGGCCGGCGCCACGCGGCGCTTTTTCCATCCGGAGCCAGGCCATCAGTTCCCCGATCCGGCTGGATCGCCCGCGGAGAAGGCGAGCAGCAGGTTGCCGGGCATCTGGCCGAACGTCGCGTAGCCGCTGTTGACGAAGAGCACGCCCCCGGCGACCACCGGTCCCGGCCCGTCGATGGCGCCGCCCCGCCCGGGCACGCCGTCCACGGTTTCGACCGGCTGCGTCGTGTCGAATTCCCAGATCACCTCCCCGTCAATAGCCGAATGGGCCCGGATCACGCCGTCCAGACCGCCCGCAAAGACGACCCCATCGATCGCGGTGGCTGCAGCCGAGTTGGAGGCGAAGCAACGGCTCTTGTCGCTGCAGGCGTCCGGGGGCGGAGGCGCGCTCCAGACCACCTCGCCGGTCATGAGGTCGAGGGCGTACAGACCCGGCGAGCGTTCGCGCTCCGGGTTCACGTCCACGATTACTGCGCTGCGATCCGCGTTCGGCGCGTAGGCGTAGCGGCCATCGGTCGCCATACCCCAGTGAATCCCCCCGAGGGCGCTGCCCTTGCCGACCCCCGCCGACCAGAGGAGCGCTCCGTTGTTGTCGGGGTCGAGGGCCCACACAGTCCCCGACTTCTGCCCCGCAACCAGAATCTCCTTGCCGTCGGGGCGGGTCACCAGCATCGGCGCCATCCCGAAGTCGAGGTCCGGTCCCGGGGGATCAGGACAGTTCTCGCGGAAGGACGCCTGCGTGCACGCCATGTTGAAGGCGTCCCCGGTCGTGCCCTGGAACGACCAGGCCAGCTCCCCCGTCTCGAGGTCCAGCGCCAGAATCGCGTCACTGGTCGCGGTAACCGGGTGGGTCAGGTTCTCACCGGTCCCGGCGTAGAGCAGCCCACGCGCGGGATCGATGGTGGGACTGGACCAGACGGCGGCTCCCGACGGCCCCCAGTTCATGGTCCCGATCCCGTTCTCCCCCGTCTCTTCCGGATACCCGGGGATCACCCGGTGATACCAGAGCACCTCGCCCGTGGCGGCGTCGAGCGCCGCGACCGCCCCCGAAGACGTGCAGCACTCGTAGCGGGGATCCCCCGACACCGCCACTTCCAGGGAGGACACCGGAACGAAGAGGCGCCCGTCGTGGAGAGCCGGGCTTCCCGTGCCGTATGCTACTGCGTGCCACCCGACCCGCAGCTTCCACAGCAGCGAACCGCTCTCCAGGTCCACGGCATAGGCGTTGGTGCGGGAGTCCACGAACCAGGCGGTCGAACGACCCTCCGGGCCCTCGCCGACCGCGATGGCGCCGCGAATCATCGCGTCGGCCTCGAAACTCCACCTCACGCACCCGGTGGCCATGTCGAGGGCGAGCACCTCGCCGAAGGGCCCGGCCACGAGGGCGGCGTCTCCGGCCACGGCGGGCGAGGTGCGCATGTTGGTGCCCCCGGGGAAGGCAAACGCCCATCGCAGCTGCAGGTCGGGCACGTCGGAAGCGGTCAGCCCCGCTCGCTCTGGCGGCTGATACCCGGTGCCCGCCAGGTTGCCGGCAAAGCCCATCCATGAGACAGTGGCCGGGTCAAGGCCGGTCCAGGCTGCTCCGGCGCAGAAAGCGGACGCCGGGAGAGACTCGGCTTCGTAGGTGCGGCGCGTCAGGTACTCGGCCACCTGGATGCGCTGCTGGGGCGTCAGGTCCGCGCCCTCCCGGCGCATTACCCCGTCCTCGAGCGAGGCAACGATCGCGCGCGGAGTGAGCTGCCTCAGGAGCATGACCCCCGGCGCGCGCTCGGTGCCTGCGTCGGCATGGCAACTCGCGCATTCCGAATCGAAGAGCTCCTGCCCTTCCTGGGCTAGGGCTGCGCTGCAGGTGACAATCGAGGCCAAGGCCGTGAAAGCCGTTGCTGTGATGAGATTGCGGGGGCTCATGGCGATCGGTCGCTTCATGCGGATGTGGCAGTTCGGGCCTGGATGACTACAGGACACGATAAGCCCCCGAAGGCTCTGGGCGCTACACAGAACCTCCGGGGGCTTCTGAAACCGGCCGCAACCCGGCGCGATGGCCGCTTACGGCGCGAACGTTGGATCGTGTTTCGGCTTAGTTGCCGAAGCGGCGACCGCTTGCCCTTGCCGGGTTGGGCTGGGTACTTGGACTAGACAAGTGATCACCTCCTTTTTCGTGGGTTTGACATCGGGCGGGACAAGTGCATCCTGCGCGAATCGGAACCGCCGACATGGCGGCACCGCGTTTGGCCACCATGGCCAACTTGAATGTATACTGGCAAGTGGTCGATGATCAACCTCGGCGTGGGGCGCGCCCCGAGTGGAAACTGGACCTGCGGAGGCGAATTGTATGGTAGACATGACATTTGGTAAAGTCGCCTTTACGTCGCGATCGGAAAGCCCACCGATGACGCTCGCCACGCTCACGGCCTCGGCCACCGTGGCCTGCGCCGCCGTGGCCGGATGCGCCGGTGACGCGCAACCGGAAGCCGACCTGATCCTCGTAGGTGGCCCCGTGATCACCCTCGATGCCGAGAGCCGCGTGGCGGAGGCGGTGGCGGTGCGCGGCGCCGCGGTGGCTGCCGTCGGAACGGCGGCGGAGATCGAGGCGATGGTGGGTCCCGGAACCGAGCGCGTCGATCTGGCGGGCCGCGCGGTCACCCCCGGGCTGATGGACGCGCACGTCCACTTCGCGAGCGGGGGTGCGAACCGCCTCTACAACCTCGACATGAGCTACCCGAACGTCGAGAACATCGCGGACGTGCAGCGGGTGGTGGCCGAGCAGGCCGCGGTCGTGGGCGAGGGGGAGTGGGTGCGGGGCGGGGGCTGGGACGAGGGCAAGCTGGAGGAGGTGCGCTATATCCAGGCCGCCGATCTGGACGAGGTGGACCAAGGCCGGCCCGTCTGGCTGATGCATACGATGGGGCACTACGGCACGGCCAATTCGGTCGCGCTGGAGATGGCGGGGATCACGGCGGACTCCCCCGATCCGCCCGGCGGCACCATCGACCGGGACGCTGCCGGCCAGCCCACCGGCGTCCTCAAGGAGTCGGCGATGGGGCTCGTCACCCGTCTCATCCCCCGCCTCGGCCCCGACCAGCAACGCGAGGGAATCCGCTCCCTGGCCGACGGCTTCAACGCCGAATGCATGACCGGCGGCAAGGACCCCGGGATCACGCAGAGGACCTGGGACGCGTACGCGGACGTCCTCGCCGATGGCGATCTGACCGTCCGCATTTTCGCCTTGTGGAGTGAACTGGACGGGACCATCGAGGAGGTGCGCGCCTACGCGGAACGGCTCGCCGCCTTCACCCGCCCCCACGAGTCCACCGGCGACGACCGCCTCATCGCCGGCGGCGTCAAGCTCTACATCGACGGCAGCGGCGGCGCCCGCACCGCCTGGCTCCACGACGACTGGAACCGCGAGCACACCGGCACCGACACCGGCAACCGCGGCTACCCCACCATGGATCCCGACGAACTGCGCCGGCGCTTCCGGGCCTACCACGACGCCGGCCTGCACGTCAGCATCCACTCCATCGGCGACCGCGCCATCGACTGGACGGTCGAGAGCTTCCAGGAGGCGCTCGCGGCCACCCCGACCAAGGGCCTCCGCCACGGCATCATCCATTCCAACATCCCCACCGACCGCGCCCTCGACGCCATGGCCGAACTGCAGCGCGAATGGCAGGCCGGCTACCCGGAGCCATCCCCGACCGTCACCTGGTGGATCGGCGACACCTACGCCGGCAACTTCGGGCCCCAGCGCGCCCTGCGCCTCAACCCGCTACGGTCCTACCAGGAGCGTGGCATGATCTGGGCGAGCGGCTCGGACTTCTTCGTGACGCCCTTTCCGGCCCGGTACGGCGTATGGGCCTCGGTGGCGCGCCAGCCGCTGCTGGGTGTCTACGGTGACGAGCCGTACGGCACCGCCGAGTCGGTGGATGTGGAGACGGCCCTGCGGTCGTTCACCGTCTGGGCGGCCCACCAGATGTTCCTGGAGGACAAGGTCGGGACGATCGAGCCCGGGAAGTACGCGGACCTGGCCGTCTGGGACCGCGACCCGCTCAACGTGCCGACCGGCGAACTGCGCGACATGGCGTGCGAGATGACGGTGTTCGATGGGGAGGTGGTGTACCGGGGGGAGGGGTAGCTCCGAAGCGGACCCGATGACCTCTCGAGCCCAGCTCAAACTGCCCATCGCGGCCCCTTTGGTCGGCTGCGCTCGCGTCTGCGGGCGGCAAAACCGAAAAGCGGACATTCTATGTGCCGGAGGACCGGACAGCTCTTTTGCTCCCGACAAGGAATTGCGCGTCTGTCGGGGACTGCACTAGGTTACTTGCATCAAGTGAATTGAAGACGAGGAGTCACTTCGCTCGCCACCGTCGGCATTCCTTCAATCAGGAGCACAGTATGCGAAACTTCACCCCCCCCCCCCCCCCCCCACTGAATGAGCTGGCGAATTGGTTGGTGGCCGGATCGTGTCTCACCGCGATTGCGGCGCTCCCCTTGGTTGGCATGTCGGCACTCTCTGGGCAGAACACAGTTGAGGCCGACCTGACGAGAGTCGTGCAGTCAGTCTACGAGGAACGTGCGTTATACCCCCTTCCGCCCAGGGTGGCCGGGACGTTGATGCGTCAGGCGAATTCCAGGCTTTCGGAAGATGCTGCGGGACGGGAAGACGAATGCGTCTTCTGGTGTGAGATAGGCTCGGTTGCCGCCGGTGTGATGTGGCACCGTGCCTTCGAAGACGCCTGGTGGCCTGAGGCTCCTTGGGCGCCGACGTGGCGCTATCGCCTCGGCCACGGCCTGCATAGTTACTGGATGCAAGGCTATTGCTTCCCTTCCCATACAACGTGTTGGCTCTTCCCCGACGATGACACCATACACGCGCTTAGTGTGTCGGAGTTCACGCGGAGAATATCCGGTGCGGTGGCCGCACGGGATGTCGCGGCTCTCGCTGGCTACGCGAATCTGCCGGCCGTTAGCCTATTCGCCAAGCGCTCCGCGATTCAACTTCACGGTTGCGACGGCAAGACGGTTGTCGCACACATTCCCGTGAATCCAGAGCTCTTGGCTGCCATCGAGGTGGCGACTGCCCAACTCGACTCCGAGGGGTAGCCCCATGAGAGGCGCCTGCGTTCTGCTGTTCACCCTCGGCGTGGGTCACGCCAACACCATATGCCTTCGCGCGCAGGAACCGGAGCAGGTGCCCGGCGACGTGACCTGCGCCGAATGTGTCATCACCCTGGACACCGTCGCGACCATCGGCGGCCTGGACGGACCCGGCTTGGAACTCATCTCACCGTTTTCGGGTGTCGCCGTGGACCAGCGGGGCCGCATCCTGGTTTGGGAGTCCAGGGAGGCGGAGATCGCGGTGTTCGATTCGACCGGTGCCTACCTTCAGACCATCGGGGGACGGGGAGCAGGCCCCGGGGAGTACCAGTCCATCTCGCACATTGGCGTGGGTCCCGGATACATCCACGTTTTCGAGTATCATAGGGGTCGAACGATGCTCGACCACGATTTTCAAGTCGTCCGCACCGACCGGTTTCCGGGAGAGGTCAGGTCGGCCGCCGTGTTGAGCGATGACGTGGTTGTGTTTGGGGCCGATGTCCCAACCCCCGAGGCCGTGGGTCACAAGCTCCACATACTGCGGCCTTCAGGGGAGCTGGCCTCCTACGGCTACGATGGCGGGCTCCATTCACCCGAACACAGGCGTCGGGCCACGATTACGATGGTTGCGGGGCGGGACGAAACCGTTTGGGCGGTGCCGATGGAGGTCAACCGAATCATACGTTGGGACCTGACGCCGGAGCCGAAGATTGGCATGGTATACGATCGTCGGGTTGCGGAGTTCGACGAGGGCGGCGACGGATTCTCGCAAGCGACGATGGGCTCTCCGATGCTGGACGGTCGCGGGCTTTGGCTTGTGTGGCACACAGCCGATCCGGACTGGACGGGACCACCGCCGCCGCCAGAGGCCAGGCTTTCCTCAATCGACCTCAACCAACTGCGTGACGGGTGGCTCGATCTTGTGGATCCCGCTACCGGGCGCACGCTGGCGCGCTATCACGAGGACGGCGTGTTCGTTGGCTTTGACGGGGGCTCCAGGTATGTGGTCGGCTATGAGGAGACGGAGGCCGGGGTGCCATTCCTGCTCATTCTGGAGCCGCGGCTGTCCCGGCGCTGACGGTGGATCGAAGAGGTCAGGCCGCCTTGAACGCCCTCCGGAACGCCAGCGCGCTCACGACCACCGCGACCCCGATCCAGATGACCCCCCAGGTCATCGTCGGTACCCCGGTCATCTCCGCCAGCATGGCCGCGTCGGATTCCAGGTGGGGCCGGTCCAGCACATCGCTCTTGATGTCGAGGATCGCGTACAGGCAGCTGGTCAGCCCCAGTGCGGTCATAAGCACGCGGCTGGCGGCGGGCCCGAGTTTGCGCCCGGCGATCATCAGCGTGGCGCCGAAGGCCAGTCCGAAGGCGAGTCCGAAGCCGTTGCGGACATAGAGCGCCGTAAGAACGACCACGAGCGTGCCGACGCCGAAGACCAGTGCCGGGGTGGGGATCCGCCGGCTGTTCGTGGCGGCCAGCAGGCCAACTCCCCAGAGCAGACTGCCGAGGTAGCCTGCCGAGAGTGTGAGGAAGGCATTGCCGCCGCCGCAGTAGCAGGCGCCCCCCTGGTAGGGATCGAGGACGATCTTCTCGATGTTGCCACCGGTGGCGATGGACGCGATCCCGTGGCTGATCTCGTGCAGCATCACGACGAAGATCTTCAGCGGATAGACGACGGGCGTTTCCCAAAGAAACCACAGTGCGGCAAAAAAGAGGAGAAGCCGCCCAGGAAGGCGAGCTTTCTCTTGACGATGTCCGATTGTGTGTCAGAGGCCATGTTGCCTGGCTCCGGAAAGGGTATGGGTAAGACTCCGTTCACTACGTCGCGGGTTGGCCGGGTGTTCCAGCGGGAACCGGGCTCGCCGCACCTGGCGCGCCGGGCCATCGACCATCCATTATTGGCGCACCGGCGCTGCTTGGGTAGGTTGATCTGCTGCGCGCCTCGCGTGAGTCGCGCGTCTGCCGGGCGCTTTGGCGGGCGTCTCTTGTGAGCACCCGTCCGCAGTGCGCGTCTCCCCGTCAGCCAGGAGGGCCTTGCCGTGAAGCGATGCATCTTGATCACCGTTGCCGCTGTCATTGCGACCGCCTGCAACGTCGACGACTTCAGGCCGCTCGAGACGGGCGACCCCGCTCCCCCGTTCACCGCATTTACCCTGGACGGGACCGAGACGGGAAGCTCGGAGCTGCTGGGCGAGCCCTACCTGCTCAACATCTGGGCGACCTGGTGCGCTCCCTGCCGGGAGGAGATGCCTGAACTCCAGCAACTGCACGACACCTACGCCGACCGGGGCTTCCAGGTGGTCGCGGTCAGCGTTGACAACCGCAGCGACGGGGACCAGATCCTCGCCTTCCTGGAGGAGTTCGGCCTCAGCTTCCCCGTTTGGCACGACCCGACCTGGGCGATCCAGGACGCGTACTTCCTGCTTGGGCTCCCCGGGAGCTTCCTGATCGACGCCGACGGGAGGATCGTCCGCAAGTGGCCTGGCCCCTTCCGGCCCATGGAGGAGGACGTGCAGGCGGATGTGCGTGAGCTTCTCGGCGCGGCGGCGCCGCAGTCCTGACCACGTGCCCGGCCCGGACCACCAGGAGGCCCTGCAGTGAGCGCTGAGCGGCCCGCAACGGGGGCGGCAGCTCCGGGCACCCACGGATCCGCAGGGGAGGGGCCGAAGGTCGTCGCGGGCCTGAGCCGGGATCTCGGCCTGGTCTCGGCGCTGGCGATCGGGACCGGCACCATGATCGCCGCCGGGATCTTCACGCTGTCGGGGCTGGCGGTGGGGTACGTGGGAAGCGCGGCGATCGCCTCCTTCCTGCTGGCGGCGGTGGTGGCGGCGTTCACCGCGCTCACCTACTGCGAATTCACCTCGATCTACCCCTCCTCCGGCGAGGGCTACCTCTACGCCCGCAAGACCTTCCCCCCGTTGCTGGCGTACCTGGTGGGCTGGTGCATCCTGCTGGGCTACGCGTCGTCGTGCGCCTTCTACATCGCCAGCCTGTCGAGCTACTTCAACGAATTCATCTGGCACGTCGCGATCCCGGCGTTGCCGGGTCTCTTCTTCCTGGCCGCCCTGACGCTCCTCAACATGAAGGGGACCAAGGAGAGCGGCACCTTCCAGATCGTCGTCACGGCCGCCAAGATCATCCTGCTGGTGTGGTTCATCACCGGGGGGCTCGGCAGCCTCAACACCGCCGCCATCACCGAGCGCTTCAGCACCGACATTCCGCTGATCGCGTCGACTGCCGCGCTCGTCTTCATCACCTTCTTCGGGTTTTCGGCGATCGCCGCGTCGGCGGGCGAAGTCATCAACCCCACGAAGACGATCCCGCGCGCGATCTTCATCTCGATGATCGTGGTGACCGTGCTCTACGCGGCGGTGGTGCTGGTCGTGGTCGTCGCCGACCTGAACGAGTACACCGAGTCGGCCATGGGGGTGGCCGCGCGCGCCTTCCTGGGACCGGTCGGGGGCGCGGTGATCGTGGGCGGCGCGATCTTCTCGATGATCTCCGCCTCCAACGCCTCGATCCTGGCCGGGTCGCGCGTCGCGCTGTCGATGAGCCAGCTGCGCCACCTTCCCCGCCTCGTCGGGCGCATCAGCCCGCGCACGCACACGCCGTTCGTGGCCCTGCTGGCGGTCGGCTGCGCCATCGGCATCTTCGCCCTGTGGCTCCCGCTCGAATCGCTCGCTCACTTCGCCAACCTCGTCCTCCTCCTGGCGCTCTGCCTGGTGAACGCGGCGCTGATCGTCCACCGCCGCCGCTTCCCCGACATCGAGCGCCCCTTCAGGGTCCCCTTCGTCCCCCTTGTGCCCGCGCTGGGGATCGTCGCGAACATCTACCTCATCCTGCAGATCCCCGTCCAGGGACACCTGCAACCCGTTGTGTTCGTGATCCTCGCGATCGCCGCCGGCCTCTTCGCCTACGCCGCCTGGCGCGGCACGCGTTTCGAGGTGCCCGACCCGGCCGGCCCCGGCTCACGCGTCGTCGCGCTGCGGGCATCCCCGCGCGAAGCCCCCTTCCGCGTGCTGCTCCCGGTCCACAACCCCCACACCGCCGAGACCCTGGTCCGCCTGGCGGCCTCCGTGGCGAAGCCCCGCGGCGGCGAGATCACCGTGCTGCGCGTGACTCGGGTCCCCGAACAGCTGCCCCCCGAGATGGCGCGCGCCGCGATCGAGGGCGAGGAGGAGATTCTGGAGCGGCTGCAGGCCCTGGAGTCGGAGGTTGGGGTCCCGATCACGACCGAGGTGCGAATTGGGCACAACGTCGGGCGCGCCATTCTGGAATCCGCGCGCGAAGACCGCTCCCACCTGATCGTGCTCGGCTGGAAGGGCTTCACCACCACCGCCCGGAAGATCCTTGGCGAGGTCACCGACGACATCGTGCGGCTTGGGCGCGCCGACATCCTGCTGGTCAAGTTCGGCCCCGAGCCGGCGGTTCCGCGGCGCATCCTGCTACCGAGCGCGGGCGGCGTGCATGCGCGCAAGGCGCAGGGTTACGCGGTCGGGTTGACGGCGTGGGATGCCCTGACCGCGCCGGATGCCCCAACCACGCCGGACGGCGGACAGCTGACACTGGCCTCGTTCGTGCCGGCCGGGGCTGACGACGGGCGCCGCACGGAACAGCAGGAACGGCTGGCCGAAGAGCGGGCGGAGCTGCCGGAGAATGCGGCGGTCGACACCCGGATCCTCACCGGTACCGGTGTCGCCGAGTCCATTCTGGACGCGGCCGGCGAGTTCGACGCGGTTATGGTCGGCGCCTCCGGGGAGAGCTTCTCGAACCGCATCCTCTTCGGGACGATCCCGGAACGGATCGCGCGCGACGCGCCCGGCACCGTGATGGTGCTGAAGGGGCACGACCGGGTGCGGGCGTTTCTGGGCCGGGTGGCGGCGGACTGAGCCTACCCCCAGACCTCCCCGAACAGCCGCACCCAGTTCCCGCCCACGATCTTCTCCACCCGCGCCTCGCTGTGCCCGCGCGCCAGCAGACCTTCCGCGATCATGCGCATCCGGGCCGGCGAATTGAGGTCCGGCACGAACAGCACCTCGTGTTCCCTCGGCGCGCCGATGCCGAGACGCTGCCGCTCGTCCGCGAACCGCTGGAGGGTGGCGCGGTAGTCCTCGTCGTCCGCGGTGGGGGTGATCGAGTTGTCGCTGCCGATGCCGACGTGCTCCTCGCCGCAGACGTTCACGGCGTGCTCGATGTGCAGGTAGAGGTCGTCGGCGGTGGCGGGGCCCTCGGCGTTCAGGAAGGGCATCAGGTAGATGCCGATGACGCCACCCCTGTCGGCCATCGCGCGCAGCTCCGGGTCCTGTTTGCTGCGCGGATGCTCGTACACGGCGGAGCACCCCGAGTGGGTGATGGACACGGGGCCGGGCGCGGCCGCGATCGCCTCGGCGGTGGTGCGCTGGCCGCAGTGGGAAAGGTCGATCAGGACGCCGGTCGCCGCCATGTGGGCCACGAGTTCACGCCCGAAATCGGTCAGGCCCCCGTTGCCCGGCGACAGACAGCCCTCCCCCACGAGGTTGGGGAGATTGTACGTGAGCTGCACGATCTTGACGCCCTCGGCGTGGAATTCGTCCATGCGGGCCAGGTCCGTGCCGAGCATGACGGTGTCCTGAAAGCCCATGATCAGGGCCAGCCGGCCGGCCGTCTTCGCCGCCTCGATCTCGCTGACGTTGGCTGCGAGCGCGAGCACATCGGGATGCGCCTGCACCTCGCGCCGCCAGTAGGCCAGGTGTTCCAGCGTCCGCGCGTAGGCTTCGTCGGGAGTCTCGCCGCTGCCGCTTGCGGTCACGTTCACCGTTGTGATCCCGGACGCGACGGCGTTGCTCACCATCTCGTCCGAGAGGGGATTGCCGATCCGGTTCGGGACGTTGAAGGGTCCCGGGCTGGCGAGGGCGTCGACGACGATCGCGCTATCGTATCCGCTCCAGCCGCCGCCTTCACCGGCCAGCCCACCAGACGGCGAATCGTCGGCAGCACCGGAGGGCCCGCCGTCCGGATCGCCGCTTCCCCGGTCCCCGCAGGCGGCGGCAACGAGCGCGGGGGTGGCGAGCATCGTTTGTGTGAAGCGCCGGCGGGTCAGGCTCTCGGGGGACAGGCTCTCGGGGGACTTGCGGCTTGTGGTCACGGGCGTTCCTGTCCTGCTGAACGGGAGTTCTCGGGAAGGCATTGCGGGCTGACGCTGGCGATCCTTCCCCGGCGTTGGCGATTCTTAGTGGACCGCCACGCTGACAATGCGCGCGCCGGACACCAGAATTCAAGACTTGTTTCCGAAACCCTTCCAACCCCAAACACAGCGTCGCCCCTGCATCCCCAGGTGAATATCCTCTCCAGAGACCACATGCTCGACCGGGCCGCGGAGCTGCGCCCGTGGGACGTGGTGGTGGTCGGAGGTGGCTGCACGGGACTCGCGACCGCCCTCGACGCGGCGGCCCGCGGCTACCGGACGCTGCTCCTCGAGCGCGGCGACTTCACCGGAGGGACCTCCAGCCGCAGCACCAAGCTGGTCCATGGAGGGGTGCGCTACCTGCGTCAGGGCGAAGTCGGCCTCGTGTACGGCGCGCTGCGAGAACGGTACCGTCTGCTGCGGAACGCCCCCCACCTGGTGGACGACCTCGCCCTCATTGTGCCGGCGTACCGCTGGTGGGAGCGGCCGTACTTCGGCATCGGACTGAAGCTCTACGACGCCCTGGCAAGGGGACGGAGCCTGGGGCCGTCCCGCCTGTTGAGCCGCCGCGACTGCCTCAACCGAATCTCCACGCTGTCGGACCGGGGGCTGCGTGGCGGTGTGCTCTTCCGCGACGGCCAGTTCGACGACGCGCGCCTTGGATGGGCGATGCTGCGGACCGCGGTAAGCCTCGGCGGCGTCGCGCTCAACTACGCGGAGGTGACCGGGTTGGTCGAGTCGCGCGGGGCGGTGAAGGGGGTGCGCGTGCGAGACCTGCTCGGCGGCGCGGAGTGGGAGGTTCGCGGCGCGGTGGTGGTGAACGCGGCGGGTCCGTTCGCCGATTCGATCCGTCGGATGGACGAGCCGGGCCAGAACCCGGCCGTGGTGCTGAGCCGGGGCGCGCACATCGTGGTGAGCAGCGCCTTCCTGCCCGGCCGCTCGGCGGTGCTGGTCCCCCGGACCGACGACGGCAGGGTCCTCTTCGCGATCCCGTGGCACGGTCACGTCGTGATCGGCACCACCGACGTGCCGGTCGACGAGCCGTCGCGCGTGCCGGTCCCGAGCGAGGCGGAGGTGGACTACCTGATCGAGCACGCGGAGCGCTATCTGACTCGTCCGATCACGCGGCCGGACATCCTTTCCGCGTGGGCGGGCCTGAGGGGACTGATGGCCGCCGGCACCGAGCAGAACACCGCCGCACTGTCGCGCGGCCACAGCGTGGGGGCCTCCCGGCGGGGGCTTGTCACGGTGACGGGCGGGAAGTGGACGACCTGCCGCAAGGTCGCTCAGGACGCGGTCGAGGTCGCCGCCGATGTCGGGGGGCTGTCGCCCGCGCACACCCGGACCGCGACGCTGAGGCTGCACGGCTACTCGAGGCGGGGCGACGCCCGCTATCCCTGGAAGGTCTACGGCACCGACGTCGACGCCATCCGCGAACTGGAGGAGGCCGACGAGAGCCTCTCCGCTCTCATGCACCCCAGCCTTCCGTACCGGCTGAGTCAGGCCGCGTGGGCGGCCCGCAGCGAGATGGCGGTTCGGGTCGAGGACGTGCTGGCGCGGCGGACGCGGGCGCTCTTCCTGAACGCCAGGGCGGCGTCGGCGGCCGCGCCCGCGGTGGCCGCGGTGATGGCGCGGGAGCTGGGCCGGGACGAGCGCTGGATCGCCGACGAGGTCCGGGCTTTCAGGCTGCTGGCGAATCGCTACCTTTGCGGGTGATCCTGCGGACTGCGCGGCGTGGGGCTTCCCCAGTGCCGCCTCCCAGCGGCCTACCGCCGGCCCGCGCCCCTACAGACAGAACCCGGGAGACCCACTCGCCCATGGCACCATCACCCGCCAGACCCGAGCCGGACGAATACGCAGACTTCTACGGAACCTACATCGCGGCAGTGAAGGAGCCGCTGCTCGACACTCTGGACGCCGAGGCCGACGCATGGCGCGCCCTGCTGACGGGCGTTCCGCCGGACCGGGAAGGGTACCGCTACGCGCCCGGCAAGTGGTCCGTGCGCGAGGTGGTGGGGCACGTCATCGACGCCGAACGGATGTTCACCGTGCGGGCGATGGCCTTCGCCCGCAGCGACCGGTCGCACTTCCCCTCCTTCGACGAGAACGCTTACGCTGCCAATTCGGGCGCCGACCGGCGCTTCCTCGCCGACCTCACCGAGGAGCTCGCGGCCGTCCGCCGGGCGACCGTCCTGCTGCTGAAGAGCTTCGACGAGGAAGCCTGGAGCCGGAGGGGGGTGGCCAGCAACTGCGAGTTCACGGTCAGAAGTCTGGCCTGGATCATTGCGGGCCACTCGCGGCATCACCGGAGGGTGTTGGCGGAGCGGTATCTGGGGGAAGCCGTCGCGGTGCCCGGCCGATGAAGCTCCGCATCCTCTCCCGGTCGGAGATCCTCTCCCTGATCACCATGCATGACGCCATCGAGGCGATGGCCCGTGCCTTCGGACAGCTGTCGGCGGGCGCGGCCGAGATGCCGGTGCGTGGGGCGCTGACGGCAGGGAACGGGATTTCGCTCTTCATGCCCGCGCGACTGGGGGCGACCGGGGAGCGCGGAGCCAAGATCGTTTCCGTCTATGGTGGAAACCGGTCCCGCGGACTCCCGTCGATCAACGGCGTGATCCTCATGCTCGACGACGAGACGGGCCTCCCTGCGGCGCTGATGGACGCGGGTGAACTCACCGCGATCCGCACCGCGGCGGCAGCAGGGCTCGCCGCGAGGCTCCTGAGCCGGGCGGAGTGCCGGGTGCTGGCGATCTTCGGGGCGGGGGCCCAGGCGCCGCGGCAAATCGAGGCGATCCGGGCGGTCCGGCCGATTCAGGAGGTGCGGGTGGTGTCGAAGGGTGGGGAGTCCGCCGCGCGGCTGGCCGCGTCGCTCGACGGTGTTGAGGCGCATGCGATGCAAGACCCGGCGGAGGCGGTCGACGGGGCCGACATCATCGTGGCCGTCACCACCGCGCGCGCACCCGTCTTCGACGGCTCGGCGTTGCCCGCCGGGACCCACGTCAGCGGTAGCGGCAGCTTCCTGCCGGACCATCAGGAGATCGGCAGCGAGGTGGTCACACGCGCGCGGGTGGTGGTGGAGGAACGGGAGGCCGCGCTGGAGGAGGCGGGCGATCTCATCGTCCCGATCGGGCAGGGGCTGGTGACGCCGGACGTGATCGACGCCGATCTCGGCGAGATCGTCAACGGGGACGCGCCGGAGGGCAGCGCAGGGCGCGATCTCACCTTCTTCAAGTCGGTGGGAACCGCGGTCCAGGATGTGGCGATCGGGGCGGAGGTGCTGCGCCGGGCGGAGGCGGCGGGGGTGGGGACGGTGGTGGAGATTTGACGGCTCCGCGGTTCACCAGACGTCATGTGAACATTACATTATGTCGTGTGTGCTTTACATTTTGGGCACTAAAGCACCTCCTCCATCTCCCTCACCAGTACCTCCAGCATATTGGTATAGAAGACCCGACGTGACCGCTGGTCCTGGGTCAGCGGCGCGACGACGCCTTCGATGTCGCCGGCGAGCCGGCCGATGCGGGTGACCAGCTCCCCGAACTCGCGCTCCAGGTCGCGCAGCTTGGTGGTGCGGGGGCTGGTGTCGTCCTCCGCCACGGCTGCAAGCGCCTCCTCCACACGGGCCTGTTGGCGCTGGGCCCGCGCCCGCGTCTCGGCGAGCTGGAGCAGGGTCGCCGTCCAGGTCGCGCGGGTGGCGGGGGTGACGTTCAGCCGGGGATCCTCGTGGACGACGAACCGCTGCGCCAGTTGGGCGACCGCGACCTGTCCGGCGCCTTCGACCTGCAGCCGCGCGGTGTAGTTCCCCGGCACCACCAGCGGCCCCCGCCCCCCACCCCCCGGCCCACCCCGCCCCCCACCGCCCCCTCGCCCGGCCTCGTCCCCAACCTGGTGGCGCAGATCCCACACGACCCGGTTCATCCCCGCCCGCCCCGTCCCCTCCACCGTGGCCACGCGGCCGCCGACCCCGTCCTCGATCACGACCGACACCGCACCCGGCTCGGCCTCCTCCCCGAGCCAGTAGTCGAGGATCGCGCCGTTCGGCGGGTTCTCGCCGCGGTAGAAGACGTCGCCCGTGTGGGCCTGCCCCCCCGCGCGGCGAATCTGCGTGGCGGGCCCGACCGTGAAGATGTGGGCGGCGCTCGCCATCACCTCCGGAGTGAGCTCCTGGAGCGCGTTGATCTGGTCCAGGATCCACACCCCCCGCCCGTGCGTCCCCAGCACGAGGTCGTTCTCGCGCGGGTGGATCACCAGGTCGTTGAAGGCCGCCGTGGGCATCCCCCCGCGCAGCTCGGTCCAGTGCTCACCGCCGTCCATCGTATGGAAGAGGCCGATCTCGGCGCCCAGGAAGAGCACGGATTCGTTCTTGAGGTCCTCGCGCACCGTCCGCAGGACCCGCTCCGGGGGCAGGTCGCCGGTGATCGAGGTCCAGGTGACCCCGTAGTCGTCCGACCTGTACAAGTAGTTGGCGTAGTCGTCGTTGCGGTAGTTGTGCCAGACGGCGTAGACCCGGGCCTCGTCGTAGCGGGAGGGCTCGATGCCGCTCACCCACGCGCCCGGCGGGAGGCCCGGGAAGCCTGTGAGGATTGCCCGGGACGCAGGGGCGCCCCCGGCCGTCGGCCCGCCGTCGGCCGCCAGCAAGCCACCACCCGCGAGCGCGCCCCCACCCGTCAACCCCGCGCCCTGCCCGTCCGAATCGGTCGCATCACGCGCCGACACGTCCGTCCACGTCGCACCCCCGTCCCTCGACACATGAAACCGCCCGTCATCCGTCCCCACGTACAGCAGCCCCTCCTTCAGCGGACTCTCCGCCACCGCCGAGATCGTCGGCCAGTACGGTATCCCGTCATCCAGCGAAGGCGTCAGATCGTGCGGCATCTGCCCCATGATCGGTAGCGTGCGCCGGTCGGTCCCGGTGGTCAGGTCGCCCAGCTCCTGCCAGGAGTCTCCCCGATCCGTCGTCTTCCACAGGATGTTCGTGCCCGCGTACAGGGCGGAAGCGTCGTGCGGCGAGATGATGAACGGGCCGTCCCAGTTGGCGGGCGCCATCGCGTTGCCGAGCCGCTGCTCGTCAAAGGTGCCGACCTCCCGCCACGTCTCCCAGTTGCGCCGCCCGCCGATGTGCCCGATCGGGTCGCCGGGGCGGATGGTGGTGCGCTCGCCGGTGCGCATGTTGACGCGCGACAGCCCCAGGTACTGCGACTCGGTGTACACGATGAAGTTGTTGGTCGTGTCCACCAGGTTGACGAAGCCGTCGCCGCCGCCCAGCCGGGTCCAGTCGCTGTTGAGAATGCCGGCCTGCCGGTACGTCTCGCTCGGCCCCATCCAGGACCCGTTGTCCTGCAGGCCGCCGTAGACGTTGTACGGCCGGGCCATGTCCACCGACACGCGGTAGTACTGGCTCACCGGCAGGTCCGAGATGTACAGCCAGCTCAGCCCCCGGTCGTAGGAGATGCCGAGCCCGCCGTCGTCGGCCTTCATCACGTGGCGGGAGTCGGCGGGGTTGACCCAGACGAGCCGGTCGTCGCCGTGGAGACTCTGTCGCGGGGAGGTGAAGGTGCGCCCCCCGTCGTCCGAGAAGGAGTAGCTGTTCATCATGTAGATGCGCTGGTCGTCGCTGGGGTCGACCAGGATCTGGCTGGCGTACATGGGGCGGGGATTCCAGTCGCTCATCAGCTCCCACGTCTCGCCGCGGTCCTCCGAGCGGTAGATCCCGGCCCGGCGCTCGGTGTAGGCGGTCGACGCGTTGTAGCGGTAGCCCTGCTCGACGCTGGCGTAGACGATGCGCGGGTCGCTCCGGTAGATGGAGATGCCGATGCGGCCGAGGTCGCCTTCGGGGAGACCGCGGGCGGCGCCGGCTCCGTTCGTGGCTCCCGGCCCGCTGAGCCGCTCCCAGCTGTCGCCCCCGTCCATGCTGCGGTACAGCGCGCTCCCCGGGCCGCCGCCGTGGAACCCCCACGCGCGCCGCGCCCGCTGGTAGGTCGCGGCGTAGACGATGTTCGGGTCTCCCGGATCGAGCGCGACGTCCACCACCCCGGTGTGCTCGTCGATCTGCAGGATGGGCTGCCAGGTCATGCCCCCGTCGCGGCTGCGGTAGAGGCCGCGCTCCTCGTTCGGCCCCCAGAGGTGGCCCATCGCGGCGATGTATACCAGGTCCGCGTCGTCGGGATGCAGCGCGATGCGCCCGATATGGCGGCTGTCGCGCAGCCCCATGTTGGTCCAGGTCTCGCCGCCGTCCGTGCTCTTGTAGACGCCGTCACCCCACGACGAACTCTGCCGGTTCGCGCGCTCCCCGGTCCCGACCCAGACGATCGCCGTGTCGCGCTGGTGGAGTGCGATCGCGCCGACCGAGTGGGTGCCTTCGTTCTCGAAGACGGCCATCAGCGTGATGCCGTTGTCGCTCGTCTTGAAGACGCCGCCGGTCGCGGACGCGACGTAGAACTTGATCGGGTCCGACTCCGCGACGGCCAGGTCCACGATCCTGCCGCTCATCACCGCCGGGCCGATGTTGCGGGGGCGCAGCGCGTCGAGCTGGGCCGTGGTGACCTGGGCGGAGAGGGGGGCGGGGGGGAGAAGCGAGGTGGTCAGACCGGCGGCGATGAGGCCGGCGGTGAGCCAGGCCGGACGCCGGATCCGGCTGCGCAAGAAGTGGCCGTGTAGCATGGTCATGTGGGTCCGTGGGTGAAGGGAAACGCGGTCACTGGAATCCTGAAACTCGGTTGGGTCGCGGGGGGGATCAAGCTTGTGCTCCAAATGTTGGACCGGCGCCCGGTGACCCCCGGCGTGAGCCAGCCTTACGCACCGCCCAGCGCCAACGCCCCCCTGATCGCCATGACGAACCGCACCGCCTCTCTCGGCCGCACGATCCTCCTCCCCGACCCCCTGGAGTGGGCGAAGAGGTCGGTGACGGTGGCGGCCACGTCGGCGCGTTTCCGGAGGAAGCGTTCCAGCGCGAGGGTCTCGGTGAAGGGGATGAGGTGGTCGTGGCGGCCGTGAATGAGGCGGACCGGGGGCAACGAGCCGGCGGGAAAGGTGGCCGACAGCTCCAGCCCGGGGTGCGCGGCGCTGGCCGCCTCCGCGAGCTGGGGAGCAATCTCGGCGGCAAGGCCCGGGTCGGGATCGCGCGCCGCGTCCGGTGCGAACAGTCGGAAGAGGTACCTGTTGCCCGCCGGCAACGAGGCCAGCAGGTCGGCCTTGATCGGGTCGGTGCCCGGTTCCCAGGCCATGACCCCGCGGTCCCCGGCAAGGGCCACGAGCTGCCGCAGCGCCCGCGAGACGTCCGCTGCTCCCTCGTACCCGGGGATCCGATGCAGATAGTTGGCCCCGACCACCCAGCGCCCATAGGGGTCGGGCCACAGATACCCGGTTCGCTGCCGCCACTCGAACTGGCCAGTGAGTCCGAAGCGGATCGCGTCCTGAAGGCTGTGGTAGCTGCCGAATCCGAGCACGCCGCGCACCCGGCCGCTCACGGCTGGATCGGCCGCCGCGACCAGGGCCTGGGGACAGCCGAACGACAGCCCCACGAGGACGACGCCTCCACGCCGGACGCCCGGGTCGCTGTCCATGTGCTCGACGGCCAGGCGCAGGGCCTTCCGCGCGGGAGCCGGATCCAGCTGCAGCTCGCGCCACTCGCGCACCTCGGGAACCAGCACGTGTCCGCCGGCACCGGCCAGTGCCCCCGCCAAGCGAACGATTGCGGGGTGATCGGGTCCCGGGCGGGTGGCGCCGTGCAGGATCACCCAGCCGGGAAGCGGTCGTCCGGGTGACGCCGGGCGGTGGCGGCGTGCCTGGATTGCCGCGTCCCCGCGACCGATGAGGATGTCCTCGGTGATCACACCGCGGACCGGCTTCCCGGGAGTGGCCCTGGCCCAGGTCGTCACCCACCGAAGCGTTCTCACGACCTGGCAAGCTTCCTCAAGGGATGAGGAGGGGAATCGTGCGCCGCCGCGCCTGGCGGTAGATGCGGAATCCGGAGTCGAGGGTCATGACGGAGCCGTGCGGGGTTCTCTCGACGATGCGCACCAGACAGGCATCCGCAAACGACATCGGGACATCCGCGTATCGGCGCATCAAGCGCGCAAGGGCGTCCGCGTCCGCATCCGAGTCGAAGACACCGGCGACCTCCAGTACGCCCCGCCGCACGAGCCTCACCGGAAGGCCCGGATCCGCCCCGGCTCGCCGCAGCAGCAGCGATGCCTCCGAGAGGACGGCTTCGCAGGTGAGCAAGGGAGCTCGCAGCGACTCGAACTGGCTGCGCGCCCAATCGTGCCGCGCTTCGTCGGCGTCGATGAGCGCGACAATGGGGCCCGTATCAACGACGACGGTCGGGCGCATTCCTGTGGGCGTCGCTGATCATGGCCTCTTCGAGCAGGGTCTCGTCGGTGGCCAGATCACGCCGTCCGCTGCGAAAGCCGCCCACGAGATCGCCCGCCAGCTGTGCGCAGTTCGGTGGCGCCGCGCAAGCGTCGTACTCGAGCGCCCGGTCGATCATCTCCCGCACCAGGGCGGATCGGGTGATGTTGCGGCGTTTGGCCTCGGCGGCCAGCGCGGCGTACATGTCGTCCGGCAGCTTCAGTGAGAAGGTACTCATGGTGAGAGTGTAATACGACTTGTAGCAAGTCGCAATACGCTGCCAGGTCAGCCGCTCCTCGGGGCGGCCATGCCCCGGGTCAGCGGCTCCCCGGGCCGGCCGTGCTCTGAAACCTCCCGAAAACGTTTCAGCTGAAACGTCTCTTGCGGGTTCGGCAGCCCGCATGCGCCCGGCCGGACATTGCGTCAGCGAAGTGTTGCCGGAAGTCTCCGCACGACCACCGTCGCGACATCCAGCTCGTCGAGTTCGATGAATGCGACGAGACCCTCGGGGCCAAAGGCGGCGGGTATGCCCGGCGTGCCTGCGGGGAAGGTGCCGATGTAGTCGCCATCGGCGGTGAGCACATCGATGGGACCGTCCGTTTCCGGATACGGGCCGCGGCGTTGAACCCAGATGTGGCCGTCCCATGTGGTGGCGAGGGCGTGGAGAATCGAGAGTTCGGGATAGAAGGCGGGCTCGGGCATGTCGATCGAGACCGTTTCCGGTGTTCCGTCGGGACCCGGGAGCTGCAGCATTCTCTGCCCTGCGGCTGGGGCGCCGAGAGCAACGCGCACGGAGTCCCGGCGGTCCGTTTCGGCTCTCTCGATCGCGGGCGTCACGGGCTCGGGATCGAGCGGCCGCGTGATGATGCGCGCAACCCCCGGGTCGCCATCGCCGGTCACCTTGAGTGCGTAGGCCGACGAGTCCGAGAACACGACACGGCCATCCGGAAGAACAGCCGCCAGAACCTCCGGCTCGAAGACCATCGCCTGACCCATGCCAAGCTCCGCGTAGGTGACCCGCCGGCCCTGGATGACCACGCCCTCCACCTCTCCGTCGGCGGTTTCGGGAGGAGGTGGCGACCACCCCTTCGCTACCGTGTCGGCGCTCATGGCGTCGCTCCCGAGATCCAGCCGCAGGACCGGTCTTGAGTTCGCCGGGGCACGCCCCATGGTGGGGCCGGCGCGCGTGGCCAGGGCATACACACCGGTACCCCGCGGGTCGGCGTGCATGTCGTTGGCATAGAGGATCGGAAGCTCCGCCCCACCGACCCGCACCGCGCGGACGAACTCGCCGGCTTCGTCGAAGAGCTGGTACGCTCTGTGGCCAATATCGCTGACCACGGACGTGCCGTCCCGCAGAACGGCCATCGCCACCGGCACATTGAACTCGCCGGGCCCCTGTCCCGTGCTACCGAACTCGCGCACGAACTTGCCGGAGGAGTTGAACACCAGGATTCGAGCGTCCACCCAGCGACCGGTCACGCCGCCCGATCCGTCAAGGAGGTAGAGGTTGCCGCCGCCATCGAAGGCGGCAGTGCGCACGGTGCCGAACATCTCCCATGGTTCGCCATCCAGCGCACCCACACGGAAGACCTCTTCGAAAGCGGCGTCGAGGTGGCGGTCCTGGCCGGTCACTTCGATGACCTGCTGGGCCTGGAGCGAGTGGTTGTGCGAGCCGAAAGCGAGGCCCATCAGCACGATGGTGGTGGAAGATCGAAGGGTCATGATGCTGCCTCCTGGGGTGAGCTCAGCGGATCGCGGCTGGAATTCGCCTCACGGTGATGACAGGAACATCGAGCTCGTCCGTCTCGATGAAGGCGACGAGTCCGTCCGGCCCGAAGGCATCCGGCATGGCGAGGTGACCTCGGGGAAAGGTGCCGATGTAGCGTCCGTCCGGCGTGATCACGTCGATGGGACCCGGTTCGTTCGCGCCCGGCTCCGTGCTCCGCTGAACCCAGAGCGTACCCTCCCACGTAGCCCGCAGCGACTCGATCACCGGCATCTCGGGAAAGAACCGCATGTTCTCGACCTCCGCCTCCTGGGCAGCGAGCAAGGAGTTCATCATTGCCAATGCCTCCGGACCCGGTTCCCCTCTCACGGTCACCGTCCGGTTCCGCCCCGCCTCCAGGCGGCGCTCACGCTCTGCGCGTCGTATCTCCTCGGTGACGGGCACAGGCAGTATGGGTCGTCGGATGACGCGCGAAATCGCGCCCGATGGATCAGTCACCTTGATGGCATAGGCCGAGGAGTCCGAGAACGCGATTCCGCCCGACGGCAGCGCGTCCAGCAGTAGCGCCGGTTCGAAGCCCCACTCGCGCTTGACCAGATCCTCTTGGTCGGTCACCGTGCCGTTGCGACCCTCGCTCGTCCTGCGCGGCGTCCAGGCATCCACCAGCGTACGGGAACTCACCTCGTCCGACGACAGGTCGAAACGAAGGATGGGACGCCCTTCATCGGCCGGATCATCCCAGGAGCCGCCAAACAGGGTGCGGGTGCCGGTGCGCCCCGATCGCATGTTGCGACCCAACTCCTCCCTGACCAACCGTTCGAAATCGCCCGCGGGGCCAAAGACGTGGTATCCCCGTCGCATGATGTCCTCGACGAGCATTCCCCCGTCCGGCCACACCGCCATCCACAGGGGCATGCCGAACTCGCCGGGACCGTCGCCGTGGCGACCGAATTTGCCTACATGCCGACCTGTAGCGTCGACGATCACGATGCGGGTGCCGGGCTCGGGTCCCGGAGCGTCCATCATGCGGAGGTTGCCCGCGCCGTCAAAGCCCATGTGCCGGATCGCCGTGAACTGTTCCCATTCGGCCTCGGCCTCGGCCGATCCGATGCGGAACACCAGTTCGAAGTCGGCTGAAATGATGCGGTCTTCAGCGGGGAGATCGACCACCTCCTGGGCGTGGAGGCCAGCGGTTCCGAGTACCGCCAGGAATCCCGCGGTGAGCCATGTGCCCGGGTCCGCCGGGTACACGCTGGGGGGAATCACTCCTCGTCATCCTTCGTGACCGAGATTCTGCCCAGAACATCGCCGGTCTTCGAGAACAGGATGGCTCCCTGGACGACTTCCGCCGACTCCAGCAGGCCGCCTACCAGGGCCAGAACCGTGTCGTCTCCCCGACCGTTCTCGCCCGCCCCTGGCACCGCTTGCGCTTCCCCGGGCCAGTCGACGGCCCGGGCCGTTTCGTAGAGGAGGTGCTCGCCCGCGTTGGTGGTGAACGATGCGGGCATGCCGCTGAAGGAAGCCTGCGCGGCGGTTAGTGAGAATGATCGGCGCGGCGGGCTTCCAGGCGCAACGCTCCATTGGGGGAATGACGAACCCGAGAACGCGATTCCGCCCGACGACGGCTCCCGGGTGCCTGATCCGGTCAAAGTGTAATCGTACTTCGCTTGCGGATCTCGCGTGTACACATTGACGACCCCGTTGGCCGCCTCTTCGCCGTAGGTTGCGGTGGCCTCCGGGCCCTTGACGACATGAATGCCCAGGATTGGCCCGGAGGAAGCCGACTGCACCCGACTTCCAGCGATCGCTTCGGCGAGATCCTCGACTCGGACCCCGTCCACGAACACCAGGGGCTGCGGACCCGCGGCGCGGAGACCGGCACGCGCATCGTCGGCGTTGGAGCCGTCCGCGATCACTTCTTCGATGGCCTCATCAAGCTCGGTCGGGGCGGGCATGTCGCAGGCGATGCCCACAGCAACCAGACCCGCGGCCGCCAGCAGCGCACCGTGCGCCGCGTTCAGTTTCTTTCTCTTCTCGCTCATCGTTCTCAACCTCCGTTCAAGTAGACTCCTGGGTTGGCTCAACGCCGGGGCGAATCCCCAGCGGCCTTGTGACCGGGATCCCGCATGCAGGAGCACCGCGCCGTAGTCGGCGGCGCCGATCCCGCCCGCGATGACCCGCTGGTCGCAGTCGATTTCAATGGCGGCGCGCAGCCGCCGGCACATCCACCAGATCGCCGGGCTCCACGGGAATGCCGCCACGACGAGCCCGGCGTAGAGCAGGGCGAGGTGGTCGCGGGCCCGGGCGTGTTCCTGTTCGTGGCGCAGGATGGTGGCTCGTGCTTCCGGCTCGGCCTCCAGGACCCAGGAGGGGATCACGGGCTTCGGCGCCACGATCCCCACCAGAGCGGGGCCGAAGCGGCGGGACAGGTAGACGTCGGTGCCACTGACACGGCGGTGCGGCCAGCGGCGGCGGGCACATGCCACGACCACCAGGACGGCGAACAGGGCGATCAGCGCCGCCGCGGATCCGGCGACCCACGCGATGCCGGCCGTCCGCGCCGCGGTTCGGCTGGCCGGGATCGGCAGGGATGGCAGGAAGCCCGGCGCGCGCTCCAACTGCACCATCGCGGGTGCGGCGGGTTCCGCGGGTGCCAAGACGGGAATGTCCGCGGCTGGCAGAGACTTTCTTGGGCTACCCAGCAGCGGCACAACCACCGCCAGCGACAGCGCAGCGAGCCAGACAAACCGGCGCGGCTTCCCCGCCGAAGCCACCAGTCGTTCAAGCGCCAGTGCGCCCGCCGCGATCAACCCTCCAGTGAGAGCCGCGTAGCCCATCCATGCGATCATTCGTCAGATCCTCCAGGTGAGTACCGGCCGGTGCCGGAATCCTTCCTGACGATGTGGATGACCCCGCCCGATGCCTCCTCGCCGTACAACGCCCTGGCCGCCTCGCCCTTGATGATTTCGAGGCCTTCGATGTCCAGGCTCGCGAGGTCCTGGAAGAAGGCTGCTTCCGTGAATGCCTGACCGAATTGATAGGGGGTCAGGTTCGATGGGATTTCACGGGCCGGCACTCGCTGGCCGTCCACGAAGACGAGCGGCATCGGCACGCTTGCCCGCTGGGCCGGAAGCACACGCGGACCGATGTCTGGTCCATCCTGTCCCGTGAGGATGAAGATCGCTCCGTTCGCGGCTTCTTCGCCCCCTCCATAGATCTGAGTGCCCTTGACCACTTCGACACGTGCCACGAGATCAGTGTCACGAAGGCCTCCTTCGACCCACTTCCGGACCGCTTCGGGCAGGTCCTCGCGAGTGTCGATGCGGACATCGTCTACGAACACGAGTGGAGCGGCGTCCGAATCGAACCACTTTGCCAGCGTCGATTCCCCGGGCTGGTTCGCCAGGCCGGCGTCGGTGCCTTCCCCGCCTTCGTTGCCGACCACCTCCTCGATCGCCTCCCGCAGCTCCGTTGGCGCCGGCGCATCGCACGCGACAACCAGCGCTCCGATTGCCACACCCACAAGCGCGACCGCGTGGCCCACAGCCAGTTTCCTTCGTTTCTCGCTCATCGTCTTCAGCCTCCGTTCGAGCAGACTCGTTGGTTGACCCATCGCCGGAACAAACCCCCAGCGGGTGTGGAAACGGGATCCCGCCTGGAGAAGAACGGCACCGTAGTCGGCGGCGCCGATCCCGCCGGCGATCACGCGCTGGTCACAATCCATCTCCACGGCGGCGCGCAGCCGCCGGTACATCCACCAGATTGCCGGGCTCCAGGGGAACGCCGCGGCCACGAGGCTCCCGCAGAGCAGCGTCAGGTGGTCCCGTGCCCGCGCATGCTCGGCCTCGTGCCGGATGATCGCAGCCCGTTCCGGCGGTTCCAGCGCAACTACCCACGCCGGAACGACCACGCTTGGCTTCGCGACGCCGACCAATGCCGGACCAAAGCGGCGGGACACGTACACGGGCGAGCCATCCACCCGCCTGCGCTCCCACCGGCGGCGTCTCCGGGTTACCGCCACAAGGACTCCGCCCAGGGCGGTCATGCAGGCCAGCGAACTGGCGCCCCAGATGAGCACCGCGATTCTCGCCGGTTGCGCCCCCTCGGGGACTGGGAGCGGCGGGATCACGATCCAGTGATTCCTTGCCGGTGCATCGCCGATTGCAGGAGGCTCGGCCAGAGTCGGTTCCGGCACCGCGGACGCACCTCGCTGGCGGTCGCCCCCGGTCGCCGGGATCGCAACCGCCAGCGCCAGTGCCGCCAGCCACACGAATCTGCGCGGCCGGCCGGACGTACCCACCAGGCGCTCGAGCGCCAGCGCGCCCCCGGCGACCAGCCCCGCGACCAACGCCGCGTAGAGCATCCAGTCGATCATTCGTCAGGCACTCCGGGCGCTACCGGGCGGAGCCGGGTTGCTTCGTGACGATCTGGATGACCCCGCTTGCGGCCCCTTCCCCGTAGTACGCCGCGACCGCCGCACCCCTGAGGATCTCGAAGCTCTCGATGTCATGGCTCATGACGAAGGCTCCAAAGACTGCACAGCCGAAATGATAGGGGGGCAGCTTCGACGGGACTGCAGGGAGCCGCACCCGCTGGCCGTCCACGACTACGAGCGGCCTCGACGTGCTTGTCAGCGGGGCCGAACACATACGCCAGCCGGCGTCTGCTCCATCCTGTCCCGTGAAGATTAAGATCGCTCCGTTCGCGCCCACTTCCCCGTAGAGTTCCCTGGCCTGAGTGGCCCTGACCACTTTCACGCGTCGCGCCAGGTCGTCGTCACGGCCTCCCTCGATCCACCGCCGGACCGCTTCGGGCAGGCCCTCGGGAGTCTCGACGCGGACATCGTACAAACACGAGAGGAACGGCCTCGGAATCGAACCACTTTGCCAGGGGCGACTGCGCGGGCCGGTTCGCCAGGACGGGGACCGTGCCTTCCCCGGCTTCGTTGGCAACCACCTCGTCGATCGCCTCCCGCAGCTCCGTCGGCACGGGCGCATCACAGGCGACAACCAGCGCCCCGATGGCCACACCCAAGAGCACGACCGTGTGGCCCACGGCCAGTTTCCTACGTTTCTCGCTCATCGTCTTCAGCCTCCGTTCGAGTAGACTCTTTTCCCATGCACCCGTTCACTCCCCCCTCCCCTCCACCCGGTCCAGCACGGCCCTCATGCGCCGCAGCTCCTCCTCGGTGAACTCGCGGCCTTCCACCAGCGTCGCGAGCAGCATCTCCGCGGAGCCGTGGAAGATCTTGTTCACGATCCGGCTGAGCGCCCGTCCCCCCGCCCGCTCCGACTCCACGAGCGGGAGGTAGCGGTAGGCGCGCCCCTCCTGCTTGTGGCCGACGGCGCCCTTTTCCTCGAGGATCTGGAGCATCTTGAGCACGGTCGTGTAGCCGACGTCCTCGCCCAGCGCCTCGCGCACCTCCGCCACCGTCCCCGACCCGTCGCGCCACAGCACGCTCATGATGTCGAGTTCGCGGTCCGTGAAGCCTTTCGGTTCCCGCCTCGTCCGTTTGCGCTGCTCGCTGCTCATCGCTCGCCTCCAGCCGCCACCTCGGCCATGACCTCCCGGACACGGTCCCCGAACCCGCGCGCGCGTTCCATCACTTCCTCCTCGTCGACGGTGAGGATTTCGCGGTCGCGCACCACGACGCGGCCGTTCACGATCACCGTGGTCACGTCGCTGCCGCGCGCCGCGTACACGAGGTGCGAATAGACGCGGTAGAGTGGGGTCAGCCCGGGGCGCCGCGTGTCCACGAGCACGATGTCCGCGCGCTTGCCCGGCTCCAGCGACCCGATCTCGTCGTGCAGGTTCAGCACGCGCGCGCCGCCCATCGTGGCCATGCGGAAGACCGTCTCCGCCGGAAGGACCGCGGGGTCGCCCAGCATGAACTTCTGGATCTTCGCGGCGGCGTCCATCTCGTCGAACATGTCGAGGTCGTTGTTGCTGGCGGGCCCGTCCGTGCCGATCCCCACCGGGATCCCCGCCTCCAGCGCCGCCGCGACCGGGGCCGCCCTCGCCACGCCCAGCTTCATGTTGCTCTGGGGGTTGTGCGCGATTCCGGCCCCGCTCTCCGCGATCTGCCCGATGTCCTCGTCCGACAGGTAGATCGAGTGCGCGAGCACCGTCCCGGGCCGGAGCGCGCCGATCGAGCCGAGGGCCTCGACGACGCCCATCCCGGTGAGTTCGCGGGCGGTCACGTCTTCCGAAGGGTCCTCCACCACGTGGATCTGGAAGGGGGCGTCGTAACGCTCGGCGAGCCGGAAGGCGGCCTCGACGTCGGCGAGCGGCGTGGTGTAGAGCGCGTGGGCGGCGACCGCGGGCACCACCGTGGGATGATCCTGGTAGCGCTCCATGAACTCCGCCGCGTCGGCGAGCGACTCCTCCGGCGAGGCGAAGTCGGGGGTGGGGAAGCCGATCACGTGCGGGCCGGTGACCGCGCGGATGCCGGCGTCGATCGTCGCCCGGGCCATGTCGTCACGGAAGTAGTACATGTCCGCGAAGGTTGTCGTCCCGCCCTTCAGCATCTCGACCGAGGAGAGCAGGGTCCCCCAGTAGACGAAGTCGGGGGCGACCAGCGCGGCCTCCGCCGGGAAGATGTGGTCGTTGAGCCAGGTCATGAGCGGGAGGTCGTCGGCGAGACCGCGCAGCAGCGACATCGCCGCGTGGCCGTGCGTGTTGACCAGGCCGGGGATGACCAGGTGGCCGGTGGCGTCGATCACCGTGGCGCCGGTGGGGCGGGGATCGTCCGGGCCGAGCAGCGCGGTGATGCGGTCGCCTTCGACCAGGACCGCGCCGCCTTCGATGACCGTTCCCGCGTCGTCCATCACCACAACCGTGCCGCCGTCGACGAGGAGGGGGCCGTCCGGGTCGGAAGGCCCCGCGTCGGCGGCGCACGCCGCAAGCAGCAGGAGGGGCAGGGAAGCCGTCATCGTTGTCCGGAGTCTGAGGAATTGGTCACGAAGAATTTCGTACATAACCATGTGACTACCTTAACGAGTGAAAGGGTTGCTGTCAACGACAATCTTCGTAAGACCGCCGGATCCGCCGTTGGGACTCGGTCAACCGCCGGGGCTGCCGCGTCCCCTCAACGGCTCAATGGTACCCACTCGCAGTCGTCGGTTTCAACCTTGATCCGCCGGACGACGGTCTCGGCGTCGCCCCCGCGGATCACCTGATCCGGAACCAGCAACAGATCGCCCTCGAATCAGATGGCTGGGTGCGAGCCGGCGAATCGCGCTGCGGTCGCCGTATTCCGCACCACTCAGCCACGGTTCCCCCGAGTCGATCACCACGGTCTCGACCACACACCACCGCTGCGGTCCCCGTATTGCGGGGCCGAAGGCGGAAGCTTCTCAGGGGATAGCGTTCCACGAATTGGCCGTCGTCCCGCCGGAAGCTCTGGGCGGCAAGCGGGTTCCAGGAGAACACCAGGACCTCGTCGTCCCCCCACGGCAGCGCCACCTGAGCCTCCATCATTTCTGCAGTTTCATGATGGAGCTCACTGATGAGGTGTCAGTGGGTGGCCCGCCACCGACCCGATCGAGGTGCAGACGCTGTTCTGGTCGCCGCCCGCGGCGGAGAATGCTCTGAGGCCGAATTGGTACTCCAGCACGTCGCCGTTGACCGTGGTCGCATCAACGATCATGTAGTCGCCGATGCGAAGCTGGTCGAGGATGTTCCTCGAGTCGCCGTGTCCCTCGTGGACTACGGCCATGATGTGGCTGTCGCCGGCGTTCAGCCAGAAGATCGGAAGAGTGCGGGTCTGGTTGTCGATCCGCCTGACCATGAGATCCCCGACCGTCGACTCGACCTCCTGCGAATCGTGGATGATGACAGCCACCTCGGTGACCTCGCCGAGGTCCTCGGACGAGTCGTGGCAGTGCACGAGCAGCTCCGCGCTGCCGGGATGCTGCCGATCGACGGATACCCCGTACTGCCGGTACAGCGTGGAGGGATGGCCAAGGTGATCGGTGGCGTCGTTGGTGCGGGTCCAGACTTCCTGCGCCTGGGCCGGTGCCGCCAAACCAAGCAGTGCTGCCAGCGCGATGAGCGGTCGTTTCATGATCGTGCTCCGATTGGAGGTTGGTGCGGATGACGGTGATGAGGAACTCCGAAAGGTTTTCGGTCTGGCCGTACCAGAGGGAGTGCCTACCTTAACGGGTGAAAGGGCTGCTGTCGACAACAACCTTCGTAACACCGCCGGATCGACCGCTCCAAAGGGGGTCGCTCGCGGGTCTGCGCATTCGGCACCTTGCCCTCTGTTATCATCTCCACGTCCTGTGATAACACCGGAGCTTGCGTAAACTTGCCTACCCCGAGTGCTTCGCGGCCAGCGCCTCCAGCCCGGCATCGATCTCTTCAGCCGACACCCACCGCCCCCGCACCATCACCCCGACGCGGTCGAACAGATTCGCCAGCTCTTCCAGGGGGTTGGACCCGAGGAGCACCAGGTCGGCGCGCTGTCCTTCCGCGATCGTCCCGAAGTTGCCGTCGAGTCCCAGGTGTGACGCCACGTATTCGCCTACCGTGACCGTCCCGCTCTTCAGGATCTCGTAGTTGGACATCCCGGCGTCCGACATCACCTGTAGCTCCCGGTGCAGCGCGAAACCGGGCACGTTGAAGAGTTGCGGGGAATCGGTCCCCATCAGGATCCCGGCACCAGCGTCGGAGAGTTCCTTCAGGACGCGCTTTCGCAGCTGGAAGAAGGCGGCCACGCCCTCGGGGTCGCTCTGGCCACCCCCCGACCCCCGCCTCCGCCAGCCCTCGCGGGTCTGGGGCGACACGTACTTCATCTCGGGCTGCTGCAGGATCTGGTCCGTATCCGGCGCACCGTACAGGTTCTCCCACAGGTACATCGTCGGCACCACATAGACGTCGTGCTCGATCGTGAGGCGGATGATCTCTTCGAGCCTGGCCTCGTCCACCCCACGCGCCAACCCACCGAGGCTGACCTGGCCGACGCTCACCTGAGCCTGCACGTCATCGGACGCGATCGCCTGGACGTACCCGTCGAGGTGATCGACGGTCGACATGCCGGTCTCGATCGCATGGACCAGCCCGACATCCTGCGGGACATGCCCGCCGAAGGTGAGGCCCACCTCCCGGGCGACCCCCGCCATGTGGTCCCACGCCGCGAGCGGCACCCCCGGATGGATCTTCTGCAGGTGGTAGCCGGCCTCCACGTGTGCGCGGATCAGGGTCTCCGCCGCCTCGGGCGTGGGCGCGGTTCCGCCGTTGAGCGATGGCGCGCCGACGTAGAAGTTCGGGCCGAGCACCTCGCCGCGCTCGAGTTCGCCCGCGAGGGGGATCTGGTAGGCCGAGCCGAGCATTCCACGGATCGTCGTGATTCCGTTTGCGATGTAGAGGAAGAGGATGTCCTCGACATCTTCGCGTGGCGGGTTGGCCCCGGGCGGAACGTGCGCGTGCATTTCGGCGAGCCCCGGCATGAGGTACCGGCCCTCGCCGTCGATCACGGTGGCCCCGCGGGGCACGTCGACCTCGTCCGCGGGTCCTGCCGCGGTGATCACCCCGTCCTGCACGACCACGGTCTGGCCGGGCAGTACCGCGTCCGATGACATCGGCAACACATTCACGTTGGTGAACGCGGTCAGGCCCGGAATCGGCTCCTGGGCGTAGCAAACCGTGATGGTTGCGGTACTCAACACCACGGCCAGAGCCACAGCTCCGGCCCTCGATCCCGCACTCGAATTCTTCATATGATCCCCCCTGGACTGTCGGCGGCGCGACCATTCAGGCGCCCGCGCCCGCGCGCCATGCCGCAATGCTCACTCATGATATCGCTTCCGGCTGCAGGCTGCCTCCCCACGGGTCCGGCCGGCGGCTGGCACATGCGTTGGCCGTGGGGGTAGACTCAACGTGCACAACACCCACCCCCCACCCCGGAGGCCCCATCACCACCCCCGTCACCCAATCCGAACGCATCGCCGCGATCGACGTGCTGCGCGGCTTCGCCGTGCTGGGCATCCTCATCGTCAACATGCAGGGCTTCGCGCGCGTTTCCTCCGCGTATACGAACCCCGCTTCCGGCCGCATCCTGGAAGCTGCCGACCAGTGGACGTGGGCTGCGATCTACCTCTTCGCCGACACCAAGTTCATCTCCATCTTCTCGCTGCTCTTCGGCGTCGGGCATAGCGATCATGAGCGAGCGCATGGCCAGCCGCGGCCTCTCCGGCACCGGCCTCCACTACCGCCGCCAGCTCTGGCTGCTCGTGATCGGCCTCATGCACGCCTTCCTCATCTGGCACGGTGACGTCCTCGTCGCCTATGCGCTGTGCGGCTTCCTTCTCTACCCCCTGCGCAACCTCGCCCCCCGGCGGCAGCTTTGGCTCGGCGGGGCAGCGGTCTCGGTAGTGGTCATCCTTCTGGGACTCTTCGCGCTCGCCCTGCCCTATCTGCCGGAGGCGGAGCGGGCCGACCTGATGGCCGAATGGGCCCCTGCGCAGGAGGTTATCGACGCCGAGATCGCCACCTTCCGGGGTTCGTGGACCGACCAGTTGCCTGAGCGGTCTTCGCTGTACCTGCTCGCGATCGGCGCCGTCTTCCCATTCTATGTGCTTTGGCGCGCCGGAGGTCTGATGCTGGTGGGCATGGCGCTCTACCGGCTGGGGGTCGTCACGGGCGCCCGCTCCACGGCGTTCTACCGCTGGATGGCGGCGCTCGGTCTGGTTACGGGTCTGCCGCTGTGTGCCTGGGGCGCTTCGGCCGTGTTCCGGCCCGACCTCGAATGGGACCAGGTGATGTTCAACACGCAGTTGCTCAACTATGTCGGGTCGATCGGCGTCTTCCTGGGGTACGTAGCGCTGATCATGCTGATGGTGAAGGGCGGCTGGCTGACCTGGCTCCGGCGGCGTCTGGAGGCCGCTGGCCGCATGGCGCTGACCAACTACATCACCCAGAGCATCATCTGCACGCTGATATTCTACGGGCATGGGCTCGGGCTCTTCGAGCGGGTGAGTGCACCGGGCCAGGTAGGGATCGTGGTCGCGATCTGGACGCTGCAGCTGGCCTGGTCGCCCTGGTGGCTGGCGCGCTTCCGCTTCGGCCCGCTGGAATGGATTTGGCGTTCGGCTACGTACATGAAACGGCAGCCGATGAGGGTATGAGCCGCGGGTGACACTCCGCCCGCGCACCAGGAGCAGGCAATGAACATGCCGGAACGATTGTTGAACCCGAAGGAAGTGCTGCGCGTGATGGACGCCGCGCAGGTCATCCACGAGCGGCAGGCGGCGCTGGAAGAGCACGAAGCGCTCGACCGCGAGGCCACGATCCGCGAAATCCAGATCATGTACGAGGAGTTGGGCGACCTCGTCGACGCCAGGGTGATCGAGGAGGCGCTCGACGAGTATCTCGCCCAGCGCTACGCGTTCACTCCGCCGCGGCCCGGTTTCGGGAACCGGCTGGCACTCCTGTACATCCGGCGCGGTTGGGTGACGAAGCGGGTGATGCTCCCCGCCGCCGGGGTGGCCGCGCTCGTCTGGGGCGGCTTCGCGCTCACCGACGCCATGCGCACGAACGCGCTCGAGCGCGACGCCGACCGGCTGCGGGCCGAGGTGGCGCGCTGGAGACGGCCCATGACGCCGGTATCGACGAGATCCAGGCGCTGCGTGCCCGCGGCATCCCGGTGGACCTGCCGTCCGAAGAGGTTGAAGCGTTCAGGGCGGGTCTCGCGTCCGCCGAGAGCCAGCTGGCGAGATCGCCGCGACCCTGGAGCCCGATCGCCGATGAGGCCGGTCTCGGGGAACTCACCCGCGCCGCGATCAGCGGCCTGAACCAGAGGGCGGAGGCCGTCGGGAACAGTCTTGCGTTCGCCCGCAGCGACATCATGGGTGCCGATTTTGTGGTCGAGCGCCATGCTCGGCTGCGCACCCTGGCGGCCGAGATCGTGGGCCTGCATGCGGCGGTGCTGACGGAAGCGGTCGAGGAACTCGCCGGCGAACGGGCCGCCGAGCTGAGGCGCAGCGCGGACGGGCAGCTGGCCGCGCGGGATCTCGATGGGCTCGAAGCGACCGCGGAGAGCTACCGGCAGCTCCACGCGCAGATCGGCGCCGAGTACGAGCTCGTCATCGTCGGCGGCATCTGGCGCTACCACACCGAACTGGAGGGGGTGCGCAACTACTACCTGCGGGTTCAGGCGATCGCGGCGGACGGGCAGCGGCTGGAGGTCGCGATCCGCAATGAGGAAGACGGCACCACGGCCCGGGTGATGGAGTGGGCAGAGCGGGTGCCGAAGGAGGTGTACGACCGGATCGCCGCCGACAAGCAGGACAACGGCCTCATCGACGACGACGACTTCGGCTTCAAGCGGAGAGGATTCCTGACCGCGGAGCGGAACTACGAGGACCTCGGCCAGATCACGGAGTGGTAGCCATGCATACAGGGAGAGACGTGCACCGCGACCTGGTCAGGCGCATCCGCAAGGTGCGGCGGAGGTGGCGCGCGAAGAGGAGCGGATCGAGGAGCTGCAGCGCCAGGTGGCGGAGAGCGGCGAGCGCAGGGCGGCGACGGTGCGCGCACTGGCCGAGTTCCACCTGCCGGGGATGAACGAGGAAGCGGTCGCGGGGACGCTCGCCGGGATGGAGACGGGCATCCGCGCGATCCATGAGGACAAGAAGGACCGCCTGGGCGAGGTCGAGCGGTCGATTCCGGAGCAGCGTGGGGTGGTGGAGGGGGCGGAGGCCGCGCTGGCCACGGTGACGGAGGCGCTGAACGAGACCGGCAGGGAGCGGGCGCGCCTGGCGCGGATCGTCTTCGAGGAGCTGCAGGGGATGCCGAGGTGGAAACGCCTCTTCGAGCAGGTGCGCAAGCTGGAGGCGCGGGTCGTGGCGTCGGAGAAGCGCCGGGAAGCCGCGCTTCGGGAGCAGAAGGAGAAGACGCCCGCGTACGAGCGCGACCCGTTCTTCGCGTACCTGTCGCGCCGTCGCTACGGGACCGGGGTCGCCGCGGGGAACGCGCTGACCCGCCGCCTCGACCGGTGGGTGGCGTCGGTGACGGACTACGAGGCCGTGCGGGGGAGGTACGACCTGCTCAACGCGCTGCCCGGCCATGCGGAGTCGGCCCTCGAAAAGGACCGGAAGGCACTCGCGGTCGCGGCCCCGCCGCTGGAGAAGCTGGAGGAGGGTGTGATCGACCGCAACGGCATGACTCCGGTGCTCAAGCGGGGGGAGAGGCTGTACGCGGAGCGGGAAGAGGCGCGCAAGGCGCTGAGGGATGCGGAGGCCGCGCTGCGGGCGCTTACCGGGGAGCTGGCCGCGCTCCACGACGAGCGGGGATCGTACTTCGAGACGGCGATCGACGGCATCGAGGCCTACCTGGAGGGGCGTTCGCTGGGTGAACTCGTGGCCATGGCGCGAGAGACCCGGGACCCGCGCGATGACGTGCTCGTGGCGCGGCTCGGCGAGACCGACGCGCTGCTGGCCGACCTCCGTGCCCGGCTGGCCGACCACAAGGAGGAACGCTCCAGCCTGGCGTCCCGGCTGGGCGAGCTGGAGGACCTTCGCGACCGCTTCGAGAGGGAGGACTGGAACGGCCGCCGCTCCCAGTTCGACGACTCGCTGAACATGAACGCGCTCCTGCTCGGCTTCATGGCCGGCCGGCACTCGTCCAGCCGGCTCTACAGGACGCTCCGCCGGCACCAGAATTTCCGGCCGATCGGCGACAGCGGGTTCGGGTCGGGAGGGGGATTTGGGGGTGGTGGATTCAGCAGCGGCGGTGGGTTTGGTGGTGGTGGAGGTGGATTCAGTACGGGAGGCGGGTTCTAGCACGGCCAGTGGACAAGACCCGGCGCCAATCGAGCCGCGATACATCCGGGCGCCGCTTCACCCCACCTGTTCGCGATGTAAAGACAACATTACTTTTTGTCATGTCCACCATACATTTTGCGGTTCCGGGGCTTCGCGCTGCGGTAGGGGTTCCCGTTACCCTCCGCCCACCACGATCCGGTAGCGCACCACGCGCTCGACGCCGAGTTCATCCTGGGTCACCGCCCAGACATGTTCGCCATCGAAGACCGGTCGCCGCGCGCCGGAAAAGCCCTCGGGCGGGACAACGGCTCCGAGGTAGGTTCCGTCGGGCTCGAAGACATCGTAGCGAAGCGGCGACCGCCACAAGACCGGATCCGAGTTGGGATTCTGCGGGTCGTAGAACTCGTTCTCCACCGGTTGTGCTTCGGTCGACAACCTAACCCAGATGCGCCCATCCCGACCGGCGGCGAGCCCCCGAAACGGTGGCTTGGTCCCGGGAATCGGCGGCCCGTTCCAGCGCCAGTCGGGTTGGGTCACCCGCATGCTGCGAATGATATCCTCGCGGTGATGGGTGCGTTCCTCCGGCGATATCGCAACCGGTACAAAGACGCGCTCGATTCTGAGCACGCCGCTGTCGAGCCCCAAGGTCAATTCGGTAGTCGGATGAGATCCCGGTCACGAAATGGCCGTTGGGGTGGAGGGCCCAATAGTGGCGTGCCGTCAATGGGATGGGAACCGATATCGTCGAGGTGAAGGTTCCCAGGGTAGGCTGGAGCTCCAGCGAGGGGGGCTCGAAATCGCCGCCGGGGGGGAGAAGCGTGCCCTGTTGCGTGCCCTCCGAACCGATTTCGATCAATGGAAGGTCGAGTCGGCCGCCCGGGTTCATCTGAATTGTCACGACGAATGCTCGGCCGTGCCGGTCGACCTCCACCGGCCTCGGAGGAGTTGGTAAGCCGGCCGCTGTGTACGTCCATCGCTGCGTCTCATGCGGCCCGGGACCGTACACCTGGATACGCATGGCGGACGCTTCGTGCACGAGCACGCGGCCATCAGGAAAGGTGGCGACAGAAGTCGCGGAGCTGAGTTCGACAGAAGTCGCGGAGCTGAGACCCGGCCCTTCGCCCCGCCCCCCCAGCGTCCTCACATAGGTGCCGGCCGAGTCAAAGACCTGGACATGTTGAGCCTGTGTGTCCAACACGTACACGTTCCGGTAGTCGTCCACCGCGAAAGAGCGGATTGTTCCGAAACAGGTACTCCTCCGGCCCGTCCAGTTCACCGATCGCAAACTCCGGCACGAGGGTGGCTTCCGCACCCCACACGCTGCCCGACAGCGTGCGCACCACGGTGGTGTCGCCGCGCGTTTCTACCAGCTGTTCGTGCCGCTGCTCGCTTCCGTTGGACGGCGCAGGGTCATCTGCGGTGCAAGCGGCCAGGACAGCCGTGGCCAGAACGGTTACCGCGGTCCTCGTCGACATTCGATCTCCGGTGCTTTCACGTTTGCCAGTCGGACGACGATGGAGATTGGGACCGTTGCTGTCAAAACGGGAAGCGCGGCTGTGGCTTCCCGTTACCCTCCACCCACCACAATCCGGTAGCGCACCACGCGTTGGACCTCCAGTTCGTCCCGGCTTACCGCCCACACATGCTCGCCATCGAAGATCGGCATTGCCGGTGAGGCGAGGAAGCCTTCGGGGACGGCGAGTGCACCCAGGTAGGTGCCATCGGGCTCGAACGCGTCGTACCGCACCGGTGACTCCCACGACACCGGCTGCGAGCGCGGGTCGTCCGGGTCGTGATCCTCGTTGAGCGGGACGAATCGTGACGCCGTTGTCCGGCCGTTCATCACAAAGGGAAGGCGAACTTCCACGGAGGGCGGCTCGAAGCCGATGCCCGGGGGGGAGAGCGAGTCCAGGAGCTGGCCGTCCGGGCCCATGACCCTGACGTACTCGATGATGTCTCCGGACGAGCTTCCGGCGGATGCCACGAGGATGCGGCCGTTCCGGTCGATGCGCAGCGGCTTGACGGGGATGACGAAGGCGCCCGCCGGGAAAGCCCAGTGCTCCCGGTCCGCGGTCGATGGTCCCACGACCTTTACGAACATGTCCCCGACGTCGTGCGCGATGATGCGCCCGTCGGGCAGGACTGCGACCGACATGGCGTTGTTGAGCTCACCCGGTCCTTCTCCGCGCCTCGTCATCGTCTCCAGGTAGGTGCCCTCCGAGTCGTAGACGCGGAGGTCCCTGGCCTGTCCGTCCAGGACGTACACCCGCCCATCGTCGTCCACCGTGACGGCGTATATGTTGCCGAAGAGGTACTCGTCCGGGCCGTCCAGTTGGCCGATCGTGACCTCCGGGACCAGAGTGGCCTCCTCTCCCCACACGCTGCCGGACAGGGTGCGTACCACGGCGGTGTCGCCGATTGTGTCGACAACGACATCGGGGGTAGTCCCGGTCGGACCCGAGTCGGGGCCACAGGCGGCGGCCCCGGCCAGGACCAGGAGGAGCGCCGCGCTTCCGGTCGCCATGTTCCCTACGCGACGCTTCGCATTCATTCCGGGTCACCCACCACAATCCGGTAGCGCATCACCCGCTCGACGCCGAGTTCGTCGGTGGTTACCGCCCACACGCGGTCCCCATCGAAGACCGGGAGCGGCAGGTTGTCGAAGTCATCTGGGGGTACCACGACGCCGAGATAGGTGCCATCGGGCTCGAAGACGTCGTAGCGAATCGCTTCGCGCCAGAAAATGGGCTGCGAATAGGGATTGTCCGGGTCGTAGTTCTCGTTTTCGATGGCCTGCCCCTCGGTCGACAGCCTGACCCAGATCCGCCCGTTCCTGCCAGCCAGCAACTCCTGGAAGGACGGCTTGTAGTCCGGGATCGGCGGACCGTTCCAGCTCCAGTTCGGTTGGGTGGCGCGCATGCTTCGCGTGATGCGTTCGCGTTGGTAGTCCCGCTCGCCCTCCGACACCGGAACCTGATCGTAGGCGCGCTCAATCCTCAGCACACCGTTGTCGCGGGGCAGCTCGATGCGGTATTGGGTGGAAATACCCGTCAGGAAGTGCCCGTTGGGGTGAACTGTCCAAAGCAATCTGGGAGAAAAGGGCACGAGAGCACTCGCTGACCCGGTTCCGCCCTCGCTGGTGTACTCGGCCGTCAGGCGAGCTTGGTGGTAATCGCTCGACGGCTGCGGCAATGTGTCGACCGGCGTCCCGTCCGGCCCCAGGACGATGAGGTGCGTGACGAAGTCCGTCCGCGAAAGATCACGGGCTACCACATACGTGCGGCCGAGCCCGTCGGCATACAGCGGATCCATGGAACCGTGGTTGCCGGGATTGTATCCCCATTCGTCCAGCTCCCCCGGGCCGGGGCCGAACACCTGGACCCGCATGTTGCCGGGATCCCGCACGACGAGCCGGCCGTCGGGCAGGAGAGCGACTGCCTCGGCGCGGCTGAATTCGCCCGGCCCCTCTCCTCGTCCCCCCAGCGTCTCGACGTACACCCCCTCCGAGTCGTAGACCTGGACGTGATGGGCCTGTTCGTCAAAGACGTAGACGTTCCGGTCATCGTCCACCGCGATCGACCAGATTGAGCCGAAGATGTACTCCTCGGGGCCGTCGAGCCTGCCGATGGTGATCTCGGGAACGAGGGTGGCCTCCGCGCCCCACACGCTCCCCGACAGGGTCCGCACCACGGTGGTGTCGCCGATGGTTTCGACGACGGTGTCGGGTCCGGCAGCGGGGGGGCTTGAGTCGGTGCCGCAGGCGGCGGGGGCGAGTCCGATTGCAAGGGGGATTGCGACCGTGGGCAAGAAACTGTTTCGCATTGCTCAAATCCCTTTTCTGTCCACCTGAACGGCTGAATGATGCCGCGCAGCTCCTTGCGATACACGAAAATCTTCGTATTCAAGGTACGGTACGGCCTACACAATGTCAACTATGTTTTTCGTATCGTCATCCTCTGGAACCGAGCTCCGGGCACCGTCGTAGGTGCGGCGTTACAGTATGTGGAACCGTGAACGGGCGCGCGGTTGCCGGACGAGAGCCCGAGTCGCCAACGGGCTTGACCTGTCCCTCGCGATTTGGAGAGCACATTGAAGCGAATCCGCTTGATCCTGTCCTGCACGCTGCCGCTTCTGACAGCAGCCCAATCCGCCCACGCCCTGCAGGGCGGCTTCTCGGTGGCCGGCCGCGTCGGTACCCTGGGGATCGGACCCGAGGTCGCGGTTCCCGTGGGCAGCGGCATCACGCTCCGGGGCGGGGCCGGCCTGCTCGGCTTCGACCTCGACATGACCGGCCGGTTCGGCCTCGCCGACCACCGCACGGCCAGGCTGTTCTTCCCGAAGGCGTTCTACACCCTCGGCGCGGATTTCTCCCTGGGGGGACTGCGCGTCGGCGGGGGCCTGCTGATCAAGTCGGAGGACCCCACCTACCGGATCACGCTCGACCCCGGCGCCACCATCGACATCGGCGCAGGCACCTACACCGAGCCGGAGGTTGGTACCCTCACTACCCGGCTCGCCTGGGCAGGGACCGCGCCGTACCTGCTGGTGGGCTTCGGGTCGCACTCGGGGCTCGGGCTTGGCTTCTTCGCCGATATCGGGGCGGTGATCCTCCCCGACGCGAGCTTCTCCATGACCGCCACGGGCGACGCCGCGCTGCTCGCCTCCCGGAACTTCCTGGACGATCTTGAGCTTGAGGAGCAGGAGGTGCGGGATGACGCTGGCGCGTGGATCAACTACTGGCCCATCGTAAGCATCGGCTTGCGGTTCGGCTTGGGACGATAAAGCCGAGGTATTCACCACTATCCTGACGGAGGTCCAATGAAACGACGCGCAATCCTTCTCACTCCTTTGGCATTCGCCGCTGCGACGGCGATCCTGCCCCCTCCTGCGCGCGCGCTGCAGGACCTGACGATCGGCGCCCGCACCGGCACGCTCGGCCACGGCGCCGAGGTCGTGCTGATCACCAGCGAAGTGTTCTCGCTACGGGCGGGGGCAGGTCTGATGGGCTTCGACGCCGACATCACGTCCTTTTCGGGGCTGGCAGACAACCGGACGGGCACTTTCGCGGTTCCGAAATCGGTCTACACGCTGGGCGCCGACCTGGCCGTGGGCAACTTCCGGCTCGGCGGTGGGGTCCTATATAAGAGGCACGACCCCGTCTACGCGATCACGCTCCGGAGCGGCGCCGAGATCGACATCGGGGAGAACACCTATACCGCACCGGAGGTGACCAGGCTGTCGACGACCTTCATGTCCGAGTCGTGGGCACCGTATGTGCTGGTCGGCCTGGGACAGCATGTGGGCAGGGGTCTCGGGATCTTCCTGGACGCGGGCGTGGCCTTCCTGGACGAGCCGGACCTCGCGATGAGCGCCACCGGCGAGGGGCGGGTGCTCGCCACTCGCCGTTTTCGCCGCGATCTGCGGGCCGAGGAGGAAGCGTTGCGCAGCGATGCGGGAGACCTTGTGAAGTACTGGCCGATCCTGAGCCTGGGCGTGCAGTTCGGGTTCGGCGGTGAACGGGGGCGTGGTGGAAGGTGGTGATCCCCGTGCCTCCCTGACCCGGGAGGAGCTGGCCCGCTACGCCCGCCATCTGGTCCTGCCGGAGGTGGGCCGGGAGGGACAGGAGCGGCTCAAGGGTGCCCGGGTGCTCCTGGTAGGGGCCGGTGGGCTGGGGTCGCCGGCGGCCCTCTACCTGGCCGCGGCCGGCGTGGGGACGCTGGGAATCGTGGATCCGGATGTGGTCGACGTGACCAACCTGCAACGCCAGATCCTGCACGGCACCGCCGGGCTGGGGGCCCCCAAGGTCGCTTCGGCGCGCGCCCGCCTGCACGACGTCAACCCGCACGTGAGGGTCGAGACCGGGGCGCTGCGGCTCGCCTCGGACAATGCGCTCGACATCGTGTCCCGATTCGATGTCGTCGTCGACGGCAGCGACAACTTCCCGACGCGCTACCTCGTCAACGACGCCTGCGTGCTTGCCGGGAAGCCCAACGTCTACGGTTCGGTCTACCGCTGGGAGGGACAGCTCGCGATCTTCGCGACCGAGGGCGGGCCGTGCTACCGCTGCCTCTTCCGCGAACCCCCCCCGCCGGGGCTGATTCCCAACTGCGCCGAGGCGGGGGTTTTCGGGGCGCTGCCCGGAGTGATCGGCGCGGCCCAGGCCATGGAGGCGATCAAGCTGATTCTGGGCGTCGGCGAGCCGCTGATCGGCCGGCTTCAGATCTTCGACGCACTCGCCTACCGCTGGCGGGAGCTGGAGATCCGCCGCGATCCCGACTGCCCGGTCTGCGGAGACGAACCGACCCAGAAGGGGCTGATCGACTACGAGGTGTTCTGCGGGGCCGAACCGGGGCCGCCCGAGGCCGAGGAACGCGTGGGGCATGTCGGCGCGGAGGAGCTGGACGAGGTACTTTCAGGCTCGCCACGCCCCTTCCTCCTCGATGTGCGCGAGCCGATGGAGTGGAACACGATGAATCTGGCCCACATGGGGGCCGTGCTGGTCCCGATGCGCGAGGTGCACGGCCGCCTGGACGAGATCCCGCGCGACCGGCCCGTGGTGGTGTACTGCCACACGGGGGTGAGGAGCCTGGAGGTCGCGAAGCTGCTCTCCACCGAGGGCTACGAGGACGTGCGCAATCTTGACGGGGGAATAGCGGGGGTGGCGGGATGACCGGGGTTCAGCTCTCAGGGTCGCTGGACGACCTCGCGCGGCGCTGCTTCGAGCAGGAGATGCGGGAATCGGGGGCGGAGCCGTGGATCGCCGTGTTCGCCGCGACGGTCATCCTGGGTTCGGTGGTTTCCGTGATGGCCACACCCCTGGCCGCGTTCCCGCTGCTGGCGTTGGGCACGGCCGGCTGGGTATTCGGGCGCCGGATGCAGGTGTCCTACCGGCTCAAGGCCTACAGGGAAGGCGATGCGGAGGTGCTCCAGACCGTCCACCAGTATGCGGTCAGGCAGTTTCGCGAGGCCATCGAGTCACACCGGTCGCGAACGCTCGGGGGCGATACGGAGTGGGGAAAGGCTCGCGAGTCGCTCACGAGGGCTCTGGACCAGGCCGGCCGGTCGGTCGCGTACTGGAAGGTTCGCATGGAGCAGAGCCCGGAGAACGAGCTGGCCCGGAGGCAGTTCGAGGTGGCCACCGAACTCCGGGCCAAACTCCGGTTGGCGCTGGGGAAGCTGAATAGCCGGGCCGATGTCCTCCTCAACTTCTACAACGAGTGCGACGCCCGCCTGGCCGTCATGGACCGCTACAACCGGGACATGGAGGAGACCCGCCGTCTGGAGGAGCTCTCCGGCAGGGCCGACATGGTGATCGCCGGCGCGCGGGGCGCCCTGGTCGCGCTCGGGCAGGAATTCGTGCGGGAGGCCCAGGCGGTCGGCAGGGCGCTGGGTGGATTGGCGGAGGTCCAGATCAAGTCGCTGGCCGGCGAGGCCCCGCTGGACAGCATCGAGTACCTGGCCGACCGCGTGATCGAGAACTCGGAATCGGAGGAACGGGCGATCGGGGCGCTGGACGAGGTATTGAGGAGGGATGATGGGGAAATGTAGAGTTTGCGGTCCCCGCTCCGCGGGCTCAGTACCCCGCCAGCCTGAGAATCGCGTCCAGCACGTCGTCCGGCTGGGGCAGAATCGCCTTTTCCAGCTGCGGCGAAAACGCCACCCAGGTATCCAGGGCGGCCACCCGGCGGACCGGCCCGTCCAGCCACGGGAAGAGCTCGTCCGCGATCCGGGCGGCCACTTCGGCGCCGATCCCGAAGGAGAGCGCGTCCTCGTGCGCGACGATCACCTTGTTGGTGCGGCGCACGGAGTCGGCCACCGTCTCCATATCCAGGGGTGACAGCGACCTGAGGTCGATCACCTCGGTGCTGATCCCGTACCGGTCCTCCGCGACCCGCGCCGCGTCCATCGTACGCTTCACCAGCGCCCCGCAGGTCACCACCGTCAGGTCGCGTCCCCGGCGCACCACCCTGGCCTTGCCGAAGGGGATCATGAAGTCGGGACCCGGATCCGGGCTCTTGTTGTGGACCTGGCGGTAGAGGTGCTTGTGTTCGAGGAAGATGACCGGGTCGTTGCAACGAATGGCTGTACGCAAGAGGCCATTCGCGTCGAGCGCATTGGACGGCATCACGACGCGCAGTCCGGGAGTGTGGGTGAAGAGCGTCGCCCCGGTCTGCGAGTGGTAGATCCCGCCCTTGATGTAGCCGCCGTAGGTGGTCCGCACCACGACCGGTGCCGACCACTTCCCGGCCGAGCGGTAGTGCATGGTGGCCAGCTCGTTGCGCAGCTGATTGAATCCGGGCCAGATGTAGTCGAAGAACTGAATCTCGACCACCGGCTTGAGACCCCGCGTGGCCATCCCGATCGCCCGGCCGATGATGTTGGCCTCCGCGAGCGGCGCGTTGTAGACGCGGTTGCTCCCGAAGCGTTCCTGCAGGCCCCGGGTCACCATGAAGACGCCGCCCTTTCCCTTCACCTCGCCGGCCGCCTCCTCCCGGGAGACATCGGCGACGTCCTGGCCGAAGACCACGATGCGCGGATCGCGCTCCATCTCTGACCGGAGGCAGCGGTTGAGCAGGTCGACCATGGTCAGCGGGCGGTCGTCCGCGAAGGCGGGACGGTCCTCGGTGTCGAACTGGCGGCCGGTGGGGTCGACGGTCTCCGAGTAGAGCCACTTCGTCGCCGTGTCCACCGGCGGCTGTGGGTGCTCGAGCGCCTGGTCCGCCGCCGCGGCCAGGGCCGCTTTCACGTCCGCTTCCATCCGGTCGAGTTCCTCGGGCGTGGCGACCCCCGTCTCGATCAGCAGCCGGCGTGCCTTCGGGAGCGGATCGCGGCGATCCTGTTCCGCGCGCTCGGCGGACGACCGGTAGAGGGACTCGTCGTCCGAGGCGGAGTGGGAGTAGGGGCGGGTGGTGTGCGCGTGCAGCAGCGCCGGGCCACGACGCTGGCGGCACCAGGCGATTGCCTCGCTTGACGCGCGGTGACTTTCGCGAAGATCGGTGCCGTCGCACTCCACGATCTTCAGATCCGGGAACCCGGTGAGCAGCCGCGAAATGTTGCCGCCCGCGGTCTGCACCTCGACCGGTACCGAGATCGCATACTCGTTGTCCTCGATGAGGAACAGGACGGGCAGCTTCAGGTTGCACGCCGTGTTGAGCGCTTCCCAGAACTCGCCTTCGGACGTGGTGCCGTCGCCGGCGGTGCACACGACGATCTCGTCTTCGGCGAAGGACGTGACGTGGTGGCGCAGCTCGGGCGCGACGGACGCCCGCAGTCCGGCCTCGGCGGTGCCGACCGCGGTCAGGAACTGGGTGCCGGTGGGCGACGAGGGACAGACGACGTTGTAGCGCGTGTCGGCGAAGTGGGCCGGCATCTGGCGCCCGCCGCTCGCGGGGTCGGCCTCGGCGCCCATCCCCTGAAGCAGCTGCTCCACCGGCGTGATCCCCAGTGCCAGCGCCAGCGCGCGGTCGCGGTAGTAGAGGTAGAACCAGTCCGACCCCGGCCGGAGCCCGTGCGCGAGCGCGACCAGGATCGCTTCGTGGCCCGCGCCCGCGATCTGAAAGAAGACCTTGCCCTGCCGGTACAGCTGTCCCTCGCGGTCGTCCAGCCGCCGAGCCGTAACCATGGTGCGGTACCAGGCCAGCAGTGTCCGGGGGCCCGGAAGGTCCGATTCGATGTCGGCGCCTAAGTCGTGTTCCAGTGTCGCCATGTCATCTCGTGCAAAGGCGTCCCGCAGGGCTGCGGCGGGCGCTCAGGTATCAAGTGTATCAGATTGGGCACGCCGGAGCGCCCCGTCCAGTTGCCCGGGCGATTCCGCGGGCTCGAAGCAGGTCGAGCCCACGCAAACGAAGGCGCTTCCCGCGCTGGCGAGGCGCCCCTCCATCGCCGGAAGGGCCGCCACCGCGGGGTTCTCCGGATCGCCCCCGGCGATGGTGCGGTTGGGCAGCGGGTAGCGGTGGGCGTGCAGCAGCATGCCCGCGACCTGGTTCGGCGCGCCAACCACCGTCACCTCGACGTGCGGCGTCTCGCGCAGCAGCGCCACCGTGAGCAGCCGCCCGACTCCGGACGGGTAGCGTTCCATGGCGCCGCGTTCGCGGGCCACCACCGCGTCCGCGACCTCGGCGTGCTCCGCCGATCCGGTCAGTACAGCCGAGCGCGCCAACAGTTCCGCCGCCAGCGAGTTCCCGGAGGGCGTGGCGTTGTCCATGATGTCCCGCGGCCGCAGGACGAGGGGGTCCGCGTCGGCGGCTGTGTCGTGGAAGAGCTCCCCATCGGGGGACCAGAAGCGGGCGATCGTCTGGTCGGCGATCCAGGCCGTCTCGGAGAGCCAGCGTGGGTCGAGGGTGGCCTCGTAGAGGGACAGGCAGGCGTTGCCCAGGGCGCCGTAGTCCTCGAGGAAGCCCTCGATGTGGACGCGGCCGGCGGTGAGGACGCGGAAGAGGCGCCCTTCCCGCCGCACGGTGTCCAGGAGGAAGCTCGCGGCCCGCTCCGCCGCGCGGGTGTAGTCGGGGCGCCCCAGCGCCGGGCCGGCTTCGGCGAGCGCGCGGATGGCGAGGCCGTTCCAGGAGGTGAGGATCTTCTCGTCGCGGAGCGGCTCCGGGCGGGCGGCACGCCGGGCCTTCAGGGTGGCGAGGGAGTCCTTCAGCACTCGGCCGAGTTCGTCGCGCGTGATCCCCTCCTGGCGGGCCACCGCGTCGAGTTCGTGCGGCAGGTGCAGGATGTTCCGCCCCTCGAAGTTGCCCGGCGGGCTCACGTCGTAGACCCGCGCCAGCAGTCGCGCTTCGTCCGGGCCGAGCAGCTCCCGGATCTCGGCCAGGGTCCAGAGGTAGAATGCGCCCTCCTCGTGGACGCCGTCCTCGCCCTCCGAGTCGGCGTCGCGGGCCGAGTAGAAGGCACCGTCCGGGGACGTGAGGTCCTCGAGCACGTAGTCCAGCGTCTCCTCCGCGACCGGACCGAGGTGGGTGGCGCCGAGGAGGTGGGCCCGGGTCAGCGCCCGCGCGATGAGGGCGTTGTCGTAGAGCATCTTCTCGAAGTGGGGTACCAGCCAGCGCGCGTCGACGGAGTAGCGATGGAAGCCGCCCCCGGCGTGGTCGCGAATCCCGCCGCCGGCCATCCGCGTCAGCGTGTGCACCGCCATCGAGACGCCGTGCGACCGCGGTCCGCCCGTCCGCAGGAGGAAATCCAGGAAGACGGGCTGCGGGAACTTGGGCGCGCCGCCGAACCCCCCGTGGGCAGGGTCGAAGCTCTGCCCGGCGGCGCCGACCGCGTGTCCGATCAGGCGGCGGCCGGAGGTGCCCTCGGATCCGATCGGGGGCTGGGGCTCGGTGGTGCTGCGGGTCAGGGCGCCGGTCAGCTGGGCGCCGGCCTGGGCGACCTCGGCGCGGCGTTTCCCGTACGCCTCGCTGACGCCGGCCAGCACCTGCCGGAAGGAAGGCATGCCGTGGCGGGGCTCCGGCGGGAAATAGGTTCCCCCGTAGAAGGGGACCCCCTCGGGGGTGAGGAAGGCGGTCAGCGGCCAGCCCCCGTGTCCGGTCAGCGCCTGCACCGCCCCCATGTAGATGGAGTCGATGTCGGGCCGCTCCTCACGGTCGACCTTGATGTTGACGAAGGCGCCGTTCATCACGCGGGCCGTCTCCTGATCCTCGAAGGACTCGCGCTCCATGACGTGGCACCAGTGGCACGCCGAGTAGCCGATCGACAGCAGGATGGGACGGTCGTGCTCCCGCGCGACGGCCAGCGCCTCGTCGCCCCAGGGGAACCAGTCCACGGGATTGTCGGCGTGTTGCAGCAGGTAGGGACTGGTCTCGGAGGCGAGGCGGTTGGGCATGGGGGGAAGATAACTTGGTGATGAGTTTTCACAATAGTGATGTCAGAGTGATTATTTTTCATATACATTGAGGAAGTCCCACACAGCCAGGCTGAAAGTGAATGTTCTCCGCAAGTCGTGAGAGATACTGGCGGCTCCTGAGTCAATCCGTCCCCGAACCCGGAAGTCCCGCCGGGTACGCCGCCCTTGCGGCCCGGTACGACCTCGGGGTTCCTCTCCCGTCCCGCCTGGCGGCCATCGCCGAAAGGCATCACCCGGACTCCACGCCTGAATGGCTGATGCTCACGCCCAGGCATGCCGTCGATGACACCCTCTACGGCCACCTGGAGTTCGCGCTTAAATGGGAGGGAGTGAGCCTCGGCGTGCTGGCGGCTCTCTTCCGCGTGGTCGATCCCGGGGAGTTCGTGCGGATGGTTCGCGACAAACCCACCGGCGCCTATGCCCGGCGCATCTGGTTCCTCTATGAATGGCTCACGGGCGATCGGCTGGATGTGCCTGATGCAGGCAAGGTAAAGGCCGTTCTGGCGGTGGATCCCGACCGCCAGTTCGCTGCGCCGACCGGGCCGGTCTCGAGTCGTCACCGGGTCCGCGACAACCTGCCGGGATCGCGGAAGTTCTGCCCGTTGGCAAGGCGGACCATGGAACTCGACCGCTACGTGGCGCTGGGACTGAACGAGAGGGCGCGGGAGGTCATCGGGCGGACCCATCCAGACATCATCCGGCGGGCGGCGGCGTTCCTGCTCCTGCAGGACAGCCGGGCCTCCTTTGGCATGGAGGGGGAACGACCCCCGCAACACCGGGCGGTGCGCTGGGGTTGGGCCATCGGTGTGGCGGGCCGGGCCCCGCTGACGCCCGAGACGCTTGCAGCGCTGCAGGAAAGCCTGATCGGTGACCGCAGGTTCGTGCGGCTCGGGTTGCGGACGGAGGGCGGGTGGATCGGGAGCCGGGACCGGAACACGGGTGCGCCCATTCCGGAGCACATCAGCGCTCCTCATGACGACCTCCCCGAGCTCATCCGCGGCGTCGTCCAATACGCGGCAAGCGCCGCAAGATCGGGTGTGGACGCGGTCGTGTCCGCGGCCGCCCTCTCGTTCGGGTTCGTGTACATCCATCCCTTCGAGGACGGGAACGGCCGCATCCATCGCTGGCTCGTGCATCATGTGCTCGCCCGGTCCGGATTCAATCCGCCGGGCCTGGTGTTCCCGGTCAGCGTCGCCATGCTGGACCGGTTGGCCGAATACCGCGATGTGCTCGCCGGCTATTCGTCTCGACTGCTTCCCCATGTGGACTGGCGCGCAACGGAGCGCGGCAACGTCGAGGTGCTGAACGAGACCGCCGATCACTACCGCTTCTTCGACGCCACGCGGCACGCCGAGTTCCTCTACCGGTGCGTGGAGCAGACGGTCACCCACGACCTTCCCGCCGAAGTCGACTACCTTGAGAGGTACGACGAATTCCTGGCGCGCGTGCAGGAGGAGATCGCAGACATGCCGCAGGGGACCCTGGACCTGCTGACCCGGTTTCTGCACCAGAATCAGGGCGTCCTTGCAAGGCGCGCGCGATGCCGCGAATTCAAGTTGCTGACGGCGGAGGAGGTGGAGAGCGTGGAGACCATCTACGGCGAGTGCTTCACGGAGGATGTGCCTGGGGCGAGCCCGGATCCAGGCAACCGGTCGCGCCGAAGTCCAGGCGTCCGGCCCCGGGGCATCTACTGAACGGCATGCTTCGTCCGTACATGCTCCTGGCGCTGCGGCGCCCGTGGCTCTGGCCAGCGCTCCTCTCGGCCGCGTGGGCCTTCCGGCCCCGGGACTGGTACCGGCGGCCCCCCTTCCTGCCCCTGCCGTCGAAGGCGTACATGCGGTGGCGGCTGGAGACGGCGTACGGCGAGCCGGACGCGGTGCCCCCGGCCGACGAGATCGCGCGCTTCGTCACATGGTCGGCGGAGATGCGGCGCCGGATGGGGCCGCGGCGACGGGTGCCGGCGGTGGTGAAGATTCTGGCGATCGCCGCGCTGCTCGCCTTCATGGTCTGGGTGAACCTGCGGGCGGGCGACATCGAGGGGGCGAGGAATGCGGCCGCGGCCGCGGGGTATCCCGGGCTGTTCCTGGCTTCGGTGGTGAGCGGCTTCAACCTGGTGTGGCCGGTGCCGATCGCGGCCTTCTACCCGTTCTTCATCGAGTCGGGCTTCCAGCCACTGCCCACCCTGGCGACGATCGCGCTGGGGATGACGGGGGGCGACCTGCTGGGCTACCTCATCGGCGACGCGACCCGGCACCTGGCGGACCATCGCCTGGCCGGATTCCGGGCCCGCGCGGAGGCGCTCCACGCGCGACACCGGCTGCTGCCGCTCGGCCTGCTCTTCCTGTACGCGGCCTTCGTGCCGCTGCCCAACGAGATCCTGGTGATCCCGATGGCGTTCATGCGGTACTCCCTGGCCGCGGTCATGACGGCGGTGCTCTTCGGGAACGTGATCTTCAACACGGGGCTGGCCCTCGGGGTGTCGCTGGTCTTCGGGGGTGGGGGTTGAAATGCTCGTTGTGGGCCTGACCGGCAACGTGGCGGCGGGGAAGTCCGCCGTCGCGGGGCAGTGGCGCGGGGCGGGGGTGCCGGTGGTGTCGGCGGACGAGCTGGCGCGCGCGGCGGTGGCGCCCGGGACGGCGGCACTCGTGTCGATCGCGGAGCTGTTCGGGCCGGGGGTGATCCGGGACGACGGCATGCTCGACCGGGCCGCCGTGCGCGGGATCGTCTTCCGCGACGAGGAGGCGCTGCGCAACCTGGAGGCGATCGTGCACCCCGAGGTGAGGCGACTGCGGGATGAATGGACCGCGGAGCAGCGCGAGGCGGGCGCCGAGGTGGTGGTGTGGGAGATCCCGCTGCTCTTCGAGACGGGGATGGAGCGCGAGGTGGACGTGGTGGTGGTGGTGGACGCGCCGGCCGGGGTGCGGCGGCGGCGGATCGTGGAGGCGCGGGGGTTGGGCGAGGACGAGGCCGCGGCAATCATGAAGGCCCAGCTGCCCGCCAGCGAGAAGCGCCGCAGGGCGGACGTGGTCGTCGAGAATGCGGGGACGCGTGAGGAGCTGGCGGGGCGGGGGGCGGAGGTGCTGGCCGTGCTGAGGGGGTGGGGGGCGTGAGCGGGGAGGGGGCCGGCCGCGCGGGGCTCCTCGACCGCATTCTGGAGATGCTCGCCGGGGCCAGGTCGGTGGTCATCACCACCCACGCCAACGCGGACGGCGACGGGGCGGGGTCGGAAGCCGCGCTCGCGGCGTTCCTGCGGGGGCGGGGGGTGGAGGCGTGGATCGTCAATCCGACTCCGTTCCCGGAACCGTACGCCTTCCTGCTGCCGGATCCGGGGTGGGTGCTTCCCTCGAAGAGCGACGAGGCGGTGCGCCGCTGCCGGGATGCCGATCTGGCGGTGGTGGTGGACACGGCCGAGATCCCGCGCATCGGACGCGTCAAGTCGTTGATCCGGGATCTCCCCAAGGTGGTGATCGACCACCACCCGGGGGGGAAACGCCCCATCGAGGGGGTGGTCTTTTGCGACCGGCAGGCCTGCGCCGCGGGCGCGCTCGTCTTCGAACTGATAGACCGGGCGGGGGGGCCGTGGAGCGCCGTCATCGCCCGCGCGCTCTACATCGCCGTGCTGACCGACACCGGAGGCTTCCGCTTCACGAACACGAATCCGGAGTGCTTGCGGATGGCGGCGCGTCTGGTCGAGCTGGGGGCCGCGCCGGAGGAGCTGTACCGGGCCGCCTACGGCCGATTCCACCCGCGCCACTTCGAGCTGCTGCGCGGCGCGCTCTCCACCCTGACGGTGCATGAGGGCGGCCGCATCGCGTGGATGACGGTGCCGAAGGAGGCGTACGACCGCCTGGGAGCGACGGTGGAGGATCTGGAGGGCTTCGTCGATGTGCCGCGGAGCGTCGCCGGGGTCGAGGTCGCGATACTCTTCCGCACCACCTCCGACGGGCGCATCAAGGTGTCGCTGCGCTCGCTGCCGCCGGTGGACGTGAACGTGGTCGCAGTCGAGCTGGGGGGCGGCGGCCATGTGCGGGCGGCGGCGGCGGTGGTGAAGGGGCCCCTGGAGGCCGCGGTGAAGCGCGTGGTGATGCGGGTGGAGGAGGCGGTGCAAGCGGATTCATCCACGGAACGCTAGATTAGGCGCTGTGACCGCGACAATCGCGGGCCATCCGTACCGGCCCGCACGAGAGTTCAGGGACCATGCAGAGAGCGCCAGCGAGACCAAAACCCGTCGCCGAGTCCGGCGACGGGCCGGGAGTCCCAGAGGCCCTTCCCCGGACCGTGCGGGAGATGGGAAACCGACTGGGCCACGCCGCGATCGACTGTCTCTGGATGTTCCCACCGCTCGTCCGTGGGCGGCGCGAGTGGGGCCTGGTGGCGGCCAGCTGCTTCGACCACGGAGGGAGCCGCAGGGTGGTGACGGCCCGCTACACGGCGGAGCGGACGGGCAGGGGCCTCTACCTCGACACCCGGCTCCTCGACGAGGGCGTGGCCCCGGCGGACCGGCTGCCCCGGGTCATGGAGGGGGTGGTCAGGCGCGGGCCGCGGCCGCTGGGGAGTCCCCGTCTGGTGGAGCTCGGCGGCTGCGCGGACGCCTTCGAGTCGCTCATGGCGGACTTTCCGGCCCAGCTCTTCGAAGAGGCGGTCGCCGGGCCGCAGGCGCCGGATTGAGGCGGTCGGCGCCATGAAGTTCGGACCCGCGAACGTCGAACCCTACCTGGCGATCTTCGGCCGGCACCTGCGCGAACAGGGGCTGCCGGTGACGCAGCAGCGCCGGGCCGTGGCGAGAGCCGTCTTCTCATCGCCAAAGCATCAGTCGGTCGAAGACCTGGACCGGGTGCTCCGTGAGAACGACATGCGGCTCGGCAAGGCGACCATCTACCGCACGCTGGATCTCCTGGTGCGCAGCGGACTGGTCGAGGAGCACGATTTCGGTGAGGGATTCAAGCGGTACGAGCATCGCCTGTCGCGCGATCCGGTCCACCATCACCTCGTGTGCATCGAGAGCGGCGAGGTGATCGAGTTCCGCAGCGAAGAGCTGCAGCGGATCGTCGAGAAGACCGCTGCCCGGCACGGCTTTCGCCCCACGGACCACAAGCTGGTCATCTTCGGCCTGAGCCGCGCCAGCCAGGAATCGGGAGCCCGGGTGCCCTACCGCGGCATCACCTGTCCCATCGAGGCCACCGGAGCCAGCGAGGCCACCGGAACCACCGACACCACCTGACCGCCCGGACCCCGCCATGCCCAACCGGAGGGACCCCGCCACCCCCGCCCGCTCGGGCGACCTTACCATCCACCACCTCCCCGACGGGTTGGACGAGCTGCCCTGGGAGCTCCCCCGGGTCTTTCTGGGGCTGGACGGCGAACAGGCCACCCCGGAGGGCGCGGCCACCTGGATCCTGCCGGTCCCCTACGAAGCCACCACCAGCTGGGGCTCGGGGACGCGGTTCGGGCCCCGCGCGATCATCGACGCGTCCCGCTACATCGAGCTCTACGATCACGAACACGGTCGCGACCCCACCCTGGACGGCGTCTACACCTTCCCCGCGCTGGAGCTCGCGCGCGGCGACGCGGCCCGCGCCATGGCCGAGCTGGAAGACGCCTGCAACCGGGTCCTGGACGCAGCCGCCGGACGCCACGTGATCATGATCGGGGGCGAGCACTCGGTTTCGGCCCCCGCGATCCTCGCCCACGCCCGCCGCTCGCCGCAGCGGCTCACGGTCCTCCAGCTCGACGCCCACCTCGACCTGCGCCAGAGCCTGGACGGCAGCCCGTTCTCCCACGCCTGCGCCATGGGCCGGGTCATCGACCGGGTCGATCTCGTCACCGTCGGCGCGCGCGGCATCAGCGGCGAGGAGTGGGAGGCGGCGTCGGCGCGCGACAACGTGACCGTCATCACCGGCGAGGAACTGGGGGGGGCGGGCGGCTCGCCGGGGCGCGGCGACGCCTGGATGCAGCGCGCCCTGGACGCCCTCGGCGAGTCGGTCTACATCACCTTCGACGTGGACTTCTTCGACCCGTCCCTCATGCCCTCTACCGGTACGCCCGAACCCGGCGGCGGGACCTGGCACCAGGCGCTGGCGCTGCTGCGGCGGGTCTTCGCCGAACGGCGGGTGGTGGGTGCCGACGTGGTCGAGTTCGCGCCGGTGCCGGGACTGGCAGCGCCCGACTTCACGGCGGCCAAGCTCGTCTACAAGATGATCGGGTACTGGCGCGGGTGACCGGACGCGCCAACGCCCCCCCGCTCTCGGGTGTCTATTTGACTGATACGTCACGCCTGCTTGTAACGACAGCACCTTCGTGAACGGCACACCCGCGTCTCTGGAGCACCCAATGAAACACCTGTCGCCTCGCCTTCGCTTCTCGCCCTTCCTCGCCGCGGCTCTCGCCTGGCTGTGCATTGGCTTGGCCGACACGTCCGGTGCTTCGGCCCAGCTCACCGATCAGGTCCCCGACGACGTGTGGGAAACCTTCCGCTGGCGCTCCGTCGGCCCCACCAACATGTCCGGCCGGGTGACCGACGTGGAAGGGATTCCCCACCCGTCGAAGACCTTCTACGTGGCCGCGGCCGCGGGCGGGATCTGGAAGACCACCAACAACGGGATCACCTTCAGGTCCATCTTCAGCGACCCCCGCGTGGCGGCGATGGGCGACCTGGCGATCGCCCCCAGCGACCCGAACCAGATCTGGGCCGGGAGCGGCGAGGAGGACTCGCGCAATTCGATCTCGGCTGGCGGCGGCATCTTCAAGTCGACAGACGGCGGCGAAAGCTGGGAGTTCAAAGGGCTCAAGGAGACCGAGGTCATCGGACGCGTCGTGGTGAACCCGCTCGACTCCGATGTCGTCTACGTGGCGGCGCTGGGGCACATCTGGGGCTCGAATCCCGAGCGCGGGCTCTACCGCACGACCGACGGCGGCGACACCTGGGAGCTGGTCAAGTTCATCAGCGACAAGGCCGGCTTCGTCGACGTGGCCCTCAGGCCCGGCGAGCCCGACGTCGTCTTCGCGGCCAGCTGGGAGCGCGTGCGCGGCCCCTGGTTCCTGAAGAGCGGCGGCCCGGGGAGCGCGCTCTGGAAGTCGACCGACGGCGGCACGACCTGGTCCGAAGTCAGCGGCAACGGCTTTCCGACCGCGATGAAGGGGCGGATCGGGATCTCCATCAGCCAGAGCAACCCCGACGTCATGTACGCGATGGTGGAGGCCGAGGAAGAGGAGGACGAAACCGGCGGCAACGGACTCTACCGCAGCGCGGACGGCGGTGATACCTGGGAGAAGGTGAACGACTCCAACACCCGTCCCTTCTACTACTCGCAGGTGAGGGTCGATCCCGCTCGATCCGGACCGCGTCTACTTCTCGTCCACGCCCGTCCTCTATTCGAATGACGGGGGGCGCACGGCGGGGAACACCACCAACGGCATCCACGTCGACCATCACGCCATGTGGATCGACCCGGCCGACCCGGAGCGGATCGTGGTGGGCAACGACGGCGGTGTCGCGATCACGTACGACAAGGGCGGCAACTGGCGCTACCTGAACACGATGGCGCTGGGGCAGTTCTACGACATCTCCTTCAACATGGACAAGCCCTACCGCGTCTGCGGCGGGCTGCAGGACAACGGGACCTGGTGCGGGCCCAGCCGCCTCGCGTCGGGGCAGATCTCGAAATACCACTGGGCGACGATCAGCGGCGGCGACGGCTTCGTCACCGCGCAGGACCCCGAGGACCACAACCTGGTGTGGGCCGAGTCACAGGGCGGGAACATGCGGCGGATCAACCTGGCCACCCGCCAGAGCAACGGGCTCGGGAGGCCGAACTGGGAGGATGCATGGCGACCGCTGCAGGACTCGATCGTGCTGCTGCTGGAGGCCGGCGCCGCGGAGGATGACCCGAGGATCGAGGCGTTCCGCGAGCAGGCCACCGCCGATTCCGCGCGCCACATCATGCGCTGGAACTGGAACACGCCCTTCTTCCAGTCGGTGCACGACCGAACCCACTTCTACGCGGCCGGCAACCGCGTGCTGAAGAGCACGAACCTCGGAGATGATCTCAAGGTGATCTCCGACGACCTATCCTATGCGGATCCGGAGAAAATCGAGATCAGCACCAATACCACCGGCGGCATTACCCGCGACGCGACCGGCGCGGAGACCCACGCCACCATCACGGCGCTCGCCGAGTCGCCGATGGTGCAGGGCCGCCTCTTTGCGGGGACCGACGACGGGCGCGTGTGGACCACGCCCGACGATGGCGGCGAGTGGATCGAGCTTACGGGGAACTTCCCCGGCGTCCCCGAAGGCACGTACGTGAGCCGCGTGGAGCCCTCCCGGCACGACGCCGATCGCGTCTACGTCTCCTTCGACGGACACCGTACCAACGACTTCACGCCGTACGTGTACGTCTCCGACAACGGCGGCGACACGTTCCGCTCGATCGCGGCTGGGCTGCCGACCGGTGCGCCCGACTTCGTGCACGTGGTGCGCGAGGATCCGCGCAATGAGAACCTGCTCTTCGTCGGGACCGACCTCGGCGTGTACGCGTCGCTGGACCGGGGCGCTTCCTGGCGCCGCTTCATGGAGACCATGCCGACCGTACCTGTGCACGACCTGCGGATCCATCCGCGCGACCGGGAGCTGATCGCGGGGACGCACGGCCGCTCGATCTGGATCGTGAACATCGCGCCGCTCCAGGATCTCACGGCGCAGGTGCTGGCCGACGGGGCGGGGGCCTTCGAGCCCGCGCCGGCATACAACTTCGCCGAGGCCGCGCGGGGCGGGGAGTCGTACGGGCAGGCGTGGTTCTCGCGGCCGACACCGGGCGTGGGAGGGCGGATCAGCTACTACATCGGTGACGGTGTGGCGGAGGAGCTGGCCGCGGCGGCGGAAGAGGCGAATGCGGACGATGAGGAGGCCGGCGAGGCGGGGGCGGTGGCGCAGGCGGCGAGGGTGCAGGCTGCTGGCGGCGCCCAGGAGGTGCCGATCCGGGCGGCGGGCGGGGCTGGACCGGGAGGCGGTCCCGGAGGTGGGCAGGGGGGACAGAACGCTCCCCAGGTCGAGATCACGATCACGGACGCGGATGGCGAAGTCGTGCAGACGCTGAACGGTCCCGCGGGCGCGGGACTTCACACCGTGACGTGGAACCTCAGGCGGGCGACCGAGCCGCAGCCGCAGACGCTGTCGCCATCCGAGCGGCGCGACAGCATCATGATGGCGGAACGCGCGAAGGTGGTGGCCGATTCGCTCGTGGCGGCGGGGTGGGAGGAGGAGCCGCTACGGGCCCAGCTCGGGATCTTCACGGGCGAGAGCAACCCGCAGCAGGTCTTCCGCTTCGGTGGTGGGGGCGGGGGCTTCCGTGGTGGTGGTGGCGGCGGTGGGGATCCGGAAGCCTTCGCGGAGCGGCCGGGTGAGTCCCCGCCGCGAGCCGGGGGTGGGGGCGGCCGGGGGGGTGGAGGCGGCTTCGGGGGCGCGAACATGGGCCAACTGCGCGAACTCGTGGAGCTGATCCGCCCCGGAATGGGAATGGGTGCCTTCTTCGGGCGCGGTGGCCGCGGCGGCGGTGGTGGCGGCCAGGCCGGACCGGTCGAGCCCGGGACCTACACCGTGACCATCAAGATCGGAGAGCGTACATTGACTCGGACAATGGTCGTTGAACCGGCGGCTTAGGGGGAGTAGCACCAACAGACAATGTACGATTCCGTAGGCTTCCCGGTCGCCTTCCTGGCCGGGGTCCTCTCCTTCCTGTCGCCCTGCGTCCTGCCGCTGGTGCCGAGCTATCTCTCCTTCGTGACGGGGATGTCGCTGGAGGACATGCAGGAGGGCTTCGACCGGCGCCGGGTGCTGACCCACGCCGCGCTCTTCGTGAGCGGCTTCACCCTGATCTTCGTGCTCCTCGGGGCCGGGGCGACCTTCGTCGGGAGCTTCCTCCTCTACAACAGCGACTGGATCGCGCGCATCGGCGGGGTGATCATCATCCTGTTCGGGCTGCACCTCATGGGGGTGTTCCAGCTGCTTCCGCTGCTGAAGGAGAAGCGGTTGCATCTGGCCAACAAGCCTGCCGGGTACGTCGGCACTGTCGCGGTCGGGGTGGCGTTCGGCGCGGGGTGGACCCCGTGCATCGGCCCCGTGCTCGGCGCGATCATGACGATGGCCGCCTCCCAGGAGCACCTCGCGACCGGGATGCTCCTCCTCTTCGTCTACTCGATGGGGCTCGCGATTCCGTTCCTGCTCGCGGCCCTGGCGCTCGAGCGCTTCCTGCGCGCCTTCACGCGGGCCCGGCGCTTCCTGCCGCTGATCCAGAAGGCGGCCGGGTTGTTGCTGGTGCTTCTGGGGATCCTGCTGGTGACGGGATCGTTCGTGGTATTGGCGGCGTGGCTGAACCGGTATACGCCGGAGTTCCTGCTGGAAAGGCTGTAGCGTCTGATCCCGGCGGCCTCCCGGCCCGCCGGCCAGCCCACCCGAAGCCCGATTACTCATCACCAGGGAGATTTCAATTGGCACTGGTCCCGTCCACCATGCTGGCGCTGGGTACCCCGGCGCCCGACTTCGCGCTCCCGGCGCCCGCCACCGGCGAGACCGTCTCGCGCTCCGACTTCGATGGCGCGCCGGCGCTGCTGGTCGTCTTCCTGTCGAACCACTGCCCCTTCGTGAAGCACCTCGCGGACCACTTCGCGGGGATCGCCGCCGAGTACCAGGGACGCGGAGTCGCGGTGGTGGGAATCAACGCGAACGACGTCACCACCCATCCTGACGACAGCCCCGCAAAGATGAAGGATGAGGTGGTGCGGCGCGGGTACACCTTCCCCTACCTCTTCGACGAGTCGCAGGAGGTGGCGAAGGCCTACCGCGCCGCTTGCACGCCGGACTTCTTCCTCTTCGGTCCGGACGCGAAGCTCGTCTACCGGGGACAGTATGACGCCAGCCGGCCATCGCTGGGCGCGCCCGTGACCGGGGAGGATCTCCGCGCGGCGATGGATGCCGTGCTGGCGGGTAAGGCGCCGCCGGCGGAGCAGATGCCCAGCGTGGGGTGCAACATCAAGTGGAGGGCGGGGAATGAGCCGGGGTGGTTCGGGTGAGGGGTTCGCGGGTGGGCATGGCCGGCGCTATCTTGATCTGACGTGCGGGGGGCCGGTTGGGCCCTGGACGTGGTGCCCAAAACCGTCCAGACCTGCGCGGATTGTCATCCGCACTTGTCATTATGTAATGTTTACATGACGGTGTGGAGGTCGTAGCGAGGCAAAGGATGAGAAGTTCCGCTCTGGTCACCTTCCTGTTGCTGGTCGGCAGCGCCTCGGCGACCGCCCAGGACCCACCGCGACCCGCCCAGGATCCACCCGCCCGCACCCCTGCCAGCTGCGAGACCTGGGGTGCGCGCAACTTTTTCGCCACGGTTCCGGCGGACACGGTCGCCGCCTGTATCCGGGCGGGCGCGGACCCCCTCGCCCCCCTGGACGAAACCGGGGCGACTCCCTTGCACGTCGCGGCCCATCACTCGCCGTACCCCGAGGTCATTGCCGCTCTCGTGCGGGCCGGGGCGGACGTGAATGCGACCGACCACGTCGGCACCACGCCTTTGCACGTGGCAGCGCACTCGAATGCCAACCCGGGCATGATCGTCGCGCTGGTCGAGGCGGGTGCCGAAGTGAACGCGCGCGACCTGCGCGACAACACACCCCTGCACAGTGCCTGGCGTAATCCGCTGCCCGGAGATGCCTGGAACCGTGGCTTGAGGATCAACGTCAATGCGGTCGCGGAACTCAAGGGCCAGGGCGCCGATCTTTTGGCGCGCAACGTTCACGGCGAGCTCGCAGATCCCGCCGGCTGCGGGCACTGGGACACGCCAGTCTTTGCGCGGGCGGCAGATCTCGAAGCCTACGCTCTTTGCCTGGAACAAGGCGCCGACGCCGGTGCCACGGACGACTTCGGGAACACCGTCCTCCACCACGCTGCCGCCAACGCGGATTCGGCAATCACCGCTCTGCTGCTCGAAGCCGGCGCCCAGGCCGGGGCGCGCAATGACATTGGCGCAACTGCGCTTCATGCCGCTGCGGAGCACGAGCATCCTGCGGTGGCGATGGTACTTCTGGAAGCCGCAACGGATGTGAACGCAGGGGATGACGACGGGCGCACCCCCTTGCACGCCGCATCGAGAAATGAGTCGACCGCGGTGGTGGCCGCACTGATCGAGGCTGGCGCGGATGTGAACGCGCTAACCGCGCGGGGTGAATCCCCCCTGGGCGCGGCGGCAGCCCGCGCGAACACGACGGTGGTGGATGCCCTGTTGGCGGCGGGCGCGAACGTGAACGTCTCCGACACCGGGACCAGGCGGCGGCGCGAAACACCCCTGCTTGCGTCCTTGTGGGAAGGACCGACTGATGCTGCCAGGGAACTCACGCTGCGGTTCCTGGCTTTGGGCGCGGATCCCAACGTCAGAGGGGATCCGGGTTGGACCCCGCTCTATCTGGCGGCCTTTGATGACGGTCCGGAGATGATTCGCGCGCTGGTGGAGGCCGGCGCGGATCCCGGCTTGCTGACCGACGATGGTGAGTCCCCGCTTCATCCGGCGGCCAGTTTCGCAGGTCCCGAAACCATCGCCGCACTGGTGGAGTCCGGGGCGGACCCCAACACCGCAAACGAGGACGGCGTGACTCCCCTGCACGCGGCGGTGGCCCGGGGCAAGGCCGACAACGTGGCCGCGCTGCTGGGGGCGGGCGCCGACGTGGCTGCGCGGACGCTGGCGGGCGACACGCCCCTGCACCTGGCTGCGGCTCGGCCGGACACGGCTATCCTTTCCGCTCTTGTGGACGCCGGGGCGGATCTGAACGCCCACAACGATGAGGGCGCAACGCCGTTGCACTCGGCCTGGAAGCACGATAACCCACTCGGCGTCGACCATCTGGTGGCGTTGGGCGTGGACCCGGAACCGCGTGACCACCGGGGGAGGACCCCCGGCGCCAGCCCCACCTGCGACTGGACGGACTACCGTTTCTTTCGCGACGCTACCCTGGAGAGAATCCTGGAGTGCGTGGAAGCCGGCACGCCGCTGGACCTGCGGGACTCGTTCGGCAATCTGCCGCTGCACAGGGTGGGCGGTGCGTTTCGCGATGACGTCGCGCTGGCAAACTTCCTTATCGAGGCCGGGGCGGACGTAGATGGCCGCAACGACAATGGCAGGACACCCCTCCACTCCGCTGCCGACAGGAATTCGGAGGCCATTGCGACGACCCTGCTGGAGGCGGGCGCCGACGTGAACGCGCGCGACTCTTCGGGCCAGACGCCTTTGCACACGGTGGCCGGGCGATTGGACGACGCGTCCGCAATGATCGCCCTGCTGGTGGGGGCCGGCGCGGAGGCGGACGCTCGAAACGGTCGGGGGGAGACTCCGCTGCATCGGGCGGTGGAATCCGGCAATGCCGCCGCGGCGGCCCGGCTACTGGCACTGGGGGCGGATCCGGAAGCCAGGTCCGCCTCCGGTGATGTCGCCGATCCGGTCGGCTGCGAAAACTGGAACACCAGTGTGTTCTTTGCGATGGCCAGCGCCGACGTCGTGACCAGCTGTCTCGACGCCGGGGCGGAAGCGAACGCCAGGACCGAGGGATCCACTTCGCCGTTTTCCTACGACCCGGGTTCCACTCCCCTGCACCTGGCCGCCGAGTTTGCCCGCGACTCCGCAGTCATCGCCGTGATGCTGCGCGCGGGGGCCGATGTCCTCGCGCTGGGTGTGAGCCACTACACGGCGCTTCACCATGCCGCCCAGGGCGGCAGCCCGGCGACGGTTCGAGCCCTGCTCCAGGCCGGCGTCCCGGTGGATGTGCGCGCCAGGGGGCTCGGGTATCATTTCAACTCGGACTGGACCCCGCTGCACCTGGCGGCGGCATTCAATCCGGACCCGGAAGTCGCGGCGGTGCTGTTGGCGGCGGGCGCGGACCTTCACGCCCGGGGCGATGCCGGACAGACTCCACTGCACCAGGCGGCGCTCAACCGGAACCCTGCGGTCGCCCAGCTCCTGCTGATGGCTGGAGCCGATGTGCACGCCAGGCGGGCCAGCGGAAGGACGCCGCTGCACGAAGCGGCGAGAAGCAACGCGAACCCGGAAGTGATCCAGACCCTGCTGAACGCGGGTGCGGATCCCGAGTCGTCCTTCGGGGGACTCCCGCCCCTGCATGAAGCGGCCTGGTCGAATACCAACCCGGAGATCGTCACCGCGCTGATCGAGGGCGGAGCGGATGTAAACCGCACAGCGGGCAGTCCGGGCGGCCCGTTACTGCGGATTGCCGATCTGGGGATGGGGCTGGGCGTACTGTCCGGCTCGACTGCACTCGATCTGGCAGGTTCCCTGAACCGCAACCCCGCCGTCTTCGAAGCGTTGGTACGTGGAGGTGCGGAGAGTGGATTGGCACGGCCCGGACGGCGCCGCTGAGGACCCGTCACGCCGTCAGGGTCCGATCCTGCCGGCGGCCTCAGTTCTCCTCCGCGAGACTCATCTCATACACGATCTCGCCATCTCGTCGGACCAGCAGTCCCTGAAACGCCTCCGCAATGCCCGTGCACTGGTGTCCGGCGGGCGCGCCGCCAAGAAAGGCCCGATCCCCCCCGTGGACTTCTCACGGGAGGACAACGGTTGCAGCCGAATGGTTGCAAGGCGGGCAACCTCGCCATCTTCTCGGCAGAAAGTAATCAGAAGTTGTCAAAATGTAAGGTTTACTTTACATTCTTCTCAGGCCGCCCCCGCCACTTCCTGCTCCAGCAGCTGCCGCCTGAGCAGCGTCGCATAGGTCCCGCCCAGCGCCACCAGCTCCTCGTGCCGTCCGCGCTCCACGATCCGGCCCTCGTCCAGCACCAGGATCAGGTCCGCGTCCTTCACGGCGGTGACCCGGTGCGAGATGATGAAGGCGGTGCGGCCCTTCAGTTCGCGCCGCAGCCCCCGCAGGATGCGCGATTCGGTGCCGGTGTCGACCGCGCTGAGCACGTCGTCGAGCACGAGCACGGCGGGGTCGATGGCCAGCGCGCGCGCCAGGGTGGCCCGCTGCTTCTGCCCGCCCGACAGGTTGATGCCGCGCTCGCCGAGGCGGGTCCTGTAGCCCTCGGGGAAGCCTTCGACGGTCTCGTGGAGGTGGGCGGCGGTGGCAGCTTCGCGGACGCGTGCCTTGAGGTCGTCGAAGGACGCGGACGGCGGGAGCCCCAGCGCGATGTTGCGGCCCAGCCGCGCCGAGAAGAGGAAGCTGTCCTGGGGCGCAAAGCCGATGCGCGCGCGGATGTCGGCGGGGTCGTAGGCGGGGAGGGGGACTCCGTCGAGCAGCACCGCGCCGGCGGCGGGGTCGTAGACGCGGGCGATGAGCGAGACCAGTGTGCTCTTGCCTGAGCCGGTGGGGCCGACGACCGCGATGGTGCGTCCGGGCTCCGCCGTGAAGGAGACGCCGTCGAGGACCAGCCGCTCGGTCCCCGGGTAGCGGAAGGAGACGTCCCGGAACTCGATGGCGGCACCGCCAGCGGGTGGGGGATGGGGGGTCGGCGGCGCGGTGATCGCCGGCTCGATCGCGAAGATCCGGTTGAGGCGGGCCATCGATGCCGCGCCGCGCTGGAAGAGGTTTACCACCCAGCCGAGCGCGATCATCGGCCACGCGAGGAGTGCCAGGTAGAACGAGAAGGCCACGAAGTCGCCCACTCCGATCCGCCCCGCCATGACCAGGCCGCCGCCGTACCAGAGCACGACCACCATCGCCGCGCCGGTCAGCAGTCCCATGATGGGGTGGAAGGCGCCCGACGCGTACGCCAGGTGCATGTTGCGCTTCAGGTACACCTGGTTCAGCGCTTCGAACTCCGCGGCCTGCGCCCGCTCCTGCCCGTAGGCCCGCACGATCCGGACGCCGCTCAGGTTCTCCTGCACCATCGTCGACAGCGCGGCGAACTGCTCCTGAATCCGCTCGAAGCGAACATGGATGGTCTTGCCGAACCACGCCACCAGCGGGGGCAGGATCGCCATCGGCACCAGTGCAGCGAGCGTCAGCGACGGACTGATGTAGATCATCACCCCCAACCCGATCACGAAGCTGACGACGGTGTTGGCCGTGTACATCACCGCCGGGCCGACCGCCTGCCGCACCGCCAGAGTGTCGTTGGTGGCGAGGCTCATGAGGTCGCCGGTCCGGTTGGCCGAGTAGAAGCCGGCGTCGAGGCGGAGCAGGTGGCGCACGAAGTCGTTCCTCAGGTCGACCTCGATCCGGCGGCTCAGCCCGTTCATGATCTCGCGCATCCAGTAGCGCGCCGCGCCGCCGACGACCGCCGTGGCCACGATCAGCACCGCGTAGGTGATCACCGTGCGGCGGATCGGGTCCGGGTCGGCCCCGCCCGAGGCGGTCAGCGCATCGATGGGTAGCTTGAGCAGGAAGGGCTGGACGAGAGTGAACGCGTTGGCGACTACTACCAGCACCATCCCCCAGCCCATGGCCCGCCGGTAGGGCCGGAAGTAGGGGAGGACGGTCTTGAGTTCGCGCATTGCGGGAGGGTGGGGGAGTCGTCTGGAGGTGTGGAGGGGTCGTAGTGAGCCGGGCGGTGCCTATAATTAAGGTGAGAGCCGCGCTGTGGCGGCCGATCAACCGCCGGAAGGTGTCAGGATGGAGACAGTGAAGACAAGGGACTGGCGACGAGGGCTGCTTCCGGCCTGGGCCGTGCTGGCGGTCGCGTGCGGCGGCGACGGAGCGGAGTCGGGCACCCAGGACGCCGAGGCGGGCGTGGAGGCCCGGTCACCGTCGGCCACCCCGCCCGCCACCGACGGAAACGACCCGGTAACGGTGGACCCGCTCCCTGGCACCGCCGGGAATCCAGGGGACGGCGCGGCGGGGCTCCCGGGCGGTAGCGCGACCGTGGACGGAGCGGCCCTGGGGGTAGGCGGACCGACCGCGGGCGCCCTGGAGGAGTTGACGACCCGGCGCGTCCCGGCCGGCACCCGGATCCGCGTGACTGTCGATGACGAGATCTCCACCGACCGGTACCGTACGGGCGACGCGGTGATCGCGACCGTGGCGGAGGACGTGACGGACCCGTCGGGAGAGGTGCTGATCCCACGCGGCGTCAAGCTGCTGGGCCGGATTCTGACCTCGGTTGGGTCTCCGGGTGTCGATGAGCCGCCGGTTCTGGAGATGACCTTCGAGACGCTGTCGGCGCTGAACGCCGAATGGCCGGTGGAGGGGGCCGTGATCAACGTGCCCGTGGTCGTCGACCCCCGGGCGGACATCGCTCGCCGGTTCCAGCGCAACCGCTCGGGGGAGCTGCAGGTGCCCGGCCGGATTCTGGAGGGGGCGGTCGTCGTGGTCGAGTTGAGGGCAGCCGTTCGCGTGGGTCCGATGGTGGGTCCGGAGGTGTTTCCCGGGGATACGGTGCCTGGATGGGACACGCTGCCCCGGGTGGACACGCTGCCGAAGGTGGATGGGCTACCGGCCTAGCGTGAGCCCGCCCCTCCGGGGGTCCGACCAGCCCGAATAGGAGCCGTCCGGCATCACCATGATCAGCTGCACGTCGCCGGACATCCCGCCGGCGAAGTAGGCCTCGGGGGGACCCGGATCGCGCTCCTGGACGGTGTGGCCGAGCGCCTCCAGTGCCTGCACGGTGGCCGCCGGCAGCCCGCCGTATTCGTAGAAGACGAGGTCGGGGAGGTGCTGGTGATGGACACGCGGCGCGTGCACCGCCTGAACCACGTTCATGCCGTGGTCGATCACGTTGAAGATGGACTGCAGCACCGTCGTGATGATGGTGGCGCCACCCGGCGTGCCGGTGATCAGGAAGAGATTGCCGTCGGGGTCCTCCACGATCGTGGGGCTCATCGCCGAGAGCATGCGCTTCCCGGGGCCGACCGCGTTGCGCTCGCCCTGCACGAGCCCGAACTGGTTCGGCGTGCCGGGTTTGGCCGCGAAGTCGTCCATGGTGTTGTTCAGGAAGAACCCCGCGCCCTCCACCACCACCTTCCCGCCGTACCACGAGTTGACGCTGGTGGTGACCGCCACCGCGTTGCCTGCGCCGTCCACGACCGAGTAGTGGGTCGTGTGACTCTCGTCCAGGAAGGCGTCGATCCCGGGATGCACTTCGGCCGAGGGCGTGGCGCGCTCCAGCGAAATGGTCGCCGCGCGGCTGTCCGCGTAGTCGTCGGACAGGAACTGCTCGACGGGAAGCTCGACGAAATCGGGGTCGGCGAGGTATTCGTTGCGGTCGGCGTAGGCGCGCCGGAAGGACTCGGCCATGACGTGGATCGTCTCGGGCGAGTTCCACCCCATCGCGCCGAGGTCCCACCGCTCCACCAGGTTGGCGATCGCGGCCATGGTGACCCCGCCCGACGAAGGGGGCGGCATCGAGTGCACCGTGTAGCCGCGGTAGTCGAAGGCAGCGGGTTCGCGCCACACCGAGGTGTACCGGTCGAGGTCCTCCAGGGTGATGATACCGCCGCCGCGCTCCATCTCCGCCGCGATGAGGGCGGCGGTCTCGCCGCGATAGAAGTCGTCGGGGCCCTGGTCGCGCAGCCGGGTGAGGACGCCGGCGAGGTCGGGCTGGGAGAAGGTGTCGCCGACTGCGGGGACCGCGTCGCCGGGCAGGAACACCCGCGCGCCGGCCTCGAAGAGGCGGATGCCGTTCTGCGCAGCCTCCAGGGTGGAGACGAGGCGCGTCGTGACCACGAAGCCTCCCGCCAGATCGATCGCCGGCTGCACGATGGCCTCCCACGGCAGGCTCCCGAAGCGCTCGTGCGCCTCCCACAGCCCCGAGACCGTCCCGGGCACGCCCGCCGCGAGGTGCCCCACGACGGAGCGGTCGCTGACGTTGCCGTCCTCGTCCAGGTACATGTCGCGGGTGGCCGCCAGCGGTGCCTTCTCCCGGTGGTCCTGCGAGTAGACGGTGCCGTCCGCGAGCCGGACCATCATGAAGCCGCCTCCGCCAAGGTTGCCGGCTTCCGGATTCACCACCGCGAGCGCCAGGCCGGTCGCGACCGCCGCGTCGACCGCGTTGCCGCCGGCCGCGAGGATGTCCAGGCCGACGCGCGTCGCGTACTCGTCGGTGGTTGCGACGAGGCCCTCGGTGGCCGTGACAGGCCCGGCGTCCGGCGCGAAGGCCCACTCCGCCGGGAAGGCGCCCCCCGCTTCCAGGAAGGCGCTGCCGGCGTCGCTGCGCTGGGCGTCCGGCTGGCAGCCGTGCAGGCCGAGGAGGGCGAGGGCGAGGACTGCGGCGGCGCCACGCAAGCGGCCAGGGTGGTACGCTCCGCCGCGCGAGCGCCGGCGCGGTGCCTCTGGCCGACGACTAGGGGTTCTCCGGGGGAACTGCATCTCTGACTCCGAGGACCAGGGTGACGGGGGCTTCCGTCTGGTGAACGATGAAGAATTGGCCGGCTTGCTGCTGCACCGCCGGGACCAGGTATTGCTGCGTGGTACCAAAGATCGCGTCAATGAGAACATAGTCGGTTGTCCGCACGACCTGGAGCACCGAGTCGGTGTCGGTGCTATAGGGGTAGAGGCGCACCTTCCGGTCGGCCAGGGCGTTGAACAGCCGGGGTTTTCGCACGGTGACGACCGCGTCTTCCGGGGTGTTCGCCTCCACCCAGTACGCCGCGTCGAAGAAGGTCCGCCACGCCGGGTGATAGCCGGCGTAGCGGTCCCCGGCGGAGTAGCGGGCGATCATGTCCAGGTTGTCCGGGATTCGGGCGGCGTGGGCCCCGAGTGCCAGCGCCGTGAGCAGCACCGTCAGGTATACCGGGGCCATCGGCCGCCCCGGGGATTGCCTTTTGCCTCGGGACCGCGAGGCCGCCCTGTTCGCCGGCTTCGCCCGTCGCGGTGGCGGGGCTGCCCCGTGCCCCCGCTTCACGCCACGCGCCAGCGCCGCGGCCCCGTCCGCCGCGAACACCAGGAAGAGCGGAATGAGCGGCACCAGGTAGCGCACGTCGTTGACGCTCGCTTGAAAGAGCATGATCGCTGCGCAGGTCAGCACCAGGTACAGTTCCGCCGCTCCCGGGCCCCTGCGGAACCTCCGGACCAGCTGCCAGAGCACGAGCGCGCAGACCACCACGGCCAACACCGCGACCAGCGGACTCGCGGCCCACGTGCTGTCGGAACCCACCAGCGCCCGCGGCAGCTCCCGGGTCGCGTACAGCCTGCCGTTCTCGAAGAACCGCCCCACCATCCCGAAGAAGTCCAGGTATCCGGTTTCGGGCGTGTACACGTTCTCCAGCAGGAATTCCTCGATATAGGAGGACGTGGTCCCCGTGATCACACGGCTCCGCACGAGCCAGGGGATGGTCAGCCCGGCGCCGACCACGCCGTGGATCAGGAATTTCCTCCATTCGCGGCGCAGCAGATAGGACACCGAGGTCGCGACCAGCAGGAGTGCCCCGATCGAACGCACGTAGAAGCTCATCACGGAAGCGGCCAGCGCCAGCCAGAAGGGCCGGCCCGTCCCGGTGTCGCGCACATCCTCGCGGAGCATCCACAGGGCCCCGAGGGTGAAGAACAGGAACGGTGCCTCGCTGAGCATCCAGCGGGAATAGTCGATGACCCCCGGACTGACCGCAAAGGCGAGCGCAAGGCAGAACCAGGGGAGCGGCTCCCGTCCCCGCCTCGCGAAGGCGCAGAACATCGCGACCGAGCCGGCCGTGAACAGCGTCGACACCAGCTTGAGGACGACGAAGTTCCGTCCGAACAGCGCCACCAGCGGCGCCAGGAAGAGAGGGTAGCCCGGCGGATACTTGGTGTGTGGTACCGGCGGTCCGGGCTCGAGCGACAGCGAATAGCCGTCCCCCGTCTGCAGGATGCTCTCGGCCAGCAGCACGTAGGTGACGCTGTCGCCGCCCGTGTGAATCTTCGGGTCGAAGAGCGCGGCGCTGAGAATGATGTGGAGCGCGACCAGCCCCCCTGCCACCCAACCGGGACGGGTCCTGAGCAGGTCGGAGTTGCTCAAGACGCCACCGGCCGCCGCGCGTAGACGATCATCTTGGTGCGCGGATCGAAATGGACCTGCTGGCGGGACAGGCCAAGCCAGCGCACGAGTCGCTCGAGTATGGCGCCGACCCCTGGCAGCGCCAGCCTGACCCGCTTTGTGAGGGCGTCGAGCCGAATGGTCAGCCCATAGCTGTCGATGCGGAGCACCTCGAACCCTGCCTGCTCCAGGCCCGCGCGAAGCGTGCGGCGGTTGAAGAAGTACAGGTGCTCGCGGGTGCGCCGGAAGTCCTCGAGCCGCCGGCCCAGGAGACGGGAGACGAAGGAGTCGGAATCCATCGTTGACACCACGAAGATTCCGCCGGGCCGGGTGAGGGACGCCGCCTTGACGAGGGCATCGAACGGTCGCGGCAGGTGCTCGATCACGTCCAGCATGGTCACCGCGTCGCACGGCTCTCCCGCGTATGCCATGAAGTCGCCGCAAGTGGCGGGGAACGTGTACTTCCGGCCCATCCAGTCCACCGCCGAGCGGTTGTAGTCGATCCCCTCGACCGCAAAGCCGCGATCCTGGGCGACATCGAGCATGTAGCCGAGGCCGCAACCCACATCGAGGAATCGCCGCTCGCGGACCCGTGCGGCACGCCCATGCCCCGCCGAGCCGTCCAGGAGGCCGACGATCCTGTCCACGACGCGCTGGTGGTCCTGCTGCTTCACGAAACGCTCGGAGAGGTAGTCGTGGTAGCCGTAGATCGTCCCTCCGCCCGCATCGAAGAATTGCTCGTTGCGGTAGTAGTCCGAACCGTAGACCTCGTGCAGCTCGGCCGGGGATGGTTGGGGATCGAGCCACATGAAGGTGCAGCCGGGGCAGCGAAGGATCCGGTGTTTGCCGAAGTCGTACCGCACGAAAGCGGCACCGGCGCCGCAGAACCTGCACCTTGAATCGGCGGGGCCGGAGTCGCGCTCCGGCACGATGGAGTCGGCGTTCGGCTGCCGGTGAGTAATGCCGGGGAGATTTCCGCCCACGGGCTGTTAGCTTCCTTTGGTGGCGCTTCACTCTGTCCTGACACGGGCGACTAAAGATGCTTGATGACCGGCTGACGGAGCAACAGAATCCGCGCAGCGGTGGGATCGACCGGCTTTCGTCGCTGGAGATCGTTCGGGTCATCAACGCCGAGGACGCGCTCGTGGCTGCCGCCGTTGGCCAGCAGGCCGAAGCGATCGCGCGGGCGGCGGATCTGGCGCTGGCCGCGTTCCGCGTCGGGGGCCGCCTGATCTACGTGGGCGCGGGGACGTCGGGGCGGCTGGGCGTGCTCGACGCCGCGGAGATGCCGCCTACATACGGAACCGACCCGGGGATGGTGCAGGGGGTGATCGCGGGCGGTTTCGCGGCGCTGGTCCGGGCGCAGGAAGGCGCGGAGGACCACCCGGCGGACGGGGCCGCGGCGATGGACGAGAAGGCGGTCGGACCGGCGGACTTCGTGATCGGAATCGCCACCTCGGGGACGACGCCGTACGTGCACGGGGCGCTCTCCCGCGCGCGAGAACTGGGGGCGCGGACGGGGTTCCTTCTGTGCACGCCGCCCGCGCGCGCGCTGGTGGTGGAACATGACGTGGTGATCGCGCCGCTCACCGGTGCGGAGGTCATCACCGGCTCCACGCGGATGAAAGCCGGCACGGCCACCAAGATGGTGCTCAACACGATCACGACCGCTGCGATGGTGCGCTTCGGGAAGGTGGACGGAAACCTCATGGTCGACCTGCGGGTCACCTGCGAGAAGCTGCAGGACCGCGGCGAGCGCATCCTGGTGGTGACGCTGGGGATCGGCCGCGCGGAGGCGCGGGAACTCCTCGCGCGGGCCAGGGGACATGTCAAGACGGCGCTGGTCATGCACCGCCTGGGGTTGGATGCGGACGGAGCCAGGGCCGCGCTGGAGGATGTCGGTGGCGTGATCAGCGCCCTGGACGGCCGCGTTCAAGGGGCCAAACTGTAAAGAGGACATTACGAAATGTCATGTTTACCGTACATTTGCCGATTGCGCGGGGCGGCGCTCCCGGCGCTCCTCGCCCTCGTCCCGCTCATCCTCCTGCTCGCCACCCCCCACGTCACCACCCCCCAGCAGGTCCCCCCCAACGAAGCCTGGCGGCAGGTCGACACCGAGCACTTCGTCGTCACCTACCCGGAGCCCATGGCCGCGTTGGCCCGGAACGCCGCCGCCGCCGCCGAGCGCGCCTGGGGCCTCCTCGAAGCGCGCTTCGTCGACGCGCCCCGCGGCCGCGTCCAGCTCCTGCTGACCGACCACGCCGACATCGCCAACGGCTTCGCCACGCCGCGCCCCTACAACCAGATCACCGTCTTCGCGCGGCCGCCGATGGACGGCGGCAGCATCTCGTACTTCGACGACTGGCTGGAACTCGTCATCACCCACGAGCTCGTCCACACCTTCCACCTCGACATGACCGGCACGATCGGCAAGGTGATCCGGGGCGTGTTCGGCCGGCCCCCCGCGCTATGGCCCGTCTTCCCGTCCGCCGCTTCGCCCACCTGGATGCTCGAGGGGCTCGCCACCTACTACGAGTCGGAGCTGACCGGCGCCGGGCGGGTCAAGGGTACCTGGCAGGAGATGGTGATGCGGACCGCCGCGCTGGAGGGGTCGCTGAACGGGCTGGGGCAGGTTACGGGCTCCTCCCCCGTCTGGCCCGCGGGGAACCGGCCGTATGTGTACGGCGCGCGCTACCTGGAGCACATGGCCGAGGTGCACGGCGAGGAGTCGCTGGCCGCGTTCGCGCGGACGGTCGCGGGACTGTGGGTGCCGTACCGGATGGACGCGGCCGCGAGGGGCGCCTTCGGCGTCAGCGTGGGGGCGAGCTGGGAGGCGTGGGCGGGGGAGACCGCACAGCGCTACAGGGCTCTGGCCGAAGAGTTGGACGATGCGGTACCCGTGACGGTGGGAGAGACCGTGGACGGGTCGGGCCGCCTGGCGGGGCAGCCCGTCGTTTCGCCGGATGGGGGGACGCTGGCGTTTCTGCGCTCCGACGGGGTGAGCCAGCCGCAGATTCGGGTGGTGGAGCTGGATGGAGACCGGGCCCGCAGGCTGGCCCGCGTGAACGGCACGGGTGGATCGCTCTCGTGGGCGCCGGATGGGGGACTCCTGTTCACGCAGCTCGAGTTCTCCGACCGCTACCGCGTGACGAGCGACCTGTACCGTGCGGGACGGGACGGATCGGTGGAGCGGGTGACGCGCGGCCTGCGCATCAGCTACGCGGACATCGCCCCGGATGGGAGCCGCGCGGTGGCGGTGCGGGAGGGGGGCGGCAGCAACTCGCTCGTGCTGGTGGCGCTGCCGTCGGGTGAGGTCACCCCGCTCCTGGATCCCGAGCCGGGCCGTCACTGGGCGTACCCGCGCTGGTCGCCCGACGGGACCCGGATCGCGGTGTCGCGCTGGATCCACCCCGCGATGATGAACATCCTGATCCTGGACGCCGCCGGCCAGATCGTCACCGAAGTCACCCGCGACCGCGCGGTGGACACCGCGCCCTTCTGGACGCCCGACGGGTCCACCGTCCTCTGGTCCTCGGACCGGACGGGGATCCCCAACCTCTACGCGGCCACGCTCCGTAACGGCGCAGACCCCGAAATCCGCCAGGTCACCAACGTGCTCGGCGGCGCGGCCCACCCCTCCGTCGACCCGCAGGGCCGGTGGATCCACTACGCCTCCTACCACGCGGACGGCTGGCACCTCGAGCGGATTCCCTTCGCGCCCGCCGACTGGTTTGCGCCCCAGCCGATGAGCCCGAGGTTCGCGACCGAGGCTGGCGCAGGTGCGGGGCTGGCCGCACCCGCGAATCCGGCCGCCGGGCAGGATCCCGCGGCAGCCGGGGACCCCGCCGGAACCGCCCCCCAGGAGACCGACTTCACCCCCCGCCGCTACCTCCCCTTCTCCACCCTCCGCCCCTACTACTGGTCACCCCTTTACGAGAGCGCGGAGCAGGGGACCGACATGGAGGGGAACACGCGCACCGTCTTCGAGCGGTTCGTCGGAATCCTGACCGGGGGCAGCGACCTCGTGGGCCGGCACGCCTACGCCCTCGCCACGCGCTGGGCGATCGACGGCAGCCGCTTCACCGGGAGCTTCGCCTACAACTACGCCGGGCTCGGCAACCCGGTGCTGGGGGTGTCCGCGGCGCAGCGCTACGACGCCACCTCGCGCACGATCGGGGTGCCCGATCAGAGGGGGGACCGCCACGAATTCTTTCTGGTGGAGCAGGAGCGCAGCGTGTCGCTCTCCTCGAGCTTCGTGCGGCGGCGCTACCGCCACACCACGGCGCTGACGCTCAGCGCGGGCCTCGTCGCCGAAAACCTGACGGTGCAGCACCCGGACGGCACGGCCGGACCGCCGCTGGTCAACCCCCGCCGGAACTTCACCGACCTGCGCGCGACCCTCTCATTCTCGAACACCCAGCGGCGGGCGCTGTCCTACTCGCGCGAGGATGGGGTGCGGGGCTTCGCGAGCTGGCGCCTGCGCCGGCAAAACAGCCTGGACTCCGACGCCCGGGGCACCGTCGGCCGGGACCGGGGGTACAGCGAATTCACCGGCGAGCTGTCGGCGTTCAAGGCGCTCGGCCGCCTCGGATTCGCCAACCACGTGCTGGCGACCCGGCTGTCGGCGGGAGCGGCTTCCGGCCCGGGCGCGGACCAGTTCCACTTCGATGTCGGCGACGCCGAGGGACAGCCGGAGCAGTTCACGGGGCTGGGGCTCTTCGGGGGCTCGTCCCGGCTCCTCCCCCTGCGGGGCTATCGGTCCGGCGTCCGGTCGGGCAAGTTCGCCTGGAGCTGGAGCGCCGAGTACCGCTTCCCCATCGCCATCGTCGACCGCGGCTTCGGCGCGTGGCCGCTCTTCCTGGACCGCCTCCACGGGTCCCTCTTCTTCGACGGGGGCAACGCCTGGGGCCCCTCGCTCGGCGAGCCCGGCTACGACAACCCGCAGCAGTCGGCGCTGTGGAGCGCGGGCGCGGAGGCGTCGATGATCGTGGCCCCCCTCTATCTGCGGGGTGTCAGCCTCCGCTTCGGCACCGGGTTTCCCCTGGTGGAGGGGGACGGCCCCGTCTTCTACCTGAGGATCGGGAACGCGTTTTAGGGGATCCCCCTTGACCACAAGCTGTAGGGCTTGTACCTTGGGAGTCCCACTATATCTGGTGGTAGCGAAAGGAAATCCACAATCCCAGGCCCTTGAAAGACATGGACTTCAGGCATCTTTCAACAAAGCGAACAGCGCAGCGGGCCGCGTTTTCCACGGTTTCCACAGTCCTCCCAATTCCCTAAAGACGGGACTCGCGTGCTATGACTCCACGATCCAAGGCCACAGGTGTCTTCAAGGATCAGCCTCCAGCCGATCTGCCTCCCGCCCAGCTGTCGGAGAACGCCCGCATCGTGCTTGCGCGCCGGTATCTCAAGAAGAACGAGGCCGGTGAGCCCACCGAGGATCCGGAGACGATGTTCTGGCGGGTCGCCCGGGTGATCGCGGAGGAGGACCGCAAGTACGGGGTCTCGGGAGCCGCCGTCGAGGAGGTGGCTCGCAGCTTCTACGACCTCATGACCACGGGACGCTTCGAGCCCAACTCCCCGACGCTCATGAACGCGGGGCGTCCGCTCGGGCAGCTCTCCGCCTGCTTCGTGCTGCCTGTCCAGGACGCGCTCTCCAACGGGAAGAGCGGCATCTACGACACGCTTCGCTCCATGGCGCTGGTGCACCAGTCGGGCGGCGGCACCGGCTTCTCCTTCTCGCGGCTGCGGCCGGAGGGCGACACCGTGCGGTCCACCATGGGGGTGGCGTCGGGTCCCGTGTCCTTCATGCGCCTCTACGACGCTTCCACCGAGGTGGTGAAGCAGGGCGGCACGCGGCGGGGCGCGAACATGGGGATCCTGCGGGTGGACCACCCCGACATCCGCGTGTTCATCCGCTGCAAGAACGACACCTCGCAGATCACGAACTTCAACATCTCGGTCGCGATCACCGACGCCTTCATGGAGGCGGTGGCGAAGGATGAGGAGTACGACCTGATCACCCCCCGGAGCGGCGAGTTGGCCGGCCGCGAGAACGCCCGCGAAATCTTCGACATGATCGTGAAGGGCGCCTGGAAGACGGGCGAGCCGGGCGTCTTCTTCATCGACCGCGCCAACGAGTACAACCCGGTGCCGGCGCTCGGGTCGTACGAGGCCACGAACCCCTGCGGCGAACAGCCTCTCCTCCCGTACGATGTCTGCAACCTGGGCAGCGTGAACGTGGGCGTCTTCGCGAAGGAGGGGCGCGCCGGCGACCCGGAGCAGGGGATCGACTGGGACGGGCTGCGGCAGGTCGTGCACCTGTCCATCCACTTCCTCGACAACGTCATCGACGCCAACCGCTATCCGTTGCCGGAGATCCGCGACCTGGCGAGCAAGATCCGGCGGGTGGGCCTGGGGATCATGGGGTGGGCCGATCTGTTGGTGCGGCTGGGCGTGCGCTACGACTCGGACGAGGGCGTTGCGCTGGCCCGGACGGTCATGGGGTTCATCGAAGAGGAGACCCGGATCGCGTCGGAGCGGCTCGCGGAATTGCGCGGCGTTTTCCCTGCGTGGGAGGAGTCGATCTGGGGACCGGACGGTAGCTGTGCGCGGAGCGCGGACGGGGAGCGCGTCCGCCCGGAGCGGCGGCTGCGGAACTGCAACCTCACGACGGTGGCGCCCACCGGCACGATCTCGATCATCGCCGGGTGCAGCGGCGGGATCGAGCCGCTCTTCGCGGTCGCCTTCATGCGGAACCAGGCCGGCGTGATGATGCCCGACGTGAACCCCGACTTCGTCGAGCGGGCGAGGCGCGAGGGATGGCACAGCGACGAGCTCATGGAGCGGATCGCCGAGGAGGGCCACATCCACTTCGACGAGGTGCCGGCCGAGGTGCAGGACACCTACCGTACTTCACACGACATCCCGCCCGAGTGGCACGTGCGCATGCAGGCGGCGTTCCAGGAGCATGTGGACTCCGCCATCTCCAAGACGACCAACTTCGCCTTCGAGGCCACGCGCCCCGACGTGCGCAAGATCTACGAACTCGCCTTCGAGACGGGGTGCAAGGGCGTGACGGTGTACCGCGACGGCTCGCGTCCGATGCAGGTGCTTTCGACGGGGAAGACGGGGCAGGGGGAAGCCGAGGGGTCCGGAGAGGCCACGGCCCAGCCTCCCGAGCTGGAGGCCATTACCCTGCAGCTGGCCGATGCGCGAGAGCGCGCCCACACCCTGGAAGGGGAGCTCGAGGAGATGAAGGGCCGGCTCGAGGAGCACGACAGGGAGGCCGCGGCGTCGCGTCACAAGCGCCAGCGCCCCTCGATCCTGAGGGGGCGCACGATCAAGATGGACTGCCCGCTCGGCGACCTCTACGTCACCGTCAACGAGGACGCGAGCGGTCGCCCCTTCGAGGTCTTCTGCACGCTTGGCAAGGCGGGGGGCGCGGCCATGGCCGATTCGGAAGCGATCGGGCGCCTCGTCTCGCTCTCGCTGCGCTCGGGCATCCCGATCACCGCCGTTGGCAAGGCGGGGGGCGCGGCCATGGCCGATTCGGAAGCGATCGGGCGCCTCGTCTCGCTCTCGCTGCGCTCGGGCATCCCGATCACCGCCGTGAAGGGCCAGCTGCGCGGCATCTCCTGCGACCGCGCCGTGGGTGTCGGGCCACAGAAGGTGCTGTCGGCCCCGGATGCGATCGCGCAGGCGCTCGAGCAGTACATGGCCGAGAAGGAGGGCGTACAGGAGGAGCTCCCCATCGGCGTGTCGCAGCCAGCCCGTGCAGAGGCCCCCTCGGCCGCCCCAGCGACGGCCGGCCAGTACGTCGACCAGTCCGCGGCCGTGCTCGGTGCCTGTCCCGCGTGCGGCGCCAGCCACCTCGCCTTCGAGGAGGGGTGCAAGAAGTGCTACGTCTGCGGCTTCTCGGAGTGTGGGTGACGAGCCGGCGGATGAAGCGCCCGCAAGTGATCTTGGATCCTTGTTGCGGAGGAAACTGGCGCTGACCTGACACATAAGAAAGCGACCACCGGGGTGCCAGCGTGGTCGCCCTGCGAAGCCCCCTTCATTTGGAGGCTCGCAAACTTCAAATCCCTAGTCTAGCCTCACCATGTTAATGCGATTCGCGAAAGCGTCAAGCCAGCAGGCGACCCGCTCAAACGTTCTTCCGGTCGTACGATAGCCCGTGAGACCGTGGCAAAGGAGCTGAGAGCTGCCGGTTATCGATCCTTGGACAAGGAACTGCGGGAATGGGAAGGAGACGGGGGACTGAGCGTTACTCTGCCAAGGGGCGACCCTATCTCCTTCTTTTTGGCCGGGAAGGTGTTGAGTATCGCCGGAGTGGGAAAGCGAGAGGTAGACGAGATACTCTATTGGCGTTAGGCGCTGGGACGGCCAGCGCCGCACATCTTCGGGCAATCCTGCCAGCCTCTTGGGCCAATAACGATTGCACCCGCAACCACAAAGCGTCGCCAGCTTGGCCTAGCGCCGGTTACGCAGCTCCTTAGCCTTGCCTCATCGAGTGCACAATCACACCAAGCATTACATGGTGTCATGCGTTCCTGTACCGCTAGCCCTGGGCTATCTCATCACCCCCCCGCGGGCTTCCGGTAGTCCAGCGGCGGAGGCCGGTCGCCCACCAGCGACACGTACTGGAAGTCTGGACCGACCTTCTCCAGGTACTCCGCCTTCGCGGCCGCCAGCAGCCCCGAATCGGTGAAGAGGTCGACCGCGGTCATGGCCAGCGCCTTGGCCGCGACGACCATCCCCTTCTCGCCGATCGTGGTGCCGCCCGCGGCGATGGCCTGCCACGAATGCGCGGGAGTCCCCGGCACCCAGGTAGCGGTGCGGATCCCCACCGTCGGCACGACCCAGCTGACATCGGCCACATCGGTCGAGCCGCCGCCCGCGCGCGGCATGTAGGGCTGCACCTCGGCGGCGCTCTCGAGCGGGGGTTGCTGGGCGAGCGTCGCCTGGACCGCCGCCGCGAAGGCACGCTCCTCCGCGGTGTACTCCACCCCGCCCACACGCTCCAGATTCTCGTGCGCGCGCCGCTGCAGGGTCTCGTTGCTCAGCATCGCGTAGATCCCGTGAATGACCTCGTGCTCCATGCGGGTCCCGGTTCCCAGCGCCGCCCCCTCGGCCGCCAGCACCACGCGGTCGAAGATGGAGCGGGCGAGCTCAACATCCGGGTTGCGCACGTAGTAGTAGACCTCGGCGAAGTCGGGGACCACGTTCGGCGCGGCGCCCCCGGAGGTGATCACATAGTGGATCCGGGTCTCCATGGGAACGTGCTCCCGCAGCATGTTCACCATGTTGTTCATCGCTTCGACGCCGTCGAGCGCCGAGCGGCCCTGGTCCGGCGCCCCGGAGGCGTGCGCAGAGACCCCGTGGAAGCGGAACTTCGCCGACTTGTTGGCAAGCGATGTCGAGGGGCTGGCGTCGTTGGAACTGCCCGCGTGCCAGTGAAGGACCGCGTCGACATCCTCGAAGAGCCCGCCGCGCACCAGGTAGACCTTGCCCGCACCCCCCTCTTCGGCGGGCGTACCGTACAGCCGAATGGTCCCCGGCGTGCCGGAAGACGCCAGCCACTCCTTCACGGCCAGCGCGGCCGCCACCGATCCGGACCCGAAGAGGTGATGACCGCAGGCGTGCCCTGCCCCCATCTCGGGCCGGGGGTCCCGCTCCGGGCTGCGCGATTGCGTGATCCCCGGCAACGCATCGTACTCGGCGAGGATCCCGATGACCGGCGACCCTTCGCCCCAGCTGGCGACGAAGGCGGTCGGCATCCCCGCGACCCCCGCATCGACGCGGAAGCCGGCCGCGGCGAGCCGGGTCTGCAGCAGCGCCGAGCTTTCCGTCTCCTGGTATCCGACCTCGGCCAGGTCCCAGATCTGCTGGGCAACGGCGGCGTGGTCGGCGGCGTGGGCCTCGACGTGGGCCGCCACGGCCTGGTGACCGGATTGGGCGATGGTGGAAGCGGGAGCCACGAGGGTGGCTAGGCCGGCCAGCGCAAAGGCAGCGATTGCCGGGCGCGGGAGACCCGGGAGGCGGGGCGCCGTCTGCGAAGGCGCAGCGAACGCCGCCGGACGAGCAATCGTCGATCCGCTGACGCGGCTTGGGCAAGTCTTCATCACTGGGTTTCTCCGGGTGGTGCGAATGAAAGGGTCTGGACAGATTACGAAATGCCTGCAAAAGATAGCGAACGTGTCCGCGTCGCCGCCGTCCAGCCGCGCGGTTTCCCCTTCGACTCCGCCTCGGCGGTCTCCGAGCTCTGCGCGACCACGGCGGACGCCGCGGACGCCGGCGCCGGCCTGGTCGTCTTCCCCGAAGCCTTCATCGGCGGTTACCCCTGGGGACTCGCGTTCGGCACCGCCGTCGGGGGCCGCAAACCGGCGGGTCGGCGCACCTTCGGCCGCTACCATGACGCCGCGATCCGTGTTCCCGGCCCCGAGACCGAGCGTATGGGGCGCGCGGCCGCCGATGCCGGCGTCTACCTGGCGGTGGGCGTCATCGAGAAGGGCGCCGTCCATTCTCCCGGCACCCTCTTCTGCACGCTTCTCTACTTCGCCCCCGACGGCACCCTGGCGGGCCTGCACCGCAAGCTCAAGCCGACCGCCGCCGAGCGCCTCATCTGGGGCGAGGGGGACGGAAGCACGCTGCCCGTCATCGATACCCCCTTCGGCAAGGTCGGCGGGCTGATCTGCTGGGAGAACTACATGCCGCTCGCCCGCATGGCCATGTACGGCAAGGGGGTGGAGATCTACCTCGCGCCGACCGCCGACTCGCGCGACCGCTGGCAGGCCACGCTCCGCCACATCGCGCTGGAGGGCCGCTGCTTCGTGATCGGCTGCAATCAGTTCGTCACGAAGGATCACTACCCGAAAGACATCGAGATTCTGGAGGAGTTCGCCGACTGGCCGGAGGTGCTGTCGCCCGGGGGGACATCGATCTACAGCCCGCTGGGGGAACCGCTGGCCGGGCCGCTCCTCGGCGAGGAGGGGATCCTCTTCGCAGACCTGGACCTCGGTGACGTCGCGCGCGGCAAGTTCGACTTCGACGTCGTGGGGCACTATGCGCGCCCGGATGTCTTCCGGCTGCGCGTGAACGAGCAGCCGATGGGTTCGGTGGGGCGGTAGGAATCCGGCCGGATTCCCCAACTCTCGATATATGATACCATATCGCGGATATATGATACTATATATTCATGACACGAAAATATATGATAGTATATCAATCGGCGAACACTCCCGGCGGAGGTCGGCCTTGATGAATGCCCCCGCACCCGCGAGAATCCGTTCCCACCCTCTTGTCACCAGCCCCCGGAAATCCGGCTCGGAGCTCCTTGCACCCGGGGAATCGAACCACCAGAAGGATCCACCACGATGACCACGACCATGACCGCGCCCCCCGCCCCTTCCGCCACCCAGCGCTACCTGGACGAGGCGGAGCGCTATTCGGCCCACAACTACCACCCGCTGCCCGTCGTCCTGGACCGGGGCGAAGGTGTGTGGGTCTGGGACGTGGAGGGCAACCGGTACCTCGACATGCTGAGCTCCTACTCCGCTGTGAACCAGGGGCACCGGCACCCGGATATCATCGCCGCCGCGCGCGAGCAGATGGACCGCCTGACCCTCACGTCGCGCGCCTTCCACAACGACCAGATGGGCCCCTTCCTGCACGAGCTCTGCGAGGCCGCCGGGTTCGACGCCGCCCTGCCGATGAACACCGGCGCCGAGGCGGTCGAGACCGCGATCAAGATGGTGCGCAAGTGGGGCTACGAGGTGCGCGGGGTGCCGGACGGAGAGGCCGAGATCATCGTCTGCGAGGACAACTTCCACGGCCGCACCACGACGATCGTCGGCTTCTCCTCCGAGGAGCAGTACAAGGCCGGGTTCGGCCCCTTCACCCCCGGCTTCCGGCTCATCCCCTACGGCGACATCGACGCGCTGAGGGCCGCGATCGGGCCCAACACGGTGGGCTTCCTGGTCGAGCCCATCCAGGGCGAAGCCGGGGTGATCGTCCCGCCGGACGGGTACATGCGCGACGCGGCCGAGCTGTGCCGCGCGAACGGGGTGGCGCTGGTGGCCGACGAGATCCAGACGGGGCTGGGCCGCACCGGCCGCTTCTTCTGCTGCGACTGGGACGATGTCCGCCCCGACATCCTGATCGTGGGGAAAGCTCTCGGCGGCGGGGTCTACCCGGTGTCGGCCGCGATCGCCGACGCGGAGTTCATGGACGTGTTCCGGCCGGGCGACCACGGCTCCACCTTCGGCGGCAACCCGCTGGGCGCGGCGGTGGGAAGGGCGTCGCTGCGCGTGATCATCGAGGAGGAGCTGTCGCGGCGCTCCGACGAGCTGGGCAGCTGGTTCATGGACCGGTTGCGCGCGATTCCGTCGCCGCACGTGGAGGAGGTGCGGGGCAGGGGGCTCATGATCGGGCTGGTGATCCGGGAGTCCTCGGGGACCGCGAGGCCCTTCTGCGAGGCGCTCAAGACGCGCGGGATCCTCGCCAAGGAGACGCACCACCAGGTCGTGCGGTTCGCGCCGCCGCTGACGGTGACTCGCGCCGAGCTGGAGGAGGCGCTGGTGGAGATCGAGGCCGTGCTGAGGTAGGAGGTCAGCCGCCCGGGGGGCCGATCGTCCCCTGCTTCGAGGTGTCGATCTCCGCGGCTTCGCCCTCCCCGAACAGCACGGCCTTCACCTGCCCATAGAGGAACTCCTTCGACTCCGGCTTGCGCGGGTCGAGGCCGAAATGGTTGATGAGCAGGGTCTGGTGCTGAAGCCAGTCGCGCCAGCACCGGGCGCAGATTCCGCTCTGGATGCGTTCGCCCAGCTCCGACCGGAAGGGCGGCCGCGGAAGTGCCGGCGAGGGCTCATCCGGGTGTTTCAGGCAGCTTATCGGCTCCACCGCGTTCCTCGTGAATCAAGGGTTGCCTGCGCCCCGCGGCGAGCCGGTTTCCGGCGGCGCGCGGGCAGGCCAAGATAACACGGCGGCCCGGGAATCGCGGCCCTCGGACGTCGGGAGGCGCCGGCCCCGGACTTTGGGAGGCGCGGTCCGCGCATGTAGATTTCGGGGGTCGTGACACCACAATGCAGGAGAATGGGAGGAAAGCGATGACTTCGTCGCACACGCCCAACAACGACCGTTTGAACGACGGCGAGGGTCCGTTGCTCTCCAGCGAGCAGCTCGCCCACCTGGAGAACAGGCTCCTGCAGGAGCGCAAGAAGGCTCTGCGGGGCCTGGGAGTGTTCGACGCGGTCGCAAAAATGGACCGCACCTCGGACGATTCGGACCTGGTGGCCTATACGGACCACATGGCGGACCAGGGAACGGAGGCCTCGGAACGGGAGAAGGCCGCGCTGTTCGCCACCAAGGAGGGGCGGTACCTGTACCGGATCGAGCAGGCATTGAGAAGGCTCTACAAGGATCCCGACAACTTCGGACGCTGTCACGCCACCGGGAAGGCGATCGCCTTCGAGCGGCTGGATGCGCTGCCGCACGCCCGCTACTGCATCGAGTACAAGCGCGAACTGGAGGCCGGGGGCGGCTGACCTACCCTCCTTGACGCTTCCACAGCGCGCCGAGCAGCTCGCCGCCCATGACGTCCACCTGCCACCGGCGCACCTCCGCCACCGCCTGCAGTTCGGTGAGGTCGGCCGGCATCGCGGCGACCACCCCGCGCAGAACGTGGTTCGCCATCACGCGGCCCCGATCCAGGCCCAGCCGCACGGCTGCCCCGTTGCGCACCTCCTTCACGCGCTCGAAGGCGGCCTCCTCCTCCGGGTCCGGCCTGGCTCCGCGCGCCCTGGGCCGCGGGTATGGCACCAGCTCGCGCACCGGCAGCGCCTCCACGCGGGTGAAGCTGTCCAGCAGCGCGCGGCCTTCCTGGTAGGCGAGCCGGGACGGGAACCCCTGCAGCGCTGCCAGCACCGCCACCGACGGCGGGCGCGCCTTCGCGGCGGCGAGGAGAGCGGCGTCGGACGCCACCCGGAAGGGCGCGCGGTCCCGCTCCTGCGCGATCCCGTCCCGCCACGCGATCGCCTCGCGCAGCGCGGTCACGGTCCGGTCATCCAGACGGCGGGCGGCCTTGACCCGCGCGACGGGGTCGGTCTCGACCCCCTCGTCCCCCGCCTCGAACGCACTGTCGAGGAGCCGCCCGTACTCTTCCCGGGCCCAGGCCAGCCTTCCGGCTTCCTCCAGCCGCGCCTCCAGGATTTCGGCGAGGCGGTGCAGATGGCGCGTGTCGTTGGCGGCGTACTCGATCATGTCGGCCGAAAGGGGCCGCGCCGCCCAGTCGGCCCGCTGGTACCGCTTCGAGACCCGTATCCCGAGGTGGCGCTCCAGAAGCGCCTGCAGTCCCACGCCGGGCTCCCCCATGAGGCTGGCCGCGACCTGGGTGTCGGCGAGCGCACCGACCCGGATGCCCAGATCCCGGTGCAGGAGCCTGAGGTCGTACGCGGCCCCGTGCAGGATCGTCACGCGGCCGGGGTCTTCGAGGAAGGGCTTCAGGAGCGGCGCGAGGTCGAAGGCCAGGGGATCGAGCACGAAGGTCTGCTCGGCGGTCGAGAGCTGGACGAGGCAGAGGCGGTCCGAGTAGCGGTGGTACCCCGCCGCCTCGCAGTCCACCGCGACGATTTCCGTGCGGGCAAGGGCGCGCTCGACGCTCCCGGCCTGGCCGGGCGTCTCCACGTGGATCGTTGTCCGGCTCACGGTGTGGTCCGGACCGATGGGATGACGCGAATGATGGCGTACATGAATACGTTTCGTTTCCGTAACGCGGACGGCGCGGCGGCGTTGCCGTTCGTGCAGTAGCTTTGCAGGTCGCGGGGTCTGCGAGTGTTCGCCGCCTCGGCCTGCCAGAAAGGAACCTGAACCAACTGATGATCAGAACGAAGGTCGTCGCCACCATCGGGCCCGCCAGCGCCAAGCCGGATGTGATGCTTGAACTGGTGCGGGCGGGCGTCGACATCGCCCGTATCAATATGTCCCATGGAGACCACAGGTTCCATGAGCGCAGCATAAGGATGGTCCGCGAGGCGTCGGCCGAGGTGGGGCGCCCGGTCGCGATTCTCATCGATCTGCAGGGTCCGAAGATTCGGATCGGCGACCTTCCCGAGCCCGTCCTGCTGCGGGACGGGGCCGCCGTGACCATCGCGCCGGAGGGGTTGCACCAGCCCGGCGAGCTTCCCACCACCTACGTTCCGCTGGCGCGGGAGGTGTCCCCCGGCACGCACATCCTCCTCGACGACGGGTTGCTCGAACTGGTTTGCCTGGAAGCGCACGGGGGACGGGCCCGCTTCGAGGTCCTCCGGGGCGGTGTGCTGGGGTCCAGGAAGGGGATCAACCTGCCCGGCGTCGATCTCAACACCCCGGCGGTGACCGACAAGGACCGCGGGGATCTGGAGTTTGCGTACTCCATGGACGCGGAGTACGTGGGACTGTCCTTCGTGCAGAGGGTGCAGGATGTGAGGGTGCTGAGCGCGCACATGAAGGGCCGGGCGTGGCTGGTGGCCAAGATCGAGCGGGCCCGCGCCGTCGAGGAGCTCGACGGGATCCTGGAGCACAGCGACGCTGTAATGGTCGCGCGCGGCGACCTCGGGGTGGAGCTGCCCTTCGCCCAGGTCCCTCTGGTGCAGAAGCGCATCATCCAGGCGGCCAACGGGTACGGCTGCCCGGTGATCACCGCGACGCAGATGCTCGAATCCATGACCTCCTACCCGGGGCCGACCCGGGCCGAGACCTCCGATGTCGCCAACGCCATTCTGGACGGTACCGATGCGGTCATGCTGTCGGGCGAGACCGCCGTGGGGAAGTTCCCCGCGCGGACCGTCGAGGTCATGGTTCGGATCGCCGCCGAGATCGAGGGGAGCGGCGTGCTCGCGAAGGGACCGCACTACCTGTCGCAGATGGGGCCGGTGCAGCGGCGGGGCGCCTCGCTGCGCGAACACGCGGTCGCGGCGTCGTCGGTGCGCTCGGCGCGCGACCTGGACTCCCCCGCGATCATCGTCATCACCCGGAGCGGTTTTTCCGCCAAGCTGGTTGCGTCCTACCGGCCGGTCACCCCCATCTTTTCCGTTTGCACCGAAGCCAAGGTCCACCGGCAGCTCAGCGGCGTTTGGGGCGTCCAGCCGGTGCTCGCCGAGCACGGGGAGATCACCTACGAGAACCTTACGGAGCTCGGGAAGCAGGTGGTTCTGGAATCCGGACGGGGCAAGCCCGGCGATCCCGTCATCGTCACCTCCGGCTTCCCGTTCCACAGACGGGGGTCAACCAATACCATGAGGGTGGAGCAGTTGTGACGCTGACCTTTCTCGGTACCGGCACCTCCTTCGGGGTTCCCGTGATCGGCTGCTCGTGTCCGAACTGCACCTCCGCGGACCCCCGGGACCGGCGTACCCGCCACGGCGCCCTGCTGGGGCTCGAGGGCGGCAACCTGCTCATCGACACGCCGCCGGAACTCCGTCTCCAGCTGTTGGCGGGCGGGATCGACCGGGTGGACGCGGTGTGGTACACGCACCTGCACGCCGACCATGTGCACGGCATCGACGACGTGCGGATCTTCTCGACGCGGGGCCGCGGCGCGGTGCCCACCTACGTGCCCACGGAGATGAAGGACCAGCTGACCGGGCGCTTCCCCTACATCTTCGACGAACGGGTCAAGGTGGCGCGCGGCACGACCAAGCCCCGCCTGGCCCTGGAGACGTATACGGAGGGCTTGCCGAGGCGGATCCTCGGGGTGGATGTGATCCCGTTCCGGGTCCCGCACGGGCCGGAAGACGCCTTCGGGTTCCGCGCGGGCGGCCTGGGGTACGTGACCGACGCCAAGCGGCTGCCTGGTGCGGCGCGCGAAATCCTTCGTGGCGTGCAGGTGCTGGTGCTCAACGCGCTCTGGCTGGGATCGCCGCACCCGACCCACTTCAATGTGGAGGAGGCGGTCGAGGTCGCGGAGGAGATCGGCGCGGAGCGGACGTATCTGACGCATCTGACCCACAAGGTGGGATACAGGGAGCTCACGGCCTGGCTGCCGGAGGGGATCCGGCCCGCGTTCGACGGGCTCGTCGTGGAGGTGGACTGAGCCGTGCCGGTGCCCGGAAGCGCACCCCTGCCCGTGATCGACTTCGGGAACATGGTCGCGGGCAGAATCGAGCCCGGGGGGATCGACCCGGCGCGCCTGCGGGGCGACCTCGCCGGGCGCTTCCGGGAGGCCCGCCGCACGGTGGAGGCGCGGCGCGACGCCGGTGAGCTCGGCTTCCTGGAGCTGCCGCACGACCGCCGGCTCGCGGCGCGCACGCTGGAGGTCGCGGATGCGCTTCGCGGCCGCTTCGACGACCTGGTCGTGATCGGTATCGGCGGCTCGGCGCTGGGGACGGTCGCGCTCCGGGACGCGCTACTCGGCCCGTGGTGGAACGCGCTGGACGACGAAGCGCGGGGTGGCGCCCCGCGGCTCCACGTGCTCGACAACCCGGACCCCGACTCGGCGGCCGCGCTGCTGGACCGCCTGGACCTCGCCCGCACGGTCTTCAACGTGGTGAGCAAGTCGGGCTCGACCGCGGAGACGCTGGCGTTGTTCCTGGTCGCGCGCGCCCGGCTGGCAGAGGCGCTGGGGGCGGACCGGGCCCGGGAGCATCTCATCGTCACGACGGACGGGCGGCGGGGACCGCTCAGGGAGGTGGCCGCGGAGCACCGACTGAGGTCGCTGCCCGTGCCCGTGGCCGTGGGCGGGAGGTTTTCGGTGCTCTCCCCGGTCGGGATGCTGCCGGCCGCGCTCTGCGGGATCGACATCGAGGCCGTGCTCCGGGGGGCGGCGGCGATGGCGGAGCGGTGTGCGGGTCCGGAGCTTGCCGGGAATCCGGCGGGGGTCCTGGCCACGCTGCTGCACGACGCCGACGCCGGGGCGGGGGCGGGGATCCAGGTCTTCATGCCGTACGCGGACCGGCTGCGGGGGCTGGCCTACTGGGTGCAGCAGCTGTGGGCCGAGTCGCTGGGCAAGGCGGTCCGGACCGATGGCGCGCCCGCGGAGACGGGGCCCACGCCGCTGCCGGCCTTCGGGGCGGCCGACCAGCACTCCATCCTGCAGCTGCTCATGGAGGGCCCCCGCGACAAGGTGGTCGTCTTCATGGGGCGGCAGAGGCCGGAGCGGGACCTGACGATCCCCCGGGCCTTCGTGGAAAAGCCGGCCTTTTCCTACCTGGGCGGACACACCCTGCACGGGCTGCTGGACGGCGAGCGCAGGGCCACGGCGGAGGCGCTGAGGCGGGCAGGCCGGATGAACATGACCATGACCGTTGACCGGATCGACGTCCACACGGTGGGGGCGCTGCTGATGCTCTTCCAGTGCGCGGTGGTCCACGCCGGGGCCCTCTACGGGGTCGACCCGCTCGACCAGCCGGGGGTGGAAGAGGCCAAGTCGCTGACCTGCGGGCTGCTCGGCCGCAGCGGATTCGACCCGCCCGGCTCTCCGGAAACCGATTCCCGTTGGCGGGTATGAGGGGACACTTGTAGCTTAGTCGAAACAACCGGGCTATCAGGCGACGAGGAGGGCGAGGATGAGCACGGAGAACGATCAACACACGGTGATCATCGAGAAGGACGGCCGGCCCGAGATCGGCGCGTTCCTGCTGGGGGCGCTGGTCGGCGCGGGCATCGCGCTGCTCTTCGCTCCGAGTTCCGGCGAGGAGACGCAGCGCCGGATCCGCGAGCAGGCCGGGAGGCTGAGGGCGCTGACCGAGGACCGGGTACGCGGTCTGCGCGAGGACCTGGGGTCCCGTATGGATTCCGCCCGGAGAGCGGCCGACCAGGGACGCGTTGCGGTTTCCGATGCCCGGGCGGAGCTGGAGGAGCGGCTGGCTCGCTCCAAGTCGGCGTACCGCACGGGTCTCGACGCGGCCCGGGAGGAATACGACCGGCGCCGGGATGCGGAAGGCAAGGGGTCGGCCGGGGCCGATTGACCACAAGACGAAAGGACGAAGGGCGCGGTGAAGATTTACCTGGACACGGCCAACCTGGGGGAAATCCGCGAGGCGGCACGCTGGGGAATCCTGAGCGGAGTGACGACCAATCCGAGCCTCATGGCCCGCGAGTCAGGGGCGGACTTCAAGGATACCATCCAGGAGATCGCCAGCCTGGTGGACGGTCCGATCAGCGCCGAAACGGTGTCGGAGGACGCCGACGGGATGGTGGAGGAGGGGATCGAATACGCGACCTGGCATCACAACGTGATCATCAAGGTGCCGAGCACGACCGAGGGCCTCGAGGCGGTCTCCCGTCTCGGCCGCCGGGGCATCCGGTGCAACGTGACGCTGTGCTTCAGCACCAGCCAGGCGCTGATGGCGGCGCTGGCCGGTGCCTTCGTGGTGTCCCCCTTCATCGGACGCCTGGACGACCTGTCCCAGGACGGCATGGAGCTGATCCGGGAGATCGCCGCCGTCTACGAGCAGAACGCCGACATCCGCACCCGGATCCTTGCCGCGTCGATCCGCCATCCCCGCCATGTGGTCGAGGCCGCCCTCGCCGGCGCGCACATCGCGACCTGCCCCTTCAAGGTGCTCGTGAAGAGCATGCGGCATCCCCTGACCGACAGCGGGATGGCGAGCTTCCTCGCCGACTGGCGCGCCCGCGAAGTGGACATGGCGCTGGCCGGGGCCACTTCGGGCTGAGGGGGGCAGGGTTCGCCGCATGACCGCTGTCGCCGCGCAAGTGACCGCCACCGCGGCCGGAGCGGGCAGGCCCCGGGTTCGTCCGGCTCTCCGCGCTCGCGCCGCGCTGTGCGTGCTGGTCACGGCCGCGGCCAGCCTCGCGGCTGCCGGCCCCGCGCATCCCCAGGGGACGTCGGAGTTTCTCGGCAGGGTGGTGGGGGAGGGCGCGGTGGAGCTGGCGGCGCCGCTCATCGACTTCGACGGGCCGTATGTGCTCGTGCACCTGGCGACGAACCGGGTCTACATCATCGAAGGCACCACATCCCTCTGGTCCGCTCCCGCGGGCACGGGCACGGGCTTCCGTCTTGCCGGCAGCGGGCAGAAGTGGACGTTCACGACACCCCGGGGCCTGTTCCGGGTCCGCCGGAAGGAAAAGGACCCGGTGTGGATCGCGCCGGACTGGCACTTCGTGGAACGCGGTGTCCGGGTCCCGCCCCCCGACAGCCCCGCGCGGCGCATCCCCGGGGCCATGGGGACGACCGCGATCTACCTCGGTGACGGCATCGCGATCCACGGAACCTTCAGTCCGGGTCTCATCATGAACCCCGACCCCGAGAGCCGCCGGGTCTCGCACGGCTGCATCCGCCTGACCAACGAGACCGCGCGGGAGCTCTTCCACCTGGTCGAGGTGGGCACGCCGGTCCTGATCTATTGACCGGGCCGCAGTCCGGTGACGGCAGGCGGCTGGTCGCGCGCAACCGGAAGGCACGGCACCTGTACGAGGTCCTGGACTCCTGGGAGGCGGGGCTCGTCCTGCAGGGCACGGAGGTGAAGTCGATCCGCGCCGGGAAGGTGGCCTTCCAAGATGCGCACGCCCGCGTGGAGTCGGCGGAGATGTGGCTGCACAGCCTCCACATCGGCCTGTACGAGCCCGCGAACCGCTGGAACCACGACGAGACCCGGCCCCGCAAGCTGTTGCTGCACAAGGACCAGATCCGCCGAATCGGGGCGAAGGCGGAGGAGAAGGGACTGACCCTCGTTCCGCTCGATCTCTATCTTCGGAAGGGAAGGGCAAAGATCACGCTGGCGCTCTGTCGCGGGAAGAAGCACAGGGACCGGCGGGAGGAACTCAGGCGCAAGACGATGCAGCGAGAGGCCGAGCGCGCGATGAAGGACCACCGGTGAAGGGACCATTGGTGCGGGATTGCCGATGAGCCCCGGGGCCGAGTTCTTCGGGACCGTCTTCTCCAGCCCGGTGCTCCTGGCTTCGGGCACCTGCGGCTTCGGTGAGCCCGTGGTCGACGTGATGCCACCCGACGCGGTGGGCGGGCTGGTGACGAAGTCCGTGACGGTGGAGCCCCGCTGGGGGAATCCGGCTCCCCGCGTCGCCGAATACCCGGGGGGAATGCTCAACTCGGTCGGGCTCGCGAATCCGGGGGTGAAGGCGGTCCGGAAGGAAAGGCTGCCGTGGATGCGGAGGAACCTGGGGGCGCTGCCGGTGTTCGTGTCGATCGCGGGGGCGCGGTCGGAAGAGTACGCGCGGGTGGCCAGGGAACTCGACGGAGAAGAGGGATTCCTCGGCTTCGAGCTCAATCTCTCCTGCCCGAACGACACCCACCTCGGGGGAAGGCCGTTCTGTCTCGATCCGGAGGCGCTGCGGGAGGTGCTGGGGCTGGTGCGCCCCGTCACCGAGCGCCCGCTGCTGGTCAAGCTGGCCCCCAACGACCCGGACATCGCGGCCACGGCGGCGCTGGCGGTCGCGTGCGGGGCCGACGGCATCACGGCAATCAACACGCTTCCCGGGTTCCTGCCCGGCGCTGGCGGCGCGGCCCGGTTGGGGGCGGGGCGGGGGGGGACGAGCGGCCCCGCGGTCCTGCCGGTGGGATTGGCGGCGGTGCGCGAGGTCGCGGATGCCGTCGACGTGCCCGTGATCGGGGTCGGCGGAATCCTGAACGGGCGCGACGCGCGTGCCTACCTCGATGTCGGGGCCTCCCTGGTGCAGGTCGGCACCGGCTCCTTCGCGGATCCGCGCTGCGCCGCAAGGGTAGCGCGCGAACTTGCAGCGGGGGTCCGGTGAGCGACCGGGTCATCGTCGCGCTCGATTTCCCCCGTGCGGAGCCTGCCCTCGCGCTGGCCGACCGCCTCGGCCCGGCCTGCACCTTCTACAAGGTCGGCCTCGAGCTCTACACGGCCCAGGGCACGGCGGTGGTGCGCGCGCTACGCCGCCGCGGCAAGCACGTCTTCCTCGACCTGAAGCTGCACGACATCCCCAATACGGTGGCCCGCGCCACGGCCCGCGCCGCCGACCTTGGCGTGCACTTCCTGACGGTTCACGCAGCCGGGGGCGCGGCGATGCTGGAGGCCGCGGCCTCCGCCGCGCCGGATGCGCTGACGCTCCTCGGGGTGACGGTCCTGACCTCGCTCGACGCGCCCGCTCTCGGGGTGGTCTTCGGGCGCCGCGTGGAGGACGCGGGCACGGAGGCCGAGCGGCTTGCGCGGCTGGTCCGGGGCGCGGGGGTGGGGGGGGTGGTCTGCGCGGCGAGCGAAGCCGCGCGGCTGCGCGGGGTGATGGGGCCCGGGGCCGCCATCGTCACGCCGGGGATCCGCGCCCCGGGGGATCCGCGTCACGATCAGCGGCGCGTCCGCACGGCAGCGGAGGCGTTCCGCGCCGGCGCCACCCACATCGTGGTGGGCCGTCCGGTGACGGCCGCGCCCGACCCCGCGGAGGCCTTCGCCCGCATCGCGGCCGACGCGCCCGGCGCCCCGTGATCCCCCCGTGATCGGCGCCCCCCGGCAGTCCGTGCAATAAGTTCCCGCTGCAGTCGGGCGGCGATGCATCCGTGCTGGGCCGCTCCGCCCCCCCGGCCACACTGTAGTGTCTACTTTACAAAATGTCATGTTTTCTTTACAGTTCACGTCCTCGAGGCTCCGCTCTTCGTTGCCTTTCGGACCCATAGCCCTGCTATTCGCCCTTCAAGGCGCCTCGCCAGCCCTCGGTGCGACACGGGGACTATCCACGGACAGCTATATTATCCGCGCCATGAACCTCTACGATTCCCTCCAGCGCGAGCTGCGCCGCTTCGAGCCCGGGAGCCCCGGGCAGGTCACCGTCTACGGATGCGGGCCCACGGTCTACGACTACGCCCACATCGGCAACTTCCGCACCTTCATGGTCTATGACCTGCTGCACCGCCACCTGCGCCGGCGCGGCCACGAGGTCGAATTCGTGGTGAACTTCACCGACGTGGACGACAAGACCATCGACGGCGCGAAAGGGGCCGGCCGCTCGCTCTTCGACCACACCGGCCCTTTCATCGAGGCGTTCCTCGAAGACGCCGGGACGCTGGGCTTCCTCCCCGTCTCCCGTCACCCGCGGGCAACGGAGTTCATCCCGGCGATGGTGGAGTTCGTCGAACGCCTCATGGACGCGGGGCACGCGTACCGGGCCGGCGACGGGTCGGTCTACTACTCGGTGGCGACCTTCGGCGACTACGGCAAGCTCTCGGGGAAGGGCGGCGAGGACGACTCGCGGCGGTCGCGCATCGACGCCGGCGAACTCGCGAAAGCGGACGCGCGCGACTTCGCGCTGTGGAAGGCGGCGCAGCCGGCCGATCGCGAGGTGGGGGCGGTCTGGGACTCGCCCTGGGGGGCGGGCCGCCCGGGCTGGCACCTGGAGTGCTCGGTCATGGTCATGTCGCTCCTCGGCGACACCGTCGACATCCACGTCGGCGGCGAGGACCTCCTCTTCCCGCACCACGAGAACGAGATCGCGCAGTCGGAGGCGGCGACCGGGCGTCCCTTCGCCCGCTTCTGGATGCACGTCAAGCACCTGAAGGTCGACGACCGCAAGATGTCGAAGTCGCTCGGCAACTTCCACACGGTCAGGGAGCTCGTCGAACACGGGCACGATCCGGCCGCGATCCGCTGGGTCCTCCTCTCGGCCCACTACCGCAGCGAACTGAACTTCACCGCGGGCGGGCTCGCCGACGCGACCGAAGCGGTGCAGCGCCTCGTGGACTTCCGCCGCCGCATCACCGAGGAAGCGGCCGGCACGGGAACCGGGACCGGTGGCCAGCTCGCGGCGCGCGCCCGGCGGCGCCTGGACGCCTTCGGCCGGGCCATGGACCAGGACCTCAACGTGCCGCGCGCGCTCGCGTCGCTGTGGGGGCTCGTTCGGGACGGGAATACGGCCCTGGACGCTCCGGGGGGAGTGAGCGGCGAGGACCGGGAAGCCGTGCTGGCCGCCCTTGCGGAGATGGATCGCGCGCTGGGAGTGCTCGACCTCGCGGCGAAGGCCAGGGATGTCGACGACGACACCGGGCGCAGGATCCAGGAGATGGTGGAGGCCCGCGACCGCGCCAGGAAGGCGCGCGACTTCGCCACGGCCGACCGGCTGCGCGCGGAACTTGAAGCCCGGGGGGTGAGGCTGGAGGATACGCCCGCGGGGACCCGGTGGAAGCGCATCCGTCCGCCGGGATCCTGATCCGGCCCCGTCGCCGCGCCCGCCGGCCCGCCCTTCCACCCGGCGGGCTCCCGCGACACCTTTCAGGGTGTGCTGACGTAGCTCAGTTGGTAGAGCAGCTGATTTGTAATCAGCAGGTCCGGGGTTCGAGTCCCCGCGTCAGCTTCGCGCGGGCGCTGGGCGCTGCCACGGGGCTCCGGCGTCGAGCGACTTGATCCCAACCAACCTGATTTGATTCGCGTGCCGGAAATAGTTAGCTTTTTGTGCTCGTTTCCATCCGGGCCCGATTTCGCCGACAGCCGACTTTGGCGGGCATGGGGTGGGAACGTGTTTTTTGGTGGGGTACCGAAGCGGCCAACCGGGGCAGACTGTAAATCTGCTGGCGAATGCCTACGTAGGTTCGAATCCTACCCCCACCATGGAGGGGTTTCCCTCCGCGGACAACGCGGGAGTAGCTCAGTTGGCTAGAGCATCAGCCTTCCAAGCTGAGGGTCGCCGGTTCGAATCCGGTCTCCCGCTCTGAGGCGCAGGACAGCGGAAACGGCACACCCGGATGCCACGGGCGGGGCAACTGGCGCGAACGGTGCATCCGATGCCGCGAACAGAGAGAGGTGCTCTGGTAGCTCAGTGGTAGAGCGCTTCCTTGGTAAGGAAGAGGTCGCGGGTTCAATCCCCGCCCAGAGCTTGGCGGGACGGGGGTGCCGCTCCCGCCTTTGGGAACCGGAGAATAAACCCAGACGCGAGGAAAGAATGGCGAAGGAGACCTTCGAGCGAACGAAGCCGCACGTGAACGTGGGGACGATTGGTCATGTGGACCACGGGAAGACGACGTTGACGGCAGCGATCACGATGGCGCAGGCGAAGAAGTTCGGGGGGGACGAGGTCCCGTTCGACGAGATCGACAAGGCGCCGGAGGAGCGGGAGCGGGGGATCACGATCGCGACGGCGCATGTGGAATACGAGACGGCGAACCGACACTACGCGCACGTGGACTGTCCGGGGCACGCGGACTACGTGAAGAACATGATCACGGGCGCGGCGCAGATGGACGGGGCGATTCTGGTGGTGAGCGCGGCGGACGGACCGATGCCGCAGACGCGCGAGCACGTGCTGCTGGCGCGGCAGGTGAACGTGCCGCACATCGTGGTGTTCATGAACAAGGTGGACATGGTGGACGACGAGGAGCTCCTGGAGCTGGTGGAGCTGGAGGTGCGGGAGCTGCTGAGCGAGCAGGGCTTCCCGGGCGATGATCTGCCGGTGGTGATGGGCAGCGCGCTGCATGCGCTGGAGGCCGGGGGCGAGGGCGATGCGGCCGATTGTGTTTCGGAGCTGATGGACGCGATCGACAGCTACATTCCGCAGCCGAAGCGGGACATCGACAAGCCGTTCCTGATGCCGGTGGAGGATGTGTTCTCGATCACGGGCCGGGGCACGGTGGCGACGGGCCGGATCGAGCGTGGGGTGATCCACAAGGGCGACACGGTGGAGATCGTGGGGATGGGCGAGGACCGCAAGACGGTGGTGACGGGCGTGGAGATGTTCCGCAAGCTTCTGGACCAGGGGCAGGCGGGAGACAACGCGGGGCTGCTGCTGCGGGGCGTGGGGAAGACGGAGATCAGCCGGGGCCAGGTACTGGCGATCCCGGGCTCGATCACGCCGCACACGAAGTTCAAGGCGGAGGTGTACGTGCTGACCAAGGAGGAGGGGGGCCGTCACACGCCGTTCTTCAACGGATACCGTCCGCAGTTCTACTTCCGCACGACGGACGTGACGGGCACGGCGATGCTTCCGGACGGGGTGGAGATGGTGATGCCGGGGGACAATGTGCAGATGGAGGTGGAGCTGATCACGCCGATCGCGATGGACGAGGAACTCCGCTTCGCGATCCGGGAAGGCGGCCGCACCGTGGGTGCCGGCGTCGTCACCTCCATCATCGAATAGGAGCATTATGGCACACCTCGCGAACGTCAAGACTTTCATCGACGAATGCATCGCCGAGATGGCGAAGGTCACGTGGCCCGACCGCGACCAGCTGCGGAACGCCACGTGGGTCGTGATTCTGTTCACCATCGTTCTGTCGCTGGTGATCTGGGTCATGGACCTCGTGTCCAAGTGGGTGCTCGTCGACTTCATCATGGGGGTGTTCGGCACTTGAGCGACGACGAGCGCTGGTATGCCATCCAGACCCAGGCTCGCCACGAGAACCGGGTCCGGCGGCTGATCCAGCAGGAGATCGATCGGGGTTCCGGGCCTGCGAAGGAAATCCTGGAGGTCCTGGTCCCGACCCACGAGGTGGTCGAGATCCGGCGGGGCAAGCGTGTGCCCGTGATCAAGCCTCTGTACCCGGGCTACGTGCTGGTACGGATGGTTCTGAACGAGCGCACCGAACACGCGATCAGCGCGATGAAGGGTGTGCGCTTCGTTACGCACGGGGGCGATCCGCAGCCGCTCCGGGAGGAGGAGGTCAACAGGATCCTCGGAATCGAAGAGGCCGAGGAGGTGGAGGGCCGCGAGGAGATCCCCTTCCGCGCCGGTCAGGTGGTGGAGGTGATCCAGGGGCCCTTCACGGACTTTTCCGGTACGGTCCAGGAAGTCTACCCCGAAAAGGGCAAGGTCAAGGTCGAGGTCTCGCTCTTCGGGCGGCCGACTTCGGTGGAGCTCGACTTCACCCAGCTCAGAGGTTTCTAGCCCGTGGACAGAATCCCCCCGGCATTCGAGCGGCGATGCATTCGCACTGGACCGCTCCGCTCAACTGGCCACACAGCGTTCAGGGAGTCTTGACGACATGGCGAAGAAACAGATCAGAAAGCGGGTCCTCGGGTTCGTGAAGCTGCAGATCCCGGCGGGCCAGGCCAATCCGGCGCCCCCGGTCGGTCCGGCGCTCGGGCAGCACGGCGTGAACATCATGGACTTCTGCAAACAGTTCAACTCGCAGACGCAGAAGCAGGCGGGGACGCTCACGCCGGTCGAGATCACCATCTACGCGGACCGCACCTTCTCCTTCATCACGAAGACTCCGCCCGCCTCCTTCCTCATCCTGAAGGCGGTGGGGATCGACAAGGGCTCCCAGACGCCGCAATCGGACAAGGTGGCCACGCTATCCGTCGACCAGGTCCGTGAGATCGCGCAGGCGAAGATGCCTGACCTAAACACCGACAGTATCCTCTCGGCGATGCAAATGATCAGCGGGACCGCGCGCTCGATGGGGATCACCGTCGACGGAGAACTGACAGCCTGAAGGACGGGATTGGTAGAGATGCCTAGACACGGCAGGAAATACTCGGAAGCGCGCGGTTCGTACGACCGCCTGCAGCGGCACGCGCCGAAGGACGCGCTCGGACAGGTCAAGACGATGGCCTACGCGGGCTTCGACGAAAGTGTGGAAGTTGCCGCGCACCTCGGGGTGGACCCGCGCAAGGCCGACCAGATCGTCCGCGGCACCGTGGTGCTGCCCAACGGAACCGGGAAGGAAGTGCGCGTGCTCGCCATCTGCCAGGGTGACAAGGAGGACGAGGCCCGGGAAGCGGGCGCCGACTTCATCGGGGTCGACTACGTGGCGAAGATCAAGGAAGGCTGGCTCGGCTTCGATGTCTGCGTGGCGACGCCCGACCTGATGCGCATGGTGGGTCCCCTCGGCCGCATCCTCGGTCCGCGGGGCCTCATGCCCACGCCCAAGGCCGGCACGGTCACGCCTGACGTGGGCCGCGCCATCAGGGAGATCAAGGGTGGCAAGATCGAGTACCGTGTCGACAAGACAGGCAACCTTCACGCGCCCATCGGCAGAGTGTCGTTCGAGGTGGAGCGCCTGGAGGAGAACCTGGACGCTTTCATGTCTTCGGTGCTGCGCGCCAAACCGCCGGCCTCCAAGGGCACCTATGTGAAGAGCGTGACGGTCGCAAGCACCATGGGCCCCGGGGTGCCGGTGGACCCCAACAGCTTTTCGCGGAGCGCCTGAGCCATGACCAGGGAACAGAAGCAGGAATTCATTTCCGATCTGCAGGATCGGTTGGCACGCGCCGAGGCCATATACCTGACCGACTTTACCGGGCTGGACGTCAAGGCGATCACCACCCTGCGGCGACGGCTGAAGAAGTCCAGCGGCGAGTACCTGGTTGTCAAGAACCGCCTCTTGCGGCGGGCGATGGCCGACTCCGAGCTGCCGGACATCTCGTCGTACCTGACCGGACCCACCGGGGTCGTCTTCGGGATCGACAGTGCGGTGGATGCCGCGAAGGCGGTCGTGGACTTCGCCAGGGAGAACGGCGACCGGCCGGTGTTCAAGGTGGGGGTCATGGAGTCCGGCGTCCTCGGCCCGGAGGAGATCGCCGCGGTCTCCCGCCTGCCCTCGCGCGAGGAACTGCTGTCCCTGGTGGCAGGCGTCCTCGAGGGCCCGCTCTCGGCATTCGTGGGCGCCCTCGGAGGCAAGATGCAGGAGATGGCCGGGTTGGCCGATGCGCTGCGCGGCAAGGTGGAGTCGCAGGGCGAAAACAGCTGAACAGAGTGCCCGGCTCAGGCCGGGATAAAAAACCCAAGGAGGAATCAGAATGGCTGTGAATCAGCAGGAACTGCTCGAGACCTTCGGCAACATGACGGTGATCGAGCTCTCCGAGTTCGTCGAGGCATTCAAGGACCGCTTCAACGTGACCGCCGCTGCCGCGACGGTCATGGCCCAGCCGGGAGCCGGGGCTGTAGCCGAGGAAGCCGCCGAGGAGCAGGACGAGTTCGACGTGACGCTCGAGTCGTTCGGCGCGAAGAAGATCCAGGTCATCAAGGTGATCCGGGAGATTACCAGCCTCGGACTCAAGGAGGCCAAGGAGCTGGTCGACAAGGCTCCCAGCCCGGTGCGGGAGGCGGTGAGCAAGGAAGAGGCGGAGGAAATCAAGAGCAAGCTCGAAGCAGTCGGCGCCACCGTAAACGTCAAGTAGGTGCGCCCATCCGAGTACGCCGCCCGGTATCCCCGGGGGCGCCTCCGGCGCGGAAACCTCGCTGGGGCGGGGCCGTCCATTGAGCCGCAGCGCGGTTCAGGGGCGGGCTGCGCCCTCGCGCGTGGTTCACGCGTTTCCGTGTTTCCGCAATCGATGTCTGCAACACTGACAGGGGAGTGGTCCGTTGGCTAGACAGAATGGCGCCCAGGAGGGCGTTCGGCCGATCGTGAGCTTTGGCAAGCTTCTATCGATCATGCCCATGCCCGACCTGCTGGACGTTCAGGTTCGGTCCTTCCAGAAGCTCGTCGACACGGCTGCCTCCGATACCGAGATGTGGCACTTCGGCCTGGACCGGGTTTTTCAGGAGATCTTTCCCGTTGAGGATGTAAACGGTGATCTGACCCTGGAATACGTCTCGTCCCAGCTGGGGGATCCGAAGTACTCGGTCGAAGAGTGCATCGAGCGCGACATGACCTATGCCGCGCCCCTCAAGGCCACACTGCGCCTCGTGATGTGGCACAAGGAGGGCAGGAAGCCGCGCCAGCCGGGGAACATCATCGAGAAGGAGGTCTATCTGGGCGACCTTCCGCTGCTGACCCGGCTGGGCACCTTCGTCATCAACGGCGCCGAGCGCGTCGTGGTCAGCCAGCTGCACCGGTCCCCGGGCGTCGTCTTCGAGGAGGATGTGCACCCCAACGGGCAGAAGCTCAACAAGGCGCGGATCATTCCGTTCCGGGGCTCGTGGGTCGAGTTCACCATCGACATCAACGACATCTGCTACGTCCACATCGACAAGAAGAAGAAGTTCCCGGCCACGGCTCTTCTGCGTGCCTTCGGCTACGGGAGCGACGCCGATATCTATCAGCTCTTCTTTGATGTCCGCAAAGCGGCGGTGCCCGCGGAGGAAGAGGACGAGCGGGAACTGGTGGGGGCGGTTGTCGCCGCGGATATCGTCGACTCCGAGACCGGAGAGGTCCTGCTGGAACAGGGGAAGGAACTCGGAAGCGACGAGATCCGGCTGCTGCAGCGGGGGGGCTTCGAGACGGCAGCGGTGTACAGGTCCGCCCACGAAGGCCGGGGCGGACGCCCGGGCGAAAGCCCAATCGTAAAGAACACCATCCGCAAGGACCCGACCACGAGCGAAGAGGAGGCTCTCCACGCCATCTATTCTCTCCTGAGGCCGGGCGAGGCACCCAACGTCGCGACCGCCCGCGCCGCGCTTGAGCGCGTGTTCTTCGATCCCCGGCGCTACGACCTGGGACGGGTGGGGCGCTACAAGATCAACCAGCGGCTCGGCGTCGACATCCCGCAGACCGAGACGGTGCTTACCCGGGAGGACTTCGTCAGCATCCTCGGGTACCTGATCGAACTGAACGAGGGCAGGGGACGCATCGACGACATCGATCACCTGGGCAACCGGCGCGTCCGCACGGTCGGCGAGCTGATCGCCAACCAGTTCTCGGTCGGCCTCTCGCGCATGGCCCGGCTGGTCAAGGAGCGGATGTCGATCAACACCGATCCGGCCAAGATCAACATCGACGACCTGGTGAACGCGCGCACGGTGTCCGCCGTCATTCAGGCGTTCTTCGGTTCCTCCCAGCTCAGCCAGTTCATGGACCAGACGAATCCGCTGGCCGAACTGACGCACAAGCGGCGCCTTTCGGCGCTCGGGCCGGGAGGCCTCACGCGCGAGCGGGCGGGCTTCGAGGTGCGGGACGTGCACTACTCCCACTACGGGCGCATGTGTCCCATCGAGACGCCGGAAGGTCCCAACATCGGCCTCATCACCTCGCTCACGACCTATGCCCGGGTCAACGACCTCGGGTTCATCGAGACCCCTTACCGACGCGTCGTGGATGGCCGCGTAACCACCGAGATCGTGTGGCTCTCTGCGAACGAGGAACAGGAGGCATCGATCGCGCAGGCGAACGCCCCGCTCCTGCCCGACGGTTCGTTCCAGAACCGGTACGTCCTTTGCCGGCGGCGGGGCGACTTCCCGCTCCTGCCACCCGGCGAGATCGACTACATAGACGTGGCCCCGGACCAGCTCGTTTCCGTCGCCGCGGCGATGATCCCGTTCCTGGAGCACGACGACGCGAACCGGGCCCTGATGGGCTCCAACATGCAGCGTCAGGCCGTGCCGCTTCTCCACACCGATGCGCCGCTGGTTGGCACGGGACTCGAGGAAAAGGTGGCGCGCGACTCCGGGGCTGTCATTACGGCCAGGCGGGACGGCACGGTCGCACGCGTCACCGCCGACGAGATCATCGTCGACACCGGCATGAACGACCCCGACGCCTCCGTCGGGCCGCTGGCCAAGCTCGCCCAGTTCGACCGCTACCGGCTCAGGAAGTTCTGGCGGACCAACCAGGACACGGCCATCAACCAGCGGCCACTGGTGGGGTCGGGCCAGCAGGTCGCCCGGGGAGACATTATCGCCGACGGCCCCTCCACCGACCGGGGCGAGCTTGCTCTCGGGCGAAACGTCAGGGTCGCCTTCATGCCCTGGTACGGCTACAACTTCGAGGACGCCATCGTGCTCTCCGAGCGCCTGGTGCGGGACGATGTCTTCACGTCCATCCACATCCAGGAACTGGAACTCCACGTCCGCGACACCAAGCGCGGCATGGAGGAGATCACCCGGGAAATCCCCAATGTGGCGGACGAGAACCTCCTCGATCTCGACGAGCGCGGCATCGTGCGCATCGGGGCGCGCGTCAAGAGCGGCGACATTCTGTGCGGCAAGATCACGCCGAAGGGCGAGACCGAGCTGTCGCCGGAGGAGAAGCTGCTGACCGCGATCTTCGGGGAAAAGGCGAAGGACGTGAAGGATTCGTCGCTGCGCGTTTCGCCGGGGATGGTCGGCACCGTGATCGACGTCAAGGTCTTCTCCCGGCGGATCGACGATCCCCTGCTCGAGCGCGAGCATGGCGCCAGGATCGGAGAGCTGCGCAAGCAGGAGCGGGAGGAGATCCAGCGCATCTCGCACGCGCGCGACGACGAGCTGATGAGCCTGCTTCGCGGGGAGGAGATCGCGCTCTGTCTCAAGAAGGGGACCGTGCAGCCCTACTTCCCCGAGGGGACCGAACTCACACCCCGGCGGATTGACGACCTTCGGCTCCGCGAAGTGGATCTGGTCACGCTCAAGCTTCGCAGTCCGGAGGCGAACATCGCGGTGCGGGAGGTGATCGACGAGGCCAGGGTGCGGATCGAGCGGGTTCGGGAGCGTACCGAGGAACAGATCGACAAGGTGTTCCAGCCTGATGAACTCCCGCCCGGGGTGGTCCAGCTCGTCAAGGTGTGCATCGCCGAGAAGCGCAAGATCTCCGTCGGCGACAAGATGGCGGGAAGGCACGGAAACAAGGGGATCATCGCCAGGATCGCGCCAGAGGAGGACATGCCGTATCTGCCGGATGGCAGCCCGGTTGACATCGTGCTGAACCCGCTCGGGGTTCCGTCGCGGATGAATGTCGGCCAGATCCTGGAGACGCACCTGGGTTGGGCGGCCGACGTACTCGGCTTCGCGGCCAAGACACCCGTCTTCCAGGGAGCTTCCGAGGAGGAGATCGCGGTGCTGCTCAAGCTGGCCGGGGTCCGGTGGGCCGCCGAAACGCTCGCGCAGGGTGTCGAGTGGCCCTTCGCAACAACGCACTACGAAGGGTTCCTGGAGCTGGTGCAGACGCATCCGGAGGTGGGCAACATCCGCAGGACTCCCGCCGGCAACGGGAACGATGACGGACCGGACACGGTCGTCGAGGTGGGCCGATCGCTGGACGAGTACGTCGAGTTGGCGGTCGGGACAGGCTCGCAGTACCTGATGACGGAACTGCGCGACTTCCTGGTCGCTGCCGCGATCCGGGCCGCCGCAAAGGGGCACCAGGTCCTCAAGCAGCGTTTCCCGGCGATCGCGGAGATCGCACACGCGTCGGCGAAGAATCTGGCGCTGGACGCCGCCGTCCGGGAGCTGCTGGCGGAGGCCGAGATCCTGCCGAACGGCAAGGTCTGGCTCAGGGACGGCCGCAACGGGGAGCGATTCGACTTCCCGGTTACGGTGGGGGCCATCTACATGCTGAAGCTCTCCCACCTGGTTGACGACAAGATTCACGCACGCAGCATCGGTCCGTATTCGCTGGTTACGCAGCAACCGCTGGCCGGCAAGGCGCAGTTCGGGGGCCAGCGTTTCGGCGAGATGGAGGTTTGGGCGCTGGAGGCCTACGGAGCCGCGCATACGCTGCAGGAAATCCTGACAGTGAAGTCGGACGACGTGACCGGCCGTTCCAAGGTCTACGAGGCTGTGGTCAAGGGCGAAAACCTGCCGAACCCCGGGATACCCGAGTCGTTCAACGTCCTGGTGAAGGAACTCCAGGCGCTGGGCCTCCGGGTGGAACTGGGCGAGGAAGAATAACTGCTAAGGACGGTGGACAGACATGATCGACTTCCCCCGCGCTAGAGACAGCCGGACGTCCGACTTCAACTACATCCGGATTCGCATCGCGTCGCCGGAGGACATCCGTGAGTGGTCGCACGGCGAGGTCACCAAACCGGAGACCATCAACTACCGCTCGTTCAAGCCCGAGCCGATGGGACTGTTCTGCCAGCGCATTTTCGGTCCGGTCAAGGACTGGGAGTGTTCCTGCGGCAAGTACAAGCGCATCCGCTTTCGCGGGATCGTCTGCGATCGCTGCGGCGTCGAGGTGACGCTGTCGAAGGTGCGCCGCGAGCGGATGGGTCACATCGAGCTCGCCGTGCCGGTCTGTCACATCTGGTTCTTCAAGACCCTGCCGAGCCAGCTCGGGTACCTCCTCGGGATGACCCTCAAGGACCTCGAGAAGGTGATTTACTACGCTGCCTACGTTGTGACGGATCCGGGGAACCAGGACGTCGAGTTCCTCGATCTGCTGGACGAGGACGAGTACTATGACCTCCGCGTCAAGGCGCGTGATGAAAAGGACGAACGGTTCCGGGCCGAGATCGGGGCCGAGGCTGCGCGGACCCTGCTGAAGCGCCTCGATTCGCCCGATATGGAGATCGCCGATCAGAACCGCGACGGCAAGGGACTCGATCGCCTGGCCGCGTGGCTCCGCGAAGAGATCAGGACCGAGACCTCGCAGCACCGCAAGAAGAAGAAGCTGCGCCGGCTGAAGGTCGTGGATGCGCTTCGCAATTCCGGCGACACTCCGGACAAGCGCAACAGGCCCGAGTGGATGGTGATGGACGTGGTCCCGGTGATTCCGCCGGATCTGCGTCCGCTGGTGCCGCTGGACGGCGGCCGCTTCGCCACCTCGGACCTCAACGACCTGTACCGCCGCGTCATCAACCGCAACAACCGGCTCAAGAAGCTGATCGAGATGCGGGCCCCCGAGGTCATCCTCAGGAACGAGAAGCGGATGTTGCAGGAGTCGGTCGACGCCCTGTTCGACAATGGACGCCGCTCGAAAGCCATCCGGGGTCGCGGCAAGCGGCCGCTCAAGTCGCTCTCCGACATGCTGAAGGGCAAGCAGGGACGCTTCCGCCAGAACCTGCTGGGCAAGCGCGTGGACTATTCCGGCCGTTCGGTGATCGTCGTGGGGCCGGAGCTCAAGCTTCACCAGTGCGGGCTGCCGAAGGCGATGGCGGTCGAGTTGTTCAAGCCCTTCATCATTCATGAGCTGGAGAAGCGGGGTGAAGCGGAGACCGTGAAGCGGGCGAAGAAGATCGTCGAGATGGACGATCCGAAGGTGTACGAGGTGCTCGAGGACATCATCCGGGACCACCCGGTGCTCCTGAACCGCGCACCCACGCTGCACAGGATCGGGATCCAGGCCTTCGAGCCGGTGTTGGTCGAAGGGAAGGCCATCCGCATCCATCCACTGGTCTGCTCGGCCTTCAACGCGGACTTCGACGGGGATCAGATGGCGGTCCACCTGCCGCTCTCCTACGAGGCCCAGCTGGAGGCCCGCGTGCTGATGCTGTCCAGCAACAACGTGCTGCTTCCCTCGAACGGCCGGCCGGTCGCCTCGCCCAGCCAGGACATGGTCATTGGGTGTTTCTACCTGACCAAGCCCCCCGTCGAGATCGCGCTTCTCGAGCCGCAGGCGAGCAGCAGCAAGGTGCCGGACGCGCAGCGGGCGGACGCCGACGCCCGGCTGAACGAACTGTACGAGGGGGCGCCCCGCTACTCCGGCTATGGTGAAGTGGAGATGGCGCTGGCACACCGCTACGTGAAGTTCTCGTCGCCGTGCTGGTACTGGGTTCCGGCCCCGGACTCCGGCAATCCCGATTCCACCACGGAGGCGCGGTGGGTCCGGACGACGATCGGGCGGGTGCTGTTCAACTCGATCATCCCCGAATCGATCGGGTTCCTCAACCGCACCTTCGGGAAGAAGCAGCTCGGCGACCTGGTCTTCCAGTGCTTCAAGGAGGCGGGCCTGTCCGCCACCACCAGGTTCCTCGACGACCTCAAGAACTTCGGCTTCCGGTACGCCACCCAGGGCGGCATTTCGGTCGGCATCGACGACCTCGAGGTCCCGCCGGAGAAAGCGGAGCTGCTCAGCGAAGCCACCAGCCAGGTGTCCCGCTTCCAGAAGGCCTACGCCTCCGGATACATCTCGAACGGCGAGCGCTACAACAAGATCATCGACACCTGGACCCACGCGAACAACGATGTCGCGGATGCGATGGTGCGGCACCTCGAGCGCTCCAAGGGCGGGTTCAACCCGGTGTACATGATGATGATCTCCGGTGCGCGCGGGAACCGCGACCAGATGCGCCAGCTCGCGGGGATGCGCGGGCTCATGGCCAAGCCGCAGAAGAAGCTGACGGGGGGCATCGGCGAGATCATCGAGAGCCCCATCCGGTCGAACTTCCGGGAAGGACTGACGGTGGTGGAGTACTTCATCTCCACCCATGGCGCCCGCAAGGGTCTGGCGGACACGGCACTCAAGACCGCCGATGCCGGATACCTCACGCGACGGCTCGTGGACGTGGCCCAGGACGTGACCATCTCGAACGAGGACTGCGGTACGCTGCTCGGCCTCCCGATGAGCGCGCTCAAGGAGGGCGAGGACATCGTCGAACCGCTGGCCGACAGGATCGCCGGGAACGTCGCGCTGGAGAACGTCTACGACCCGATCGACGGCGAGATCATCGTCGAGAGGCACGAGCTCATCAGCGAGGAGGCGGCCGAGGCGATCGAGAACGCCGGGATCCAGTCGGTGAAGATCCGCTCGGTGCTCACCTGCGCGGCCAAGCGGGGGATCTGCCGCATGTGCTACGGCCGCAACCTCGCGACGATGGGTCCCGTGGACATCGGCGAGGCGGTCGGAATCATCGCCGCGCAGTCGATCGGCGAGCCGGGCACCCAGCTCACTCTGCGCACCTTCCACATCGGTGGCACGGCGGCGCGGATCGCGGCGCAGAACCAGCGCAAGTCCAAGATCGCGGGCGTCGTGGCCCTGGAGCGTGTCTCGCAGGTCGAATCCCGCGACGGCAACCGGATCATCACCTCGCGGGAGGGCAAGATCGTGATCCAGACCCGGGAGGGCCAGGTTCGCAGCCAACTCGCGGTGCCGTACGGCGCGACGATTCACGTCGAGGAAGGCCAGTCCATCAAGGCGGGCGACCTGCTCTTCAGCTGGGACCCCTACTCCGAGCCCATCGTCGCCGACGTGGAGGGTGTGCTGCGCTTCGAGGATATCGTGGAGGAGCAGACCGTCCGCGAGGAGCTCGACGAATCAACCGGCCGCCGCCAGATGATGATCATCGAGGACCGGGACAAGAAGCTCCACCCCACCATCCAGATCCGGAGCGGCAAAGCGGCTTCGAGCGAGTTGCTCAGGGAATTCATCATTCCGGTCGGCGCCCAGCTGATGTGCGCGCACGGCGACAGGATCCAGCCCGGAGACGGGATCGCCAAGATCAGCCGCGAGGTCTACAAGACCCGCGACATCACCGGCGGGCTGCCCCGGGTCGCCGAGCTCTTCGAGGCTCGCCGCCCCAAGGATCCGGCGGTGGTCACCGAGATCGACGGGGTCGTTTCGTTCGGGGACATCAAGCGCGGCAAGCGGGGAGTCTTCGTCACGCCGAAGCCGGGGCAGGGACAGCGGAGGACCTACGAGGTGCCGGTCGGCAAGCACATGCGGGTACACCAGGGGGACCAGGTGCGGGCGGGCGACCGCCTCTCGGAGGGTCCCAAGAACCCCCACGACATACTCCGGATCAAGGGGGCGCGGGCGGTTCAGGAGTACCTGCTGAACGAGATTCAGGAGGTCTACCGCCTGCAGGGCGTGAAGATCAACGACAAGCACATCGGCGTGATCGTGCGGCAGATGCTGCAGAAGGTCGAGGTCGAGGATCCGGGCGGCACGCACCTGCTGGAGGGGGAACACGTCGACCGGGTCGAGTTCCGCAAGATCAACGAGCAGGCGAAGCTGGAAGGCAAGAAGCACGCGGTCCAGAAGCCGCTGCTGCTCGGGATCACCAAGGCGAGCCTCACCACCGAGTCCTTCATCTCGGCAGCCTCCTTCCAGGAGACGACCCGGGTGCTTACCGATGCCGCAGTGAGAGGCGCGAGGGACGACCTCAACGGCCTCAAGGAGAACATCATCATCGGCCACCTCATCCCGGCCGGCACCGGTGTGCACCGCTGGTACGACGTCGACTTCGTGGTCGAGCAGGCGTACTACGACGAGGAGATCCTGCCGCTCACGGCGCCTGGCGAGATCCTCCCGGAGCTGGGTGAGGCGGTGGAGACGGTGCCGGCGGAGTAGGATCGCGGGAGCGCGGGCCGGGACCAAGCCCGGCCCGCGCTCGCACTTCAGGCTCACCTCCCGCTGGAAACCCATCCCCCGTTCGGGCTCACTTGTCGTTGGACAAGACTCGCCATTGACTTCCCCGCGAGTTTGGGTAACTTTTCCAGGCTGTCCAGGAAACGCTCCTGGGGGAGGCCTCGGGGCGATCATCGGCGCGCTTGATCGGCAGGCGCGCCGTATGTTCGCCCGGTCTTGCGGAAACCAACCACGGGTCCGGCTTCGATGCCCACTCTTAATCAACTGGTGCGGAAGGGACGCGCGCGGCTCGCGAAGAAGAACAAGTCGCCCGCGCTCCAGAAGAACCCCCAGAAACGGGGGGTCTGCACCCGTGTATACACCACCACCCCGAAGAAGCCCAATTCGGCCCTCCGGAAGGTCGCCCGCGTGCGTCTTACCAACGGGTACGAGGTCACGGCATACATCGGGGGCGAGGGCCACAACCTCCAGGAGCACTCGATCGTTCTGATCCGGGGGGGGCGCGTGCGGGATCTGCCGGGTGTCCGGTACCACATCGTCCGCGGCACACTGGACACATCTGGCGTTTCCGACCGTCGGCAAGGGCGGTCCAAATACGGAGCGAAGCGGCCCAAGTAGGCCGCCGGTTGAGTTGACGCTATGAGCCGCCGGACGAGAGCAGTTCGCCGTCAGATCCCGGAGGATCCGACCTACGGATCGCACGTGGTCCAGAAGTTCATCAACGGACTGATGCAGGACGGCAAGAAGTCGCTGGCCGAGAGCACCTTCTACGAGGCGATGGGGATCGTCGAAGCGAAGGCCGGCCAGCCTCCCGTGAACATCTTCCAGCAGGCGCTCACCAACGCCAAACCGGCTCTCGAGGTAAAGAGCCGGCGCGTCGGCGGCGCGACCTACCAGGTCCCCATCGAAGTCAGGCCCGAGCGGCGTCAGGCCCTCGCGATCAAATGGCTGATCGGATTCGCGCGCAAGCGCGGAGAGCGGACGATGGCCCAGCGGCTGGCTGCCGAAATCCTCTCCGCCAGCCGGGGAGAGGGAGCGACCGTAAAGAAGAAGGATGACACTCATAGGATGGCAGAAGCGAACAAGGCCTTCGCGCACTACCGCTGGTAGAGTGTCCTTCCCGCCGCCGGGGTGCCTGCGGGCCCCACCGGCCGTGGAGAGGGATTCTCCGGCGGGAAATGCTGTTTGACAGGCGCAGAAAAAGACTGAGTTGACCATAGACAATGCCCAGGATCACACCACTTCCGAAGCTCCGGAACATCGGCATCATGGCACACATCGATGCCGGGAAGACGACGACTACGGAGCGCATCCTGTTCTACACCGGCCGCCTGCACCGCATGGGGGAGGTTCATGAGGGCGCGGCGACGATGGACTGGATGGCGCAGGAACAGGAGCGGGGGATCACCATCACCTCCGCGGCCACGACTGCGTATTGGTGCCGCAACGACTCGGAATACCGAATCAACATCATCGACACGCCCGGGCACGTGGACTTCACGGCCGAGGTTGAGCGATCGCTTCGCGTTCTTGACGGAGCGATCGCTGTTTTTTGTGGGGTGGGCGGGGTGGAGCCCCAGTCCGAGACGGTCTGGCGGCAGGCCGATCGCTATAGCGTTCCGCGGATCGCCTTCGTCAACAAGATGGACCGGACGGGCGCCAATTTCGAGAACGTGATCGACATGATGCGGGAGCGGCTGGGCGCCAACGCCTTCGCCGTTCAGTACCCGCTGGGCGAGGCTGACCTCTTCACCGGCGTGATCGACATCGTCGCGATGAAGGCGTTCGTGTGGGACGATGAACTTGGTGCGACGATCACCGAGGTCGGCATCCCGGACTCGCTCCGCGAGAAGGCCGAGACGCTGCGCCACGAGCTGGTCGAGGCCGCGGTGGAGCACCACGACGACCTCCTGGAGAAGTACCTGATGGGGGAGGACCTCACCGAGGACGATGTGCGCCTCGCGATCCGCGCGGCAACCGTCTCGGGAACGCTCTTCCCGGTCTTCTGCGGCTCGGCCTTCAAGAACAAGGGAGTACAGCGGCTGCTCGACGGCGTCATCGACTACCTTCCCACGCCGCTCGACGTGCCGGCGATCGAGGGACGCCCCCCGTTCGGCGACGGCGACCGGCAGACGCGCGAGCCCTCCGACGACGCGCCCCTGGCGGCGCTGGCCTTCAAGATCATGTCGGATCCGTTCGTGGGGAGGCTGACCTACGTGCGGATCTATTCGGGCACGCTGGCCAGGGGCAGCCGGGTGCTGAACGCCACGCACAGCCGCAAGGAGCGCGCGGGACGCATCCTCCAGATGCACGCCAACAAGCGGGAAGAGCGCGATGAGGTGTACGCCGGCGACATCGCCGCCGTCATCGGCCTCAAGAATGTCCGCACCGGCGACACGATCTGCGACCCGGGCAACCCGATCATCCTGGAGGCGATGGATTTCCCGGAACCGGTGATCGCCGTTGCGATCGAGCCGCGCACCAAGGCCGATCAGGACAAGCTCGGAACCGGGCTGGGCAAGCTGACGGAGGAGGACCCCACCTTCCGCGTGCACACCGACCCCGAAACGGGGCAGACGATCATCAGCGGGATGGGCGAACTCCACCTCGAGATCATCGTCGACCGCCTGCGCCGCGAGTTCTCTGTGTCGGCCAACATCGGACGTCCGCAGGTCGCTTACCGCGAGACGATCCGGAAGGCGGCGGCGAAGGTGCAGGGCAGGTTCGTGAGGCAGACCGGGGGCCGCGGGCAGTTCGGCCACGTGGTGATCGACATCGAACCCGCGAAGTCGGGCAGCGACTTCGTCTTCGAGGACCGGGTGAAGGGCGGTGCCGTCCCCCGGGAGTACATCCCGTCGGTGGAACGAGGCGTGCGCGAGGCGATGAACTCCGGCGTGGTGGAGGGATACCCCGTCGTCGACGTCAAGGTGACGCTGGTCGACGGCTCCTACCACGACGTGGACTCGAGCGAAATCGCCTTCAGGATTGCCGGTTCGATGGCGTTGACCGCCGCGCTCCGGAAGGCGGATCCGGTGCTTCTGGAGCCGGTGATGGATGTGGAGGTGGTCACGCCTACGGAGTACATGGGCGACCTGATCGGCGATCTGTCCTCGCGCCGCGGGAAGGTGGGCGGCATGACGGACAGGGGCGATGCCCAGGTGATCGGGGCGAGCGTACCGCTTGGCGAGATGTTCGGCTATTCTACTGCGCTCCGGTCGCTGAGCCAGGGCCGCGCCGTGTACACGATGCAGTTCTCACACTACGCGGAAGTGGCCCGGGCGAAGTCGGGCAAGAAGATCCTGGCGGGCGTCTGACGACCCCGTCGCACGTGGAATAAACCCAGACGCGAGGAAAGAATGGCGAAGGAGACCTTCGAGCGAACGAAGCCGCACGTGAACGTGGGGACGATTGGTCATGTGGACCACGGGAAGACGACGTTGACGGCAGCGATCACGATGGCGCAGGCGAAGAAGTTCGGGGGGGACGAGGTCCCGTTCGACGAGATCGACAAGGCGCCGGAGGAGCGGGAGCGGGGGATCACGATCGCGACGGCGCATGTGGAATACGAGACGGCGAACCGGCACTACGCGCACGTGGACTGTCCGGGGCACGCGGACTACGTGAAGAACATGATCACGGGCGCGGCGCAGATGGACGGGGCGATTCTGGTGGTGAGCGCGGCGGACGGACCGATGCCGCAGACGCGCGAGCACGTGCTGCTGGCGCGGCAGGTGAACGTGCCGCACATCGTGGTGTTCATGAACAAGGTGGACATGGTGGACGACGAGGAGCTCCTGGAGCTGGTGGAGCTGGAGGTGCGGGAGCTGCTGAGCGAGCAGGGCTTCCCGGGCGATGATCTGCCGGTGGTGATGGGCAGCGCGCTGCATGCGCTGGAGGCCGGGGGCGAGGGCGATGCGGCCGATTGTGTTTCGGAGCTGATGGACGCGATCGACAGCTACATTCCGCAGCCGAAGCGGGACATCGACAAGCCGTTCCTGATGCCGGTGGAGGATGTGTTCTCGATCACGGGCCGGGGCACGGTGGCGACGGGCCGGATCGAGCGTGGGGTGATCCACAAGGGCGACACGGTGGAGATCGTGGGGATGGGCGAGGACCGCAAGACGGTGGTGACGGGCGTGGAGATGTTCCGCAAGCTTCTGGACCAGGGGCAGGCGGGAGACAACGCGGGGCTGCTGCTGCGGGGCGTGGGGAAGACGGAGATCAGCCGGGGCCAGGTACTGGCGATCCCGGGCTCGATCACGCCGCACACGAAGTTCAAGGCGGAGGTGTACGTGCTGACCAAGGAGGAGGGGGGCCGTCACACGCCGTTCTTCAACGGATACCGTCCGCAGTTCTACTTCCGCACGACGGACGTGACGGGCACGGCGATGCTTCCGGACGGGGTGGAGATGGTGATGCCGGGGGACAATGTGCAGATGGAGGTGGAGCTGATCACGCCGATCGCGATGGACGAGGAACTCCGCTTCGCGATCCGGGAAGGCGGCCGCACCGTGGGTGCCGGCGTCGTCACCTCCATCATCGAATAGGAGCATTATGGCACGCGCGACCAGCCCGATCACCCCCGCGAGGGGATCCAAGGGGATGACGAACCGGATCAGGATCCGCCTGAAGGCCTTCGACCACTGGATCGTCGACCAGACGGCGGCCGACATCGTGCGCACCGTGCAGAAGACGGGCGCCACGATCCGCGGGCCCATCCCCCTGCCCACGCGACGTCAGCGCTGGACCGTGCTGCGTTCTCCCCACATCGACAAGAAGAGCCGGGAGCAGTTCGAACTCAGGACGCACAAGCGCCTGATCGACATCGTCGAGAGCCGCCCCCAGACCATTGACGCACTGACCAAGCTCGACCTTCCCGCCGGCGTGGACGTCGAGATCAAGGTGGACTGACGATGCCCGGATTGATTGGCAAAAAGGTCGGGATGACCCGCGTCTTCAACGATGAGGGCCGTTCGGTCCCGGTCACCGTGCTGGAGGCCGGTCCGTGTCCCGTCATCCAGGTGAAGAGCGAAGACGGCGACGGCTATGCTGCCGTCCAGCTCGGCTTCGAGGCCAAGAAGCACAAGCGCGCCAGCAAGGCCGAACTGGGCCACGCCGCGAAAGCGGGCCTGGATGCCGCGCCGCGCCTGCTCCGGGAGTTCACGTCCGCGGACGGCGACGCCTACGAGCCGGGCCAGCAGCTGACCGTCGAGATGTTCGAAGCCGGGCAGCGGGTGCGCGTCACAGGGGTGTCCAAGGGACGTGGCTTCCAGGGCGTTGTGAAGCGGTACGGGTTCGCCGGCCGCCCCGCCTCGCACGGTCACCCGATGTCGCGCACCCCGGGATCGATGGGCCCCGGCACCGACCCTTCCCGGGTCATCAAGGGCAAGAAGCTGCCCGGACGCATGGGCGGCGACCGCAACACGATTCGGAACCTGCAGGTCGTGCGGGTCGATTCGGAGCGGAACCTGCTCTTCGTTCGAGGAGGGGTTCCAGGCAGCAGGAACAGCTACGTACTGATCCGGAAATAAGACCATGTACCAAGCCCGATACATCAGAATGGACGGCACCGCCGGCGCGGAGGTCACCCTTCCGGTCGCCCTGTTCGACGGGGTGATCCACGAAGGAGCGCTCCACCAGGCGGTCACGGCCTATCTGGCGAACCAGCGCCAGGGCACCGTGCTGCGAAAGAACCGGGCGGCGGTCGCCGGCGGGAGCCGCAAACCGTGGCGCCAGAAGGGCACGGGCCGGGCGCGGCAGGGCACCACGCGAGCCGCGCAGTGGCGGGGAGGCGGACGGGCGTTCCCTCCGCAGGCCCGCTCCTGGAACCAGCGCTTGCCGAAGCGCATCCGTGCCCTCGCGCGTTCCTCTGCCTTCAACAGCCGCGCGGCCGCGGGCCGGGTTGCGGTCATCGAGGGGTTCGACTTCGAGGAGCCCCGGACGCGCAGGCTCACGCAACTTATGGCCGCGATCGAGGGCGAGGGCAAGATCCTCTTCCTCACCCACGGGGTGAACCGCGAACTCTACCTCTCCGGGCGCAACCTCGCCGGGGTGCGGGTCATGCCGTTCGGGCAGGAATCGTCCTTCGACGTCGTGTGGGCGGGGACGGTGATCATCGAGGAGGCGGCGCTCGCCACCATCAGCGAAGGAGGGCAGCCGGACGACCGTCCCCGCAGGCGTCCTCTGACGGGCGCGGGCGCGACCGCCGCCGCCGATGAGAACGAGGAGGAAGCCTGATGCGCGAAGCCTGGGACGTGATCGTGTCACCGGTCGTCACCGAGAAGACCACCGGCCAGATGGCGACGAGCCTCTACACCTTCATCGTGAACAAGCGCGCCAACAAGCACGACATCACCCGCGCGGTGGAAGCGCTGTGGGACGTGAAAGTGCAGGACGTGCGCACGATGAGGTATCCGGGCAAAACCAAGCGCGCTCTGCTCGGTCGCATGGCCAAGAACTGGAACCTGGGTCGCCGGCCGTCCTTCAAGAAGGCGGTGGTTCAGCTCGCTGAGGGTGACCAGATCGAATTCTACGAGATGGGTTGATTCATGGCGCTCAAGAAATTCAAGCCGGTGACGCCGGGTACGCGGTTCCGGTCGATCACTGCCAAGGACACCGTAACCCGTAAAGGGCCGGAGAAGTCGCTGACCGAACCCCTGACCCGTTCGGGGGGGCGGAACCATCACGGCAGGATCACGATGCGCAGGCGGGGCGGGGGCAACAAGCGCCGCTACCGCATCATCGACTTCAAGCGCGACAAGCACGGAGTCGCGGGCAGGATCGCGGCCGTCGAGTACGATCCCAACCGGTCGGCTTTCATCTCCCTGGTGCACTACGAGGACGGTGAGAAGCGCTACATCCTCTACGTGCGGGGAACGGGAGTCGGCGACGCGGTCATGTCGGGTCCGGACGCGGATGTCCGCCCCGGCAATGCGCTGCCGCTCGAGCGCATTCCCCTCGGCACGATGGTCCACAATGTGGAGATGAAACCGGCCAAGGGGGGGCAGATGGCGCGTTCGGCGGGGGCCGGTGTGCAGGTCGTCGCCAAGGAGGGAGACTACGTCACCCTGCGGCTCCCTTCCACCGAAGTGCGGCGGATCCACAAGCGCTGCATGGCGACGGTGGGACAGGTCGGCAACGCCGACCACAGCCTGCGCTCGCTCGGAAAGGCGGGGGCGACCCGTTGGCAGGGACGCCGTCCCAAGGTGCGGGGTGTGGCAATGAACCCGGTGGACCACCCGCTGGGCGGCGGCGAAGGCAAGGCGTCCGGTGGACGCCCTCCCGTGACCCCGTGGGGCAAGCCGGAGGGGACCAAGACGCGGAAGCGAAAGAAGAAATCGAACAAGTTCATCATCCGCGGGCGTAAGCGCGGCAAGGCGACGCGCTGAGCGCGGACTACGAGGAGACTGGGCAAGGGCAATGTCACGAAGTGTGAAGAAAGGCCCGTTCATCGACGAGAAGCTGCTCCGCAAGGTGGAGTTGATGAACTCGCGCAACGAGAGGACCGTGATCCGTACCTGGGCGCGCGCATCTACGATCTCGCCCGAGTTCGTTGGTCACACCATTGCGGTCCACAACGGGAACAAGTTCATCCCCGTGTACATCACCGAGAACATGGTCGGTCACAAGCTCGGCGAGTTTTCCCCCACGCGCCTCTTCCGGGGGCACGGGGGCAAGCTGGCCGACAAGCGGTCGAAGAGATAGGGGGCCGGCCATGGAAGCGCGCGCGATCGCCCGGCACATCCGGATGAGCCCGAGGAAGGTCCGCCTGGTCGTCGACCAGATCCGGGGCCGGTCGGTCACCGAGGCCATCTCCGTGCTCACGTTCTCGAAGAAGGCGGCGGCGGTGCCGGTGGGCAAAACCCTCCGGTCGGCCATCGCGAACGCACAGGACCTTGCGGACCGGGACGGAGAGTCGGTGGACGTGGACGAACTGGTCGTCAGCCGGGTCTTCGTCGACGAGGGCCGCACGCTCAAACGGTGGCGGGCGCGCGCCATGGGGCGTGCATCCCCACGCCGGCGCAGGACGAGCCACATCACGGTCGAAGTGAAAGCGAAGGAGAATTAGCGGATGGGTCAGAAAACCCACCCACGCGGGTTCAGGCTGGGCATCGTCGCGGACTGGCTTTCGCGATGGTACGCCGAGCGCGACTTCCCGCAGTTGCTCAAGGAAGACCACACGATCCGTACCTACCTGCATCGGCGGCTTCACCACGCGGCCATCGCCAAGGTGGAGATCGCGCGCAAGCCGTCCAAGCTGGTCGTCACGGTGCACACCGGGCGCCCCGGGGTCGTGATCGGCAAACGGGGCGCGGAGGTGGACAAGCTGCGGGACGAGCTGTCGGTGCTTACCAACAGCGAGGTGTCGGTGAACGTGGAGGAGATCAAGCGCCCGGAGCTCAGTGCGCGCCTGGTCGCGGACAACGTTGCCCACCAGATCCGGCAGCGCATCTCCTTCCGCAGGGCGATGAAGAAAGCCGTGCAGTCCGCGATGCGCGCAGGAGCGGAAGGAATCCGCATCCAGTGCGCCGGCAGGCTGGGTGGTGCCGAAATCGCCCGCACCGAGGGCTACAGCGAGGGACGCGTGCCGCTGCACACGCTGCGCGCGGACATCGACTACTCGCAAGTCGAGGCGGCGACGACCTACGGGGTCATCGGCGTGAAGTGCTGGGTCTTCAAGGGCGAAGTGATCGAGGACCGTTTCGGCCGCACGTATTCGGCCGGACCGTCGCAGGCGAAGAGGAGCTGAGATGCTTGCACCGAAACGCATACGGCGCAGAAAGACCCACAAGGGGAAGATGCGCGGAAAGGCTTACCGGGGCAGCAAGGTTTCCTTCGGCGAGTACGGCCTACAGGCCACCGAGGCAAGCTGGATCACGAATCGGCAGATCGAGTCGGCCCGCGTGGCCATCACCCGTCACGTGAAGAGGGGCGGCAAGGTCTGGATCCGCATCTTCCCGGACAAGCCCGTCACGAAGAAGCCGGCCGAGACCCGCATGGGCAAGGGCAAGGGCAACCCCGAGGAGTGGGTGGCCGTGGTCAAGCCGGGGCGGATCATGTTCGAGCTGGAGGGCGTCCCGGTCGAGATCGCGCGTCGGGCGATGGAGCTGGCGTCGTTCAAGCTGCCGATCAAGACCCGCTTCGTCATCCGGGAGACCCAACTGTGAACCAATCGACCCCTGGAGCGACATCGTGAAGGCAGAGGAGATTCGCGAACTGGACAGCGTGGAGCTGGGGCACCGCCTCGGGGAACTGAAGATGGAGCAGTTCCGCCTCCGCTTCCGGAGCGCCACGATGCAACTGGAGAACCCGAAATTGTTGCGAGAAATCCGGCGGGAGATCGCCCGGATCAAGACCATACTGCACGAGCGCCGGAGCACGGAAGATGAGTGAAGTCAGCGTGAGGAACCGGCGCAAGGTGCGTACCGGCGTGGTGGTGGGAGACCGGGCCGACAAGACGGTTACCGTTCTGGTCGAGCGCCGTCTGGCCCACCCCCTCTACGGGAAGCTGATCAAGCGTTCGAAGAAGTATCACGCCCACGACGAGGCGAACGAGTGCCGGGTCGGAGACACCGTCTCGATCATGGAAACCCGTCCGCTCTCGAAGACCAAGCGTTGGCGTGTCGTTGAACTCCTGGAACGGCCTGCCTGAACGGCCTGGCGCGAATAGACTGGATGAGATCAGATGATCCAACAGGAATCGATGCTGAAGATCGCCGACAACTCCGGCGCCAAGCGCGCGCTCTGCATCCGTGTGCTGGGCGGGTCGAGGCGGCGCTACGCGCGGATCGGCGACCGGGTCATCGTCACGATCAAGGACGCCGTGCCCAACGCCCCGGTGAAGAAGGGTGAGGTCATGGAGGCGGTGATCGTGCGGACGGCCAAGGAGATGCGCCGGCGTGACGGGACGTACATCCGCTTCGACGACAACGCGGCCGTGCTGATCAACGCGCAGAAGGAGCCCACAGGAACCCGCATCTTCGGCCCCGTCGGGCGCGAACTGCGCGAAAAACGGTACATGAGGATCGTGTCACTCGCTCCGGAGGTGCTTTAGCGATGGCCATGGCAACAACCAGGATCGTGAGGGGGGACCGTGTCCGGGTGATTCGCGGCAACCACCGCGACGCCGAGGGTGCGGTGCTGAGGATTCTGCTCGGATCGGGCCGCGTGGTGGTACAGGGCGTGAACATGCGCAAGCGGCACGTCCGGCCGACCCAGGCGAACCCGGAGGGGGGCATCATCACCTCCGAGGCGCCTGTCCACCTCTCGAATGTCATGCTCATCGATCCGGCCGGCGGCGAAGCCAGCCGCGTCCGGATGCGGGTCGAGCCCGACGGCTTCAAGGAACGGATCGCCGTGAAGAGCGGCAACCCGGTGCCGAAACCGGGTTGATGAAGCGGAGACGCTGAAGAAATGATGGAACCACGACTACAGACCCACTACCGGGAGGTCGCGAGGCCGGCGCTGCAGGAGCAGTTCGGCTTCGTCAACCCGCATCAGATCCCGCATGTCCTCAAGGTGACGCTCAACGTGGGCGTCGGCGAGGGCGGCCGGGATCGCAAGCTCCTCGATTCGGTCACCGAGGAGTTGGCGGTGATCTCGGGCCAGAAGCCGGTCATCACGCGGGCCCGGAAGTCGATCTCGAACTTCCGCCTGCGCGAGGGGATGCCGGTGGGCGCCTCCGTCACGCTGCGGCGCCAGGGGATGTGGGAGTTCCTCGACCGCTTCGTGTCGATTGCGGTCCCGCGCATCCGGGACTTCCGGGGCCTGAACACCCGTTCCTTCGATGGACGCGGCAACTTCACCGTCGGCATCCGGGAGCAGATCATCTTCCCCGAGGTCGACTACGACCGCGTCAAGCAGATCCACGGAATGGACATCTCGGTGGTGACCTCGACCAACAAGGACGACCGGGCGTACGCGCTGCTCCGGCAGCTGGGCTTTCCCTTCCGCGGCGAGATTCCCGTGATCATCGGGGGCGCTCGCGCCTGACCATGGAGACGAAGAACGCATCATGATGACAGATCCCATCGCCGACATGCTGACGCGCATCCGCAACGCGGGTAGCGCGGGGCACCGGTGGGCCGACGTGCCCCTTTCGAAGCTGAAGGTGGAGTTGGCGCGCATCCTCAAGGAGAACGCCTTCGTCTACGACTACAAGGTTCTGAACGACGGCCGGCACGGCCTGGTCCGCGTCTACCTCAAGTACCACGAAGGGCGGCCGGTGATCAGACGCATCGCCCGCATCTCCCGGCCAGGCCGGCGACGGTACGTGGGCGTCGACGACATCCCCAGAGTGAGAAACGGTCTGGGGATCGCGGTGCTGTCCACGTCGCGCGGCCTGCTCTCCGACCGCGCCGCGCGCGCGGCCAACGTGGGCGGGGAAATCCTCGCCGAGGTCTGGTAGGAGGTCTCATGTCACGTATCGGCAAGCAGCCGGTGACGATCCCCGCGGGGGTCAAGGTCACCCTGAACGGGCAGCACTTCGCGGCCAGGGGCCCGAAGGGCGAACTGGCACTGAAGGTGCGCGACCCGATCACCGTGAACTGGGACGGCGAACCCGGCAAGGTGCTGGTGGTGAAGCGGCCGACCGACCAGAAGGACCACCGCGCGCTGCACGGCCTGACCCGCGCACTGGTGGCCAACATCGTTCGGGGGGTAAACGAGGGTTTCACCAAGACGCTCGAAATCGTGGGCGTGGGGTACCGCGCCGAGTCCAAGGGGAAGGGACTGCAGCTCAGGCTCGGGTTCTCGCATATCATCGATTATCCGGCGCCCGAGGGGATCACCCTCGAGACGCCGAACCCGACGACCATCGTCGTCAGTGGGGCGGACAAGCAGCAGGTGGGCCACACCGCCGCTGTGATCCGGTCGTTCCGTCCGCCGGAGCCGTACAAGGGCAAGGGTGTGAGGTACCAGGGAGAATACGTCCGGCGCAAGGCCGGCAAGACGGCCGGAAAGTGACGGTTCCATTCACATGATCAAGGCTAGCAAACTGAGGAAGAGCCGCCGGCTCCAGCGCCGCCGCCGGCACGCCCGTATCCGCAAGAAGGTCCATGGCACCGGCGAGAGGCCCCGGCTGGCGGTGTACCGGTCGCTCAGGAACATCGAGGGACAGGTGATCGACGACGACCGGCACCACACGCTGGTGGGGCTATCCACCCTGGCGCCCGAGCTCCAGGATGGGGCCGCCCCCGAAGCCGGCGGCAAGATCGAAGCGGCGCGCGCGGCCGGCAGACTTCTGGCCGAGCGGGCGCGCGACCGCGGCGTCACCAGCGTGGTGTTCGACCGCGGCGGGTATCGCTATCATGGCCGCGTGAGGGCATTTGCCGAAGGTGCCCGTGAAGGAGGACTGATTTTCTGATGGCCAGAGACAAGAGACCGCCCCGCGAGGGCGCCGAGCAGGTCGAGAACCTCATCCACATCAACCGGGTGGCGAAGGTCGTGAAGGGTGGCCGCCGCTTCTCCTTCACCGCGCTCGTCGCGGTCGGCAACCAGGGAGGGCGGGTGGGGATCGCCCACGCGAAGGCCAACGAGGTCGCCGAGGCGATCCGCAAGGCGTTCGAGCAGGCGCGCCGGGAGATGGTGGACGTGCCGGTCCTGAACGGCACCATCCCGCACGACACCATCGGCCGCTGGGGCGCGGGACGCGTCCTGCTCCGCCCGGCCGCGCCGGGAACCGGGGTGATCGCGGGCGGACCCGTACGCGCGGTGCTGGAAGCTGCGGGTTACACCGATGTACTGACCAAGAGCCTGGGGACGAACAACCCCATCAACGTGGTGCGCGCCACCCTGACCGGACTGGAAAGCCTGGACACCGCCTACGACGTGGCGGCCCGCCGGGGCGTGTCGCTGCAGGAGCTGGGATTGGCGAACCATGGCTAGCAGAATCAGGATTACTCAGGTCCGGAGCGCGGTCGGGCGCCAGAAGATCCAGCGCCGTACCCTGGTGGCTCTCGGAATCCGAAGGCACCAGCAGTCCGTAGTGCACGATGATACGCCCGCCATCCGCGGGATGATCGCCAAAATCGACTATCTGCTAGAGGTCACGGAGGTGGATTGACCGATGATCGAACTGCACAACCTCCGTCCCCCGGGAGGACCCCGCCGGGCGCGCAAGCGCGTCGGCCGGGGACCGGGTTCCGGGAAGGGCAAAACGGCTGGAAGGGGTGAAAACGGGCAGAACTCGCGCTCGGGCGGCGGCGTGCCGGCGTGGTTCGAAGGCGGGCAGATGCCATTGCAGCGCCGAATTCCCAAGCGCGGCTTCACGAACCGAAACCGCGTCGAATACCAGGTGGTGAACGTCTGCGACCTGCACATCGTGGGCGGCAAGGCTTCGCCGGAAGCGCTCAGGCAGGCCGGGCTGATCCGGTCGCTGCGGACGCCGGTGAAGATCCTCGGCAACGGTGAAATCAGCACCGCGGTCGACTGCACGGTGCACGCCGCGAGCGCCGCCGCCCGCAAGAAGATCAATGCCGCGGGGGGCTCGGTGACGCTGCTGCCCCTGCACGGCGCGGAAGGGGAATAGGCGGTTCATGGCCAACCCGATCCCGAACCTCTTCCGTGCTCCGGAGCTCAAGAACAAGATCCTCTTCACGCTCCTGATGATGCTGGTGTACCGGCTCGGATCGCACATCACCGTGCCGGGCGTCAACGTCGTTGAACTACAGGCGTTTGCCGCCCAGTTCGCGAACACCTTTTTCGGCGTGTACGACCTGTTCGTCGGCGGAAACATCAGCCGGGCCACGATCTTCGCCCTGGGGATCATGCCCTACATCTCGGCGAGCATCATGTTCCAGCTGCTCAGCGCCGTCTTCCCCACGGTCCAGAAGCTGCAGAGGGAGGGGGAGCAGGGCCGCAAGAAGCTGACCCAGTGGACCCGCTACACGACCGTGCTCCTCTGCGTGGTCCAGGCGTTCGGGTATTCGTCCTTCCTGCAGAGTTCGAACGCTGTCAATTCGCCGGGAATGGGCTTCGTCCTCACCACCGTGATCGTCCTGACAGTCGGCGGCGTCTTCATCATGTGGATGGGGGAGCAGATCACGGAACGGGGCGTCGGCAACGGCATGTCGCTGATGATCCTCTTCTCGATCATCCAGAGCTTTCCCGCGACTGTGGCCGGGGTCGGGGAGTCGATCCAGAACGAGGTAATGAGCCCGTTCGGCCTGATCATCATGGTGGTGATGATGGTGGCCATCACGGCCGGCGTCGTGGCGATGACCATGGCCTCGCGCAGGATCCCCATCCAGATCCCGCGCAAGGTCGTGGGGCGGGGACGCATCCGCGAGGGGCAGAAGAGCCACATCCCGCTCCGCATCAACTCTGCGGGCGTGATGCCGATCATCTTCGCGCTCTCGTTCATGGCGGTCCCGGGGACGCTCGCCGCGTTCAGCTCGGTCGCCGTCGTCGAGGACCTGGCGAACATCTTCCAGCCGCAGACCCTGGTCTACTACTTCACCTATGCGGCGCTGATCATCTTCTTTACCTATTTCTACACGGCAATCATCTTCAACCCCGTCGACCTGGCCGAGAACCTGAAGAAGCAGGGCGCCTTCATCCCCGGGGTGAAGCCCGGCGCGCGCACCGCCCAGTACATCGACCGGATCCTCACGCGGGTAACCCTGCCCGGATCGGTCTACCTCGCGGTCATCGCGCTGATCCCGTCCCTGATGCTCAGCTACACCGGCAACCAGAGCCTGATGTTCGGCGGGACGAGCCTGCTGATCGTGGTCGGGGTGGGGCTCGATACGGTCCAGCAGGCCCAGCAGCATCTCCTGCTGCGCCACTACGACGGTTTCATGAAGAAGGGCCGGGTGAAGATGCGCGGCCGGCAGCGCTACATGTAGGTGCCCGTGGACAAACTCCGCGTCGAAGGCAGGATCGTCGTACTCCTGGGTGCGCCGGGGGTCGGGAAGGGAACGCAGGGCGTCCGACTCGGCCGTGAACTCGGGTGGGCGCACGTCTCCACCGGGGACCTGCTGCGAGCCGCCCTCAGGGACGGCACCCTCCCGGGACTCGAGGCGCGCAAGTTCATGGACGCCGGAGAACTCGTGCCCGACGGGGTCATGATCGATCTGGTGCGGGAGCACCTGGCGGGCCTCGAACCCGGCAGAGGGGTGGTATTCGACGGCTTTCCGCGCACCGTGCAACAGGCGGCCGCCCTCGACCAGGCGCTCGCCGGGGAAGGGCGTGCGGTCGGTGCGGTCGCTTTCCTGGACGCCCCCGAGGCGGTGCTCTGCAAGCGTATCTCGGGACGGCGCTCGTCCCCCGGCGGCCGGGTGTACAACGTCTACTTCGACCCGCCGCGCCGGGACGGGGTCTGTGACGAAACCGGGGAGCCGCTGATTCACCGCGCGGACGACCAGCCGGACACCGTGCGCACCCGGCTCGCGGTCTACCGGGAGGTCACGGCCCCGCTCATCGGCCACTACGAGGCGAAGGGACTGCTGGTGCGGGTCGACGCCGAGGGCGACATTGACGAGGTCTACGCCGCGCTCCATGCGGCGGTGGGCGACAGGCCATCCGCGGCGGACGGCGCCGCCGCCACGGATTCCTGAAGTCGCAATGCCCGGGAAGAGGGCCGCGGCGGTCCACCTCAAGTCGAAGGCCGAGATCGAGGCCATGGGGCGTTGCGGCGCGATCATCGCGGCGCTCTTCGCGGAGCTGCAACCGCGAGTCGCGCCGGGCGTCACCACGGGCGCACTGAACCGCTTCGCCGACACCTTCGTGCGTTCGCACCGGGGGGCGGTGCCGGCCTTCAAGGGGCTGTACGGCTTCCCCGGAAGCGCCTGCATCAGCATCAACGAGGAGGTGGTCCACGGTATTCCCTCCCGGCGCAGCCTGAAGGACGGTGACATCGTGTCCATCGACGTGGGGGTGAAGCAGGACGGCTGGTGCGCAGACTCCGCCTTCACCTTCCCGGTGGGGGAGATCGGTGCCGAGGCCGCGCACATCATGACGGTGACGCGGGAGGCGCTGCGCGCGGCGGTGGCGGCCGCACGCCCCGGCCACCATGTGGGCGACATCGGCGCCGCCGTGGTGGACACCGTGCGCGGCACCGGTCTCGCAATCATCCGCGACCTCGTCGGTCACGGCGTCGGCCGCGCGATCCACGAGGAGCCCCAGGTGTCGAACATCGGCCAGCGCGGCTTCGGTGTGCCGCTGCGCGAGGGAATGGTCCTCGCGATCGAACCGATGCTCGCGATGGGAACCGAGCGGATCGCCACGCTGGAGGACCGCTGGACCGTCATCACCGCCGACCGCGCGCTGTCCGCCCACTTCGAGCACACCGTGGCGGTCACCGCGGACGGTCCCCGGGTGCTGACCGGCGGCGGAATGTGGGACGAGCCGGAGTGGGCGGATGGAGACCGATGCGCTTCCCCATGATATGCGGATACGTTAGCTTAACATGCTGTGCCCCATACGGGGCTCCAGGAGACCGACCGGGAGGCCAGACCGCGTGAAAGTGCGTACCAGTGTGAAGCCGATGTGCGAGTACTGCCGCGTCATCCGCCGCAAGGGCGTCGTGCGGGTGATCTGCAGCAGGAACCCGAGACACAAGCAGCGCCAGGGCTAGGGGACGGGTATGGCACGCATTGCCGGGATAGACCTGCCCAGGGGCAAGCGCATCGAGGTGGCGCTTACCTACCTCTACGGCGTGGGTCACACGCGCGCGCAGCGCATTCTCGAGGCCACGGGGATCAATCCGGATCTCCGCACCCACGAGCTGAGCGACGAGGACGCGAGCCTGTTGCGCCGCGAGATCGAGGTCAACCACAAGGTGGAGGGGGCGCTCCGCACCGAGGTCTCCATGAACATCAAGCGGCTCATGGACATCGGTTGCTACCGCGGCCTGCGCCACCGCCGGGGGCTGCCCGCGAGGGGGCAGCGCACCCACACCAACGCCCGCACCAGGAAGGGCCCGCGGCGCGCCATCGCGGGCAAGAAGAAGGCTCCCAAGAAGTAGAACGGGGCATCATCGGAAACCCGTAACGCGCGGATCGGACCCCGGAGGCCGTAGCACGGAGGAAAGTGTCGTTTGGCAAAATCCAGATCGACAAGACCCAGGAAAACCAAGAAGATCGTCGCCGCGGACGGAATCGCCCACATCAAGGCGACGTTCAACAACACGCTGATCACGATCGCAGACCAGGCCGGCAACGTGCTGGTGTGGTCGTCGGCGGGGACCGTCGGCTTCAAGGGATCCAAGAAGTCCACCCCGTTCGCGGCCACGATGGCTGCCGAGCAGGCAGGCCGCGAGGCCCACGCCATGGGGGTACGCAACCTGGTGGTGCGGGTTCAGGGCCCGGGCTCCGGCAGGGAGTCGGCCATCCAGGCGCTCGCGTCGGCGGGCCTTAACATCCAGTCGATCCACGATGTGACGCCACTCCCGCACAACGGGTGCCGGCCACCCAAGAAACGCCGCGTCTGACGGCAGAAGAACCCAGCCATGGCACGATACACAGGTCCGGTCTGCAAGCGCTGCCGCAGGGAGGGACAGAAGCTCTTCCTCAAGGGCACGAAGTGCTACACGGAGAAATGTCCGGTCGAGAGGCGCCAGTACCCGCCGGGACAGCACGGTCCCGCGTCGGTCCGTCGCCGCAAGCAGTCGGACTACGCCGTACAGCTGCGTGAGAAGCAGAAGGTCAAGCGGATCTACGGACTCCACGAGAAGCAGTTCCGCAACCTCTTCGAATACGCGGCCGGCCGGCCCGGCGTCACCGGCGAGAATCTCATCGTCGCGCTCGAAAGCCGCCTCGACAACGTGGTGTTCCGCATGGGGCTCACGACGAGCCGGCGTCAGGCGCGGCAGCTGGTGCGTCATCGGCACATCGCGGTCAACGGTACGATCGTCAACATACCGAGCTACCGGCTTGCGGCCGGTGACGAAATCGCGCTCAGGCCCGGTTCCCGGGAGCTGGAACTGGTGGACGTGAGCCTCGGCGCCCGTTCCCGCCCCCGGCTTCTCGAGTGGCTGGCGCTCGACGAGAAGAAGCGCGTCGGCAGGGTGGTCAGGCAGCCGACGCGGGGCGACATACCGCTGGCGGCGCAGGAGCAGCTGATCGTCGAACTCTATTCCAAGTAATCCGGAAGCGGGGGCGCGACGGGTGGCGCCGCCGACTCCCGAACGGATGCAACAAGACCAGGGGGACAACGAGGTGAATCTGGAAAATCTGGAGAATCTGGAGATCGATCTTTCCGGTCTCGTGCTCCCGGAGCGCATCGAGATCACCCACATGTCGGAAGACGGCCGCTCGGCGGACTTCGTCATGGAGCCGCTGGAGCGCGGATTCGGATATACGCTCGGGAATTCCGTGCGCCGGGTGCTTCTTTCCTCGCTTCCGGGCGCCGCCGTGCGTGCGTTCCGGATCACCGGCGTCGTGCACGAACACCAGACCATTTCGTCCGTCGTCGAGGATGTTCACCAGGTCGTCCAGAACCTCAAGTCGATCGTACTGAGCCTGGACGATGACGTGGACGAGGTGGTGCTCGACATCCGTGCCGCGAAGGCCGGACCGGTCACGGCCGCGAAGATCCGCGGACCGGGTTCGGTCACGATCCACAACCCGGACCATCACATCCTGACCCTCGAAGACGACCTCGAAATCAACATCGAGCTCTATGTCAACAAGGGCCGCGGCTACGTGCTGGCCGACCAGCAGGACCCGCCCGAGGATGCGCCGGTGGATCGGGTGCGGATCGACGCCATCTACAATCCGGTACTCCGCGCGAGCTTCAAGGTCGAGGAGACCCGGGTGGGACAGCGCACCGACTTCGACCGGCTGATGCTGCACGTGGAGACGAACGGCGCCGTGGATCCCGAGAGCGCGGTCAAGTATTCGGCCGAGCTCGTGCGCAGGCACCTCGAGTACATGTTCTTCTTCCAGGAGGGTGGCCCGCCCCGGGAGGACGAGCCCGAGCCGGATCCGGTGTCGGAGAAGATGGTCGAGCTGTTCGAGACCCCCATCGAGGATCTCGCCGAGTTGAGCGTCCGGTCTCGCAACTCCCTCCAGAGGGAGTCCATCGAGACCCTGCGCGACCTGGTCAGCCGCACCGAGGCCGAAATGCTCGCGATCGACAATTTCGGCCACAAGTCGTTGGGCGAAATCTACGAGTTCCTCGGCCAACACAACCTCCGCTTCGGCATGAAGACGAAGCGGGGCGAGGACGGCCGCCTCTACTGGACCGAAAAGGCCGCCCGTGCCGGAGCGGGTGAATAGCAGCCCGTGGACAAGACCCCCGCGGCATTATCCACGGACTACTAGGCCGGCAGGCAGGAAGGGATACCGGAGAATGCGTCACAGAAAGAAGGGCAGAAACCTTTCGCGGTCGCCGAGTCACAGACGGGCGCTCCTGCGCAACATGGCCACCTCGCTCTTCCGTCACGAGCGGATCCGGACCACTGCGGCCCGGGCCAAGGAGCTGCGCCCGTACGCGGAACGGCTGGTCACGCTGGCCCGGCGTGGAGATCTTCACGCACGGCGGCTGGCGGCACGGCGCATCGCCGACCGCGAGGTCCTCGGAAAGCTTTTCGACGACATCGGCCCCCGGTATGCCGAACGGCCCGGGGGGTACACGCGCATTCTGAAGCTGGGTCCGCGCAAGGGAGATGCCGCGGATATGGCGCTCATCGAGCTGGTATGATAGAATCCTGCCGCAGGGCGCCACGCCGGGCGCCGGATCCCCGCGGCGGAGGGTGTTCGCCCAGGGGCTTCCGGGTCTCGGACTCGACGCGGCCCATGACCTCAACCCGGTAGAAGAGGAAGGCAGATGCAGATGTTTCCGAAGTCCCGCGCGGGTAACGCGAAACTGGGCACTCCGTTGATGATCGTGTGCTTCCTGGCGGTGGCTGGCTTCCTGTACTGGCTGTCGACCTACGACACCCCGGAAGTCGAGGTCGACCAGGCAGTCACTGGCAGCGAAGACGGCCTCAACGAGGTGGCGTTTGCCGATTTCGTTCTGGAGACCCAGAGCTACATGGGAGAGGAAATCACCCTGCGCCTCGTCGACGTGAACTCCACGGTCGGCGACCGGTTGTTCTGGACGATGCTCCCCGGCAACAATCCGTACCTGATGCACATCTCGGACGAGGCGCTCGCCGACTCGGTTGAGGTTCTCGGCGGCCTCAGGGTGGACATCACGGGAAGGGTCATGGCGCTTTCCGACTCGATACTGGACGTGTGGATGGAGTCCGGGATTCTGACGAGCGAAGGCGATCGCCTGCAGGCGTTGTTCGCAGTCGACAAGGGAGACTACTTCCAGGTCCTGCGCTTCCTGAAGGAGGACGAAGGCGAGTCCGGCGACGAGTCCGGGGAGTCCGGATAGTCCGGCGGCTCGGGCGACCCCGCCGCCGGTGAGCGGGGTGACGGGAATGTCCTCCCGGGATGCGATCCTCGGCGTGGTCGGGCTCGGCTATGTGGGCCTGCCGCTGGCCGCCCGGGCCGCTGGCCAGGGGATCCGCGTCATCGGCTTCGACGTGGACCCGGATGTAGCTGCGGGTGTGAACGCGGGCCGCAGCCACATCTCGGATCTCGGCGACGCGCAGGTGGCGGAGGCACGCGATCGCGGGATGCTGGAAGCGACCACCGACATGTCCCGCCTGGCCGATTGCGACGCGATCGCGATCTGCGTGCCGACGCCCCTGTCCAGGACCCGAGACCCCGACATCCGGCACATACTGGCGGCCACGGAGGCGGTGGCGGCCTCGCTGCGTGCGGGCCAGCTCGTCGTGCTGGAATCCACCACCTACCCCGGCACCACCCGCGAGGTCGTATTGCCGATCCTGCGTGGCACGGGCCTGGAGCCGGGGAGCGACTTCTTCCTCTGCTTCTCGCCGGAGCGCGTCGATCCCGGCAACGACACCTGGAAGATCGGCAACACCCCGAAGATCATAGGTGGGGTGACCCCGGAGTGTACGGAAGCCGGGGTAGCGTTTTACGCCCGCTTCGTGGACGAGATGGTGCCGGTCTCCTCGGCCGAGGCGGCCGAGTTGGCGAAGATCCTGGAGAACGCCTTCCGGGCGGTGAACATCGGACTCGTCAACGAGATGGCGCTGATCGCCGACAGGCTCGGGCTGAACATCTGGGAGGTGATCGACGCCGCGGCCACCAAGCCGTTCGGATTCATGAAGTTCACGCCGGGTCCGGGGCTGGGGGGGCACTGCCTTCCGGTCGATCCCCACTATCTCGCCTGGAAGATGCGGACGATGGACTTCCGCACGCGCTTCATCGACGTGGCGGCCGAGATCAACGCGGAGATGCCGGCCTTCGTGGCGGGCAAGGTCAGGGAGGCGCTGAACGCGGCCGGCAAGCCGGTCAGGGGCGCCCGCGTCCTGCTCCTCGGCGTGGCCTACAAGAAGGACGTCGATGACGTCAGGGAGTCGCCGGCCACGGCGATCCTGGAGCTGCTGGCCAGGGACGGGGCCGAGGTGAGCTACCACGACCCCTACGTGCGGCAGTGGAGGTCCCGGGACGGCCTGGCGCTCACCTCCGTCGCCCTCACCGACGACCTCTTCGCCGGAACCGACGTGGTCGTCATCGTGACCGACCACACCTGCTTCGATTTCGAGCGCGTCTTCCGCCTGTCGCGCGCGCTCGTCGACGCACGCAACGCGACCGGCTCGATCACGGACGGCTCGAGCGCCGGCCCGCCCCGGCGATGGATCGTAAAGCAGACATGAAAATTGCTGTCGTGGGGACCGGGTATGTGGGGCTGACGACGGGAGCCTGCCTGGCCGAGACCGGCAACGACGTCATCTGCGCCGACATCGTCAAGGAGAAGGTGGAGGCGCTCCGGCGCGGCGAAATTCCCTTCTACGAGCCGGGCCTGGCCGCGCTGGTCAGGCAGAACTTCGCGGAGGGGCGCCTCTCCTTCACCACCGATGTGGCCGGGGCGGTGCGCGCGTCGTACATCATCTTCATCGCGGTGGGCACCCCGCCCGGCGAGGACGGTTCCGCCGACCTCAGCGCGGTAGTGGCGGCCGCCACCGACATCGGGCGCGCGATGGACGGCGAGCGGATCGTCATCACGAAGAGCACCGTTCCGGTAGGGGCGGCGCGGCTGGTGCGCGAGGCGATCGAGGCCGAGACCGAGCACCGGGTGCGGGTGTGCTCCAACCCGGAGTTCCTGAAGGAGGGAGCCGCGCTGAGCGACTTCAGAAAGCCGGACCGCGTCGTGATCGGCGTGGACGATCCGGTGGCCGGTGAGGTGCTGCAGAGCCTCTACTCTCCGTTCGTGCGGACCGGGAACGAGATTCTCGTGATGGACACGGCGTCGGCGGAGATCACGAAGTACGCAGCCAACGCTATGCTCGCGACGCGCATCAGTTTCATGAACACGATCGCCCGTCTCTGCGAGCGGACCGGCGCCGACGTGGACATGGTCCGCCTCGGGGTCGGCTCCGACCGGCGCATCGGCCCGACCTTCCTGTTCCCTGGCGTGGGCTACGGCGGTTCCTGCTTTCCCAAGGACGTGAAGGCGCTTGCGGGCACGATGAAGCGGCGCGGGGTGGATTCATCCATCCTCGATGCCGTCGAGAGCGTCAACGAGAGCCAGAAGCGGCTGCTCCTGGAGCTGGTGGTCGAACGATTTGGGGAAACGCTGCACGACAGGACGTTCGCCGTATGGGGACTGGCCTTCAAGCCGAATACCGACGACATGCGCGAGGCGCCCAGCCTGGTCACCATCCGGGGACTCCTGGAGCGGGGGGGTCGGGTGGTGGCGCACGACCCCGTCGCGATGGGGGAGGCCCGGCGGATCCTCGGCGACGCGATCGAGTACCGCGACCAGAATTACGATGTCCTCGACGGCGCGGATGCGCTGATCATCCACACCGAGTGGCACCCCTACCGCCATCCCGATTTCGCGCGCATGCGCGATCTCCTCAAGGAAGCGGTGATTCTGGACGGGCGGAACCTCTACGCGCTGGCGGCGATGCGGGACCTGGGCTTCGAGTACCATTCCGTGGGTCGCCGCCCGGCCCTTCCGGGAGGGGCCGGCTGACCCGTGCGTGTCGCGATCACCGGGGCCGCGGGGTTCCTGGGCTCCCACCTCGTGGACCGATTCCTCGCGGAGGAGTGCGAAGTCGTCGGCGTGGACAACTTGATCACGGGTGCGTCGCGGAACCTGGCGCATCTGGAGGACCATCCGCGCTTCCGGCTCATCGACCACGACATCTCCCGACCGCTCTACCTGGAAACGAAGCTGGACGCCGTACTCCATTTCGCCTCTCCCGCGAGTCCGGTCGACTACCTGGAACTCCCGATCCAGACGCTCAAGGTCGGCTCCCTGGGCACCCACAACACGCTCGGTCTGGCCCGCAAACACGGGGCCCGCTACCTGCTGGCCTCGACCTCCGAGGTCTACGGCGATCCCCTGATCCATCCGCAGCCCGAGGACTACTGGGGAAACGTGAACCCGGTCGGCCCGAGAGGGGTCTACGACGAGGCGAAGCGCTTCGCCGAGGCGATGACGATGGCCTATCACCGGGCTCATGGGCTCGAGACCCGCATCGTCAGGATCTTCAATACCTACGGAACCCGCATGCGACCGGGCGACGGGCGGGTCGTCTCCAACTTCATCGTGCAGGGGCTGCGCGGCGAGGCGATGACCGTCTACGGAAACGGTTCGCAAACGCGGTCGTTCTGCTTCGTGGACGACACCATCGATGGCATCTTTCGTCTCTTCCATTCGGCGTGCACCGACCCGGTGAACGTCGGGAACCCGGACGAGTGCACCATCGGGGAGCTGGCCGGGCTGGTCATGGAGGAGACCGGGAGTGCGGTCGGGCCGAGGTTCCTGCCGCTGCCGGTCGACGATCCCGCGGTGCGGCGTCCCGACATCGGCCTGGCGAGCCGCGAGCTGGGGTGGTTGCCGACGACAGGACTGCGCGAGGGCCTCGGGAAGACGGTGGCGTACTTCCGCAGGCTGGTGGCGGAAGAGGATGTCCGGTCGCGCACGCTGGGCGGGACTTGACTATGGTCCCCGCCTTTGTGGAACCTCATAGGGTGATTCCAGTAACAGTAGACGGGCCCGGGCACCTCGCTCGGGGCCGTTTCCCCTCGGAAGACATTCAGGTGGAAGACGTACGACTCAGACCTGGGCGCGGCGCGGCGACCCGTGGCGGAGAACTCCGGCGAGCGCGGGCTGCGTGCAGGCGCGGCTTGCGGGCGGGACGGCGGATCTTCCGCGCGTTCCTGCTCCTGCCGCTGCTCGGCGGCGGATGCGCATCCGACCCGAGCGAAGAGACCGCCAGGCTGCGAGGCGATCTCGCCTTCGCGCGCGGCGACTACGAGGATGCGCTGTCGGAGTACCGGCTATCCCTCCTGCGAGAGGATCCGGGCGCCGACGGGATGGTGCGCGCCGCCCACGCCTACATCGAGCTGGGCAGGTTGGACGAGGCCCGCGTGCTCTACGATCAGGCCATACTGGAGGACAGCAGCTATGTGGACCAGGCCGTCTCGGATTTCGTGGCCCGCGCCAGGCAGGAGCTCGCGGGCGGGGACCGCTATGGCGCCGCTTCCGCGATGGAGGCCGCCGCCCACTTCCGTCCCGGCGTTCTGGCGCGGGGGCTGAACCTGCCGCTGGCCCGCCACTACAGGGACATCGGGGAACACCTGCGGGCGCAGGCCCTCTTTCTGAGCGCGCTCGGGGAGCGGCGCGGAGACCCCGATCTCCTCTTCGAGACGGCGCTCGCGCACCTCGAGATCGGGGACTGCCAGCGCGCCCTCGGGTTCTTCGAGGAGTTCGCGGATCTCGCGCCCCGGCGCAGGCGGGAGGCCGATACGCATGTGGGGAGATGTGCCTTTCAGCTTGCCGAGGAGCTCGCACAGAGTCTCGGGGAGGAGGGCGCGGCCGACGAGGCGCTCGCCTACCTGGACCTGGTGCTGGAGCTTGGCGAACCAAGGATGCTCCTGTCCCGGACCTGGTTCGCGAAGGCCGAAATCCTGACCGGCATGGGCGATTGCGGGGGGGCGATTGCGGCCTACCGCCGGGTGCAGACCTCGGATCCGGCCGGATCGGGGCCGCTCGCCCGCATGGCGCTGCAGCGGGCGGACGAGATCCGCTTCGGCCAGGGAGAAGGGCCGTGCTGAAGCGGTCGATCGCCACGGGCGCCCTGGTCGGCCTGCTGGGGGCGGCGTGTTCGTCGGCGCCGCCGTATTCGGGGTGGACGCCCGAGCAGCTCTACGAGCACGCGCAACGCGCCTTCGATGACGGCAACTGGGGCGAGGCCCGCCGGGCCTTCGAGCGGCTGGTGCTGCAGTTCCCGCTCTTCGATCACGCGGTCGACGCCCGCTACTACATGGCCCGCTCCTTCCACGCGGACAGGGACTACATCAGCGCGATCACCGAGTTCACCCGCATCGTCCAGGTCTACCCGGACCACGAACTGGCGGGGGAGGCGTGGATGGGGCTGTGCGCGGCATACGCGGCGATGTCCCCGCATCCGCAGCGGGACCAGGGGAGCACCATCCAGGCGCTGACCAACTGCGGCAACGTCGCCAACGACTTCCGCGGCACGCCTATCGGCGATTCCGCCGCCGCCCTTGCGCGCCGGATGGAAAACGACCTGGCCGAGAGGGCCTACGGCGAGGCCCATTTCTACTTTCGCAACAAGATCCTCGAATCGGCCGAGCTGTACTTTCTCGATCTCGTGAGGCGCTACCCGGACAGCGACTTCGCCCCCCGGGCGATGGGCCGGCTGGTTGACATCTACGAGCGCTGGGGATGGGACGACCAGCGGGACGAGTTCCGCAGGCAGCTGCTGGAGACCTTCCCCGACTCCCAGGAAGCCAGGGCTCTGGACATTCCGCCGGCGCGCGACACCCTGTCGCCAGTACGGAGCCGTGCTCCTCCCGGCCACTAGCCGTTCGTGGTGAGTTCCGGAGGTGAGCCAAAAAGGGCCGCCCGGATGGATCCGGCGCGTCCCGCGAGGGATGCGGCCCACCGGGTCGGCGTCTTCGGAGGAACCTTCGATCCGCCACATCTGGGTCACGCGATCATTGCCGGCGAGGTGGCCGATGCGCTGGCGCTGGATCGTCTACTGTGGGTGCCTGCATCGATTCCGCCCCACAAGACCGGCCGGCGCATCACGCCGGGCACCGTGCGGCGGCGCCTCGTCGAAGCGGCGGTCGCGTACGACCCGAGGTTCGAACTGTGTGACCTGGAGCTGGAGCGCGGAGGCGTGTCGTACACCGTTGACACATTGCAGAGGCTGAGGACCGATCACCCCCGGTGGTCGCTGTCGCTGGTCCTGGGCAGCGACCTTCTGGGGGGATTCCGGAGCTGGAGGGAGCCGGAGGTCGTCCTCGGGCTGGCCGAGCTGGTGGTGATTTCCCGATCGGGGAACGTTGCCGCCGGCGCGGGAGATCCCGCCGCCGACCGCTTTCGCACCGTCCAGGTCACGCCGGTCGACATCTCGTCTTCGAAGGTCCGCGAACGGGTCCGACGAAGGTTGTCCGTTCGCGACATGGTGTCGCCCCCCGTATTGGCCGTTATTGAGAGGGAAGGCCTCTACCGGGCCTGAGCGTCCGTCCCCACGGCGGGGCGGCGCGGAAACTGCCGAGGAAACAGGGAATGATCAAAGGGATCATGAAGAAGATCGTCGGGTCTCGCTACGCCCGCGAGGTCAGGCGCCTCGCGCCGCTCGTCGACGAGATCAACGAGAAGTACGCCGCGCTCGAAGGGCTGTCCGACGACGAAGTGCGCGGCAAGACGCAGGAGTTCAGGGACCGGATCGCCGAGTACACCGGCGAGGTGATGAGCGAGATCGAGACCATCAGGAAGCGGAAGCACTCCGCCACCGAACCGGATGAGCGCGAGAGCCTCGGCCTCGAGATCGGCAAGCTCGAGGAGGAGTACCGCGACAGGCTGGCCGAGGTACTGGAGGAGATCCTCCCCGAAGCCTGCGCGGTGGTGAAGGAGGTATGCCGCCGGCTGATGGGCAGGGAGGTGCAGGTCTCCGGACACAAGCTGGTGTGGGACATGATCCCCTACGACGTGCAGCTCATTGGGGCCGCGCAGCTCCACCGGGGCCGGGTCGCCGAGATGGCAACCGGCGAGGGGAAGACGCTGGTCGCCACCATGCCGCTCTACCTGAACGCGCTTGCGGGGCGCGGCGCCCACCTCATCACCGTCAACTCCTACCTCGCCCAGCGGGATGCCGAGTGGATGGGCGCGATCTACGGCTTCCTCGGTCTCACGGTGGACTGCATCGACCTCCACGATCCCGGCACCCCGGAACGCCGCCAGGCCTACCACGCCGACATCACCTACGGCACCAACAACGAGTTCGGCTTCGACTACCTGCGCGACAACATGGTCCACAACCTGGAGCAGCGGGTCCAGCGCGCGCACCACTACGCGATCATCGATGAGGTCGACTCGATTCTCATCGACGAGGCGAGGACCCCGCTCATCATCTCCGGGCCCGTCACGAGGGACACTTCCACCCCCTTCAAGCAGATGGCCCCGGTGGTGGGTGCGCTGCACCGCAAGCAGACCCGCACGGTCACCCGGCTCGTCGCCGAGGCGATGCGCGGCCTGGAGTCGGAGGACACCGAGTACGAGGCCGCGGAGAAGCTTCTGGCGGCAAAGCGGGGCGGGCCGAAGAACAAGCGCCTCATGAAGCTTTTCGCCGATCAGCCGTCGGTCGTGAGGCTCGTCGAGAAGGTCGAGGCGGACTACATGCGCGACAAGCGCCTGCACGAGATCGACGAGATGCTGCTCTTCGCGATGGACGAGAAGGGCAGCAACGTCCATCTCTCCGACGCGGGCCTGGACGAGCTCTCCCCCGGTGATCCCCGGGCTTTTATCGTTCCGGATCTCTCCGAGGTGGTGGGCGAGATCCAGGAAGACGAGACGATGTCTGTCGCCGAGAGGCGGGAGAAGATCACGGAGCTGGAGGAGGAGTACGCCGACAAGTCCCAGCGCATCCACGTCATCCACCAGCTGCTCAAGGCCTACACCCTCTTCCACAAGGACGAGCGGTACATCATCGGCGACAACGGCGCGATCGTCATCGTGGACGAGTTCACCGGGCGGCAGATGCCGGGCCGGCGGTGGAGCGACGGGCTGCACCAGGCGGTCGAGGCCAAGGAGGGGGTGGAGATTCGGGGCGAGACGCAGACGCTGGCCACCATCACCATCCAGAACTACTTCCGCATGTACGACAAGCTCGCGGGGATGACGGGGACCGCGGAGACGGAGGAGACCGAGTTCCACCAGATCTACAATCTGGACGTTTCGGTGATCCCCACCAACCGCCCCATCACCCGGGACGATCGCGACGACCTCATCTTCCGCACCAAGCGGGAGAAGTACCTCGCCCTCATGGACGAGATCGAGCGGCTCAACCGGCTCGAGCTGCCCATCCTGGTGGGGACGACGAACGTCGAGGTCTCGGAGACGATCTCCCGCATGCTCAAGCGGCGGGGCGTCACGCACAACGTCCTCAACGCAAAGCAGCACAAGCGCGAATCCGAGATCGTGGCCGAGGCGGGCCAGCCCCGTGCGGTGACGATCGCGACGAACATGGCGGGGCGTGGCACCGACATCAAGCTCGGGGCCGGGGTGACGGATGCGCGCACCGTCGACTGGGCGAGCGAGCGCGACCTCGAGCTGGGCACGGTGGCCTCCACCGACCCGACCCGTTACGAGGACCTCGATGGAAAGCCGGGCGATCACCTCATCGAGATCGGCGGACTCCACATCCTGGGGTCGGAGCGCCACGAAGCCCGGCGGATCGACCGTCAGCTCAGGGGCCGGGCCGGCCGCCAGGGCGATCCGGGGGCGTCGCAGTTCTTCCTGTCGCTCGAAGACGACCTGATGCGGCTCTTCGGCGGCATGGAGCGGATCGCCAACGCGATGGACAAGATGGGCGCGGAGGAGGGCGAGGTGATCATCCATCCCCTCGTCACCAGCTCGATCGGCAGGGCCCAGAAGCGGGTCGAAGGCAACAACTTCGAGGCCCGCAAGCGGCTGCTGGACTACGACGACGTGATGAACCAGCAGCGCGAGGTCATCTACGATCTTCGTCTCTTCGCCCTTGAAGGGGGCGAGGACCTGAAGGGCGAGACCTGGGAGATGGTCCGTCACGTCATGGAGGCCGTCTTCGAGGACCACCTGCCGGCGGCGGGTCTCCACGAGGGGATCGAGGTGGGCGGGCTCAGGCAGCGCATGCTGCTCGACCTCCACACCGTGCTGCCCCATGTGGAGGACGAGGACGACCCGGGAGACCTGGATCGCGAGGAGGTGCTGGGGGCCGCCGAGGAGGCCGTGCGGGAGTCCTTCGAACGCAAGATCGAGTCGCTCGGCGAGCATACCGAACGGGTGATGAGCTTCGTCATGCTGTCGACGATCGACAACAAGTGGAAGGATCACCTCTACGACCTCGACCACCTCAAGGCGTCCATCGGCTTCCGTGGGTGGGGACAGAAGGACCCCCTCGTCGAGTACAAGAAGGAAGCCTACGAGATGTTCGTGGGCCTCATGGACGACATCCGCCTCACCCTCACGCAGCAGTTCTTCCGGGTGCGCCTGGAGCAGCGGCCTGCGATGAGCTTCCAGACCCAGCGGCGGCTCTCGTATTCGGGGCCTTCGGAGACGCACGGCGGAGGCGTGCCGACCCCCGGGGGTGGCCGGCCGGCTCCCGGAGCACGGCGCGCCGCGGCGGGAGGGGCGCGGGAGGTGGATTCGATGGGCATCGCCGCGTCGGCGCGCGCGGGTTCGGCCGGCGGCGCCGTGGGACAGCCCACCGATGTCAGCCGGCTCGCCACCAACCGCGGCGAGGCGAGGCCGAAGGCTCCCGTTACCGGGGGGAAAGCGCCCGCACGCAACGCGCCCTGTCCCTGCGGAAGCGGAAAGAAGTACAAGAAGTGTCACGGGGCGCTGGGATAGCGGTCTGTCGCGAGGCCCCGCCCGCGACGCGTCCGCGGGAGCGGCTGCAGCGTCACGGGCCCGGCCCGCTCTCCGAACAGGAGCTGCTCGCCCTCCTGATCGGGGCCGGCGGCCGTGACGCCCCCGCCCGCCACCTCGCCGAGCACGTCCTGGACCTCTCGGGCGGGCAACTGCGAGAACTCGCGCGGATGGACCATGGGCGCCTCGTGGCCATTCCGGGGATCGGTCCGGCCGTGGCGGCCAGGATCGTCGCGGCGATCGAGCTCGGCAGGCGCGTCGGGTCGGCCCGCGCCGACCACTCGCACCCCGTCACGGGGCCGGCCGATGTCCACGACATCTTTGCCCCCGTGCTGGCCCACCTCGCCCACGAGGAGTTCCACGTCCTCCTCCTCAACTCCCAGAACTGCCCCATCTGCCAGCGCCAGGTCACGCGAGGCATCCTCGACGCGTCCCTCATCCATCCGCGCGAGGTCTTCCGGGACGCAATCGTGCTCAGGGCGGCGGCGCTGATCCTGGTCCACAACCACCCGTCGGGGAACCCCGAGCCGTCGGCCGAGGACCTGAAGGTGACCCGCCAGTTGAGCCGGGCCGGCGACCAGCTCGGCATCCCCGTACTCGACCACATCATCGTCGCGGGCGATGACTTCTCGTCGCTGGCCGGTCGCGGGTGCCTGCGGGGGGGCGCAGCCCCGGGAATGGCGGGTAACGAAGGGCCGCATTGAAGGAAGACCCGGCCGCGCACGTATTCCATATATGTGCCGTGCTCATCCTGCCCGAATCTTTGCGTCGCGCGGGGCTGCATCGGTTATCTTTGTTGCTTGGAAACACGTGCGCAGAGGCTGCCTGACCCTTCTCGTGCACGGCTCTTCCGTCATTCCAGTCCAACCATTCGGGAAAGAAGAACCATGAAGAATTCCTCGATCATCGCAAGTGTGCTGTTGACCCTGGCCCTCGGCGTCCCTGGCGCGGGACCGGCGTTCGCCCAGAACTACAACCCGGGCGATCCGATCCCGCCCGACCCGGCGGTGACCACCGGCACCCTGGCGAACGGCCTCACCTACTTCATCCACGAGAACGACGAGCCGGAGAACCGGGCCGCGTTGCGTCTGGTGGTCAACGCGGGCTCGATCCTCGAGAACGATGACCAACTCGGGCTGGCGCACTTCGTCGAGCACATGGCATTCAACGGGACGCGCAATTTCGAGAAGCAGGAGCTCGTCAACTACCTCGAATCGATCGGGATGCGGTTCGGGCCGGGCGTCAACGCCTACACCAGCTTCGACGAGACCGTGTACATGCTGACGGTGCCGATGGACGACCCCGAAGTAGTTGCCAAGGCCTTTCAGATCCTCGTCGACTGGGCCGGTGGCGTTCTCTTCGACCCGGAAGAGGTGGACAAGGAGCGGGGCGTCGTGATCGAGGAATGGCGCGGCCGCCGGGGAGGTCCCGCCCGGGTCCAGGACCAGCAGTTCCCGGTGATGTTCCACGGGTCCCGCTACGCCGAGAGGTTGCCGATCGGCGACCCCGAGATCCTGCAGAGCGCGCCGGCGCAGCGGATGCGGAGCTTCTACGAGGACTGGTACCGGCCGGAACTGATGGCGGTCATCGCAGTGGGCGATTTCGACGGCAACGAGATCGAGTCGATGATCCGGGACAACTTCAGCGGCCTGAGCGGCCCGGAGAACCCGCGTCCCAGAACCGAAGCGGAAGTACCGATCGACCATCCTCCGCTTGTGGCGATCGCCACCGACCCGGAGATGCCGCAGACGCAGGTCGGTGTTCTCTACAAGCAGCCGCCAAGCCCTCGGGGTACCGTGGCCGACTTCCGGCGCGCCCGGGTCCGCTCACTCTATTCGGCCATGCTCAACGAACGGCTCGCTGAACTGAGGGTGCAGGCCGATCCGCCCTTCCTCTTCGCGTCCGCGGGCGGTGGCAGCTTCGTGCGAGGAGTGGAAGCCACGGAGTTCTCCGCCGGCGTTACGGAAGACGGCATCGAGCGCGGCCTTGACGCGCTGCTCACGGAGGCCGAGCGGGTCGCGCGGCATGGATTCACCGCAAGCGAACTGGAGCGGGAGAAGTCGTCGCTGCGCCGGTCCTACGAGGCCAGGCTGGCCGAGGTGGAGAACAGGTCGTCGGGTTCGCTGGCCTCCCGCTACCTCAACGCGTTCCTGAACGGCGCCTCCTATCCGAGCGTCGAGACGGAGATGGAGCTGCTCAATGCCGTGCTCCCCGGAATCACCATCGAGGAAACCAACGCCTTCGCACAGGGATGGCTGACGGAGCGGGGACGCGTCATCGTCGTGAGCGGGCCCGAAAAGGAAGGACTCGTCACGCCGAGCGAAGAAGAGGTGACCGCCGTGTTTGCGGCCGTCTCCGCAAAGGAGATCGCTCCCTACGAGGACAGCGAGGTGGAGGCTCCGCTGCTGGCCGAGATCCCCGAGGGGTCTCCCGTCGTCTCCGAGGAATCGGTGGATGAAGTGGGCGTCACCATCTGGGAGCTGGCGAACGGTGTGCGCGTCGTGCTGAAGCCTACGGACTTCCGGGACGACCAGGTCATCTTTTCGGCGACGAGTCCGGGCGGCACTTCGCTGGCGTCGGACGAGGACTTCTACAATGCGGGGCTCGCGGGCACGGCCGCGTCGCGGGGCGGCGTCGGGGAATTCGACCAGATCGCCCTGGGCAAGAAGCTTACCGGCAAGCGGGCCTCCGTGTCGGCGGGAGTCGGCGGTTTGACCGAAAGCATCAACGGTTCGGCTTCGCCGCAGGACCTGGAGACGGCGTTCCAGCTGATCTACCTGCGCTTCACGGCGCCACGGAAGGATGAGACGGCGTTCGAGGCGTTCAAGGCTCAGCAGCTCGGCATGATGGCCAACATGGGGGCGATGCCTCAAGCGGCGCTGCAGGACACCATGTCGGTGGTGATCGGGCAGGGACACCCCCGCGCGGGCGGCACTCTGGCCGAGACGCTCAAGGTGCTGGAGGAGGCCGATCTCGATGTGGCAATGGACTTCTACCGCGACCGCTTCGCGGATGCGTCCGACTTCACCTTCTATTTCGTTGGCACTTTCGATCTGGAGGGGATTCGACCGCTGGTCGAGACCTACCTGGGCGGATTGCCCAACCTGGGGCGTGAAGAGAGCTGGGTCGACCACGGGATCGATCCGCCGCCGGGCGTGATTGAAAAGGTCGTGCGCAAGGGGGTCGAGCCCCAGAGCCTGACCCTGATCGCCTTCACCGGTGACGCCGAGTATTCGCTCGAGGAGTCGTCGGTGGTCGGAGCCATGGCGGAAGTCCTCCAGATCAGCTTGCGGGAACTGCTCCGCGAGGACCTGGGAGGCACCTACGGCGTCGGCGTCAACGGCTCGCTCAGCGATCGTCCCGACGAGGAATACGCGGTCATGATCCAGTTCGGCTCGGATCCGGAGCGCGCCGAGGAGCTCGGCGCGGTCGTCTTCGCGGAGATCGAACGGCTGAAGGCCGAGGGGCCGGACGCCGAGACGGTTACGAAGGTGCGCGAGCAGCAACGCCGCTCCAAGGAGACGAGTCTGCAGCAGAACGGCTACTGGCTGGGCCAGCTGTCCAGCTACGACACGCGGGGATGGGACCTTCGACTGATCCCGTTGTACGACAGGATCGAAGGCTGGACTGCGGAGCAGGTGCAGCAGGCCGCAAACCGCTACCTGCGCACCGACCAGTACATGAAGTTCGTGCTGCTGCCGGAAAACAAGGTGGGGTAGGGGCGCACCGGGTCGACGATGTCCGAGTCCGTGTACGCGCGCCGGGAGCGCATCCCGGTGCGGGTGATGGAGCATGACGAGATTGCCACCGAGGTGGCAGGACGCATCGCGTCCCTGGTGCGCGCGCGCGCGCACCAGGGACGCGATGCCGTGCTCGGCCTCGCCACCGGATCCACTCCGGTCGGTGTCTACCGGGAGCTGATCCGCCTCCACCGTGAAGACGGGCTCGACTTCGCGAACGTCGTCACCTTCAACCTCGACGAGTACTTCCCCATGCGGCCCGGCAGCTTTCACAGCTACCACCGCTACATGCGCGAGAACCTCTTCGACCGCGTCAACATCCGGCCCGGACGGTGCCACATCCCCCGGGGTGACCTCGCCGAGCACAAGGTCGAAGCCCACTGTGCGGAATTTGAACGCCTCATCCGCGAGGCGGGCGGAATCGACCTCCAGATCCTGGGGATCGGCCGCAGCGGGCACATCGGCTTCAACGAGCCGGGTTCGGTGCGGGATTCGCGCACCCGGCGGCTCTACCTCGACACGGTGACGCGCGCCGACGCGGCCGCCGACTTCTTCGGCGAGGAGAACGTGCCGCCCCAGGCGATCACGATGGGGGTCGCAACAATCCTGGAGGCGCGTGAGGTGGTGCTGCTGGCGACCGGCGAGCACAAGTCCGAGATCGTGCGGCGCGCCGTTGAGGGGGAGGTGCACGCCGACGTGGCCGCGACGTTCCTCCAGCAGCACCGGGCCGCGACGGTGTACCTCGATCCGGCCGCGGCCGCCGAGCTCACGCGCTTCCGCACCCCGTGGCTGGTGGGCGAGGTGGAGTGGACGCCCCGCCTTGAGACCGACGCGGTCATCTGGCTCAGCCAGCAGACCGGGAAACCCATCCTGCACCTCGCGAACGAGGACTACCGGGCCCACCACCTGGGCTCGCTGGTGTCGCGGCGCCGGTCGGCCGAACCCCTCAACGGGCAGGTCTTCAACGCGCTCATCTCCAAGATTCGGGGCAAGAGCCGGCTCCCGCGCGGGCAGGAGATCGTCGTCTTCTCGCCGCACCCGGACGACGACGTGATCTCGATGGGCGGGCTGTTGCGCAAACTCGTCGAGAACGGCAACCAGGTTACGGTGGCCTACCAGACCTCGGGGAACATCGCGGTCTTCGACCACGAAGTGCGCCGCTATCTGGACTTCATGCGGCGCGCGGTCCGGGTGATCTATCTGGGGGATCCGGAAGCGGCGGAGGCGGCGGTGGCGTCGGTGGAGGAGCGGCTGGCGCGCAAGGAACCCGGCGATGTGGACCCGCAGGTCGTGCAGGACCTCAAGCGGATCATCCGCGAGAGCGAGGCGTCGGCGGCGATCGATGCACTGGGACTGCCCAGGGACCGCGCTCGCTTCCTGGACCTGCCGTTCTACCGCACGGGCATGGTCCGGAAGAACCCGATTTCGGAGGCGGACGTGGCGATCGTCACGGACCTTCTGGAGGAGGTCCGTCCTTCGATGGTCTTCGCCGCCGGGGACCTCTCGGACCCCCACGGAACGCACCGGATGTGCCTGGAGGCGGTCGAACGCGCGCTGGCCCGCTACAGCGGCGATTCCCCTCTGCTGTGGTATTACCGCGGCGCGTGGGTGGAGTGGGGGATCAGCGAGGCCACGGTCCTCGTGCCGCTCTCGGAGCACGAGATGCGCGCAAAGGTCCAGGCCATCTTCCGGCACGAGTCGCAGAAGGACTCGGCCCCCTTCCCGGGAGCGGACCCGCGCGAGTTCTGGCAGCGCGTGGTCGACCGCAACCGCCGCACCGCCGACCTGCTGGCGTCGCTGGGGTTGCCGGCGTACCGCGCCATGGAGGCGTACGTGACGATGCGGGGTGGCCGCAGGGTGGAGGCGCAGGAGATCCCGACGGCGTCGCTGGGGGAGGGGCAGGAAACGTAGGTCCGACCGCTGGCCCCCGCGCCAAAAAGGCACGCGCCCCATGGCCTTCACCCTTCCGGGCGATCGCGTAGATTACCTGTCCCGCAACACCAGGCAACCTCCGGTGTTACCACAGCAACAAGAGGCTTTTTCGCCATGCACCAATGTCCCGTTTGCGACGCAGACGTCACCATTTCCGAGGATCCCGTCGAGGGTGAAGTCCTCGAATGCGAGGAGTGCGGCACCGAGCTCGAGATCCTAGCGGTCGATCCCATCACGCTCGGCGAAGCGCCGGACGCGGAGGAAGACTGGGGTGAGTGACCGGGTCTGCCGCGCGCTGCAGGCGCCCCCGGGGCCAGACCGGAGTGCGTGAATGAGGGTCGGGTTCCTCCATTCCCTCATCCGCAGGGACGAGAAGCTGCTGATCGCCGAGCTGAGGAAGCGCGGCGACATGGCGCTCGTCTTCCTGGATGACCGCAGGCTCGTCTTCGACCTGGAGGCGCGGCCGTCCGTGGACGTGGTGCTGGAGCGGTCGATCAACCACTCGCGGGCCATGCACGCGCTGCGCCTCTTCGAGGGGGTCGGCACGGTGTGCGTCAATGCGTACGAGGTCGCGCGGCGCTGCGGGGACAAGATCCTCACGGCGGCGTCGCTGCGCGACCACGGCGTGCCGCAGCCGGAGGTGCGGATCGCCTTCACGCCGGAATCCGCCCTGGCGGCCATCGAGGAGCTGGGCTACCCCGTCGTGCTCAAGCCTGCCGTGGGCTCGTGGGGACGGCTCCTATCGAGGGTCAACGACCGCGACGCGGCCGAGACGATCCTTGAGCACAAGGCGATCCTGGGGAGCTATCATCACTCGATCTTCTTCGTGCAGCAGTACGTGGAGAAGCGCGGGCGCGACATCCGCAGCTTCGTGGTGGGGGACGAGTGCGTCGCGGCGATCTACCGCACCTCGGATCACTGGATCACCAACACGGCGCGGGGCGGACGGGCGAGCAACTGCCCCGTGACGCCCGAGCTCGCGGAGATCTCGCTGCGGGCCGCGGAAGCGATGGGCCGGGGCGTCCTCGCGGTCGACCTGTTCGAGAAGGACGGCGCGCTCCTCGTCAACGAGGTCAACTACACGATGGAATTCCGAAACAGTATTGACGTGACGGGGGTGAACATCCCCGAGCGGATCGTGTCGTACCTGCGCGAGGTGGCGCGGTGATCCGGGTCGCGATCGCCGGCGGTTCGGGGTACGCGGGCGGCGAGCTTCTGCGCCTGCTGCTGGCCCATCCGGACGCCGTGGTGGCGCAGGTGACCTCCGAGCGCTTCGCGGGGAAGTTCGTGCACCGCACCCACCCCAACCTGCGCGGCCTCACCCGGCTCCGGTACGTGCCCCTGGGCGAGCTGTCATCCTGCGACGTCCTCTTCTCCTGCCTCCCGCACGGCGCGTCCGCACGCCACATCGACGTGTTCCTCGCCAACGCGGAGCGCGTGGTCGACCTCGGCGCGGACTTCCGCCTCGGCAGCGCGGACGAATACGAGCGCTTCTACGGGCAGCCCCACCCGCGCCCGGACCTCCTCGGCCGCTTCGTCTGCGGGATCCCGGAGCTGAACCGCAAGGCGCTGGAGAACGCCAGCCTGGTGGCGTGCGCGGGTTGCAACGCCACGGTCTCCATCCTGGCGCTCCGACCCCTCTTCGCGGAGCAGGTGGCGAAGTCGGTGGTGATCGAAGTGAAGGTGGGGTCCAGCGAGGCGGGCAACCGGGCCAGCGAGGGCAGTCACCACCCGGAGCGCAGCGGCGCGATGCGGTCCTACAAGCCCACCGGGCACCGCCACCTCGCCGAGATCCGGGCCGTGCTGGGCGGGTCGGGTCCCGCGCGGGCCGATGCCGCCGGGGCCAGCCCCGCCGGGACCAGGGCGAGTGTGAGCGCACCCGTGGGCGGCATCCACTTCTCGGCCACCGCGGTCGAGATGGTGCGGGGGATCCTCGCGACCTGCCACGTCTTTGTGAGGGAGGACCTCGACGACAAGGAACTCTGGAGGATCTACCGGCGCGCCTACGCCGACGAGCCGTTCGTGCGGATCGTGAAGGAGCGCACGGGGATTCACCGCTACCCCGACCCCAAGCTGCTGGCCGGGTCGAACTACTGCGACATCGGCTTCGAGACCGATCCGCACGCGCGGCGGGTGGTGGTGATGGCCGCGATCGACAACCTGATGAAGGGGGCCGCGGGCCAGGCCGTGCAGGCGTTCAACATCATGCACGGGTTGCCGGAGAGTCGCGGGTTGGAGTTCCCGGGCCTCCACCCGGCCTGAGACTCCCGGGCGAAGGAAGGACAAGGGTCGTGTGCCGGCTGCTGTGCGTCCGCGGTGACGAAGCCTTCGAAATGGAAGAGCACCTCGCCGCGCTGGCGCGGATCGCGCGTGACAGCAGCGAGTACCAGGGGCACGGGTGGGGGTGCGCCTGGCTCGAAGGGGACCGGCTGGAGGGGGATGGCCAGCGCGGCGGCGTTCCCGGCGGCTCTGGCGCTGGCGGCGAGGGAAAGCGCGGCCGCTGGCGGTTCCATCACGACATCTCGCCCATCTGGGAGGACGCGGCGCGGCCGGCGGGCCGCACCACGCTGCTCGTCGCCCACGCCCGCAGCGCGTTCCGGGACGAGGGCATCCGGGTCGAGAACAACATGCCGTTCAGCGATGGCGAGCGGATCTTCGCCTTCAACGGGGAGTTGCACGGCGTGCGCATCCGGGAGCGGGGGCGGATCGGCGCCGAGAAGGTCTTCAACTTCGTCAAGCGGTTCGACCGGGGCGACTTCACGGCCGCGCTCACCCGTGGACTCGACGCCATCGAGCGGCGGACCCGTTACGTGCGCGCGATGAACATGGTGGTCGCCGACACGGGGCGCAGGGTCCACATCGCATCTCGCTTTCACGAAGATCCCGGGTATTTTCAAATGCACACGGCGGAGGTGGACGGTGCCCGCGTCATCTCTTCACAGCCCTATCCGGAGACGGCCGTGCGGGTGCGCTGGACTCCGGTCGCAAACGGGTACACGGGAACCCTGTAGGGACAGCAGCGGGGAGCTGCGCGGGGAGCTGCGAAATGCTTCTGATAAAGATCGGTGGGGGCGCGAACATCAATCTGGAAGGGATCGCGCACGGCGTGGCCGAACTGGATGACCGAATCGTGATCGTCCACGGCGCGAACGCGCTGCGCAACGAACTGGCCGCCCGGCTCGGCGTGGAGAAACAGGTTCTCACCTCGGTCTCCGGCTACACCAGCGTGTACTCGGACAAGGAATTGATCGACGTCATGCTCATGGCGTACTCGGGGCTGCGCAACAAGCGGATCGTCGAACTCCTGCACCAGCGCGGGGTCAACGCGGTCGGCCTGACCGGGGCGGACGGGGCGCTGATCCGCGGGGTGCGCAACAAGGGCATCCGCGTGCGCGAGGCGGGCAAGACGCTGATCAAGCGCGATCTGTCCGGCAAGCCCGTCGCGGTCAACCGGAAGATGTTGGGATGGCTGCTGGAGAACGAATACACGCCGGTCGTAACCTTCCCCATCATCGACGAGCACAACACGCTGATCAACACGGAGAACGACGACGTCATGACCCTGCTGGCGCTGGCCCTGCGCCCCACCTGGGTGATCCAGCTGATCGAGGCCCCGGGGCTCCTGGAGGATCCGGACGATCCGGAGTCGGTGGTGTCGCTGGTTCCGCCCCAGCAGCTGGACCGGTGGGAGGACCAGGTCGCCGGCCGCATGAGGCGCAAACTCAGGGCGATCGGGCAGCTTACGCAGGTGCGCGGGATGAAGGTGCTGATCGCGGACGGGCGAACCGCCACGCCGATCGCGGACGCGATGGCCGGCAAGGGGACGGTGATCGGGTGAACCGGGCCGGGTGCGGGCCGAGCGCCGATGGGTGAGCGCACACGCGACATCGAACGCCGGTGGGCGCTGGAGGTCTTCCCGAAGCGCGACATCACGCTGGTGCGGGGCAGGGGGGCGGAGGTCTGGGACGATGAAGGGCGCCGCTACATCGACTGCGTGGCCGGGATCGGGGTGGCGAGCATCGGGCACGCCAACGAAGCCGTGGCGGAGGCGGTGGCCGCGCAGGCCCGGACGCTGGTCGCGTGTCCGGGGATCTTCTACAACGATGCGCGCGCCCGTCTGCTCGAGAAGCTGGCCTCGATCGCGCCGGATGGGCTGACGCGGGGGTTCCTCTGCAATTCGGGGACGGAGAGCGTCGAGGCGGCGATCAAGTTCGCGCGGCTGACGACGGGGCGGGCGGGGGTGGTTTCCGCCATGCGGGGCTTTCACGGTCGGACGCTGGGTGCGCTCTCCGCGACCCACAAGAAGGCGTACCGCGAGGGGTTCGGGCCGCTGCTGCCAGGGTTCTCGTTCGTGCCGTTCAACAGTGCCGCGAAGTTGCGCGCTGCCGTGGGCGGGGAGACGGCGGCCGTCCTGATCGAGCCGGTGCAGGGCGAAGGCGGGATCCGTCCGGCGAGCGCCGAGTTTCTGGGCGCCGCGCGCGAAGTGTGCGACGAGACCGGAGCTCTGCTGGTCTTCGACGAGATCCAGACGGGATTCTGCCGGACGGGCAGGATGTTCGCGTGCGAGCGCCACGGAGTCTTTCCCGACCTGCTTTGCCTGGCCAAGGCGATCGCCGGGGGCGTGCCGACGGGAGCCGTGTTGGCGAACGACCGCATCCGGCTTCCGCCCGGCAAGCATGGCACGACGTTCGGTGGCAATCCGCTGGCTTCGGCCGCGGCGCTCGCGGCGATCGAGTTCATGCAGGAGGAACGTTTGGCCGAACGCGCCGAGGTGCTGGGCGCGCGCTTCCGGGATCGCTTCGAGCCGAGGATGCCGAAGCGGATCCGTGCCCTCCGGCAGGTCGGGCTGATGATCGGCGTGGAGCTGAGGGAGCGCTGCCGGCCGTACATAGACGCGCTCGCCGAGGCGGGTGTGCTGACGCTGCCGGCCGGCACGACCGTGATTCGGATGCTGCCGCCGCTGGTGATCACCGAAGCGGAGATCGACGAGGTGGTGGAGGCGCTGGTGCGGGTGCTGGCGTGAGGTGTGCGCCGCGCTCACGAGTGCGTGGCGCGACCTTCGGGGGTGTGCGACCGGCGAAGCCTAGCCTTTGCGGGCTACTCGCCGCGAGCGTAGTTTTGGCTCCCGCGCTTGCGCGCCGGGGACGGATTCCGGGAGCAGGCCACATGCACTTGTGGAACAGGTGGTAGCGACATGAAGAACATTTCCTGGGCATCAGTCATCTCTGTCGTTCTGGGACTCGCCTTGGTTGCGGTGACCGGCTGCGGAGTTCAGTCCGAATCGGGTGAAACCGGAGACGGGGAGGGCGGTCTCGCGCAGGAGTCCGCGGAGGGGGAGGCCGCCGAGGGTACTGAGGACGCCGAGGGCGGCGAACATGCCGAGGGTGGGGAAGAGGGTGGCGAAGAGGGTGGCGAGCGCGGGGACGGTGGCGAGGACGATGAGGGTGGCGAACACGCCGAAGAAGGCGAACACGCCGAAGAGGGCGAGCACGATGAAGGGGGCGAAGGCGAAGAGGGCGAGGAGTCCGGCGAGTACATCGGCCGCGGCGAGAGCTGGGACGCCACGCGGCGCGGAATGCGGCTGACGCTCTCCTACGACGAGGCGCGCGATGCCTTCGTGGGGATGGTCGAGAACATGACCGAGGCGACGGTGTGCGCGGTCCGGGTGGAAGTCCACCTGGCCGACGGCCCCGAACTCGGGCCCACCGAGCGGCAGGATGTCGGTGCGGGTGAGTCCGTCTCCGTGGAGCTGCCGGCGGAGGGGGAGAGCTTCGAGCGCTGGACCGCTCACCCGGAGAGTTCGGCCTGCGGGGCCTGAGTCTGCTCCAGGGCGCCGAGGGCGAAGAGCGGCGCCCAGCTCTGGAAGCGCTGGCCGCACCCGCGGCCCGTGCGTGAGTCGAAGTTCTCGCGGCACATCCCCGTGCGGTGCCGGTCCGCGAGGAACATGTCGGCGCCCTTCCAGGCGAGTTCGGCGGCAAGGCGGCGGAAGCCGTAGCGCCGGAGTCCCTGGAGGATGAGGTAGTTCATCGGCGGCCAGATCGATCCGCGCCAGTACTGCTGGTCCGCGAAGGCGGGGTCGTCGCGCGAGATGGTGGGGAGGACCCACTTGCCCCAGAAGCGGTGGGGGTCGCGGAGGGTCTGGATCATGCGGCGTGCGCGGGCAGGCGAGGGGATGCCGGCGATGAGGGGGAGGAAGTTCGACGCCGCGACCCGGGTGGAGTGGCCGGAGGGGAGTTCGTCCAGGTAGAGACCGGCCGGCTCCGACCAGAGGACGCGGTCTACGGTGGCGATGAGGTGGCGGTAGTCGGCGGTGAGGCGCCGGGCCGTGGGCTCGTCGCCGAGAATGCGCGCGATGCGGGAGAGGCATTCGAGGTCCAGTGCGCGGTAGCTGCACAGGTCGACCGCCGACATCGTGAGGACTTGCCGTTCGGGATCCCATTCGGCCTCGTCCCAGAGGGGGAGGTCGTCCTGGCCCGACTCCCAGGCCGCGCGCTGGTGGCCCCGCGCGCCTTCCTCCCAGGGGGGAACGCGGCCGGGGCCGGGCAGCAGGTGGGTGTCGGAGCCCCACGCGAGCAGTCCGGGGGTGATGCCCTCACGGCGCGGCCTGCCATTCTTGTCCGCGACCCACCAGTTCGACCAGGCCAGGAGGCCGGGATAGGCGGCGGCGAGGGCATCGAGGTCGGGGTGGAGGTCGTGCAGCCTCAGCGCCGCGAAGGAGCCGATGGGAGGCTGGGAGCGGTCGGGGGTCCCGCCGCGGCGGCTCCGCCAGTTGGGGACGTTGCCGTTCGGGTAGCGTGACTCGATGCCGGCGAGGAGGGCGGACCAGGCGAGTTCGCCGGACGCCGTCGCCAGGAGGAGGGCGTTGAAGAAGCTGTCCCAGCCGAAGACGGTCCAGTCGTCGGGGGTGGTCTGGGCGGGATGCAGGCCGGCTGCTTCAGGGGCAGTCGGTTGCCGGCCGGTGTCGCCGGGGGAATCAGATTCGAGGCCAGAGGGCTTCGGGAAGATCCAGCGGCGGCCGGCGGGGGCGTAGAGCCGCCCGGTTTCCGGTTGCAGGAGCACCATCCACATGAGGTTGTCGGTGATGCTCTCGACCAGGCCCGGGCGGTCCGTGGAACGGGGGCGATTGCGTCGCCACGCGGCCCTTGTCGTTTCGATCCAGTCGTCCACCTCGCCAGCCAGGCGGCGGGCCCGCCCCACCCCGCCCACACCCCCCCACACGGCTACCATCCTCACACCCCCGGCCTCCCCGTCCCCGACTTCGAGGCTCCTCGCGACCTCGCCGCGGCCCGGATCCGGCGCTTGCCACGCCTCCGTCCCGGCCGCGAACACGGCGACGATCTCCGCGCCCTTCAGCCTGGCGCGCCACATGGCGTCCCCGCCCGCTGCCTTCCCCGCGTCCCGTACCTCCCAGCCGGCTGCGGCCGACCCCGCCCCCGCCCCCCCACCCCCCGCACCCCCCGCCACCCACCGCCCCTCCCACCCCCACGGCGCGTCCCCGATCAGGCGGCCCGCCGCCTTCACCGTCGCGCGCAGCGCCACCGCGTCCTCCCGGCGCGACCACTCCAGGATCAGCGTGCCGGCGCAGGGCGCGGCTTCGCGGGACGGCTCCACCCCCACGTCGAACTCCACCCGCGCGTAGGAACCGTCGGGCGCATGGGGACCGATCCGCGAGACCATCCAGTACCAGTCGTCCAACTCCCGGCGCTCGCCGTCCGGCGTCACGAAGGCGAGCCTCAGGCCGACCCCGTCGTCCGGGCCGGTGGCGAGAACCAGACCGGCCCAGCGCCGTGCTTCGAGAGCGCCGACGTGCATCAGGGGAACCGATTGTAAGGTTTACATGACATCTTGTGGCGCGGAGGCTACAGTATTGACGGATGTTTCATTTCATAACATGGTATCTACCATAGTATTGAATTGGCAGTGCATAGAAGACGGATTGCAGAGGACAGGATGGAGAAGGTCAGCGCCTGGAGTGCACACGTCAGGGCGAACTGGCACCATGGTAAGGGTAGCTTGAACTCTCGCTTCCAGCCTCTCCTTCTCGCCTGTTTGATCGTCGCAACGGCGTGTGACCGTCCGGCCGACACCGACCCGGGCCTGCCCGGTGGGGTATCCTTTCTGGAACGGGACAGCGCCGGGGTGCTGGTGGCTACGACGCTTGGTACCCGGGCGAGAGCCCCGAATGGATGGGTGGTGGATACCGTCCCGGAGTACCAGATGGGGGAGGTGGAGGGAGAGGACCCGTATCTCTTTTCGAGGATCGCGGGCGTGCAGCAGCTCTCGGATGGGCGGGTTGTGGTACTGGACCGAGCGAACTGTGAGTTGCGCTTCTTCGACACGGACAGAGTCTTCCTGGAGCAAAAAGGAGGAAGAGGCGAAGGGCCCGGGGAATTTCAGCCTGGTACCTCTCGGTGCGCCCTGGTATCGTCACCCGGTAACGACTCGTTGCGCGCCCTTAACAGGGGGGCAGTGAGTTTTTTCGACGACCACGGTCGGTTCAGCCATCGACTGAGGGCATCGTGGGATGGCCAAGATGTGTCGCGCGTGCGTGGCGTCGCTGGTGGGAGGTTCCTGGCAGAGAATCGGAGCTTCCCCTTGTTTAATGAGAATCCCGCGGACCGGACGGGTGGAATGGCTCCTGAGCCGGGCATGGCCTACTTCGCCCTGTTCGACGTCGATACCGGGGTACCGGTGTGGGAAGGGTCCTTCCAGGGGGTTAGAGAATACAGGATCCTGCCGAATTCTCTGTACGATCTTCCCTTCGACATCTGGCCCGCCGCGGTTTTGGGCAGGGATGGCCTCTTTCTGACGCTGGGTGAGAATCAGGGACCCGAGATCCTGGAGTATGATCTGTCGGGCGGCCTGCGCCGAATCATCCGTCTTGCCGAGGCGGTGGTGGCGCCCTCACGGGGGGATATCGACAAGTTGGTGGAGTTTCAAGTGGATCCCTGGAACATGACCACACAAGAGAAAGCGCATTTTACCGACGTTCGCTTGGGCGACTACGGGGAAATGCCGCTGCCGGAGATCATGCCCGCTTTCTCGCGGCTTCTGGTTGACGAAGTCGGTTGGCTGTGGGCGGAACTCTACCGGTTCGATGTTCGGGCACCGGTGAGATGGCTGGTCTTCGGCCCGAACGGCGAGGGTTTCGGGAGCGTGGATATGCCGCCGGATCTGGAAGTCTGGCAGATCGGCCGCGACTTCGTATTGGGGGTGTGGGAAGACGAGCTGGACGTGGATTACGTGCGGCGGCACGCTCTCATTGGGCGGGGGTAAAGGGGTTGCGGTGAAGGCGTTCCCACATCGCAACCCAGGTCCCGAATCGGATAGCGGGACTCGACGCCGGCGAGGAGGGCGGACCAGGCGAGTTCGCCGGACGCCGTCGCCAGGAGGAGGGCGTTGAAGAAGCTGTCCCAGCCGAAGACGGTCCAGTCGTCGGGGGTGGTCTGCGCGCTTCGAGGGCGCCGACATGCATCAACGGGGTAGACTGTAAAGTCGACATGGCATTATGTAAGGTGAAGTGTACAGAATTGACATGGCGTTCATACCATGGTATTACTATGGTGTGAAGACTGCGATCTCCATTCCGGACGATGTTTTCGCGCGGGCCGACGCCCTCGCCCGTCGGTTGTCGATCTCGCGAAGCGAACTCTATGCCACCGCTGTCGCCGAATACGTGGCAAAGCACAAGGACGAGGATGTCACCGCCAGGCTGAACGAAGTCTACGGCGAACTTCCGGGTAGAGTCGACCCCGCGCTCCGGCGATTGCAGGCCCGATCGGTTCCGGGCGAGTGGTAGTTGCCCGGGGGGAAGTGTGGTGGGCGGAACTCGGTGAGCCGGTCGGCTCCGAGCCGGGTTATCGGCGGCCGATCCTCGTTGCGCAGGCGGACCTGTTCAACCGGAGCAGGCTGCCGACGGTGATCGGGATCGCCCTGACGTCGAACACAAGGTATCTCGACGCCCCGGGCAATGTGCTCCTTCCGGCGTCGCGTAGCGGACTGCCCAGCGACTCGGTCGCAAGCGTGACCCAACTGGTGACCGTGGACGAGGACTTTCTGAGCGAGCGAGCCGGGCAGATTCCAGGAAAGCTCATGCGGCGCGTGGATGAGGGGCTCAGGCTGGTGCTCGACCTGTAGCGTTCAGGCGCCTGGTCATTTGCGCGCCGTCTCTCTTGCGAGTCGATCGAGCTTCACGTCGAGAGCACGCACGAGGGCTTCCAGTTTCTCGAGTCGCGCCTCGAAGCTATCGACCTTATTGCTGATCGCCTCGATCACGTCGTCCTGCTCCATGTCGCGAAGCAAATCAAAGATGCCCATCGCTAGCCCTTTCCTGGGATCCGCGTCGAGTCGGCTGGGCCCCCTCAGGGCCCCGCCGGAATGAGCCGCAGCGTCACCGTCCGGCGCCCCTCGCCCGCCGCAAACGCGACCATGAGCCTGGCCCCGCCCGCCGCGGTGCGCCCCACCTCGGCGGTGGGCGCCGCCGGCGACACGCTCACCCCGTCCCCCACCGGCATCGCCTGCACCGCCGTCCCGTAGAGGTCGACCAGGTACTCGTGGCCGGCGCTGCCCTCGATCGTGAGCAGCCACTCCCCGGCGTCCGACTCCAGGTCGATGACGCGCAGGCCGGTGCTGCGCTGGCCCGGTTCCAGGTCGATCCGGGGGGGCGCCACCGCCAGTCCCCCCTCCCAGCTGACCGTGACAACGGCGGCCTGGCCCTCGGACAGCCGCACCCTGGGAGGTGGCATCGCCGCGCCGGGCCCTCCGGGCACCGGTGGGGCGCCCACCCAGTCGGCACCGGCAATCGAGACGTCCATGTAGGCCGCGCCCAGCGGCACATCCGGCCTGAAGTCGACCGTTACCGGCGGTCCCCCGCTGTTACGGATGCGGGTGTGGCGTTCGCCACCCCCCGCGGCCCAGCCGCCCGTGATCTCCACGTCGAGCGTCGTTTCGCCGACCCTGAGCCCCCGCACCGCCGCCTCCTGCCAGTCCGCAGGCAGCTGCGGCGCGATGCGGGCCCGGCCGTTCGGCGCGTCCGGCTCCCACCCGAAGACGCCGCGGAGCAGCGGGGTCGCCAGCATCGAGGTGGCGAAGAACTGGTGGGGGACGGTCTGGTCCAGCGGCTGGTAGAAGTCGCCCGAGAAGAGCTCGCCGTGGCGGCCGAGGCTCCAGTCGAAGGTCATCTGCTTGATGGCGTCCATCAGGTGGTATCCGGCCCACGGGCGCCGGTAGCGGTATTGGGCCCAGGACACGAAGCCGGTCACGAAGGGCCAAACGGTTCCCATGTTGTACTGGAGGGGGTGGTAGAGTTCACTCTCCGTGGAGAGCATGTGTGCGCCCCAGTCGGAGGAGATGCGGTCGCCGGCGATCCGGGAGAGCGTGCTGCGGGCGCGCTCGGAGTCGAGGAGCCCGAAGGAGGCAGCGGTGGCCGGCCAGACGGTCAGGTTGTCGTTGGTGCCGCCGCCGGCGAGGATGCCGAAGGCGTGGTGGCCTTCCGTCTCGCGCCAGTACGCGTTGTTCAGCGTCTCGCGGGCGACGGGGGCGATCCGGGTTGCCGCGTCCAGAACCTCCGCGTCGTCCATCCGCGCGGCCATCGCCAGGGTGCCCTCGAGCGCGGCGACCCATACCCCGGCCAGGTAGATGTCCTGGTGGAGCGCCTCGCCGAGGCCGCCGACTTCCACAGCGCCGAGGCCGCCCACCGTGTTCTCGATGATGCCGTCGCCGTCGGTCTCCGCGGTGAGGCACCACGCCCAGGCGCGCCTGTAGGCGGGCCAGAGGTCGCGCAGCAGATCGTCGTCGCCGCTGGCGCGCCAGTACTGGTAGAGCGCGGACATCCAGTGCGGGGTCGTGTCGGCGTGGTAGTAGGCGTAGGGGTAGGTGTCGAACCAGTCGATGTGGGCGGCGGCCTGCGAGATCTCGTGGGTAATCTTGCCGTCGTCGCGCTGGTACTTCGCCAGGAAGCGGAGTTCCTCGGCGACCAGATCCCACTGGCCCAGCGCGTCCATGGCATAGGTGTTGATCATTGCGTCGCCGCCGAAGAACCAGCCGAAGCCGGGGCGCCCACCGTCGCCCGACAGGCCCCAGCCGGCGACGAAGCCGCACCCCAGGTCGGGGTTGCAGACGCGCTGTTCCTCCAGGTTGATCTTCGCCCATTCGAGTGCAAGGTCGAGGGACGGGTCGGGGGTCTCGACGGATGCGGTGGAGGCGAGCGCGTGGTCGGCCCAGGCACGGGTGTCCCGGTAGAGCATCTCGGCGCCCGCGATCAGGCGGCCGTAACGGGCGAAGACGGTGTCGCGCGGGACGGTCCCCGCGGCCACGGCGATGGGAATGAACTCTGCCCGGGCGCGCTCGGGATCGACCGGGATGACCATCGTGCGGGGCGCCTCGCCGAGCTGGTGCGCGGGGTGCTCGACCGAGTTGGTCGCCCACGGCGAGCCCACCACCGCGTTCTGTCGCTGCAGGCTCTCGGAGAGGACGAAGACGCGCCGCCCGCCGTCCCAATAGGCGTACTGGCCGCCCAGCGACGCGGGCCACATGTAGTTCAGCACCGGGTGGAACTCGACGGTGATCTCCATTGGGTCCGGGCTGTCGACCTCGAGGAGGACGAGGATACCGGAGGCGGCCGTGTCCCTCGGCGCGAGGATGTGCTGGCGGACCTGGAAGGACGCGTGGCTGTAGGTGATGGTGGTCAGTTCGGGCCGGACCTGCACCGTGCGCGCGACCTGCTCGCCGGGGATCGGGGAGCCGTATCCGGCCGTCGAAAAGGAGAGGCGGAAGCCGCTGCCGACCTTGAGCGGATGCACCCAGAGCTCGGCCTCGCCGGTCTCCACGCCGAGCCACGCCGCGAGCGGGCCGGTGACGCCGAGGTACTCGCCCGGTCGTACGGGGCCGGTGAGCTCGATGGGTGACGGGTCGATCGTGAAGCGGGGGACGGAGAGCGCGGCCAGGTCGGCGGAAGGGGGGTCGGGGAGGCGCTGGGCGGTGGCGGGGAGGGGGAGGAGGATGAGGAGGATCGGCGCAAGGAATGGGGGGCGGATGCTCATCGGCCGGACCTCCATGTTCGGAGAAGGGTGTCTGGAAGGATGCCTGCGGTTGGAATCAACCTATTGCGGCGACGGCCCTTCACGCACGGCGGGGACCTGGAACCCCAGCGCCGCCGCCACCTCGGCCTGCCGCTGATCCAGCGTAACGAACGCGATTGAAGAAGGCTCGGGCGCCACGTACAGGGCCGTGGCGATGTGCCACAGGTCGGCGCCCCGAAGATGGCCGGCACGAAGGGCGTCTTCCATTTCCAGCGAGAGAGGCCGGTGCGTGAGTACCCAGTTGATCCGCGCCAACAGATGGTCGGGTACCGCGCGGCCCTCGCGGTGACACGCGGCCCGGAGCTCGGCTTCCAGAAGGTTGGAGGAAACCAGCCTTGCAAATCCCGTCAGGCCCGCCGCCAGCGCTGTCGCGCCCTCTTCATCGAATGCGATCGCGACGAGGGCCGACGTATCGACGTAGGCGACGCTCACTCGTTTCGCTCGGCGAGGAACCGCGCCAGTGCGCCGGGACTCGGTGGACCGGCTGCGAGCGGACTTCGCGGGTCCTGCGCCGGGATGACGATGCCACGTCTCTCCAGCGCGGTGAAGTGCTCCTCGACGCTCTTGGCGCCGGGTTTGATCGGACGGATCTCCGCCACGGGATCGCCTCGATAGGTGACCGTGACCGGCGTGCCTTCCCGGACCAGCCGCATCACCTCCGAGAAGCGGGCTTTGGCGTCGTATGTCGAGTAGGTGGGATTCATGTGAACAATATAACTAGTCTGACCAGTGCGTAAAGCAAGCGAGGTGAGATGATATTATTATGATATTGAAACGCTATCATCCACAGAAAGGAGCCCCGATGCCCGACTTGGCATTGCGCGGACTGTCGGACCTGTTGCACCGGGAACTCAAATCGGCGGCGAGGCGCAACCACCGCAGCCTCAACGGTGAGATCCTGGCCCGGCTGACCGCGTCCGTACGCCCGGGACCGGTTGACGCTGAGGCGCTCCTGGAGCGTATCCAGCGCTGTCACGAGGGGCTCGGTCCCATCGACCTGGACGAGGCAACACTGCGGCGCCTGCGCGACGAGGGGCGGCGGCGAGAAGGGGGGCGGGCGAAAGAGGGGCGGCCGCAAGAGGGGCGGCCGCAAGAGGGGCGTGGGCAATGGGCCTGAGACGAATGAGCCGGACCGGCCGGTGATCGTCGTCGACACGAATGTCATGGTGCGGCTCGTCGTGGGCGGGCGCGGCGGCGCGGATGCCGCACGACTCTTCCTGCGCGACCCCGAGTGGGCCGCGCCCGCGCTCCTGATGAGCGAGCTGAGGAACGTGCTGCTCGGCTTCGCGCGCCGGGGTTCGCTGACAGCCGAGCAGGCTAGGGCCGTGTGCCACGATGCGGCCGCAGTGCTTGGTCCGCGCGTCGTGAGGGTGTCGGGCGACCGCGTGATCGATGCCGCGCTCGAGTGCCAACTAAGCGCTTACCATGCGTCTCTCGAGTTCGTGGTGGCCGCGCGGGAGCTGGGGGTGCGTCTGGCCACGGAGGACAGGGCGGTGCTGAGGGGGGCGGGGGACGTGGCGGTGGGGGTGGCGGTGTGCTGAGGTTTGCGACCTTGTCGCCGAAAGTATTGCAAACCTGTCATGAATATTGTTGCGGGATCTGCGCGTCTACGCCCAGGCGAGCGCGGCGTCCGTGCACCACTACCGGGACAACACGGGCCTCGAGGTGGACGCGGTCGTTGATGCCGGGCCGGGGAGGTGGGCGGCGTTCGAGGTAAAGCTCGGCGCTGGAAGGGTCGACGAGGCGGCGCGGACGCTGCTGAAGTTCGCGGACCGGGTGGATACGGAGCGGAGTGGGGAGCCGGCGGCGCTGGGCGTGATCGTCGGCAGCGGGTACGGGTACACGAGGCCGGATGGGGTGGGGGTGATCCCGGTGGGGGCGCTGGGGGTGTAGCGTCGCCTTCAGCAACCGCCCTCGTATGTCCTGATGATCACGCGGCTCCGGTCTCCGTCGATCTCGATGACGATGTACTCGGCGCCCTCGTAGTAGCGGCCCCAGAGGACGCCCAGGGTGGTGCTTTCCAGCTCGCCGTCGGTGGGCCCCGGGGCGCTGCCCGCGTTTCCCATCGTGCCGTCGAAGCGGAAGATGCCCAGCCAGTAGAAGCCCCGGTCCCCCTTTCGCCCCTCGGAGATGTCGGCGAAACCCAGAGCCCCGCGGATCTGCTCGAGCCCGGGGATGTCGTCTTCGGACAGCACCTCGGCCGGCGCGCGGGTGAGCGCGATCGCCGGGGGGCCATACACGTCCGTGGCTTCTCCGGCGGGCACGGTGTCCCGAGGAATGCTGATTGCCCAGCGGTAGAGGCAGTGGGCGCTCGTGACCGCCAGGCCCGTCGTCGAGAGCGGCTGTCCCTGCACATCCCGGGAATAGAGGAGCCAGGAGCGGGGGACTCCGGTCGCGATCACGTCGGGGGCGCGGCCCAGGGTGTCCACGGTTCTGCCCGGATGCCCCCAGTACCGGCTTGCGTCGGGCCAGCTCCAGACTCCGTCACCCGTCTTCACGGCTTCGACTCCGGTGCCGGGTCCGTCTATGGAGAAGATGTCTGCCCAGGGGGCGTTGTCCCAGGTGCCGTCGAGGTAGCGCGCGATCGGCACCAGCGTTCCATCGTCGTCCTGGCTGGCGAAGGGACCGCGGCCGGCCACCGCGATCCACAGGTCGTCCGGATCGGGTGCGAACTCCGCGTGGGGACGCGACTCCGGTGACTCGGAGGGTGGAGAGCAGGCACAGATGGCAGCCGCGAGGAGAGGGACCAGGGATCGGGCCGCCCGAACGAAGGCCGGGACGCCGAATGCGATCCGCGGGAGCCTGCGGGAGCGCTGCCGCCTCAGCATAGTTCGCGCCTGGTCTCGCCGACCACCCGGGGGCGATCTCCCTGAAGTTCGATCACGGCCTGCCTGACGCCGAAGCCGGGCCCGATGCGAAGGAGCACACCGATGGTCATGTCTTCGAAGCGGAAGACGCCGATCCAGATGAAGCGAGAGTCGCCCCAGGGCGATTCCTCACTCAGGAGGCCCAGTTCCTCCACGATCCGCTCGACAGCGGGCCACTCGTCCGTAGGGGGGATGGCCGTTGGTCGGCGGCTCAGAGACACACCGGCCGTCCGGAGGTCGCCCAGGCGGGGGAACACTTCCCGCCATTCCGCCTGTGTGCGCACCCACCAGCTGATTCCGCAGGCGTTGTCCGCCAGGCGGAGTCCGCGCGTGACGAGAGGCTGATCCTGCGCGCTGTCGGAATAGAAGTGCCACCGGTCGGGGACGTTCACCGCCACCGCCTGAACGGGATGCCCGATCGAGTCCCACGGCCTCTCCGACACGGGCCACGTCCGGCGTCCGTCGGGCCACCGCCAGGTGGAGGAGTCGCCGGCGGGAGCTGCCGCGAGCCGGTCCCACCCCGCGGGGGTGGCCCAGGACGGCCGGTCCCAGATGCCTTCGGCGTAGCGCGCGATCGGGTTCAGGTCACCGTAGGCATCGGTGATGGCGACGATGAGGTGGTCGCCGGGTAGGGGGATGGGGGAGGGTGGTTCGGGGGAGCACGCGAGGGCGGCGCCGATGAGGAGGCAGACGGGGAGGAGGGGGGTGGGGTGGAGGCGCGCCGAGCGGTGATGGTGGGTGGAGCGTCGCATGAGTAGGACTAGTCGGGATGCTGGCTGACAGCAACGGGCTTGGCGCCCTGGTCGGCCGGCCGCTCCTCCAGTCGCCGCTCCTTCAGCTGGAACTCCAGAAACTCGACTTTGTCCTGCAGATCTTCCAGCTGTTCGTTGCGCCTGGAACCACGAAGCAGGTTTTTGCCCACGACCACGGCGACCGCTGCCACGAATCCGAATGTCACAAGCAGAATCAATAGCTCAAGGGGCCCGAGGTTGAAGGGCATGATCCCGTCCTTTGTCGAAGTGTCTCAATTGACTATGCGCGCGCACCAGAAGTAGCGTAGACCCGGGTTCACCGCAATCCACCTCCCGGCAGAAAGGCCGTCCCGAGATGTTCTCGCCGCCCGCACCCTCCGCGCTACTCTTCGCGTTCTGCCTCGCCCAGCCGGCGCATGCCGCCGCCCGGCAGGAGCCGCCCTCCACGCCGCCGCCGGGCTGGGAGGCGACGGCGATCGACTATTCCAACGTCCCCTATCCGCATCCGGTCAGCTACCTGGATGTGCGCCTGATGGGCCAGGACCACCGCATGGCGTACATGGACGTCGCGCCGGAAGGGGAGGCGAACGGCCGGACGGTGGTCCTCTTCCACGGGATGAACTTCTTCGCGGCAGCGTTCGCGCCGACGATCGAGGCGCTCACCGGGGCCGGCTTCCGGGTGATCGCGGTGGACCGTCTCGGGTACGGGCGGTCGTCCAAGCCGCTTATTCACTACAACCTGCACATCCCGGCGCGCAACACGAAGGCGCTCCTCGACGAACTCGGCCTCGAGCGCGTCGCCGTGCTGGGCCACTCGATGGGCGGGATGGTGGCGACCCGCTTCACGTCGACCTACCCGGAAGTGGTCACGCACGTGGTGATGTCCAACCAGATCGGCCTCAGCGATACGCGGCCGGGACGCCCCTGGTCCGACCCGGAGGACGCCTACCGCGGCGTGCTCGAGCGCACCACCTACGCGTCGGTCCTGGCGGGGCACCGGCGCTACTACCCCAACGGGTGGCGGGACGAATACCTGCCCTGGGTCATGGTCCAGTACGGGCTCACGCTTGGCGGCGACTGGCCCCGCATGGCCCGGGTGCGCGCGTCCCAGCAGCGCATCCTCTTCGAGGACCCGGTCGTGCACGAATGGCAGAACATCGGGGTCAAGGCCCTGGTGATCGGCGGCGCGGACGACCGCCTCACGCGCGACTTCGCCGGCCAGGCCCGCAACGTGGCGGAGCAGCTGCGCAACGCGGAGCTCGTCCTCTTCCCGGGGGTTGGGCATGTCCCGCACTTCGAGACCCCCGAGCGGTATCACGCGGAGCTGGTCCGGTTTCTGTCGTCGGACCCGGACGAACCGGCGGATCAGGGTTGGCGGTAGTGGCTGAGCCGGTCGAAGGCTGGTTCCTGTGGCGGCCGCAACTGCGTGATCCGGGGGACGAGATGGTACTGGAAGCGGCGGCCAACGGCCGGGCCGACGCTCTGGTCACCTTCAACAAACGCGACTTTGCGGATACCGCCGGCGCCTTCGGCATTGAGGTGCTGTCGCCCCAACAGGCCCTGCGGAGGATAACGAAGTGACGAAGAGAAAGAAGCAGACCAGCGTCTATCCGCTCCGTCTGCCCACCTCGCTGAAGGCGGCGGTGAGGGAGGTCAGCCAGAGAGACGGCACCAGCATCAACCAGTTCGTGGCGACGGCGGTCGCCGAGAAGCTTTCCGCCATGCGCACCGCGGACTTCTTCGCCGAGCACCGCGCCCAGGCAGACATCGAAGAGGCCCGGCGCATTCTGCGGAGGCCCGGCGGTGAACCTCCTGGCCCGGCGGACCAGCCGACCGGATGAACCATCTCTAGCGCTTCCGGCTCAAGCGCAGCGTCGAACTCGCCGGGGCCCTCGCCGTGCCCCCCCACCGAGCCGATGACGACGACGCCACCCGTTTCGGGAACCCGGTCAGCTCGCCAGGCCAGCCGGGGACGGACCCGGTCCTCACCGCCCCCCGACCGCGAAGCGGCGCACCGTGCTCGCCACCGAGCCGTCCGGCCCCGTGACCTCGATCTTCAGGTCGTAGGTTCCGTCCTCCAGGGCCTCGACATCCAGGCTCAGGGCCATCGGGTGGATGGGTCCCAAGGCCGGCTCCGTCCACGCGACCGCCGGGGCGGGATCGGCCGAGCGGCCGCTCAGCGAGCGCAGGACGCGGGTCATCATCCCCGCGCCTTCCCGCTCCAGCGCCAGCGAGACCTGCATCATCCGTCCGTCTTGCAGCCCGTAGACCTCGAGGTAGGCCACCATTTCGTTCGCGGAACCGATCCGCGTCTGCGGGAGCATCCCGTCCACCGCCTCCTCGCGGCTCTCCGGCAGCTCCGGAAGCAGGGGGTCGACGAGGAGCGGGTCGGAGAGCACCAGCCCGCCCGTGTCCAGCGGAATCACCCCCTGACGCATGCGGGCTACGGCGCCGCTGCGGCCGAGTGCCTCGATCGCGACCAGAAGCGGGACGGCCTCGACCCCGGTCGCGAACGATGGGCTCGGATCCCCCGTGGGAATCCTGTGGTCGACGAAGAAGCCGTTCGGTCCGCCGCTGGCGATGAACCGGGTTGGGGGTGAACTGAAGGGAACGGCGTCCAGATCGGCGGAGACCGCCAGCACCAGCGAATCCCCGTCCATGAGCCGCGCCACCTGGCCCGGCATCTCGTAGACGGCGCCGTATTCGGTGGGGGTGAACCCCTCGTCCCATCTGGATGCTTCGAGTTCGTAGCGCAGCGCCTCGATCCCGTCCCCCACAAGGGATGCGGGGGTGAAGCGGTAGCGCGCCGCGTCCTCGCTCCTCCAGGTCTCGAGGTCTCTCCCGCGTGGCCTCCAGGAGTCCGGATGTCCTCTGCGGGTCACGTCGATGTGGAAGGTGGGCAGGGTCCGGCGGTTGTAGACCGCCCGCCGCAGGCGCTCGTGCAGGAGGAGCTCGAACCTTCGGGTCAGGTGTTCGGTCCAGCGGTCGTTCCCGGGCCTCGAGAGGAGGGGATCCGAGACCCACCAGAACCGCTCCTCGAACTCCGTGCGCTCGGGGCCGGGGCAGGGAAGGCGCCGGTAGGAAGCCCCGTCACTCCCGTCCAGGAGCTCGCGGATGTCGGTCAGACGGCAGGCCAGCTCCGGATCCGCGCCCTGCAACCCCGAACGGTAGCGCTCGCCTGCGTCAGCCGAACGCCCCGCGCGGTGGAGCGCGAGGCCCATCACGAGATCGCACCACCAGGATGCCGCCCGGCAGCGGCGCGCCTGGTCGATCGCGTTCCGCGTGCGTCCGACCCGCGCGAGCCCGTACACCGCCTGGGCGACCACGTAAGGGTCGTCCGGCCGGTTGTCCACCGCCCCGATCAGCTCCATGACGAACTGAAGCCGCACCGCCGGGGTGCGGCAGTCGAAGACGCGCCGGCAGAACCAGTCCTCGTGATCGCCGCCGAAGCAGTTGTCGCCCCTCTCCGCCAGGCAGTCGCTGCTGCGGGTATCGGAGCTCAGGTCGCGCAGGTAGTGGTTCCTCAGGACGTTGCGGATGTCGCCCCGCAGCTCCCGATCCCACGCGACTTCCTGGGCGCCGGCGGGCGCGGCGGTTGCCGCCAGCGCCAACAGGAGCAGCAGCGGTGCGAGGAGCCGCCTCATCGCCGCCCCACCTTGAAGCGGCGCACGGCGGTGGCCACCGAGCCGTCCGGCCCCGTCACCTCGAGGCTGAGGTCGTAGTCCCCGTCGCGCAGCGCGTCCACGTCCACCATCAGCGACATCGGGTGGACCGGTCCGGACGCCTCTTCCGTCCACGACACCACCGGCGCCGGCGGTTCCGACCTCCCGCTCAGCGTGCGCAGAACGCGCGTCACCATGCCGGCGCCCTCCCGCCCCAGCGCGACCGAGACCCGCATCGGCTGTCCTTCCTGCAGACCGTAGACCTCCCAGTAGGCCACCATCTCGTTCGCCGAGCCGATCCACGGCTGCGGCAGCATCGAATCCACCGCCTCCTGGCGGGTCGTCGGCAGCTCCGGAATCAGCCGACTTACGAGAAGCGGGTCGGAGAGCATGAGCGGCCCCGCCTCCAGCGGCATCACCCCCTCGCGCATCCGGGCCACGGGGCCGTTCGGGTCCATCGCTTCGATCGCGACCACCAGCGGCACCGCTTCCACCGTCACGGTGAAGGACGGGCCCAGATCCCGCGTCGGCAGCCCGAGACCGACGAAGGGGCCGGTCGGCCCGCCACTGGCCACGAAACGGCTCTCGCGCGGATAGACGGGAGCGGCGTCGAGGTCGGCGGAGACCGCGAGGACCAGCGAATCCCCGTTCAGGAAACGGGCGACCTGGCCGGGAACCTCGAAGACGGGGCCGTATTCGGCGGGCGTGTACCCTTCGTCCCACCGGCTCGCCTCGAGCTCGTAGCGCAGCGCCTGGATCCCGTCCCCCACGAGGGATGCGGGGGTGAAGCGGTAGCGGGAGGCCTCCAGACTCCTGAACTTCCCGATGTTGTCCCATGAATCCGGAGGTCCCCGGCGGGTCACCACGTTCATGTAGACGAGATTGTTGGCGATTCCCCTGGCGCTGGTGAGGTAGTCGGGACGGGTTACCCTCCACAGGCGCTCGTGAAGCAGGAGTTCGAACCGCCGGGTGACGTGTTCGGTCCAGCGGTCGTTGCCGGGGAACGTGAGGAGAGGATCGGAGAGCCACCAGAAGCGCTCTTCGAATTCCCGGCGTTCCCGGCTGGGGCAGGGCAGGCCCGAATACGTGGCCCCGTCCCGCCCGTCCAGCAGGTACTCGATGTCGGTCAGCCGGCACTCCAGCTCCGGATCCGCGCCGAGCAGCCCCATGCGCAGGTGGCCGTCCGCGTCGACCGAGCGCCAGGCCCGGTGGTAGGCCATGCCGAGGACCAGGTCGCACCACCAGCCCACCGCCTCGCACCCCCTGGCGACTTCCAGGGCGCGATCCACGTACTGGAGTCTCGCCAGTCCGTAGACCGCCTGGGCGACCGTGTAGGGGTCCGCGGGCCGGCGCTCCGCGGCCCGTTCGAGTTCATCCATGAACTGGTACATCGCCGCTTCCGTGCGGCACGTCGAGATGCTCGGGCAACGGTAGTCCTCGTGATCCCCGCCGAAGCAGAGGTCGCCCTTTCGCGCCAGGCAGTTGATGCTTGAGATGCCGGTAGATGGGCGCCCATAGTGGGTTTGCACGACGAACCGGATGGGGTTCCGCATTTCTTCCTGCCACGCGACTTCTTGCGCGCCGGCGGGAGCGGTCATGCCGGCAGGAGCGAGTGCGCCCGGGGCCAGCAACAGCAGTCCGTGGATGAATCCTCGGGAGCATCGAGAGTGGCGAGGCGCCACGCTGGCAAGGCGCTTCATCGTTCGCCCACCCGGAAGCGGCGGGTCGCGGTCGCAGCGGCGCCATCCGGCCCCGTCACCTCGATCGCCAGTTCGTAGCTGCCTTCATCCAGCGCTTCGACGTCCAGCGTGAGCGACATCGGGTGGGTCGGTCCCGACGCCTCCTCCGTCCACGAGAGCACGGGCGCCGGCGTGTCCGATCTCCCGGTGAGCGAGCGCAGCACGCGCGTGACCACCCCCGCGCCCTCCCGCGCCAGCGCGACCGAGACCCGCATCGGCCGGCCTTCCTCCAGACCGTAGACCTCCCAGTAGGCGACCACTTCGTCCGCGGACCCGATCCACGTCTGCGGGAGCATCGAATCCACCGCCTCCTGGCGGGTGGCGGGCAGCTCCGCAATCCGGGGATTCACCATAAGCGGGTCGGAGAGCACGAGCGGCCCCGCCTCCAGCGGCATCACCCCCTCGCGCAGCCGGGACACGCCGTCGTATCCGTCGAATGCCTCGATCGCGACGACCAGCGGCACCGCCTCGAACTTCGTCGTGAAGGACGGCGTCAGGTCGCCTCCCGGCAGCCCCAGCCCGACGAAGGAGCCGGCCGGCCCGCCGCTGGCGACGAAGCGCGTCTGCAACGGGTTGACAGGGGCGGCCCTCAGATCGGCGGAGACCGCCAGCACCAGGGAATCCCCGTCCATGAAGCGGGCGACCTGTCCGGGAACCGCGAAGAAGGGGTTGTAGGTGGCCGGGGTGTAGCCTTCATCCCACCGGGTCGCTTCAAGCTCGTAGCGCAGCGCCTGCACGCCGTCTCCCACGAGCGACGCGGGCGTGAACCGGTACCGCGCCGCCTTCTCGCTCTTCCAGCGTCCGGTGTGGTCGAAGGAGTCGGGGTGTCCCCTGCGGGTGACTTCGTCCATGTGGCGCAGCAGGCTGTCGATGGCCCCGGGCCCCAGCAGGAAGTCGCGGTCGATCGCTTCCCGCAGGCGCTCGTGGAGCAGCAGTTCGAAGCGGCGGGTCAGGTGTTCGGCCCGGCGGTCGTTGCCGGGTGCCGTGAGGAGGGGATCGGACAGCCACCAGAAGCGCTCCTCGAATTCCGTCCGGTCGGGGCCGGGGCAGGGCAGACGCTCGTATGTTTCCTCGTCCCGGCCTTCCAGCAGGTAGGTGATGTCGGTCAGCCTGCAGGCCAGTTCCGGGTCGGCGCCCAGCAATCCCATCTGGAAGTGGCCTTCGGCGTCGAGCGGGCTCTCCGCGTGATGATGGGCCATGCCGAGAACCAGGTCGCACCACCAGCGGGCACCCTCGCACACCTGGGCGACCTCAAGCGCGCGGTCCGGATCCCCGAGCCTCGCCAACCCGTACACCGCCTGCGCGACTGCATACGGGTCGGCCGGCCGGCGCCTCGCGGCCCGTTCCAGCTCGTCCATGAACTGGTACATCTGGGCGCGGCTGCGGCAGGGCACCGCACGCACGCAGTCCCTGTCCTCGTGATCGCCGCCGAAGCAGGTGTCGCCCTTTTCCGCGAGGCAGTAGACGCTCACCGTGATTTCGGTGCTGAAATCCCGGTTGTAGTGGAAGTTGAGTACGGCGCGGCTCGGGTTGCGCAGGTTTCTCTTCCAGTCGACTCCCTGGGCGGCGGCGGGCGGACCGGGAGACCACAGGGCAACCGCAAGCGACGGCGCGATGAGCAATCCCCGCCAGCCGCGTCCGTCAAGCCTCATCGCCCGTCCACGCTGAAGCGGCGGATCGCCGTTGCCGCCGAGCCATCCGGCCCCGCCACGGCGATCTTCAGGTCGTAGTTCCCGTCCGTCAGTTCGGCTACGCCCAGGGTGAGGGCCATTTCGTGAACCGGACCCGACGCCGGCTCCATCCACGAGACCACCGGCGCCGGGGCCGCCTGCGTGCCTCTCAGCGAGCGAACAATGCGCGTGAATACTCCCGCCCTCTCCCGTTCCAACGCGACCGAGATCTCCATCGTCTCCCCGGCCGCCAGCCCGTAGACCTCCCAGTACACGACCATCTCGCTCTCGGACCCGATCCGGAGCCGCGGCAGCATTGCATCCACTGCCTCCTGCCGGGTCTCCGGCAGCGCCGCGATCCGGGGATCCACGAGAAGCGGGTCGGAAACGACCAGCTCACCACCCGCCAGCGGCGTCACCCGCTGCCAAAAAATCCGGCTGCCGTCCCCGCGCTCGTAGTCTACATGGATGCCCACGGACCGCGGCGCCGCCGCGAACCTTGCCCAGACTGGCCGAAGCCCCCCAGGGAAACTGGGGGTAAAGGCCGATTCATTCGGCCCCATGAACGCAAACAAACTGGTTCGCACGACGACAAGGGGAGCCGCGTCGAGATCGGCTGCGGCCGCGAGGAGCAGCGAGTCCCCATCGAGGAACAGCGCAACCTGCCCGGTCCCTTGCTGGGCTTCGGCGCGTACGGGCACGCCGAGCGACGGCAGAGCGCCGAGGGCAAACCCGAGCAGCGGCGCGAGCAGCGTCGGGACGGCAGGAAGACTGGGCATGGGTCAAGTCTAGAGAGTCCGCGCGCAGTGGTGCAACCGGATCCGGACCATCCGGAAAGCCCGAAAGACCAGCCTGCGCACGTTCCCCCGCGGTATGGTACCCCCGTGGCGCCTACCGCCCCTCCAGCTGGATCCCGCGCACGAAGTACCGCTGGGTGAAGAGGAAGAGCAGCGCGATCGGCAGCACCGCCACGATTCCCGCCGCCATCTGGTACGGCCAGTTGATCTCGTAGGTGGAGTGGAAGGCCGCAATCCCCACCTCGACGACGCGCATCTCCATCGAGCGCGTGACCAGGAGCGGCCACAGGAAGTTCTTCCAGGCGTCGATGAAGGCGAAGAGGGCGAGGGTGGCCACGGCGGGTTTCGCGAGCGGCAGCGCGACGCTCCAGAATATGCGCAGGGGGCCCGCGCCGTCGACCCGGGCGGCGTCCTCCAGCTCATGCGGGAGCGTCCGGAAGTACTGCCGCATGAGGAAGATGCCCCACACGGAGACGAGTTCCGTGGAGATCAGCCCCTGGTAGCTGTCGATCCAGCCCAGCGCGTCGATCATGAGGAAGCGGGGGATGAGGACGATGACTGCCGGCACCATCATGGTGGCCAGGAAGAGCATGAATACCCGGTCGCGGCCGGGGAAGTCGAAGCGGGCGAAGGCGTAGCCGGCGGTGGTGGCGGTGGCGACCTGGCCGATGACGACAGCGGCCGCGAAGACGATCGAGTTCAGGAAGTAGCGCGCGAACGGCTGCGCGGTCAGCGCGTCGGGATAGTTGGACCAGAGCGGTTTTTCCGGGAGCAGCCGGTCGCCCGAGAAGACATCGAGCTGGCCCATCAGGCTGGTGACCGCCATCCACAGGAAGGGCGCCGCCATGACCAGACAGGCCGCGATGAGGAGGAGGGTGCGGGTGGTGGCGGCCAGGCGGCCGGCGGTGCGCGAGCCGGGGCGCCGGGATGCTTCCATGGGCGGACCGCCGCCGCGGGTCCCCGCCGTCCGGTCAGACATCGGCATGCCTTCCCTCCAGGAAGCGAAAGTGGAGCCAGGTGGCTGCAAAGACGACCGCGAAGAGGAGCCAGCTCATCGCGGCGGCGTTGCCGAAGCGGAGGAACTCCCACGCCTCCCGGTAGATGTGGTAGACGGCCACGTCGGTCGCGCCCAGCGGCCCGCCCTCGGTCATGACGTAGACGAGTCCGAAGATCTGGAAGGACCCGATCACAGAGGTGACCAGCACGAAGAAGAGGGTGTGGCGCAGACCCGGAAGGGTGATGTGCCGGAAGAGCTGCAGCGGGCCCGCGCCGTCGACCCGGGCCGCGTCGTACCAGTCGCGCGGGATCGCCGCCAGCCCCGCCTGGAAGACGACCATCTGGTAGCCGACGACCATCCACACGCTGATCATCATCAGGCTGATGAGCGCGACGTCCGGCGAGGTCAGCCATTGGACCGGCCCGATCCCCACCGCGCCCAGAAGGCGGTTCGCGAGCCCGTACCCGTCGTTGAGCAGCCACTTCCACACCACCGCGATCGCCACCACGCTGGTGATGCTCGGCAGGAAGAGGGCGAGCCGGGCCCAGCGGACGGCGCGCCTGGACCCGCGGGTGAGGAGCGCCAGCGCGAGTGCGACGGCCATCGCGAGAGGGACGTGCAGGGTGAAGACCGCGGTGTTGCGGATCGCCGACCACCAGGAGCCGTCGCCGAGGAGGGCGCGGTAGTTCTCCAGCCCGGTGAACGGGTGCGCGGGGTCGACGAGGTGCCACTCGTGCAGGGAGATCCAGAGCGAGAAGAGCAAGGGCCCGAAGGTGAAGACGAGGAGGAGGAATGACGCCGGCGCGAGGAACCCCCAGGCGGCGAGGGTCCTGCGCAGCGCGCGGGGGTGGGCGGAGAGGGGGAGGAGGAAGAGGACCAGGGAGACGAGCAGGGCCGCGCCGAGTGCCGAGGCGGCCAGGATGACGGTGGGCGAGGCGGTCTCCTCGTAGCCGAGGAAGACGAGGTGAAGGGTGTCGGGGGTGGCCGCCGCCCGGAGGGAGGTGCTGCCGCCGTGGTAGGTGGCGCCGGCGGCTTCGACGGTGTAGGCGGGGGCGGAGCGGAGGCCGGGGGTGGCCGCGATGGCCGCGCCGACCTCGCGGGGCATCGTCCAGAGCTGATCGGGGGAGTCGAGCGCGGTGGTGGCGGCCCAGGGGAGACCGGCGGCACGGGCGGCGCTGCCTGGGTCGGCGCCGGCGGCGATGGCGATCTCGGCCGCGCGGAGGCCGTGGGCGAGGTGGGCGGCGCTGAGGTCCTCCAGTTCGTTGTGGGCCCACTGCCGGGCGGTGGCGGCGACCAGCGCGAGGAGGGCGGCCGAGAGGAGCGCGATGGTGGCCGGGTAGCGGGGGGGCGGGGGGGAGGGGCGCCGGGCGACGGCCCAGGCGGAGATGAGCAGCAGACCCAGCAGGGCGAGGATGGTGGGGGTCCACGGCCAGCTGCCGTTGCGGTTCGCAGGCGTGACCGCGATCCAGGCGGACGGCTCGAGCGAACCGGCTTCGTAGGCGTAGGCGCCGGGACCGGCCCCACCCTCCCGCACGGCTCTGACCTCGACCCGCCCGTCGAGGAGACGCGCAACATCCGCGTCCGTAACTCCTTGCACCTCATACAGTGAAGCCGCCACGCGCGCAACGTTTTTTGTTGCGCGCTCGTGAACCCCCCCCACCGCCCCCACGGCCACCACCAGAATCAGCCCGGCCCCGGCGGCGAACGCGGCGGCGGCCCACCCCCTCATCGCCGCCCCCTCCCCCGGCCCCCGGCCAGCGCGGCGCGGCCCCCCGCCACCCCCCGCCCCCTCATCGCCCCAGCACCTCGTCCACGCGCCGGGCCACATCCCCCGCGCTCGTCTCGAGGGCCTCCCCGTTGAGCAGCCTGCGGTCCATGATCTCCACCGCCAGCGCCTCGACCAGGGAGAAGTCCCGCACGTAGGCGCCCCAGGTCACCCGGGCCCCGTCCACCAGCGCGATGAACGCATCCTCCACCCCCGTGGTGTCCGCGGCCGCGATCTCGGCCGCCACATCGCTGCGCGAGGAGATGGCCAGGCCGGACCTCGCCCGGATGCGCTGCGCCTCCGGCGACGCGAGGAAGCCGGCCAGGTCGATCGCCCGGCGCAGGTTCGCCGCGTTCGGTGGCACGGCCCACCCGGACGCGTAGATCACGCTCGTCGCCCGCGGCTGCGACGGGTGATGCGGAATCGGCAGGATCTCCAGGTCCAGCGTGCCCGCCTGCACCAGATCGCGGAAGACGGGGAGCGTCCAGTGTCCCGAAAGGAGGAACGCCTGTCCGCCGGACGCGAACCGCGCCTCGCGCGCCGGGTCCCCCTGCTGCACGAACTGCGCGCCGGGGGTGAGGCCCTCCTCGGCCAGATCCGTCAGGAAGGCGTACGCCGCGAGCGCCTCCGGTCCGTCCATGAACCCGCTGGCGGCGTTCCCTCCCGGCCCCAGGATGTCCCCCCCGGCGGACCACACGAACGGCACCCACTGGTAGAGGTTGCGAGGGAAGTCGAAGCCGAAGACGTCAGGACGGTCGTCGCCATCGGCGTCCGTCGTCACGGCGCGGGCCGCGCGGCGGAAGTCGTCCCAGGTCCAGCCGCCGGGCCCGATCCCCACGCCCGCGTCCTGGCCGGCACCCGGGGCCGCGAGCCGGCCCACCCCCGCGCCCTCCAGCACCCCGCGGTTCGCATAGATGACCATCGGCGTGAAGTCCTTGGGCAGCGCGAAGATGGCGCTGCCGCGCATAAAGGCCTCCAGCACCTGTGGGAAGATGCTGTCCGCGCGGAAGCCCAGCGCCTCCTGGTAGGGCGCGAAGTCGACCGCGAGCCCCCGGTCCACGAAGGTGGGGATGTCGGGCGAGTCGAGCAGGTAGACATCGGGGGGGTGGCCGGCCGCGATCGAGGTGAGGAGGCGTTCCTCGTAGCCGTTCGGGGCCGATTCGAGGAGCACCCGCGTCCCGGGACGCAGGGCCTCGTAGCGCGCCGCGACCTGCTGCTCGATCTCGAGTTCGTGCCCGCCCGCCCACAGCGCGACGCGCAGGGTGGTGGTGCCGGGTGGGGCGGGGGAGCAGGCGGTGGCGATGGCGATGGCGAGGGCGAAGGCGGTGGCGATTGCGGCGGTGGCCGGGACGCGGCCCCGGGGTGGGGGGGGGCGGGAGGGGGGGATCCGGTCGCTGCCGGCGGGAGCGCGGAACTCCATCACGGCATCCCCGCGGCCGGCTCGGGCGCCGCCCCCGCCCGGCTGCCATCCGGGCCGAAGAGGTGCGCCCTCTCCCAGGCGACCGACACGCCCACGCGGTCTCCCGCGGCGACCCGCAAGGCGGGCGGCACGCGCGCGACCCAGGCCGCATCGCCCGGTCCGTCCAGATGCACGCGCTGCTCGCTCCCCAGCGCCTCCACGCGCAGCACGGTGGCGGTGAAGTGGGGCGCGTCCGCCGGGTGCGGTCTGGTCGCCGCCGCGGCCGGGCCACGGGGAGCCGGCGCCAACGCGAGATCCTCCGGCCGCACCCCGAGGGTCGCCGCGCCGAACTCCCAGTCCCCCGCAAAACGGAACGGCCCGCCAGCCAGGCGTCCCTCCGGGTCGCGCACGAGCGCGAGCTGGTTGATCGGAGGCGAGCCCACGAAGCCCGCGACGAAGAGGTTGCCGGGCAGGCGGTAGATCTCGTCCGGTGTTCCCACCTGCTGGAGCCTGCCGCGGTCCATCACCGCGACGCGCTGGCCGAGCGAGAGCGCCTCGACCTGGTCGTGCGTGACAAAGATCATGGTCGTGCCGAGGCGCTGGTGGAGCGCGGCGATCTCGTCTCGCGTCCGCAGCCGCAGTCCCGCGTCCAGGTTCGAGAGCGGCTCGTCGAACAGGAAGACCCCGGGATCGCGCGCCATCGCCCGCCCCAGCGCCACCCGCTGCTGCTGGCCACCGGAAAGCTGGCCCGGCCGGCGCGACAGCAGGTCCGTCAGTCCCAGCACCTCCGCGGTCCGGCCCACGCGCTCCTCGATCCCTTCCCGGCTCACGCCCCGCACGCGGAGGCCGAAACCCAGGTTCTGCGAGACGGTCATGTGCGGATAGAGGGCGTAGCTCTGGAAGACCATCGCCACGTCGCGGTCTCCCGGTGCGACCTCGTCGACGCACCGCCCCCCGATCCACACCTCCCCCGCGGTGGGCTCCTCCAGCCCGGCGATGAGGCGCAGCAGCGTGCTCTTGCCGCACCCGGACGGGCCCACCAGCACCATCAGCTCCCCCGCGCGCACCTCGAGGTCGAGCGCGGCCACGGCGGTCACGTCCCCGAAGCGCTTCTCGACGCCCCGCAGGACGACGCCCTGCGCCACAGGCGTCACGGGCCGCGCTCCCGGCCCCCGCCCGCGCTCACGGCCCGGCCTCCGCCCAACCCACCGACAGCCCCCGCTCCCGCGGCCCGCTGAACCGCTCCCCGTCGACCGTCAGCACCGCCCGCTCCCCGTCCAGCTCCACCGACACCTGCCGCCCACGCGCCGCCACCGGTCCCATCGAGACATGCTCGAACGCGTGCGGAAGCGGCCGCACTTCGACCCCTTCGGCGTCCACATGCAGCCCGGCGATCCCCCGCGCCAGCAGGTCGAGGACCCAGGAGTGCTGGTAGTCGTCGATCCCGCGGAAGTGGCAGGCCCGGCCTGTGTACGGGTTGTAGTGCTCGAAGCAGTTCGGGCGTTCGGGGTCGCCGCCGGTGAACATCATCCGCACGAAGCGCGGGAGCATGTCCGCGGCCAGAGCCCCCGCTCGCTCACTCCCGTTTCGCCAGCAGCGCAGCAGCCCTTCGATCACGTGGCTGGTCGTCATCGGCCAGACCCGCCCGTTCCATGGGCAGTTGCGCCGCTTCCCCCGCCAGATCCCCTCGGCCGAGAAGCGCGGGTCGTCCACGCTCGAAGAAGGCAGCGGGAATGGCGTGCCGAAGGTGGACGGGTCCTCGAGGTGGTCCAGCATGGCGTCGAGGCGCGACCCGCCGACGAGCCCCGTCAGCAGGGGATAGAACCCGACCGCGGCCCTGACCCCGGTGCGCTCCCCGCTGCGCCCGTCCACGTCGGTGAATAGTTGTGCAACCGGACACCACATGCACCGCATGATTGCGCTTGCGCAACAATCTTGCACCACGCGCCAATCCGATGCGTCGCGCTCCCGCCCCAGCCGCCCCGCGATCGTGGCCAGCGCCCGGAAGAGCTGGTGCGCATACACCGTCACATCAATTCCCTTCAGCCGCAGCCGGGGACGCCAGCCGCTCACGTCGGCCTGCTCGTCCACCGCCATGTAGCGGGACATGTACTCCTGGCCGGTCTCGAAGTGGTTGACGACGGTGAGCATCCCCGATCCCTCCGGGTCGCGGGCGGCGTTCAGCCAGTGGGCGTAGCGCGCGAGGCCGTCGTAACAGCGCCTGAGCACGCGGCGGCCGGGGCTCAGGTCGGGCTGCATGTCCTCGACCGCGAGCAGCGCATCGCCCCAGTTCGCGTGGTAGAAGTCGGTCCCCTCGAGGTGATTGGGGTAGAGCCGTCCGTGCAGCGACCCGTCCTCCTTCTGGTTGTCGAGGAAGTTGAGCAGCGATCCCCACGCCTCGCGTCCGCCCGCCCGCCAGCGCATCTCCATCATGTGGCACTGCGCGCTGTAGGTGATCGGGACGTGGAAGTACTCGGGGCCCTCCGCGATGCACGGGTGCCGCACATTGCCCCAATCCCCCGCGATGCGATTGAGGCCGAGCCCGTGGATGCGGTAGTCGAAGTAGCGGTCGAGGTGCGCATCGCCGCAAGCAAAGGCGGGAAAACCGGCGAAGAAGGACACCCAGTCGAGGGGCTCGGCGGAATTAGCGTCCACCACCACTCGCCCGCCCTCCGGCAACCGCGGCGCGAGCCGCATCCTTAGCGCCGCCGCCCCGTCGTCCCCCGCGGCAACCCCAAACGCCACGGCCACCCAGATCCACCCGATGTCGTCGGACGGGAGCGAGTCCGGGACTCCGTCGGACCCCCCTTCCGCGAAGGGCGAAAGCGCCCATACCGGCGTCGCCGTCCCCTCCGAGGGAAGGGCCTTCCGCCACACGGGTTCACCCGGCCCGCAGATCTCCATTTCGACGGCCAACTCCCGCCCCGCCCGGTCGGTCACCGTACGCACCCACCGCGTCCCGCCCGCGGAGGGTTCCAAGCCTGCGACGGCGCCTGCGGGTTGGGCCGTGAAAGCGACGAGGAAGTGGGGGGCGTCGGACGGAACGGCACCGGCCAGCCTCCACGAAGATTCCAGAACTCCACCGGGGAGGACCTGCCGATCCTCTACCGCAATCGCCCCGTCCGGCGTCCGCCAATACACGGTGAGCGCGCCGGGACGCCAGCGGCACCCGGGGTGCGCGGCGGAGCCGAGGTGCGAAGCTGGACCTGCGGGTTGCTCGGGGTCTGGCGCATCTCCCGGAAGAGCAGCCGAGAGCTGGATCTCCCGGCCCTCTTCATCCAGCAATGCCACCGTGAAGCAAGGCTCGACCGCATAGTTCAGCAGGTGCGCCGGGTCCCAGAACCCGGGCCGGTCGAGCGAGCGGGGAAACGGCGGAGCCCAGACCACCCCGTCCAACCCGCCCAGGAACCATTTGTCGGGCCGCGTCAGCGCCTTGATTCGGGTGAATGCCTGGCGAGCGCGTGCACCGTCGCTCATGGCTCAGCCTTGGGAAACCACTCCTGGAGGATCCTGCGGAGCTTCAGAAACGCGGGGTCTTGACAACCTTCGAGGGAGACACCTGCAGCGATTTCTCCGAACAGCCCGGCCGAGCGGCGGCGTCGGGAGCTCGGCGGCGCACTTCTGCGGGACGGAGTAGCACCGCTGCCGCGGCGATCGAAGACTACGAGCGCATATCGGCAAGCGCGCAGGAACTGTCTCAGGAAATTGGCGGCGTCCGTGTAGCACCCCGCATCCCGGCTGGGATACCGCCGAATCTCAAACCGAAGCGATCCGAAACCGAGCGACTCGGGACGCCGAAACAACTCCGCCAACGCCTCTTCGATGTCCCGGTCCGCAACCAGAACGACCAGCCTGCCGCGCTCCCTTTCCTGGGTCACCCCACGACGCCCTTGGCGAAGAGCACATCCATGTTGAACGATCCCTGCCAGTCTGCCAGAACCGGGTGCTCGCTTCCACGAATGATGTCCGTTGCGCCATCCTCGTTCTTGTCAAAGCACAATACCTCCTGAGGCTCGACCAGTGAGAGCAGCGCCGGCGAGTGGGTAGTGACGAGAACCTGCGCATCATACGCCGACGAAACCGAGTCGCGGATTCCTTCGAGCGCGAGGGGATGGACCCCGTTCTCCGGTTCCTCGAGGAGATATGTCTCCCGGTTGTCGGGAAGATAGGCCAGCAGCGTGAGCGCCAGGAGTCGGATGGTGCCGTCGGAAGCCGTCCAGGAGGGCACTTCCACGCCGGTATTGTAGCATAGCAACAGGTAAGCGTGCCGGTCTTCGGGCCGGTCGATGACGCGAATGTCCTGAAGGTCCGAAAGTACGGTCTGGACATGGCCGAGCCACTCCCTGAAGTCGCTCGGGTGGTTGTCCTGGAGTCGTTTTATCACCCACGGAAGGTTGGATCCATCATCGGCAAATCCATTCACGCCGAATTCTGGGGGACTGGCTAGTCGCATGGCCTGGCTGTCCAGGAACACGGGCTTGATTCCGGCTTCCAACTTGCGCTTCGCAAACGTGGCCATGGGGAACTTCTCGGGCGATACCGGCAGGTTCCCCAGCGTGGAGCGATACGGGCCGAAAGCGATCTGGGTTGCCCATGCACGGCCTGCCTTGGTCGCGGTTTCGACGCTGAAGTTGTCGATACCTTTCCCCGACTTGCTGAGCACCGTCCTCATCCCACGCCTTCCGCCACCAGCAAGTATCGTCGAGGGAGCCGTTTGAGGGTCCGGGAAAAGAGATATCTGGCCCCGTCGTTTCCGCTCGCGTAGCGGCATGAGGAGTCCACGCTCTGAATCGATCCGCACTCCACCCTGGTCTTCCTTGACTGCGACCTCATACCGAAAGACCTGGAAGTTTCTCTCTGGGGGAAGGCGTTTGCGCTGCTTCTCCGGGACCTCCAACTCGATTGCGAGCTCGAACCCCATATCGCGGTCCGGTCGTCCCCACACCAGATCCTGGAAGTTCGCGGTCCGGTCTCCAACTGCTTTCTCCAGCCCATCCCGAACCAGATCTCCCACAAATGCGATGGCGTCGAAAAGCGTGCTCTTCCCGCTAGCATTGGGGCCGATCAGCACATGGAATCTGTCTAGCGAGACATCCACATACCGCAGACAACGGTAGTTGAGGGCCTGGATTCGACGGATCATGGGGACCTCTTAGGTGGCCATGGCTCGATTGCCGGGAAACTCCTAGGATTCTCACAGCGTTCGCCGATTGTCAATCCGGCTGCCGCCTTCAATTAGATTGTAACAGGGCACCTCGGACGCGGAGTGCGGCGAGCATGGCGACGACAGCGGCGGCAGAGCGGGTCACGACGATCCGCGGGTTTCCCAGGCCCCTGGCACGGGCGATGGAGGCGTACGCCGAGCGTCTTGACGTGGACGCGATCCGGGCGGCCTACGAGCTCGCCGCGGAGGCGCACTCCGAGCAGCGGCGGGCGTCGGGCGAGCCCTACATCAACCATGCGGTGGAGGTGGCGACCATCGTCACCTCGCTGCAGCTCGACACGGCCTCGGTGGTGTCGGCGCTGGTGCACGACGTCGTCGAGGACACGGTCGTCTCCCTGCAGGGGATCCGCGAGATCTTCGGTGACGAGATCGCGTCGATCGTCGACGGCGTCACCAAGATCGGGAAGGTGCGCTTCCGCTCCAGCACCGAGCGCCAGGTGGAGAACTACCGCAAGCTGCTGCTGTCGATGGCCAACGACGCGCGGGTGATCCTGGTCAAGCTCGCCGACCGCCTGCACAACATGCGCACCCTGGAATACCTGCCGGTCGGGAAGCAGAAGCCCATCGCGCGGGAGACGCGGGAGATCTACGCGCCGCTCGCCCACCGGCTCGGGATGGCGGCGATCAAGTGGGAACTGGAGGACCTGGCCTTCAAGTTCCTCGACCGCAATGCCTACGACGACCTGCGCAAGCTCGTGCGGCAGCGGCGCCGGGCGCGGGAGCGGCACATCCAGGAGATGCAGCGGCCGCTCGAGGACGCGCTCGAAGCAGCCGACATCGTGGCCCAGGTTACCGGCAGGCCGAAGCACCTCTGGTCCATCCATCGCAAGATGGTGACGCAGGACCGCAGCTACGACGACATCTACGACCTGATGGCGTTGCGCGTGATCACCGACTCGGTGCAGAGCTGCTACGCCGCGCTGGGGATTGTCCATGGCCGGTGGACGCCGATCCCGGAGCGCTTCCACGACTACGTGGCCACGCCCAAGTCGAACATGTACCAGTCGATCCACACGACCGTGCTGGGCCCGAGCGGCCGCCGCTACGAGGTGCAGATCCGCACCGAGGAGATGCACCGCACGGCCGAGTTCGGGATCGCCGCGCACTGGCGCTACAAGGACGACGGCCGGGACAGCGGGGTCGACGACGCGCTGACCTGGTTCAGGCAGGTGCTGGAATGGCAGAAGGAGACCAGCGAGCCGGAGGAGTTCATGGAGTTCCTCCGGATGGACCTCTTCCAGGGGGAGATCTTCGTCTTCACGCCGAAGGGCGAGGTCAAGCAGCTGCCGGTGGGCGCGTCTCCGATCGACTTCGCCTTCTCGGTGCACACGGAGGTGGGGCTCCACTGCGCGGGCGCGAAGGTGAACGGCCGGATCGCGCCTCTGTCGCGCCAGCTCAAGAGCGGGGACTCTGTCGATATCATCACCAACCCGCGCCAGTGGCCCAACCGCGACTGGCTGGGCTTCGTGAAGACCTCGCGCGCCCGCCAGAGGATCCGCCAGTGGATTCGCAGGGAGGAGTACGACCGCGCGCTTCGCATCGGCCAGGATTTCTTCCAGCGGGAGCTGCGCAAGGCGCGGCGGCGGAAGCCGGGCAATGAAGAGAGACAGCGCGGGGCCCGCCGGCTCGGCTTCAAGACCTTCGACGACGTACTCGCGGCGCTCGCCCGGGGGGACATCGGCCCGGCGGCGGTGATCCGCGGCCTGTACCCGGACGAGGACCCGTCCGAAGTGGTGAAGCGCACCCCGTCGGCGCTGGAGCGGATCGCCGCGAAGATCCGCAAATCGAACCGGGGCGTGGCCATCGGCGGGGTGGACAACCTGATGGTGCGCTACTCGCAGTGCTGCCAGCCGGTGCCGGGGGACAACGTGATCGGCTACATCACCCGGGGCCGGGGCATTTCGGTGCACAGGACCGACTGCCCCAACGTCCTCAACCTGAAGGAGGATCCCGGTCGCCGGGTCGACATCCAGTGGAAGGCCGAACGGGACGACCGCTTCTTCGTCCACCTCTACATGGAGGGGACCGACCGCCGCGGACTGCTCAGCGACGTCGCCCGCACGATCAGCGAGACCGCCACCGACATCCAGCACGCCGACATGCGCGGCACGGACGGGGGCATGACGGCGGCGTTCGTGGTGGAGGTGCAGGATATTAACCACCTCGAGCGCGTCATGGATGCGGTGCACCGCGTGAAGGGGGTCACGTCGGTAATCCGGCGCGAGAGCTTCGGCGAGAGCGAGCTCTTCGGCTCCGATGCCTGACTTCGAGATCCGCGCGCCCTTCGAGCCGAAGGGCGACCAGCCCGGTGCGATCGAGGAGCTCGTCGCCGGCATCGGGAGCGGCGCGCGCTTCCAGACCCTGCTCGGCGCCACGGGGACCGGGAAGACGCTGACGATAGCGCACGTCATCGCCCGGTGCGGACGGCCCGCTCTGGTCATGTCGCACAACAAGACGCTGGCGGCACAGCTCTACGGCGAGCTCAAGTCGCTCATGCCGGCCAACGCGGTCGAGTACTTCATCTCCTACTACGACTACTACCAGCCCGAGGCGTACGTCCCCGCGACCGACACCTACATCGAGAAGGACGCGTCGATTAACGAGGACATCGAACGGCTGCGGCTGCGGGCCACCTCCTCCCTGATCGAACGGCGGGACGTGGTGGTCGTGGCCTCGGTATCGTGCATCTACGGGCTGGGCAATCCGGCGGACTACCGCGGCCTGATGCTGCACCTCGGGGTCGGCGAGGAGGCGCCCCGGCAGGAGATCCTGCGCGGCCTGGTCGACATCCTCTACAAGCGCAACGACATCTCCTTCGAGCGCGGCACCTTCCGCGTCCGCGGCGACACCGTCGAGGTTTTCCCCGCCTACGACGAGCAGGCCGTGCGGATCGAGCTGTGGGGAGACGAGATCGAGCGCATCACGCGCTTCGACCCGTTCACCGGCGAGACGATCGCATCGCTGGCGCGCACCGCCGTCTACCCCGCGTCGCACTACGTCACCCGCCGCCGCACCATCGAGGACATGGAGCCCCTCGTTCGCGAGGAGCTCGCCGAACAGGTGGACAGGTTCAGGGCCGCGGGGATGCTCCTCGAAGCGCAGCGGATCGAGTCGCGCACCAACTTCGACCTGGAGATGATGCTGGAGATGGGGACCTGCCCCGGCATCGAGAACTACAGCCGCTACACGAGCGGCCGCAGGGAGGGCGAGCGCCCCGCCTGCCTCATCGACTACTTCCCCGAGGACTTCCTGCTGATCGTGGACGAATCCCACGTGAGCCTCCCGCAGATCCACGGGATGTCGCGGGGCGACCGGTCGCGAAAGGAAACGCTGGTCACGCACGGCTTCCGGCTCCCCTCCGCGATCGACAACCGCCCCCTCCGCTTCGACGAGTGGGAGGAGCTGCTGCCGCAGGTCGTTTTCGTGTCGGCCACCCCCGGCGACTACGAGCTGGAGCGCTCCGGCGGGGTGATCACCGAGCAGATCATCCGCCCGACGGGGCTCGTCGATCCATCCATCGACGTGCGTCCCGTGCGCGGCCAGGTGGACGACCTGCTTGCCGAGATCCGCGAGCGCGCCGACCGCGACGAACGGGTGCTCGTCACCACCCTCACCAAGCGCATGGCGGAGGACCTGTCGGAGTACTTCCAGTCGATCGGGATCCGGGTGAGCTACATGCATGCGGACATCGCCGTGATCGAGCGGATGGAGATCCTGCGCACGCTGCGCCTCGGGCGGATCGATGTCCTGGTGGGCATCAACCTGCTGCGCGAGGGGCTCGATCTGCCCGAGGTGTCGCTGGTCGCGATTCTGGACGCCGACAAGGAGGGGTTTCTGCGCAACGCCCGCTCGCTGATCCAGACGGTGGGGCGCGCGGCTCGCAACGTGAACGGCAAGGCGATCCTCTACGCGGACCGGATCACCGAGTCGATGCGGGTGTGCCTCGACGAGACGGAGCGGCGGCGCAAGGTGCAGGTCGCCCACAACGAGCGCCACGGGATCGAGCCGCGCACGATCCGCAAGAGCGTCGAGGAGATCGAGTTCTCCACTCGCGTGGCGGACGCGCGCGGGAAGCCGGCCGTGCAGGTGGCGGAGCCGGGGCGGGGATACGCGGACGAGGTCAACGCCGAGGAGTTCATCAAGATCATCGAGCAGGAGATGGCGAAGGCGGCGGAGGCGCTCGACTTCGAGCGCGCTGCGACGCTCAGGGACCAGCTGTTCGAGCTGAAGGCCGTCCGGTGACCATGGGCGCGCGGTGAAGACCCGGTGAAGTTGACCGAAGCGGAGCTCGCGGCCTGGGGCCGCCGGATCGGAAGCGAGGTGCGGCCGCCGGTCTTCATCGGTCTCAGCGGGCCGCTCGGGGCGGGGAAGTCCGTGCTGGCGAGGGCGGTGGCAAGGGGCGCGGGGGTACGCGACTACCTGCCGTCCCCGACCTTCAACCTCCTCTTCAGGTATGAGACCGGGGGGAGGGGCGCCGTGATTCACGCCGACCTCTACCGCCTGCGCTCGCCGGAGGAGCTGGCCGGGATCGGATGGGACGACGTGGTGGGTGAGGAGGAGGCGATCGTGCTGGTGGAGTGGCCGGAGCGGGCGGGTGCGCATCTTCCCGGGGAGCGCTGGGAGGTGCGCCTGCGGTACGCGGGCGATGGAGGGGACCTCAGGGAAGTCGATATGAGGTCTTTCGGCGATCCGCAGCGTCTTCCGGGCTTCCCGGTGATGGCCGGGTGAAGGGTGCGTGCGGCTGGGCGGCGCGGCCCGCGGACGAGACGCGCCGGCCCGCGGGCGCCCTGGTGGCGATCGAGACCTCCGGCGGCGCGGGATCGGTGGCTCTGGCCGTGGAGGCGGTGGTGGTGGCGCAGCGCGTGCTTGCGGCGCCGGCCGGGCACGCCGCCGCGCTGATTCCCGCCGTGCGCGAGGTGCTCGCGGAGGCGGGGAAGGAGGTGGACGAGCTCGCCGGGGTTGTCGTGGGCGCGGGGCCCGGCTCCTTCACGGGGGTCCGGATCGCGGGGGCCGCGGCCAAGGCGCTGGCCTCCAGCCTGGAGGTCCCGCTCTACCCGGTGTCGAGCCTGCGTGCGGGGGCGGTGGCCGGGCAGGCGGACCCCCCGGACGGGGAGCGCGAAGTACGCTACGTGCTCTTCGACGCGCGGCGCGGCCGTGTGTACGGGGCCGCGTACGATGTCGGGGCCGGCAGGGCGGTCCGCGTGATCGGCCCCCACGGCGGTTCGGTCCTGGATGTGATCAGCGCCCGCCCGCCGGTGGGCACGATCTTCATGGGCGACGGCGCAACCGCGCACGAGGCCCTGATCGGCGCGGCGGGGTTCACCGTGAGACCCGCCCCCGCGGGCGTTCCCCGGGCCGATGCGCTGATCGGCTGCTGCGCATGGGTGGCGGTGGATCCCGCAGTCTGGGAGCCCGCGTACGTGCGGGAATGGAAGCCGGGATGAGGGGGGTGGTGGCGGTACGTCAGGCCCGGGAGGACGACCTGGCCGCGATCATCGAGATCGAGGAGGCGACATTCACCGAGGCGTGGAGCCCCGGGACGTTCGCGTCGCTGCTGGGCCGCGACGACATGGTGGTGCTGGTGGCGGCGGAGGGGGGGGTGGTGGTCGGGTACGGGGTGGTCGTCATCGGTGAGGGGGAGGCCGAGCTTGCCAACCTGGCGGTGAGCGCCGCGCGGCGCGGGCGCGGGGCGGGCGAGGCGCTGCTGGCCCACGCCCTGGATGTCCTGCGCGAGCATGGTGTCGGCTGGGTCTACCTGGCGGTGCGGGCATCCAATACCCGGGCCGCGGAGCTCTACCGCCGCTTCGGTTTCCACGAGATCGGCCGCCACCGATCGTACTACGCCGACCCCCTCGAGGACGCTCTCGTCCTGGCGGTGGAACTCACGCCCTGAATTGGCTCTGAAGCCGGTCGAGCAGGGCGCGCTGATGCCTGCGCATCCGCTTCAGGGTCGGCGAGCCCGGCTGCCGGACCGCCTCACGCACCAGATCGGACAACTGCAACGCCCCGTCCCGCACCGAAAAGAAGTCGCGGAACTCGTGCTCCGCGGCGGTGGCCAACACCCTGGTGATTCCCCCTCGCATCTTCCGGCGGGCGGAACCCGTCGCAGCACTCCACACCGGGTGTTCCGCGCAGATCTCCGCCATGTCGACCCGCCGATCCCCCCCGGCCGCGCGAGCCACGACCAGCGGGATGATCGCCTGGGCGATCTCCGCCGGGTGCGACCCGTGATCGTATGGGATCCAGCCCAGAGGGCTCGAATTCCAGTCCAGCGCCAGAACCGGCCGGAAGACGTTTGCCAACCCCACCTTCGGAAACGGGTTGCCGTCGATGACGAGCCCTTCCGGGGTCCGCAGCAGCAGGGTGGGTCTGATCCTGCTGTCGGCGATGCCGCTCCGCAGGCTCTCGCGGTGTTCCTCGAGTCCGAATACCGCCACCCCATAGAGCTCGGTCTGATCCTGGGTGAGGGGTGTGTGCTCCCGCAGGTGTACGGCGCTGACCTTCGAGTATCTGTCGAGGTCATCCAGATCAATTCTTTTCCCCGAAACCACTTGCACGAATACGGAGTGCCGGGATTCGGTGGACGCCAGGACCAGGACGGGATCCGCCGCCGCTCCCCGGCTCCCCAGCAACGACCCCGGGATCCAGCGGTCGCGATATCCCATCTGCCGGATCGTCTGCGGAAGTCCCGGCGAGCCCCGGCACATCCCGATCAGGAGATTGACGACCGCGAGTCTATAGCTGGAATACTTCACGATTGTCCTGGTCAAGCAGGCCCACCCGAGGATCCAGGTGGTGCTGGAGGTTGGTGTAGAAGCGCACGACGGTTCCGCCGGAGGTCCTGCCCGGCAGAAACAGCCTGACGAACTCCGGCGTGAACTCGAAGGCCAGGCCCTGGCCGAAGTTCAGGTCGACCGCGGCGACGCTCACGCTGCCGGGGCCCCGCACCACCGGCAGTCCCCAGAGCAGGAATGGATTGGCGGAGGAGAACACCATTTGGCAGAAGCGCTCCAGATGCCGGATCGGACGCGTCAGGTGCAGAGTCAGCGACCTGCCCCGCATGATCCCGTCAGGTCCGTTCATTCGTACCGCGTGGAGGGATTCGATCCTGCGGACCTGGCGTGCATAGCACCCCTGGAGCGCGGCGGTCAGCTCGAGATGGGCCTGGAAGGAAGTCCCGCGTGTGATGATCCTTCCATCCCACCTCAGATCGTCCAGGCAGAACACGCTGTCGTCCCCGACATCCGGGTGGTGCTTCACCCGGACGGTCGAAAGCGCGATCCCTTCGGCGAAGGCCCCGGGAACGCGCACGAGCGACAACAGGCGGTCGGCCTGGGTACCCCAGATGCGGGCCTTCACGAAATCCGATGCGCCCCTGTCGGCGCCGGGCTCGAAGACCCGGCGCTCATGGTCGAGGGTCATGGCGACCGTGGATCCCAACGCGGCTGCCGTCTCCAGGAACTCGCCGGGCAGGGCAACGCGTCCCACGCCGCGGCGTGTCCCGGCGAAGCTCGACACGAAACGGTCGGCCAGTCTGCTCATGGCGAAGGTGTGGAGGAGCCAGTGGCGAGGATCGGCAAAGTCGACGTACACGAACGCGCGCGTGCCGCCGTGGTGCGCGACTTCGATCGTCGCCAGATCCCGGTCCTCGGCGGGATGCACCCGCGTCGAGTACCTCTCGCGCAGTACCGGATCCGCGGCCATCTCGGCCAGAGTGACGAGCGGACCCTGATGGTCGCCGGCCTTCGGCGGGACCGGTCCGCGCCCTTCCAGAAGATAGGTCTTGACCGGCACGGCCTCCGCAGACCGCCGGGCCTCGCCGGTTCCGTCCACGGGAATGCGCCCGATGTGGCTCTCCAGGAGGGAGACCAGATGGTTGCGGCTCCGGGCGATCATGGTGCGGCGGATAGCCTCATTTCCTTGCGTATTCGCGCATCGCTCCGGGGTAGCGCTCCGTTCCGGCGTCGGGCATGACCCGGTGTCGGTAGTGGGCTCTCATGCAGGCATTATACACCTTGACTGAACTTGTCGCACGTGGGCCGCAGGCGATCGTGGCCTGAAGTCCCGGCAGGGTCGCCCGCGGCAGTCGCCACGGGGTTCCGGCGCGCACCGCCCGGCGTTCGTTACCCCGGCCGCCGGTTTTCGTTAGCATATACAATACGGAAGTCGACCACAGCGAAGGGGGACGGGCCTGAAGACCAATTCCGGCGATACCCGCAGGATCCTCGTCACCGGCGGCGCCGGCTTCGTCGGGAGCCATGTTGCCGACGCATACATCGCGCGGGGTGATCGCGTGTGGGTGATGGACGACCTTTCTTCGGGGCGACTCGAGAACGTTCCCGCCGGTGCCGAGTTCGTGGAGATGGACATCGCGGATCCGCGCGCCGCCGAACTGATCCGCGATGTCGGCTTCGACCTGGTCAACCATCACGCGGCCCAGATCGATGTCCGCGCCTCCGTGGCCGATCCGGTCGCGGACGCGCGAGTGAACATCGCGGGCCTCCTCAACGTACTCGAGGCCGCACGCGCGGCCGGAACCCGGCGCGTCGTGTTCGTCTCCAGCGGCGGTGTGGTGTACGGCGAACCGGAGACGTATCCCACGCCGGAGACCGCGCCCAAGCAACCCGTGTCGCCCTACGGGGTATCCAAGCTCGCTGGTGAATGCTACCTCAACTACTATCGTGAAGTGCATGGCCTCGACTACGTGGCGCTGCGCTACGGCAACGTCTACGGCCCGCGGCAGGATCCGCACGGGGAAGCCGGGGTGGTGGCCATCTTTTGCAACCGCCTGATCGAGGGCAAGCCTCTGACCATCTACGGCGACGGCGAACAGGTGAGGGACTACGTGTACGTGGAAGATGTGGCGAGCGCCAACGTGGCGGCTTCCGAAGTGGCGCTGGTGGACCGTCCCGGCATTGATGCGCGGGCTTACAACGTGGGTACGCAGGACGCGACGAGCGTCAACACCCTGGCCACCCTCCTGGAGGAGATCGCGGGCGTCCACCGCGGCCGCGTCCACCGTGGCGCGCGTCCCGGCGACGTCCGCCGCAGCACCCTCGACACGGCCCGGATTCGCGCGCTGGGGTGGGCGCCCGCCCACGGCCTGCGCGAAGGGCTTGCCCGCACCTTCCGCCACATCGCGTCAGGCAGGGCGAAGGCGGGAGCGGCGTGATCGCTCCGGCCCCGACGCACGCCCTGGCGGTCCTCATCGATGCTCCCGCCCCCGTGAACGCCCTTGTCCAGCAGACGGGCCCGTCGCGGGAAATCCTCGACATGATGCTCGGGGCCAGCCCGCCCACACACGTCGTTCTGGGTGTGCTGGGTCTCTTCTCGGTGGTGTCGTTCTGGGTAATCATCGCGAAGGTACGCCACTTCCGCCGCGTGCGCGCCGATGGGGATCGCTTCGTGGCGCACCTGGGGTCGGTGGCCAACCTCGGGGAAGCCTACCAGGCCGTGCAGCAGATGACTCCGTCCCCGTACACCCGCCTCTTCCAGGGCGGGCTCGGCTTCTTCGACGACCTGTGCCCGGGCGCGCTGGGGGGCTTCAGCCCGACGACGGGGCTGTCGCTCACGCAGCTGGAGGCGCTCCGCATGGTGATCGACAAGATCGAGGCGGAAGAGATCGACGATCTGGCGCACGGCCTCAACTGGCTCGCGGTCATCGGCTCGGTCTCGCCGCTGCTGGGGCTCATGGGGACGGTGATCGGCGTGATGAACACCTTCATCGGGATCACCCGGGCGGGCTCCGCGAATATCGGGGCGGTCGCGCCGGGGGTAGCCGAGGCGCTCATCACCACCGTCGTCGGCCTCGCCGTCGCCATCCCGTCGGTGATCGCGTACAACCACTTCGCGTCCCGCCTCAACCTCGTGCTCGGTGAATTCCAGGGGTTCGCCAGCGAATTCATCGGCAGCCTGGCCAAGGACGGCCACGTATGAACCGGCTGAACCGCCGCGGCCGGGACCGCAACCCTCTCCCGGTTCGGGCCGAGATCAACGTCACCAGCCTGGTGGACGTGGCCTTCACCCTGTTGGTGATCTTCATCATCACCGCGCCCGTGCTGCAGGGGGGCGTGGAGGTGAATCTGCCGCGCGGCGAGGTGGGCTACATCGAGGCGACCGACAAGGTTCTGATCGTTTCGGTCACGGCTGGCGATTCGATCCTTTTCGGCGATATGCCGGTGCCGCGGGAGAACGCTTCGGCGGCCCTCCGCCAACTGATTCGCGCGAACGAGCTTGAAACGATCCTGCTGAAGGGCGACGTGCTCTCTCTGTGGGGAACGGTCTTTTCGATCATGAATGCCGCCAACTCCGAAGGGGCGGACATCGCCGTAATCGCGGAGCAGGACATTCCGTGACCCCCCTCGCGGACCCCAGCGCGGCGCCGGGCTTCGGACGTCGGCCCCTGGGGACAGGCTCGCTGGTGCTTTCGATTGCCGTCCACTTGGCCGCGATCGTGGTCATGTTCTGGGTTGTCCCGGCGCTCCAGCCGGACCGGACGTACTACCCGGTGGTTGAACTTCACTTCGTTTCCGCGCCCCCGCCCCAGGCTCCGCAGCCGGAGGAACCGGAGCCCCCGGCGCCCGAGGATGATCTGGTGGTCGAGACTCCCGAGGAGCCGGAGCCGCCGGAGGTGCTCGAGGAGGAGCCGGTGCCCGTACTCGAGGAGGAGCCCGAGCCGGAGCCCGAGCCCGATTCCACCGAGACTGCCACGCCCGAGCCGGAGGAAACACCGCCCCTGCAGGACATTCCCGTCCCCGCCGAGGCGGAAGAGAACGAGGAGGACGAGGGGGTCGCCGACCTCCAGGTCCGCCAGGAGGGATTCAAGGCCGACTACCCGGAGTACTACGCGAAGTTGCTGGTGCAGGTCGGGCGCTGCCTGCAGCGCACGTTTTCCGAGGGCCGGACGGCGCAGAACCTGGTGGCGACGGTCCGGTTCGTGGTCGAGTGGGACGGCGCCACCGCCGACTTCGGCGTCGACCGCTCCTCCGGCGACATTCCCTTCGATATCGCCGTGCTGGACGCGCTCGAGTGCGCGGGAATGGCGGGCCGCCTGGGGCCGCTGCCGGAAGACTATCCCTACGAGATTCTGCATGTGACGCTGTTGGTCACCCCCAAGGGGGGCGGAACCGGGGTGTTGCAGCCGGAGGGTGAATGCTGATGCGCGCACCGGTGGCACGGGCACGCCGCTCCGCGCCAGCCGGGGGCCTCGGCGCTCCCGGTGCCCGCGCCGGGCTGCTCCACGGCCTGATCGCCGGGATCCCGGCGCTGCTGGCCTGCGCCACCCTGCCTGCCGGCCTGTCGGCCCAGGAACCGGAAGAACAGATCCCGGGGGTCGCGCTCACGCTCCTCTACGAGAACCTGTACATCCCCCCCCTCGCCATCCTCCCCTTCCGCACCACCGGGGACAGCCCCGAAACGGGAGCCCTCGTGCACGGGATCGTGGCCCGGGATCTGGATTACAGCGACCGCTTCCGGATCATCGACTCGCTGCCCGCGCTGTGGAGCGACCAGCAGGGCGTGCAGTACGCATTCTGGGACCAGTACGGCGTCGATTGGCTCCTCACCGGCACGGTCGAGCGGGTCGCGGGGGCCCGGTATCTCTCGGTCGAGCTGCACGACATCGTCACGGCTGCCCAGCGCGCGCGAGGGCGCTTTCCGCTGCCCTCGCCCGACGACCCCGACTTTCGCATGGCCGTCCATCGCGTCTCCGACGAGATCGTGATGTGGGCGACCGGCGAGCAGGGCATGGCCGCGACGCAGGTCGCCTTTTCCATGCCCGCCCTCGGGGATCCCGGTAGCACGGAGATCTACCTCGTCGATTCGGACGGGGCGAATCGGAGGCGGATGACCTGGGACGCCGACATCGCCATATCCCCGGCGTGGTCGCCCGACGGCTCCCGCATCGCCTACACCTCGTACAAGACCGGCGTGCCCAAGATCTACGAACTCGAGCTCGCCACGGGCACCGAACGCCTGATCGGCCCGGGCGGCAGCGGCCAGCAGCACTCCCCCGCCTACCACCCACACGGCGGCGAGATGGCGTTCGCCCTGACGGACCGCGGGAGCAAGGGGGTATTCAGCTACAATATCCGGGACGGCTGTTGCCTGCGCCAGCTGGCCGGGGGACGCGCCCAGAACATCCAGCCGGCCTATTCCCACGATGGACGCAGGCTGGTGTTCGTGTCCCTCCGGCTGGGGACCGCGACGCCGCAAGTCTACACCATGCCGTCGGAGGGCGGGACCCCGACACTCCTGTCGCCCTACCGCTACGGCCAGGGCGGGCAATTCACGGATCCCGACTGGTCGCCGGTTTCCAACCAGGTGGCCTTCGCAGGCGGGATCGTGAACCGCACGACGGCCGGTCGCTTCCACATCTTCATCGCGGATCTGGACAAGGGAGACAACCGCCTGATCCAGCTGACCCGGGAGGGGAACAACGAGGATCCGAGCTGGGCCCCCGACGGGCGCCACCTCGTTTTCCGGGCAGAGCGAAACAACGGTATCGGTATCTTCGTCGTTGACGCGGCCACGGGCCGCACACGCGTGCTGGTCGCCAACGTGGATGCCGAAGACATCGACTGGTCGCCCTCGCTGGGGGGCGCTGGCGGGGCCCGGCAGACGCGTGGCGGGCCTGGGCGCGGGGGTCGCTGACGGGGTGCGGGCGGGGTTACTTGCGTCCACCGGGGTGATCGCCTATATACAACGGGTCTCGCGGACTCGGGACCGCGCACCCCAGTGCTCACCTGTACCACATCGGGAGTAGGTATGTGTAACGCTCGTTTCGTTCTCGGCGCCTTTGCGGCGTCGTTGCTGATCGTTGGTTGCGGCGGAGGGCCGCCGGATCCGGTACCGCCCGCCCCGGTCCAGCCGGCGAATGATCGCGCACAGGAGATCGCCGACTCGATCGCTGACGCCCGGGCCAGGGCGGACAGCATCCGGGCTGCGCAGCAGGCCGCGCAGCAGGCGGCGGCACGGGCCGCCGCGGCCGCTCGCGGGACGGTCCAGCAGACCGTCTACTTCGGCTACGACGAGTCGACCATTACGATGGCCACCGAGGCGGCGCTCCGTGCCAAGGTCGAGGTGTTGCGCGCCAACCCGGGGGTCCGGCTGCGCATGGAGGGCCACGCGGACGAACGGGGCACATCCGAATACAACATTGCCCTGGGCAACGAGCGCGCGGAGTCGGTGATTCAGTTCCTCACCAACTTCGGATTGAGCGGCGATCGGTTTACCTCGGTCTCCTACGGCGAGGAGCAACCGGCAATGCAGGGGTCCAACGACGAGGCCTGGGCGCTCAACCGGCGGGTCGAGTTCGTGATCACTGCGGGCGGCGACGCCATCGTCGGGAACTAGGAGAGCTCCGACCGGTCCCATGTATCGACGGATCGGTGCCCTCGTCCTGGCGGTGGTCCTCGGGGCCTGCGCGACCAAGCGGGATATGCTTGATCTCCAGACCGAGATACGCGAGACGGACGCCCGCCAGCAGGCCCGCATCAATGCCCTGACGAGTGCCGTACAGCAGGGCAACCGCCAGGCGCTGGACTCGGTGGCCGCCGCGTCCGAGCTCGTGTTCGACGTCCGCGGCGACCTGGTCAACGCCATCCGCGACATTGAGCGCAGCCTCATGGTGACGCGCGAAGTCGTCGGGGAGAACCAGAGCAGTCTGGCCACGGTCCTCGCAAGGCTGGAAGAGCTGGGCCGCGATGTCCAGGCTCTCAGCCGCGCCGTGGACAGGCTTCAACAGGACTCGGTCGTTGCCGGGGCCGAAGGCGGGGAGCCCGCCCCGGACGCCGCCGCCGGTAGCCCGGACCAGGAATTTGCCGCCATCGAGCGGGCATTCGAGCGCGGCAGCTTCAGCGTCGCGCGCATGCAGTTCGAGCGCTTCGTGACGGAGTACCCGGACAGCGAACTCGCGCCGGCCGCCCATCTCTACCTCGGCGAGCTCTTCGCCGTCGAACAGCGCTTCCAGGAAGCCATCGACACCTACCTGCAGATACCCCAGCTCGATGCCGACGCCGACGAGGCACCCCAGGCCCTCTACCGCGCCGCGGTGCTCCTCCTCGACGAGCTGGAGGACACGGATCGGGCCCGCGCGCTCCTCGAGACGGTGGTGGAGTCCTACCCCGACCACAGCGTCGCCGAGCTTGCGCGCGCAAAGCTCGCGGAGATTCCCTGACCGGGCACTGCGGGCGGTGAGCCGACTCGCCACACCCGCGGGCTCCCGGGCACGCTGAGGGCCGGCGATGCGTTGTCCGCGCTGCGATTCCGATTCGAGCAAGGTGGTCGACACCCGTTCGGCGAGGGGCGGGCGGGCGGTGCGGAGGCGGCGCGAGTGCCTCGAGTGCGGCGAGCGCTTCACCACCTACGAGCACATCGAGAAGCGTCCCCTGCAGGTGGCCAAGCGGGACGGCAGCGCGGAGGTGTTCACGCGGGACAAGGTGCGCGCGGGGATCGCGGCCGCCTGCACCAAACGGCCGGTGTCGCCCACCGAGATCGAGGCCCTCGTCGACCGGATCGAGGACCGCGTCACGCAGTCTGCCGGGGTCGAAATCCCGTCGTCGCTGATCGGCGAGGCCGTGATGGAGGAGCTGAAGCCTCTGGACCGGGTCGCCTACATCCGCTATGCCTCCGTGTACCGGAACTTTCAGCACATCGACGAGTTTCAGGAAGTGGTGGACGAACTGATCGTCAGAGAGCGGCGTGAAGCGCGGGCGAGGGCCCAGCGCGAATTTTCCCTGGAAACGGGCGAAGGCGGAGGAGGAGACTGATGGATCGCCTGCGTGACGGCCTGCTCGCGCGGCTACGGCGCAATCCCAAAGCCGAGATGCCCTTCCTGGAACACCTGGAGGAGCTGCGCTGGAGGATTCTGTGGAGTCTCCTGGCGCTGGTCGTCGGTACGGGGGCCGGAATGGCCCTGGTCCACTATTTCGAAGTGGTGTTTCTCCTCATCCGGCCCGCGCAGACAATCCTGGGCGATCAATTTCAGCTCATCTACCTCGCTCCGACCGACTCCTTCTTCTTCTTCCTTCAGATGTCGTTCACCGTCGGTGTGGTGCTTGCTTTCCCGGTCCTCTTCTACCAGGCCTGGGTGTTCCTGTCGCCAGCGCTCGAGAACCGCGAGAAGCGAGCGGTCGTTCCGGCGCTTTGGATGGGAATAGTCCTCTTTGCGGCGGGCGTGGCATTGGCGTATTTCGTGGCTCTGCCACTGACGCTGCAGTTTCTTGCCGGATTCCAGGCAGACTTCCTCGATCCATCCTACACGGCAACCGGCTACCTCCGTTTCGTCGTCAGATTGCTTGTAGCGTTCGGGGTCATCTTCGAGATGCCGGTTGCCGTGCTGGTGCTGAGCACGCTGGGGTTGGTGAGCCCGACGTTTCTCCGAAGCAAGCGACGCTATTCGATCGTGGGCATCCTCATAATCGCATGCCTGCTTTCGCCTGGCGACTACCTGGGAGTCACGGCACTCATGATGGTCCCGATGCTCATCCTTTACGAGTTCAGCATCGTTCTTTCCGCCCTGGTGTGGCGGGGGCGCCACCGCAGGGAGCGTGAACGCGAGGAGGAGCCGACCGCGCCGGAGGATTCGGTGGCCGCGGAGGAGCCCGGGGCCGTGAAGCCGGAGCCGACTCCGTACGACCACGGTGACCCGGCTGGCGGGACCACGCCGACCGGGCCGGAGAGCGAGGAGTAGTCACATGAGACCGTGCCGGTTCGGGGCGGCGGCCCGCCGGGGTATCCGCGGGGCGCTGCTGGCCGCGGCGCTTCTGCTGCCGGCCGCCCCCGAACCCCTCGCGGCTCAGGAGATGAGCGACTCCCTGCGCAAGGTCGTGCAGGAGCGCCTGGAGCGCCTCGCACGGCGCGTAGGCGACTCCACCGGCCTGCGCCCCGACACTCTCGCCGACCGGCGCGAGGAAACCGGCCAGAGCGGGGACTCGACGCTGCTCGCGCTGCTGGCGCTGCCCGGCTACGGGCTCACCGAGTACCGCAGCAACGGTGCGCGCTTCGACCCCCGGCTGCGGGTGTGGGAACTTCTCGGCGACGAGAACACGGATGCGGTGCTGATCCGGGACGGGCGCGAGCTGAGCGCCGACACGGTGATCTTCGACGACAACATCGGCAGGCTGGTGACGTTCGGCGATGAGGCCAACTACCAGCCCGAAAACGGGAACGAGATCGTCGCGCAGCGCCTGATCTTCGACCTGACCGAAGACCGCGGAACGGCGGAGGGCGCAAGGACCGAGATGGGCGCCCTGGCGGGGAGCTGGAAGGTCAACGGGGACTTCCCGTGGGTGGGCGACGATGTCTCGTACGGCCAGGACCTGATGTTCACGAGCTGCCCGGACGACCAGCCGCACTACCACTTCGTCGCCACCCGGGCCAAGCTCTCGCCCAGCGGCATGCTGATCGCCAGAAACGTGTTCCTCCACTTCGGCGAGGTCCCCGTCTTCTGGCTTCCCTTCCTGGCGCAGAGCACGGAACAGGGACGCCGTTCGGGGCTTCTCCCGGTGCGGTTTTCCGTCAACGACATCGTGCGCACCTCGGACAGCTATTCGCGGCGCGTCTCCAACATAGGCTACTACTGGGCGATCAATGACTATGCCGACGCCCAGGTGGGGTTCGACTGGTGGAGCGGAAACTACACCGCGGTCACCGGCGGCCTACAGTATCGCTGGCGGCGCCTGGGCCAGGAGGGCCGCGCCAATTTCCGTCAGTTCTGGCGGGAGAACGGCGGGTCCGAACTCGCCTTCAACACGACCTACAACTGGGAGATCTCCGAGCGCACCCGGATGCGGCTGAGGGCAAGTTACGCGTCGAGTTCGTCCTTCGTGCGGCAGAACTCCTTCGATCCCCGCGAAGTTACCCAGTCGATCGACTCGGAAGGGGGCTTCGACCGGCGCTTCGATTGGGGTCAACTCTCGCTCGGCGGCAACCGCCGGCAGTTCCTGTCGGACGACCGGGTGGAGATGACGCTGCCCACCGCCAGCCTGTCCCTTTCCACGATCACCCTCTTCCCGGCCCCCCCGAACCGCGCGCGGTTCTACAACAACGTGACCGTGTCCGCGTCCGCCCGCGGCTCCAGGGCCATTCGCGACCTTCCGGCCCAGAACCTGGCCGAAAAGGGCTTCAGCTTCGGGTTGGCCGACACCGAGAACTGGCGGGGCACTCTCTCGGGAACCGTGTCGGCCGGGGCGCTGTCCATCTCCCAGAACGTGAACTTCGGCCGGAACGCGACGCTGGATGTCCCGGCCGGCTTCTTCGATCCGGCGTCACAGGCCGCGATGGCCGGAATCGGAAGCGTGGCGGATCTGCGGCGCCCGGTCTTCTTTCCGGGAACGTCGCTCGAGGGCGGTTCCTTCAACGCGGACGAGCTCACCTGGTCGACGACCGTCAACTACCAGCGCAGCCTCGTCGGGTCCACGACCATCACGCCTCATGTGTCGCTGTCGGGGAGGTCCGTAAGGTCGGACACCCTTTCGGTCGGCAGCGGCTTCGTTGCGGCGCCCAGCCGCGTCGCCATCGGCGTACAGCTCAAGTCCGATGTCTACGGGTTCTACGCGGGCGGGAGCGTTCGCCACAAGATCTCACCCTCTTTCGACTACGCGGTCACGCCCAGGACGGAGCCGAGCGACATCCAGGCAGCCCTTTTCGGACCGCGCGGCGCCCAGCCCAGGCACGAGCTGAGGATCGGGCTGACCCAGACCATCGAGGCCAGGGTGGGGGAGCAGCCGGCGGACTCGGCGGCCGAGCCGGTGGCTTCCGATCGCGAGGCAGGACCGCGCCGGCTGCCGCAGTCCCGCAAGGTCATGGTCCTGGCGTGGCGCACCAGCGCGGTGACCTACGACTTCGAGCAGGCCGGCGAGCTGGGCCACTACACGCGGGGCTTTGCCGACAACCTGCGAATCCAGAACCAGTTCAGTTCGGACCTGCTGAGGGGACTCAGCGTATCGGTCGACACCGACATTTTCGACGATTCGGGGGTCACGCCGACGGGGGGCCAGCGCAACCTCTCACCCTTCGTGTCCAGCATGAACCTGTCCTTCACCCTGAACAACCGGTCGGGACTGGTTGCGTGGCTGGGTGGGCTGGGGCGCCGGGGACCGGCCCCGGATACGGCGGTGGTGGCCGAGGGCGAGGTCGGGGTCGAGGAAGAGCCGGAGGAGGAGCCGCAGTTCCAGGAGCAGGAAGTCGACATCTTCGAATCGGACGAGGATCCCTTCGCCGATCCCACCGGTTTCGAAACCGAGGACATGGGTGAGGCCACCATCGTGCCCGGGGGTGGGGGCGCCGCCGGGCGTGGAGGCGTCGCCGGGCGGGGGCAGCAGAGCCGGCGCCGGGGTGGGGTGGGTGACTGGAATGCTTCCATTTCCTACTCGCTCGCGCGCAGCCGGGGCGTGGATTTCGGCGGAACCCAGATGCTGCAGACGTCACTCGCCTTCGCCCCGACGGAGAAGTGGTCGGTACGCTGGCGCAGCTCCTACGACGTGGAGGCCGGGGTCTTCAACGACCACACCATCAGCCTCGAGCGCGACCTGCACCGCTGGGACGCGAACTTCTCCTTCCGGCAGACGCCCACCGGCAACTGGAGCTTCGTGTTCGAGGTGGCCCTGTCGGACAACCGCGATCTGCACTTCGACTACGAGCAGCGGACCGCGCTGGAACGGCAGCGGCGCTGACGGCTGGCGCGCGGCGCGGCACATCGCGCGGCTGCGGAGCCCGCCCGTGCACACCGGCCGGCCGCGCCCGGGCCCGTCCACCTCGGGCGCCGGGTGTACCGGGATGTCTTCGGCCGCGTCCCCCGGGAGGGACATCCTCCCGTCGCTCGCCGGCGATAAACACTGTTGGCGCAATAGCATGAAACCGTGGTACGCCTCGTGCATCCATGCATCCCGGGGCGGCGCGGTGGAGTCCGGTCGAGGCCCGTAGAAGGACAATCAGAACGGAGAGTAGCAGAATGCAATATGGCATGAGACGTGTGGGACTGGCGGTATTGGCGACCCTGGCCCTGGCCGGGTGTGAAAGCGAATTGCTCGTGGTGGCGGACGAACCCGACGCTCCGAGGGACCTTGACGCGTACTACTACGCCGAAGGGGTCGACATCCATTGGCGTACCGGCGCCGGCTGGAACGGCGAGACGTTTCTCGTCTACGGGAAGAGGGCCAGCGATCCCGAGTACTTTTTCATTGCCGAAGTGACCAGCTGCATCGACGGGTATTGCGTCTACCGGGACGTGAACGTGTTGCCGCGGGTCACCTACGAGTACTACGTCTCGGCCTTCGACGAGAACACGGGGCTGGAGACGGCCAGCCCGTACTCCGTCGAGGTGCGCGTGCCGGAACCGATTCCGCCAGTGGTTCCGGAGGAGGTGACGTCCGTGGCGCTGGACAACTCCGCGTACATCCACTGGGACCACTCGGCGGCGGGCGAGGAGGACTTCGCGGCCTATCGCGTCTACCTTGTTGACGTCGACGGCGACCTGTTCCTGGGAGAGACGGATTCGCCCGGCTTCATCGACCTCCTGGCCGAGAACGGCCTGACCTACATCTACTACGTGACCTCGGTGGACGACCAGGGTCATGAGAGCGACCCCAGCGACGTGGTGGACTGCACCCCGAGACCCGACTACACCGGTGAGGTGATCTATTCGCACCGCGACCGGCCGGAGCGGTCGGGGTTCCTCTTCCAGGAGGCCGACGACCTCGAAGCGGTGGTAGACGGCGACCGGCGTGACCGACACTTCCGGATCGAGTCAAACGGAGACGGTATCTGGGTCGTGCCCGCCTCCGGGGTGCGAATCTACCCGGAGGCTCGCTGGACCACGAGCCTGAAGTGCGGGCCGGGCTCCGACGAGGACTGCGCTTCGTGGGAGCTGGCGCCGACAAGCGGGTATTCGTCGAGCAGGGCGGCGCTCCTCGCCGGGTACACGTACATGTTTCGGGTGCCCGGTGACGACGGTGAGGTGCGTTTCGGATCGATCCGGGCGAGCATCATGGGATTCGATCAGAACGACAGGGAACTGGTCATCTTCGACTGGGCCTATCAGACGCAGGCGGGCAATCCGAGGATGAGCCCCGCCGGGGGGACCCCGGGCTGGTGAGCGGCGTTTCCCGCGGCCGGAGCCGCTGCCGGGCATGATCCCCGTCCTGGAGACCGTCCCGAACTTCAGCGAAGGCCGGGATCCGGGCTTCGTGGAGGCGGTCGGTAGCGCGTTCGTGGGTGCCGGCTGTGATGTCCTCCACACCACGATGGACCCGGACCACCATCGGTCGGTGGTCACAGTGATCGGGCCGCCGGGCCCGGTCGAGAACGGCGCGGTGGCGGCGGCGCGGCTGGCAATGGAGCACATCGACCTGCGCGGGCACAGGGGCGTGCACCCCCGGGTCGGCGCCCTGGACGTTCTTCCGTTCGTGCCGCTTCGTGGGATGGATATGGACGACGCGATCCGATCCGCGCGCCGTGCCGGCGCGCGGATCGCGGCGACGGGCATCCCGGTGTACTTCTACGCCCAGGCCTCGAAGCCGCCCGGGCGCACCCTGGCCAGCGTGCGCCGGGGCGGCTTCGAGGCGCTGCGGGAGGGGCGCGGCGACTGCAGCGAAGCCGATCTTCCCGGCCGGGACGCGGGCGCCTCCATCGTGCACCGCTGCGCGCATCCGTCGGCGGGAGCCGTGTGCGTGGGGGCGCGTAGGGTGCTGCTCGCCTGTAACGTCGATGTGGAGGGCCTGCCCCACGAGGCGGCGAAGCGCATTGCGGCGGGTGTCCGCGAGACCGGCGGCGGGTTTCGGGGTCTCAGGGCGCTGGCCTTCCACCTGAGGGGACAGGGCCGCACGCAGATCTCGATGAACATTGAGGACCCGGCGGCGACCGACCCGGTCGAGGTGTTCGAAACGATCGAGCGCGAGGCGTCCCGGCTCGGCGGCAGGGTGAACGGGACCGAGGTCATAGGCCTGGGTCCCGACGCGCTCGCGTCTCCCGGGGCCGTGCGGGCGATGCGCATTCTCGACTGGTCGGACGAGCGGCTTCTTGGGCGCAGGGTGGATGCCTGGCTCGCCGCCCGGGGCGGCTGAGAGTGTTCCAGCGGCGTTCAGTCGCTACCTTTCAGTGTTGGTCCGCGGTGGCCTCGGCCTTTTGCTGTGCGTCCGCCGCGTGGACGTTCCTCCAGACTCCGCGAAGACACGTCGCGGGAAGGCCGCCGGGGTGGCGCGTCGCGCCCGGGGCCGACGAATCGCCGATGACGAACCAGACGACAACCGCTCAGAGAACTCGGGTCGGCCTCCGCGCGATAAGGGCTCCGGTGGAGGACCGCCTGGAGCGGGTGACGAAGGAGCTCGGCCGCATCGCGGTGGCCGACTTTTCCATGGTCAACGAGGTGAACGACTACCTCATGAAGGTACCCGGAAAGCTGTTCCGGCCGACGCTCGTGCTTCTCGCCAGCGACATCGAGGGGAGGTCGCCGCGATCCGCGCTGACGCTCGCCGCGGTGGTCGAGCTGGTACACATCGCGACCCTGGTCCACGACGACGCGGTCGACCATTCGGTGCTCCGGCGCGGCATGCCGACGGTGAACACCGTCTGGTCGCATCAGATCGCCATCATCCTGGGCGACTACCTGTACAGCCGCGCCGTGACGGAGCTGGCCCGGCTGGGCGACCTCGAAGCGGTCCGGGTGCTGGCGTCGGCGGCGAACCGGATGAGCGTGGGGGAGATGCGCCAGCTCCTCGCCTACGACGACGTCACGTACTCCGAAGCCGAGTACTTCCGGCTCATCGACGCAAAGACGGCCTCGCTCATGTCGGCCGCGTGCGAACTGGGCGCGCTGGCGGGCAGCCCCTCCCACCGCGTACCGCTGAGGCGCTACGGCCACGCGCTCGGGATGGCTTTCCAGATCACCGACGACATGCTCGACTACGAGGGGACCGAGAGCGTAACCGGAAAGCCGGCGGGGCTCGACCTGCGGGGCAGAAAGGTGACGCTTCCCCTGGTGGGCGCGCTGCGTGAAATGGCGCCGGTGGAGGCCGATCAGATCCGCCACCTCTTCACACTCGTGGAGCCGGGGAACGACGAGGTCGAGAACGCGATCGAACTCGTGAGAGGAAACGGCGGGCTGGAATACGCGCGCCGCAAGGCGATGGAGTACGCAAATTCGGCGGAGGCCGCGATCTGCGGGCTCACACCGGGGCCGGCGCTCGACGCGCTGCGCGACGCCGTGCTCCATGTGATGGACCGGTCGAGGTAGTTGACATGCAACCAGTAAGGAAACGCGGAATCGCGCGGGGGTTCGCCGCGCTCGCCGTGGGTATGTTCCTCGGAGGGCTACTCACGAAGCTCGCCGAGAACTTCCTGCCCGAGAGCGCGGCCCGCTCCTTCCTCACCAGCTCGGTGTCCTCGATGATCGGTCCGTTCTATGTGGACCTGGTCGCGGTGACCTTCACCCTGGGACCGATTTCGTTCGTTCTCAACGTCCTGACGCTGGTCGGAATCATCATCGTTGCGGTGATCCTGCGCTCCTGGATGTAGCCGCCTGGCCCGGTGCCGCCACGCGCTCGCCCATGTCGCGCCCGGGTGCCGGCCGGCTTGCCCTGCCGGGCGGGGCTTGCCCACCGCTCCTTTTGCCTGGGCCCCGGATAGCGTTACCTTGTCCCTTCATACCGGGGCGTGCCTGCGGTCAGGGGGAGGGTCCCGCCGCAGTCTCGGGCACACGGAGGTAAGACGACATGCCATTCAATCTTGGCCCGATGGAGATGATCCTGGTGCTGCTGGCCCTCCTGCTTCTTTTCGGGGCGAAGCGGCTCCCGGAGATCGGGACCTCTCTCGGCAAGGGAATCAGGGAGTTCAAGTCGTCGATCCGCGAAGTCGAATCTTCAGTGCGCGTCGACAAGGAAATCGCGACGCCACGCCAGGAGACGCCGCTCCCCAGGGAACCCGAAGCGCAGGACGAGGGCACGCCCCGCCGCTTGACGACGGGCTGACCAGCCCCGCCTACCGGACCAGCCCTGCCGCCTGCTCCTCGTCCGCCGGGGCCAACACCTGCTCGCGCCGGTCGACGATGTTGGCCGACTGGCGCAGTGCCTCGATCCAGAGGTTGAGCCGGGACTGCCGGGCGATCAGGAGTTGCTGCTGGCGCTGAAGATCCACCTGAGCCATCCAGGTGACGCTGTCGGCTGGCTGCGAGGCCGTGCGTTCGATCACGAACACGTTCTGGTTCGCTTCGACCACGTCCGACACCCCGCCGACTTCGAGCCCGAATGCCGCACCGACGGCTGCGTTGAAGCGGCCGAGCCCAAAGACGAACTCGTTCCGCGTGAAGGGGCCGGCATCGCGCACTTCGAGCGCGAACTCCCGCGCGACCTCCGAGAGGGAGCTGCCCGTCCGCACCTCGTCCGCGAACTCGCGCGCCTCCTCGGCCGCGGCCTCGATCCGCTTGTCGATGCTGATGTAGCCGCGAATTGCGGATTCCGCCTCGGCTTCGGTCTGGTAGCGCGCCGGATCGTAGGACACCAGTTCCAGCGCATAGAACGCCAGCCGGTTGTCGAAGACCGGGCTGGCTTCTCCCAGCGACGTCTCCGGGTCGAAGATCCACTCCCCGCCCTGCGCGACATCGCCGGCTCCCGGGACGAACGGCCGGGTTTCGATGATATCCACCGTGTCGGCCTGGCTCCCGAGGACGGTGGCCGCTTCGGCCAGGGACATGGACTCGGCGAGTTCCTCGAGGGAATCCGCCATGGCGAACAGTTCGTACTCGGAGTCGTCGGTGCGGGCGATGTCGAGCACGATGTGGCGCACCTGGGCGGAGTCCTGGCTCCAGCGTTCGGTCACTTCGAGGAGATGGATGCCGAACGAGGTCGCGATCGGCTCCGACACACGGCCCGGGCGGGCGCTGAAGACGACCGAGTCGAGGCTGGGCACCATCGCTCCCTTGGCGACCACGCCCAGGTCTCCCCCCTCGGCGGCGCTGGGTCCGGCTGATTCGCGGATCGCCACCTCGGCGAAATCCTCCCCGTCAAGGATCGACTGCCTGAGTTCCCCGACCCTGGCCAGCACCGCGGCGGTGTCCGCCGGAGTGGGGGCCTTGGTCATGGATGCCGACACGACCGTCGCGCTGGCCGGGATGAAGAAGGATTCGCGGTTGTCCCGGTAGTAGTCGGAGACTTCCCGTGGTGTGATCTCGATCTGGTCGTCGCCCACGCGGGTCAGGGGTTCGAACGAGACGTAGCTCACGCTGGCCGTCTCGTTCTCCTGCCTGTAGAGGTCCCAAAGTTCGTTGTCCGAAACGTGGATGCCGGAGCCGACCTGGCGCGCCAGCTTGCCGCGCGGGATGATCTCCCGGTAGATGGCCTCCAGCTGCAGCAGCATGTCTCGATCCGTACCGGCAACCCACTCCTGGTACCGGGTGAGGTCGAACTGGCCGTCGGTCTGGAAGACCGCGTTTTCCCTGAGGTTCGGCGGCGGACTGAAGAGGGCCGCATTTCGCAGCTCGTCGTCGGTGACGAGGATTCCGCGACGTTCCAGCTCCTGTTCGACGAGGATGGACGTCACCACCTCGTTCCACGCCTCGTCTTCGATCTGCGCGTTCTGCGCGTTCGTAATGGGGTCCTCCTGAAGGGATGCCGTACGCTCGTAGATGCTGCGGTACGTGGCCTGGAAGTCGTCGTACAGGACGGGCGTCCCGTTGACGCGGCCGATCTCCCCCATGGACCCGGCCGAACGGCCGGAGATGTCCATCCCCCATTCGAAGACCATGAGCCCGACGAAAGCCAGGGCGACGAGGATCATGATCCACTTCGTACTGTTCCTCAATTGCTGCATCATGGCAGGCTTTACCTCCTTGCAAGAGAGGGAAGCTAACGATTCAAGGCCGTGGACGGGATACCCTGCCGCATTCCCGGGAGCGATGCATCCGCGCCCGGCCGCGGCTGTGAGGGGCGAAGGCGCCGCGGTCCGTTGACACCCTCCGGCCATGAAATCTACCTTTGTGGCACGGCCTGGCGCGGCGGCGCGGGCTGGCACCGTGGGATCCGCGGGCTGGTGCCGCGAGGTCCGTGAGAACGGGAAGCTCAAAGTCGCGCGAAAGGATCGTCCGTGAGGATTGCCGTCGTCCACGGCCCCAATCTGAACCTGCTCGGAGTCCGGGAGCCGGAGGTGTACGGCACCTCGACGCTGGGCGATGTCAACCGCACGCTGGCCGGCCTGGCGGACGAACTCGGCGCCGTGGTCGAGCCCTTCCAGTCGAACAGCCAGGGTGCGATCCTCGACTTCCTCTCCGAGGCGCGCGGGCGGGTCGAGGGGGTGTTGGTCAATCCCGCGGGCCTGGGACACACCTCGGTTGCGCTCCTGGACGGCCTGCTGGCCACCGGCAAGCCTTTTGTCGAGGTGCACCTGAGCAACCCCGCGAGCAGGGAGCGCTTCCGGCGTCACTCGTACCTCACCCCGGCGGCGCTGGGATTGGTCGCAGGCTTCGGGGTGGACAGCTACCTTGCGGGGCTTCGCTGCCTCGTGAACCATCTGCGCGGTCAGCGCGGCGCCGACCCGGACGGGTCCCCGCCGGGCCGCCGATAGAACCAACGACAGGACCGGAATACCGACTTCATGGCAACGACTGCAGATTTCCGCAACGGCATGGTGCTGGAGATCGACACCACGCTGTGGACGATCACCTATTTTCAACATGTGAAGCCCGGCAAGGGCGGCGCCTTCGTGCGCACCAAGCTCAAGAACGTGCTTTCGGGCGCCGTGGTGGACAGGACCTTCCGCGCCGGCGAGCGCGTCGACAGCGTCCGGCTGGAGCGCCGCCCGGTGAGCTACTCGTACACCGACGGGGAACTGTTCCACTTCATGGACCAGGAGACCTGGGACATGATCCCCATCAGCGGGGACATGCTCGGCAAGAGCCAGCTGAAGTATCTTAAGGAGAACATGGAGTGCCACGGGCTGGTCCACGACGGCAACGTGATAAGCGTGGAGCTTCCGGACTTCGTCGAACTCGCCGTGACCGACACCGATCCGGGGTTCAGGGGCGACACCGCCCAGGGCGCCACCAAGCAAGCCACTCTGGAGACGGGAGCGGTGGTGCAGGTCCCCCTCTTCGTCGAGGTCGGCGACGTGCTGAAGATCGACCGGCGTGAAAACAAATACCTGACAAGGGTAAGCGTATGATCGACCTCGAGTTTCTCGAAGCGCTGGTGCGGCTCCTGGACGAGTCCTCGCTCGACCGGTTGGAGCTCGACCGGGAAGGAACCCGCATCCGGCTCGCGAAGTCCCCCAAGGGCGGTGGGGCCGGGGGCGCCGCCCAGGTGTTTTCGGCCTTCCCCGCGACGGCTCCGCCGGGTCCTCCCCCTGCTTCGACGGACCCGGCCGCGCCGGCTGAAGCCGTTGCCGCGGAGCCGCCCTCCACGAACCTGGTCGACGTCACGTCTCCCATGGTCGGAACCTTCTACCGTGCGCCGTCGCCGGAGGCCTCGCCCTACGTCGATGTGGGCGCCACGGTGGCCGCCGGCGATGTGCTGTGCGTCATCGAGGCCATGAAGCTGATGAACGAGCTCGAGTGCGAGGTGTCGGGGCGAATCGTGGAGATCTGCGCCGACAACGCGGAACCCGTGGATTACGGACAGCTTCTCTTCCGCGTCGACCCGGCCTGACCGGGGGGCGCCCGATGTTCAGGAAGCTCCTGATCGCGAACCGGGGCGAGATCGCGCTACGCATCGTCCGGGCGTGCCGCGAACTCGACATAGCGACGGTCGCGGTCTACTCGGAGGCGGACCAGGAAGCGCTGCACGTGCGCTCCGCCGACGAAGCCGTCTGCATCGGGCCGCCCCGTGCGGCGCAGTCGTACCTGAAGGTGTCGCGGATCATCGCCGCCGCCGAGATCACGGGGGCCGAGGCCGTGCACCCGGGGTACGGTTTCCTGGCCGAGAACGCGGAGTTCGCGGAGATCTGCCGGAGTTCCGACCTGATGTTCGTGGGGCCGACGCCGGACCAGATCCGCGCCATGGGCGACAAGGCCGTCGCCCGCGAGACGATGCGCGCGGCGGGCGTCCCGGTCGTCCCGGGCTCGGGCGGGACGGTGGACGACGAGGCCGAGGCGCTGGAGCTGGCCCGCGAGATCGGGTATCCGGTCATGATCAAGGCCACGGCGGGCGGCGGGGGGAAGGGGATGCGCATCGCCGGGTACGAAGGCTCCTTCCTGCGGCACTTCGCGTCGGCGCGGGCCGAGGCCGAGGCAGCTTTCGGTGACGGCGGCGTCTATCTGGAGCGCTGCGTGGAGCGCCCCCGCCACATCGAATTCCAGGTGTTCGGCGACACGCACGGGCGGGTACTGCACCTCGGCGAGCGCGACTGCTCGATTCAGCGCCGCCACCAGAAGCTGGTGGAGGAGTCGCCGTCGCCGGCGCTCACGCCCGAGCTGCGTCACACGATGGGCCAGGCGGCGGTGCGGGCGGCGGAAGCGATCGGATACGTGGGCGCGGGGACCGTCGAGTTCCTTCTCGACAGCTCCGGCGAGTTCTACTTCATCGAGATGAACACCCGCATCCAGGTCGAGCACCCGGTGACGGAGGCCACGACCGGCCTCGACCTCGTGAAGGAGCAGATCCGGGTGGCGGCGGGTGAGCCGCTCTCCTTTCCCCCTGGCGAACAGCCCCACCGCGGCCACGCCATCGAGTTCCGCATCAACGCCGAGGATCCCGCGCGGGGCTTCGCGCCGTCGCCCGGGCTCATCACCACCTTCCACCAGCCCGGGGGCCCGGGGGTGCGCGTGGACACCCACGTCTATTCCGGCTACCGCGTGCCGCTCTTCTACGACTCCCTGATCGCGAAACTGATTGTCTGGGGGAACAGCCGCCGGGAAGCGGTCGTCAGGGGCCGCGAAGCGCTGGAGTCGTTTGTCGTCGAGGGAATCTCCACCACCATCGACTACCTGGCGAGCATCACCCGGGACGACGAGTTCCGGGCCGGCGATGTCGACACGGGTTTCGTGGAGGCATTCCAGGACAGGGGGTCGTGAGCGTGGCCAGGCTCCGGGGACGCATGACATCGGGCACGCGCTCGCCCGGCCGAAAGCGTGGCCGCGCGGCGAAGGGAGCCGCGAAGAAGCGCAAGGCGGCCGACCGGGTCGTCGATCCGCGCGCCACCTTCGCCGTCCTCATTGCGATCATCGCCTTCCTGGTGGCCGCCGCCATATTCCCGCTGCAACTGCTCGGTTCCGCTACGGAAGTGTTCCCGGCCGGCAACCCGGTGGGCGAGACCGGGGAGCGGCTGAAGATCCTGCTGGTGACCTGGCTGGGGCTCGGCTGCGGGGCGGTGCCCCTCGGGCTCATCGCGGCCGCTGCGTCCACCGGGGGCTGGTGGGGCCCGGTGGTGCGCCGGTGCCTCTGGATCCTGGCGGTGGCGCTGCTCCTCATCCTGCCGGTGTCGGGGCTGCTTGCCGGTGGTGAAGCCGCGGCCAGCGGGCACCTCGGCAGCGCGCTCGGAGAGCCGCTGGGCCGGATGCTGGGGTGGCTTGGCGCGTGGGTAGTGGTGGTGGCCGCCGGGGTCGCCACCACGATCGCGGCTTTTCGGTTCAACCCGCTGCAGCCTCCCGCCGTGCTGGCGGGGACGCTGGGCCGCGCGACCGTGAGGGGGATGCGCAAGGCGGGGACCGGGGTGCGCGGATGGTGGGCGGGTCGTCCCGAACGGGGCGAGGGGGTGCGCGCCGAGAAGGAAGCCGGGCGGGGGGGCGGGGGGGAGGGGGCCCTCGCCGCGGCCGCGGAGTCCCCGGGGCTGCAGCCGGAGCCGGGTGAGGACTTCCCGGGGGTGCAGCCTGATGCCCCGTCGCCACTGGCACCTCCCGGCGGCGATACCGGGCCCCTGCCGCCCGTGGAGGACCTTCCTCCGACGGACTTTCCCCTCCCTCCGCTCGAGCTCCTGACCGCCCCGAGGCTCACGAACCGCCACGGGATGGAACGGGATCTCGACAGGCTGGCGGGAGTGCTGCTCAACACGCTGCGCACCTTCAACATCGATTGCGAGATCGCCGGGCGGACCACGGGCCCCGCCGTGACCCAGTACGAAGTCGTTCCCGCCGCCGGGGTGAAGGTCAACCGGATCGCCAACCTGGAGGCCGACCTGGCGCTCGCGATGAGGGCCAGGAGCGTTCGCATCGTGGCCCCCATTCCGGGCAAGGGGGCGGTCGGCGTCGAGATCCCGAACCCGCGTCCCGAGATGGTGCTGCTTCGTGAAATCCTGGAGACCGCCGCCTTTGCGCAGTCACCTGGCGCCCTGCCTCTTGCCATGGGCAAGGACCTCACCGGCACGCCCTATGTCGCTGACCTGGCCGGAATGCCGCACGCACTCATCGCCGGAGCGACCGGTTCGGGCAAGTCGGTGTGTCTCAACACCATCATCACCAGCCTGGTGTACAGGCACGGGCCGGAACGCCTGCGAATGCTTCTGATCGACCCCAAGATGGTGGAGCTGTCCGCCTATGCCGACCTGCCGCACCTGCGGCACCCGGTCGTCACGGACCCCAGGGAGGCCGCGAGCGTGCTCAAGTGGGCGTGCATGGAGATGGAGCGCCGTTACACCCTCTTGAGCGCGAACGGAGTGCGCTCGCTGCAGGAGTTCAACGCGCGCCTCGCGCAGGGCGCCGAGCTCAGGCTGCCCGTCCCGGCCGGGCCCGAGGAGGACCCCGAAAGCTGGAAGTACACGGACGGGCCGCTGCCCTGGATCGTGGTGGTCGTGGACGAACTGGCCGATCTCATGATGACGGTGCAGGCCGAGGTGGAGCGGCCGCTGGCGCAGTTGGCCCAGAAGGCGCGCGCGATCGGCATCCACCTGCTGGTTGCGACCCAGCGCCCCAGCGTTAATGTGGTGACTGGGCTGATCAAGGCCAACTTCCCCTGCAGGATAGCGTTCCGGGTCGCGTCGAAGACCGATTCCAGGACCATCCTCGACCAGAATGGAGCGGATTCCCTGCTCGGCCACGGCGACATGCTCTTCCTTCCTCCCGGACAAAGCGAGCCGGTGCGGATGCAGGGCGCCTTCATCTCGACCGAAGAGACCGGGAAGCTGATGCAGTGGTTCCGGGAAGAGGCGGACACCATCGAGGCGATCAAGGCCCGCGTGAAGGCCGGGGAGCCGGACATCCTCCAGGAGGTGCAGGCGCTGGACGGCGACGCGGACGGGGAGGACGGGGCCTTCGCGGCCGAGTGGGACGAGCTCTTCCGCGACGCCGCGGAGGCCTGCATCGTGCAGGGGTCGGGGTCGACCTCGCTCCTCCAGCGCAGGCTGCGGATCGGGTACGGGCGCGCGGCGAGGATTGTCGACCAGCTTCACGAAGCCGGCGTGCTGGGCCCTCCCGACGGCTCCCGGCCCCGGGAAGTGCTGGTCGACCGCGGCGGGCTGGACGAGATATGTCCCGCCTGACGGCCCTGGCAGCCCGTGGATAAGACCCCCGCGGCATTCGAGCGGCGGTGCATCCCCGTTGGCCCGCTCCGCCCGCCCGGCCACACTGTAGTGTCTACTTTACGAAATGTCATGTTCTCTTTACATATCACGTCCTCAAAAGCTCCGCTCTTCGTTGCCTTTCGGACGAATAGCCCTGCTATTCGCCTCTCAAGGCGCCTCGCCAACGCGGCGCCTCGCCGCTCTCGGTGCTCACGCGGGTTTATCCACGGACTGCTGGCCCTGCTGGCCCCGGCCCTCGCCTGGGTGGCACTGCCGTCCATCCTGTTGGCGCAGGCGTCCGTTCCCGCCCTGGACGAGGCGGCCCGCCGCTACCGCGAGGTGAGCGCCATCTGCGCGGACTTCGAGCAGGTGATCGAGGTGCGCCAGCTCCGGCGAACGATCGAGAGCGCGGGGCGGATCTGCCAGCAGCGCCCGAACCTCTTGTCCATGCGCTTCACCGACCCGGACGGAGACATGGTGATCGCGGACGGGGAGTACGTCTGGGTGTACTATCCGAGCCTCGACGAGCAGCAGGTCAATCGCTTCCCGGCGGCTGGCTCCCCGGGACGGGAGGACTTTTTCCGCGAATTCCTGGAGGACCCCGGCACAAAATACGACGCCGAAGAGGGCGGGATCGAGACCGTCGGCGGCCGGAACTGCCGCGTGGTAGTCCTCACGCCCCGCGAGGGTGCTTCGTACCGGCGGGCGCGCCTCTGGCTGGACGTTCAGAGCCATGTGATCCGCCGCGTCGAGATCCACGAACAGAGCGACAACGTCCGCACCCTCACCCTGAGCGACATCGACCTGTCCTCCACGCCCGACCCGGCGCTCTTCGTTTTCGAGGTCCCCGAGGGTGCGCGGGTGATGGGTCGGCGCGGCTCCGGCGGCGCCGCGGGTCGGCAGGGCTCCGGCATTCCCCCCGCGCTCCAATGAGGCTCCGCACCCGCGATCTCCCGGTCTTTCCGGTCAGTGCCGGTCCGGTTCGTCCAGGGGTCGACGCCGGCGTGAAAGCCGTCGATCCGCGCTCCTTCGCCATCGGGCCGGTGGACGGCCCCCGCCTCGGGCTCGTGACGCTCGGGTGCGACAAGAACACGGTCGACTCCGAACACATGATGGCGGCGCTCGTGGCAGCCGGCGGGAGGGTCACCAGCGATGTCGAGAACGCCGACGTGGTGGTGGTCAACACCTGCGGCTTCATCGATGCCGCCAGGGAACAGTCGATCGACACGATTCTGGCGGCATGCGAACTCAAGGCGCGCGGACGGGTGCGGGCTGTGGTCGCTGTCGGGTGCATGGTGCAGCGCTACCGCGAGGAGCTGGAGCAGGAGATCCCGGAGGTGGACCTGTTCCTGGGGATCGCCGAGATGGGACGCCTGCTGCCGGAGCTGCGGGCCCGCGGCTACGTCGAGGACGGCTTCGTGCCGAACATGGAGCGGCCGCTGCGCATCATGAGTACGGAGACGCGCCACGTTTCCTTCCTCAAGGTGAGCGAGGGGTGCGACCACCGCTGTGCCTTCTGCGCGATCCCGCACATGCGCGGCCTGCACCGCAGCGCGGACCTCGACGCCCTCGTGGCCGAGGCGCGCGGGCTGGGGCGGCAGGGGGTGCGGGAGCTCATGCTGGTCTCGCAGGACACGACCTGGTACGGCCGGGACCTCCGGCGGCGGAATCCGGAGGCGCCGCTCCTCCAGGACCTGCTGGAGGCGCTGCTCGAGGGAACGGAGGTGGACTGGTACCGGCTGCTCTACATGTACCCGTCGGGGATCACGCCGGCGCTCGTCGACCTGATCGCGAGCCAGCCCCGGCTGCTGCCCTATCTGGACATGCCCCTGCAGCACGGAAGCGACGAGGTGCTCGCGCGCATGCGGCGTCCCGAGCGCCAGGCGACGGTACGGGAGCGGGTGCGCTGGCTGCGGGACAGCATCGACGACCTCACCCTGCGCACCACCGTGATCGTGGGCTTCCCCGGCGAGACCGAGGAGGATGTGCGCATCATGATGGACTTCCTCGAGGAAATACGTTTCGACCGGGTCGGAGCCTTCGCCTACTCCATCGAGGATGGGACCGCCGCGGCGGCGATGCCGGACCAGGTGCCCGAGGAGGTCAAGGCGGAGCGGCTCGACCGGTTGATGGAGGCTCAGCGCGACCTGTCGCTCGATTCGAACCTGCAGAGGGTGGGGACCCGGGCGAAGGTTCTCGTGGACGAGCTGACACCGGACGAGCCGGGCCACGATGCGGTCGGGCGCACGCAGGGCCAGGCGCCGGAGGTGGACGGATCGACCTTTCTGACGGGCGCGCGGGGTGTCGAAGCGGGTGACATCGTGGATGTCGAGATCGTCGATGCCGACGACTACGACCTGACCGGGAGGCTGGTCAATGCGTGAGCCAGGGGGCCGCAGGGTCCGGATCGGAGTGGTGGGCACGGGCGTGATCGGCCAGCTAATGCACCTTCCGATCCTCGCCGAGCGCGCGGACGTGGAGCTGTCGGCGGTTGCCGATCTGGACCTGGCGAAGGCGAAGACGATCGCCGGGCGCTTCGGCATCCCGCGGGTACTCGACGACGACGGGCTCATCGCCGACGAGGAGATCGGGGGGGTCGTGATCTGCGCGCCGAGCTTCGTCCACGAGGACCTCGCGACCGAGTGTCTCAGGGCCGGAAAGCACGTGCTGGTCGAGCGCCCGCTGGCGCTGTCGGCGGGGGGTGTGCGTCAGCTGCTGCGTGTCGCCGAGGAATCCGGCAAGGGGATGGTGCTGGGGATGTCGCACCGGTACCAGCCCAATGTGCGGGCGCTGCGCTCCGCGATCGCCGACGGGACGCTGGGCGAGGTCAGTGCGATGCGGGTCGACTGGCTGAACCGGGCCGTCCGCCGCCCGCGGACGGGGTGGCGGCGGCGCGCCCTCGAATCGGGCGGCGGCGCGCTCATGGACATCGGCGTCCCGGCGCTTGACCTGGCGCTGTGGGTGCTGGGCTATCCGGCTGTGGAGCGCGTCTCGGCGATCACCCCCGGTGACGGGTTCGATGTGGAGGAGGAGGCGCACCTCCACGTGGTCACCGAGAGTGGCATCGTCCTGTCCATGGCGGCCAGCTGGCGCCTGCACGGCCCCCGGGACCGGCACGGGCTGTGGGTGCTGGGCTCCGAGGGGGGAGCCCGGCTCTCGCCCCTCACGATCTACCAGCAGTTGGGCGGGCGCACCGTCGACGTGACCCCGCGGCAGCCGATCCCGCGCGGAGGCGAGGATCTCTTCACCAACGGATACCGGCGCCTCCTGGACAAGTTCGTGCGGGTCGTTGCCGGGACGGCCGCCGCCGACCCCCCTTCCGAGCAGATCACCCTCATGAGTCTGGTCGAGGCCGCGTACGACTCGGCGCGGGAGGGCCACGAGACCCGGTTGCGCTAGCGGGCCGTGGATATGATGCGCGCCCCGCGCGGGGTGCTTCTCGCGGCCGCGTCGGGGGCCGCGATCGGCGCGACCTTCTCCCCGCACGGGGGAGTGCTGCTTCCCTTCCTGGCCTTCGCGCCGCTCGGCGCGGCCCTCGCGGCGGGGACCGGCGCGCGGGATCCGGTCGGCGCGACCGCGCGCAGCGGGGCCCACCCCGGCGCGGCTCCCACCCCGGCCCCCTTCGTGCTGGGCTTCACGGCCGCGGCCATCGGGCACGGCATCGGGCTGTACTGGATGATCCCGGCGCTCACCTGGCGGACGGGGCTGGCGGTTCCCGTCTACCTGGTCGTGGTATGTCTCATCGGGATGCTCGCCGGCGCGGCGTGCGAGGGGGCCGCGCTGCTGCGTCGCCGGTGGCGCTGGCCGCTCCCCGTGGCGCTGGCGGCCTGCTGGACCGGGTCGGAGTGGGCCGCCGCGCACATCCCCGGCTTCTCGTATGCGTGGCTCAACGCGGGGATGTCGCTCGGGTGGTCTCCGGCGCTGGCCGCGGGGAGCGAGCTCCTGGGCGCCCGGTTCCTGACGTTCTGGACCGTGGCGGTGGGGGGGTGGGCGGGTGTCGCCTGCGCGACATGGGTGGCCGCCCGGGCCGGGGGTGGGGGGGCGGTGGTGGGGCCTCTCCCGCGGATCACCCGGCGCACGGTGGGGGCGCTCTTGCTCGCGATCCTTCCGGCGTTGGCGGGCCAGGTGCGTCACTCCATGCTCCCGGCGGGCGCCGCCGCCTGGCGGGTGGCGGCGGTCCAGCCGGGCCGCGAGGGCGGCGAGCTCGGGGACTGGCTGGGGCCGCTCAGCGCGGCGGGGGAGGCCGGGAACTTCGACTTCGCCGCCCTTCCGGAACGGTTTCTGGCGGCACTGCCGCGGGAGCCCGGCGGTGGCGAACCCGGCGGAGTGGGGCCCGCGGGCAGGGAGCCCACCGGCACCGGCGCTGCACTCGCCTCCTTTGCCGAAGCGGTCGGTTCCGCGGTGCTGGTCGGCGCGATGGACGCGGAGGTGGCGGGTGCCGACACCCTCTGGTACAACGCGGCGTTCCTGCAGGCGCCCGCAGGCGGCCTGTCGTCCGCCTACCGGAAGGTCCACCTCGTCCCCGGACTGGAGGGGTCGGGCTGGTGGCCCGGCGCAGAGCGCGCCTTTGGCGGAGGAGGCTACGCGGCGGGCCGGGATGCACGGTCCCTCGTCTCCGGCGGCCGGCGGGTCGGCGTCATGGTCTGCTACGATTCGGCCTTCGGCGAGACCGCCCGCGCCCTCGCGCGGGAAGGGGCGGAGTGGCTGGCGGTTCTCTCCAACGACGACTGGCTCGATCCGGCTCGCGAGTTCCGCGTCACCTGGGCCTACTGGCAGCACGCCACCCACGGCCGGCTGCGCGCGATCGAGAACCGGATCTCGCTGCTGCAGGTCGCCTCGACCGGTTACACCTTCGCGGTGCCCCCCACCGGCGTCGCGGCGCCCTTCGCGCTCGAGCCGGGCACAGCGGGCGTGGCGGTGCTGGAGGCGAGCCGGCGCGGTCGGGCTACCCTTTTTACCTTGACCGGCGACCTCCTCGGTCTGGCCTGCCTTGTCGTCTTCGCGGCGAGCGTGGTGGCCGGACGAATGGGACCGCGTCACCCGAATTCGGGCGGTTCCGTTGAACCCCGGTCGGCCCTCTGACATATTTCGCGTTTGTCACCCGTCCCAAGGAGACGCCCGATCGAGCCGCGCCTCGAGAAACGCTTCGCTGCCACGAAAGAGCGATTTCACGCCATCGAGCGCGAGCTTTCGGATCCGGCGGTGGTTCGCGACCCAACCCGGCTGCGCGAACTCGGGCAGGAGCGGGCGGCGCTGGCCACCGGGGTCGAGGCCGGAAGGGTGCTCGCTTCGCTGGAAACCGAGATGGCCGGCGCGAAGGAACTGTACGCCGAGTCCGGTGACCCCGAGATGCGCGCGCTCGCCGGGGAGGAGATCGCCGCTCTGGAAGGGCGCGTGGATGAGGCCGCGACGAAGCTCCGGGCCGCGCTGGTTCCGCCGGATCCGATGGAGGACCGGCCGGCCGTGGTGGAGATCCGGGCGGGAACGGGTGGGGACGAGGCGGGACTCTTCGGGGGGGACCTGATGAGGATGTACCGTCGGCTCGCCGAGCGGTGCGGGTGGACGGTGGAGCTGGTCGGCCTCTCGGAGGGGATTGCCGGGGCGATCAAGGAGGTGGTGTTCACCGTGCGGGGGCGGGGGGCGTACGGACGTCTCCGCTACGAGTCCGGGGTGCACCGCGTCCAGCGCGTCCCCGAGACCGAGAGCCAGGGCCGCATTCACACGTCGGCCGCTTCGGTGGCCGTGCTCGCCGAGGCCGAGGAGGTGGACATCGAGATCGACCCTGCGGATCTGCGCATCGATGTCTTCCGGTCGTCCGGGCCCGGCGGACAGTCGGTCAACACCACCGACTCCGCGGTTCGGATCACCCACCTGCCCAGCGATCTCGTGGTCACCTGCCAGGACGAGAAGTCGCAGCACAAGAACAAGGCCAGGGCGTTGAAGGTGCTGCGGTCCAGGCTCCTGGACCGCAAGATCGCGGCCCAGGAAGCCGAACGAGCCGCCCAGCGGAGGTCGCAGATCGGTTCCGGTGACCGCTCGGCGAAGATCCGCACCTACAATTTCCCGCAAAACCGGGTCACGGATCACCGGATCGGCCTGAGCCTCTACCGCCTCGGCGACATCCTCGATGGCGATCTCGACGAGCTCGTGGCGGCGCTGAGGCTGGCACACGACGACGAGCGGCTCGTGGGAGAGCTGGACGATTGAGCACGCACGCCGCCGCGCCCCCGCGCAATTGGCGGGTGCTCGACGTCATTCGCGTCAGCGGCCTGTACCTGGAGGACCGCGGGGTCGAAAACGGCCGCCTCAACGCCGAGTACCTGCTGGCCCATGTCCTGGGGATGGACCGGCTTCAGCTCTACCTGCACTTCGACCGGCCACTCACCGGCGGTGAGCTGACGCGCTACAAGCCGTTGCTGCGCCGCCGCGGCACCCGCGAGCCGCTCCAGTACGTGCTGGGTTCGGCTCCGTTCCGCAACCTGGAGATGGAGGTCGGCCCGGGGGTTGCCATTCCACGCCCGGAGACCGAATACCTCCTCGACGTGCTGAGGAGCGTCGCGGGCCCGGACCGGGTCTTCGAGGCGGCCCTCGACGTGGGGACGGGGTCGGGTTGCATCGCGATCGCGATGGCCGGCGAGGGAATTGCCCGCAGCGTCACAGCCACCGACACCTCGGTGGACGCGCTGCAGTTCGCCCGTCGCAACGCAGCGAGTTGCGGGCAGCCGGGAATCGACTTCAGGGCCGGTGCCCTGCTGGAACCCCTCGCGGGGATGACCTTCGACCTGGTCCTCGCCAATCCGCCCTACCTCACCGGCGAGGAGTGGCAGAGCGCCGAGCCGGAGGTGAGGGAATGGGAGCCGCCGACGGCGATGGTGGCCCCGGACGCCGGCCTCGACGTGATTCGCGGGCTGGTGGTGGGGCTGGAGGGGATCCTGCGCCCCGGAGGATGGGCGGGTCTGGAGGTGGGCAGTTCACAAACGGAGGTGGTCGCGGAGATGCTGCGGGGGTGTGCGGGCCTCGACGAGGTGGCGGTGCACGAGGATCTCGGACGACGGCCCCGCTATGTTTTTGCACAAGCTCAAGGAGGTTGAAGAGATGTCCAGGATAGAGGAACTGGCGGAGTCGCTCGGACGCGCCCTCGGGGGGACTACCGAGTACCGCACGCTGGCCAGGGCGAAGGAGTCCGCGGACGATGACCGCGAGATGACCCGGCTGCGGAACCGCTTGGTCGAGATCGAGGGTTCGCTGCAGGCGGCCCTGCAGCGGGGCGAGCAACCCGCCCCCACCGACATGGAGAACTACCAGGCCGCTCTGGGGGAGCTGCAGGCGCTGTCGGTGTACCAGAGCCTGGTCGCGGCGCAGGCGAACTTCGACAGGATCATGCACAGGGCGGACACGTCCATTCAGGAGGGGATGCGCGCTGGCTCATCCTCCCCGATCATCCTCACCTCCTGAGAGGACGGGCCTCGCAGGTGCCGCGCGGGCGCTTCATCGTCGTCGAGGGGGCCGAGGGGACCGGCAAGACCACACAGGCCGGGCGGCTCCGCGCGTTCCTGCACGCGGCGGGCCTCGATGCGGTGGGGGCGCGCGAGCCGGGCGGCACCCGGGTGGGGGAGCGGATTCGTGAGCTGGTTCTCCACGGCAGTGACCTCGCCGTGCCGCCGGAGACCGAGCTGCTCCTGATTCTGGCCGCCCGCTCGGCCTTCGTCCGGCGCGTGGTGGAGCCCGCACTGGCCGGCGGCAGCTGGGTGGTGTCCGACCGCTTCGACATGAGCACCTTCGCCTACCAGGGCTACGGCCGGGAACTTGGGGTGGAGCCTATCGCACATCTGAATGCCTACGCGACCGCGGGGCTGGTGCCCGACCTGTACATCGTGCTCGACCTGCCGGTCGAGGAGGGTATGGCCCGCCAGAAGCGGCAGGGCAAGGGCGGGGACCGCTTCGAGTCGGCGGCCGCCAACTTTCACCACCGGGTGCGGCAGGGGTATGTTGAACTGTCGGCGACCCACGGAAACGCCGTGCTCGTGCCCGCGTGCGGCAGTCCCGATGAGGTCGAAAGCCGGATCCGCCGCGAAGTCGTTTCGAGATTTCCGGAAACTTCCGGCAGGCAACGCGAAGGAGGCCGATGAACAAGGCGAGGTCGGCACGGCTGCCGGGACTGGTCTTCCTCGTCGCGGTCGTTTGCGGCGGATGGTTCCTGCAGAGCGACGTTGGCTCGGGCAGCAACATCTATATCCACGCGCGCGTCTTCAACGAAGTCATGCGGCACATCAAGAACGACTTCGTCGAGGAAGTGGATGTCGACGAGCTCTACGAGGTGGCCATCAACGGTATGGTCGACCAGCTCGCGGATCCCAACTCGCGATTTCTTCCGGCCACGGCCTGGGAGGAGGAGCGGATCCGCACCCAGGGCGACTACGCGGGGGTCGGCATCGAAGTCATCAACCAGGATGGGTTCATCACGGTTTCCGCCCCGATCCCGGCGACTCCCGCCGCGAGGGTCGGCATGAGGCCCGGCGACCGGATCGTGGAGGTGGATGGCAATTCGGTCGAGGGATGGGTATCCGACCAGGCCGTGGGACTGCTGAGGGGGGAACCGGGGACAAGCGTACGGATCGGGGTGAGGCGCCCGGGCGTTGAACGCGTCATCACCTTCGAGGTCACGCGCGCGGTGATCCGGGTGCCGTCGGTTCCCTTCGCCGCCATGCTGGAGGGTGGGATCGGGTACGTGCCGCTCCTCATCTTCAACCGCACCACTACGCAGGAGGTGCGCGCCGCAATCGACTCGCTCACGGCCGAGGGCATGACGTCGCTCATCCTGGACCTGCGCAGCAACCGGGGTGGCCTGCTCACCGAGGGTGTCGCGCTAACGGACCTTTTCCTCGACCGGGGCAAGCCGATCGTCGAGATCCGCAGCCGGGCGGCGCAGCCCGAGGCCTTCGTCGCAATGCGGGAACAGGCCTATCCGGCGCTGCCGGTCGTCGTCCTGGTGGAGGGGACGAGCGCGTCGGCGGCGGAAATCCTGGCGGGGGCCCTCCAGGATCACGATCGCGCCCTGCTGATCGGCGCCACGACGTACGGCAAGGGATCCGTCCAGTCGCTCTTCCCGCTCCCGGGCGGCAACGTACTGCGCCTCACCACCGCGCGCTGGTTCACGCCGGCCGGCCGTTCGATCGAACGGGACCGGAGCGCGGGGGCTACCCTCCTCGAGGACAGACCGATCACCGTGCAGGGGCATCCGGCGGAGCTACCCGACCTGGGCGACAAGCCCCGCTTCACCTCCGCCGGGGGACGCCTGCTCCACGGCGGGGGCGGCATCGTTCCCGACCTGTGGGTATTGCAGGACACGCTCCCCTCGGTCGAACGGACCGCCCTGGACGAGATCCTCGCCTCCGCCAACGGCTTCTACGCGGCCCTGCAGAACTGGGCGGTCAACTACCTCGGCGAACACCCGGATCTGGAGCCCGGGTTCGTCATCACCGATGCGGATCTCGAGAGCTTCCACGCCGCGTTGCGGGACCGCGGCGGCGAAGTCCCCCTGGAGGCGCTCCTGCGTGCGCGCAACACGCTGGCGCGTCGCCTGGGCAGCGAAGTCGCGTTGCTCGCGTGGGACGATCCGGGACGTTTCGAGCGCACCCGCAAGAGCGACGCACAGCTTGCCCGGGCGTTGGAACTGCTGCTCGCGGCGGAGAACCAGGCCGCCCTTTTCGCGCTTGCGGGATCGCCCCTGGCGGCGACCGCGCCGGCGGAGGGCGGGCCCGGCGCGGGGGATGGCCCGCGCTGAGAGAGGCGGGCCCGGGCGGAGCGATGGCCCACGCTGACCGCCTCGGCCGGACCCGGCGCCCATCGCACCATGGCAACGCCCGCCCGCAGCCGCCAATGTTGAGCGTCGCCGGATGCACCCTCCCTTGAGACCGGGTGGCCAGCCCCTGACGGTGTCGGCGGGCAGGGGGCCGCTCCTCGAATCGACCCACCGGGTGCATGCGGTGGTTGCGGACGTCGCGGGGCGCATCGTCGCCAGCTGGGGAGATGCCGGACGCCCCACGGTGCTGCGGTCGGCGGCGAAGCCGTTTCAGGCCCTTCCGCTGGTGGCGGACGGGGCGGCGGACCATTTCGGGTTTTCCAGTGAGGAGATCGCGCTGTGCTGCGGATCACACAATTCGGAAGAGGCACACCTGGTGGTGGCGCGCTCGATGCTGGCGAAGGCCGGTGTGGCGGAGTCGCTGCTCGTCTGCGGTCCCCACCCCCCGCTCCGGCGCGAACGCGAGCGGGAACTCGCCGCCGCGGGCACTCCGCTCACCTCGATCATGAGCAATTGCTCGGGGAAACACGCGGGGATGCTGGCGCTGGCCGCCTTCCACGCCTGGCCTCTGGAGCGCTACGAGCACCCGGAGCACCCGGTGCAACTGCGAATCCGGCGCGAACTCGCCCGGTGGGCGCGGTGCGATCCCCGCGTGATGCCATGGGCCGTGGACGGCTGCGGCGTGCCCACCTTCGCGATCCCGCTCCGGGATCTCGCCGGAGCGATGGCGCGGCTGGTGGCGGCCGCGGGGGAGGGCGGGGCGCCCGGCCGGGTGGTCGGCGCCATGGTCTCGCACCCCTTCATGGTGGCGGGCACCGATCGGCTCTGCACCCGGCTCGTCGAGGCGGAGGGGGGTCGCGTGCTCGCCAAGACGGGGGCCGAGGGGGTCTATGCGGCGGCCGACCGGGAGCGGGGGCTCGGCGTTGCCGTCAAGGTGGAAGACGGGGCCTGGAGGGCGGCCCCGCCGGCGCTGCTGGCCGTTCTGGCGCGAGCCGGCATCCTTTCGAAGGGTGCCGCCCGCGCGCTGGCGGAGGATGTGGAGCCGCCGCTCACCAACACCCTGGGGGATGTGGTGGGCCGCCTGGTCGTGGACCCGTGAGCACGCGCAGGGAGGGATCGCCATGTTCCTGGACTCGGTGACGATCGAGGTGCGCGGCGGTAACGGCGGATCGGGCGCGGAAGCGTTCCGGCGCGAGAGGGGGGTCCCGCGCGGAGGGCCCTCGGGTGGGGACGGGGGGAAGGGGGGCGACGTGCGGCTGGTGGCGGACCCAGGGCTCACCACCCTGAGCGACTTCCGCTACAAGCGGCACTACCGCGCGCAGCGGGGGATGCACGGCGAAGGCTCCAACCGGACGGGCCGGAGCGGGCGCGACCTCGAGTTGCGGGTGCCGCGCGGCACGATCGCCGTCGACGACGGCAGCGGTGAAGTGCTGGGCGAGCTGCTGCAGGCGGACGAGGCCCTGGTCGTTGCGCTCGGGGGGCGGGGCGGACGGGGGAACGCAAGCTTCACCTCGCCCACGCGGCAGGCTCCCCGGCGATGGGAACCCGGCGTCGAAGGAGAGGAGAGGAGGGTTCGCCTCGAACTCAAACTTCTCGCCGACGTGGGCCTGGTCGGTGAGCCCAACGCAGGCAAGTCCACGCTGCTCGCCCGCATCAGTCACGCCCGGCCGAAGATCGCCGACTATCCCTTCACGACGCTCACGCCCAACCTTGGGGTCGTCGAGCTGCCGGGGTTTCGCTCCTTCGTGGTGGCCGACATCCCCGGGATCATCGAGGGGGCGCACGAGGGCAAAGGGTTGGGCCACCGCTTTCTGCGCCATATCGAGCGCACGCGCGCACTCGTGATCCTGCTTCCCGTGGACGGGCCGGAACCCGCGGCAACGCTGGAAGGGCTGCTCGGCGAGCTGGAACGCTACGCGGCGTCGCACGCCCCCGGGCTTGCCGATCTTCCATACGCGGTGGCGTTCTCCAAGATGGACCTCCACGCCCCCGGGGACGAGCCGCCAGCGGTGGAGGCGCCGGATGCGTGGGGCGTCTACCGGGTCAGTGCCGTCAGCGGCGCAGGCGTGGGCGAGCTGCTGGAGGGGTGCTGGCAGCAGCTCGCCGCGTCGCGCGCCGCGACGGAGCCTCCGGATCCGGAGGACCCGTGATCGAGGCCCTGACGCTGTATTGCGTGCCGGGGGTCGGCCCCAGGCGTTTCCGGAAGCTGGTCGACCGCTTCGGCTCGCCGGGCGCGGCGCTGGAGGGGGACGGCAAGGTGTTCGCGGAGGAGGCGGACCGGCGGGCCGAGAAGGCACGCCGTGATGCGGGGCCGGGCCGGCGGGCGCGCGATCTCCTGCGTCGGTGCGGGGAGGCGGGGATCGGGGTGCTGGTCTACAGAAGCGACGGGTACCCCGAGCGGCTCGGCAACCTGGACTACCCGCCTCCGGTGCTGTTCACCCGGGGGAGGACGGAGCTGCTTCATGGGCCGTGCGTGGCCGTTGTGGGCTCCCGGCGCGCCACCGCGTACGGACGCCGGGTAGCCCGCGCGCTGGGCGCCCGGCTGGCAGAGCGGGGCCGGTGCGTGGTGTCCGGGATGGCGATGGGTGTCGATGCCGAGGCGCACCGGGGCGCGCTCCCCGGGCACACGGCCGCCGTGCTCGGGTCCGGGGTGGACGTCGCTTCGCCGGCGAGCAACACCGGGCTCTACCGGGAGATCGTGAAGCACGGCGTGGTCGTCTCCGAATTCGAACCCGGGACGCGCGCCGAGCCGCATCACTTCCCAAGGCGCAACCGGATCATCGCCGCGCTCGCGAGCGACGTGGTGATCGTGGAAGCGTCGCGGCGGAGCGGCGCGCTCATCACCGCCGATCAGGCCCTGGCGCTGGGGCGCGAGGTGCATGCCGTGCCGGGGCCGATCGACCGCGCCACCAGCGAGGGTACGAACCGATTGATCGCCCAGGGAGCCGCCATCGTTACGGATACGAGCCTCGGAGGCGATTCCTTCGCCGCTCGATCCGTGCCCCCGGAACCGGAACTGCGCGATCTGCTCGCCGCGGTCCCCGCCGCCCCCGTCACCGTGGAAGAGGTGGCGGCTGAGGCCGGGCGCGCGGCGGACGAGGTAGGGGCCCTGCTGATGATCCTGGAGATCCGGGGGTATGTGACGCCCACCCGGGACGGGCGGGTCATGCGGATGCCGGGCCGCTCGCCGATGATGGTCCGGGAGGGGGCGGCGTGAAGGCGCCCGCCGGGGTGGGCAGCGTGTACGTGCACGCGCCGTTCTGTGCACGTCGCTGCTGCTACTGCGACTTCGCGGTGGAGGTGCAGCGCCATCCGGACAGCGTGGAGTGGCTGGCTGCGATCCGGACGGAGCTGGAGTGGCTGGAGGGGTCCGGCCGCGTCCGCCTGTCTCCTGAGCTGGAGACCCTCTACGTGGGCGGCGGCACACCGTCCGTGCTGGATCCGCGCCATGTGGCGGAGCTGGCCGCCGTGGTCGGACGAGAGCGCACCCGGGCGCCCGGTTTCGAGTGGACCGTGGAAGCCAACCCCGAGTCGTTCAGAGCACAGGTCGCGAAGCAGTGGGTGAAAGGGGGGGTCAATCGCGTGTCCTTCGGCGTCCAGAGCTTCAGCCCCGCGGCGCTGCGGTGGATGGGCCGCCTGCATTTGGCCGACGAAGCCGGCGAGGCCCTGGAGGCGGCGAGGGCGGCCGGGATCCGCAACCTGTCCGTTGACCTCATCTTCGGACTTCCGGGCACGGTCTCACGCGACTGGAAGGGCGATCTGGAGCGCGCGCTGGGCCTGGAGGCGCCGCACGTCTCCCTGTATGGATTGACCGTGGAGAAGGGTACGCCGCTGGCACGCGCGGTGGGGGAGGAGCGGATCACCCTTTGCGGCGAGACGCGCTACCGCGACGAATACCTCCTCGCCGCCGAGACCCTCGCCCGCGCCGGCTACGAGCACTACGAGGTGTCGAACTTCGCGCTGCCCGGATTCGCCTCCCGTCACAACACCGCCTGCTGGCAAGGGGCGCCCTACCTGGGGTTGGGAAACGGGGCACACAGCTACTGCGACGGGCGGCGCTGGTGGAACGAGCGCGGGTGGACGGCGTACCGGGACCGGGTCGCCCGGTCGGGAAGCGCGCGAGCGGGCGGCGAAGTCCCCACCCCGCAGCAGGCCCGGTTGGAGGCGGTGTGGCTCGCGCTGCGGACCCGGGCGGGACTCGACGCAACCGCAGTGGGAACCGCCGCCTCACCCGTCGTGGGTCGTTGGGAGGCTGCGGGCCTCGCGGAGCGGGAGGGCGGTGCCGTTCGCCTGACACCCGAAGGCTGGCTTATCCTGGATGTACTGACCCTGGAACTCGAGGCCGCCCTCGAACGAAGTGGCTCCGAGGGGTCGCCGGGCCCCCCTGCGGCGTCCGCCCCGGTTGACGGCGGCGGTGCACGGGAGATTTTCAAGTACCCAGGGGTTTGCCACGGAACGATGTGATCATGGACTTGCCACAGCCGACAGAACGCCCACTGCTCTCCAGGCGGGAGCGCGCGGTGCTCGAGGCGGTCATTCGCAGATACGTCGAGACCGCCGAGCCCGCGGGGAGCCGGACGCTGGCGCGCCGCTACAACTTCAGCGTCTCCCCGGCCACGATCCGCAACACGATGGCCGACCTCGAGGAGGAGGGCTACCTGACCCATCCGCATACCTCGGCGGGGCGGGTCCCCACCGATCTCGCCTACCGGTTCTTCGTGGACAGCGTCGTGCAGCCGGAGAGTCTGACCGAGCTGGAGAAGGCCAGGATCGAGCGGGAACTGTGGACGGAGGGCTCCACCCTCGAGCGGGTCCTCCAGAACGCGGCGCGGGCGCTGGGAATCCTGGTCAACGAACTCGGCGTCGGGTCCGTTCCCCAGCTCGACAACGCCCGCCTGGAGAAGATCGACCTCATCCAGGTGTCTTCGCACAAGGTGCTGATGGTCGTCACGGTCCAGTCCGGGATGGTCCGTACCGTGTACGTCGACCTTCCGGGCGAGGCGCCCTCCGACATCCTGGACCTGATCCGCCAGGTCCTCAACGAGCGGCTCGGCGGCCTCACCTTCGAGGAGATACGGCGCTCGTTCGGGGACCGTCTCCGGGACGCGGTGGAGAATTCCGCCGCACGCGACATCCTCAACATCTTCGTCGAATCGGGCGAGGAGTTCTTCGCGGCCGAAACCACCGGGGAGGACCAGGTCGTACTGGGTCAGACATCCTCGATCGCGGCGCAGCCGGAGTTCTCGACCAGCGACCGCCTCAAGGACCTGATCGCGCTGACCGAGCAGAAGGAGCTCCTGGCGAAGGTCCTGGGCACCCGCATCGCGCGGCAGGGGCCGTTCGTCACCATCGGGTCCGAACACGCGCCGGAGCTCGCCGGGTTCACGCTCGTCACCTCGGGATACCGATTCGGGCGGCTGCACGGTATCCTCGGTGTCATCGGGCCCACGAGGATGCCCTACGAAAAGGTCATCGCCATCGTGGACTACACTTCATCCCTGGTCACCCGGATGCTGGAGCCCTAGCAGCCGTGGACGGACTCATCCCGGCATGCGAGCGGCGACGCATCGCAGCCGAAAAGCGGCCCATCACATAAATGTCCGACTACTACTCTCTGCTCCGCATTCCCGGGACCGCCAGCCAGGACGAAATCAAGAAGGCCTACCGCAAGGTGGCGCTGGAGTACCACCCGGACCGCAACGCGGGCTCCGGGGAGGCGGAAGAGCGCTTCAAGGAGGTCACCGAGGCGTACGAGGTGCTGAGGGATCCCGACAAGCGGGCCCGCTACGACCGCTACGGCAAGGAGGGGATCCGCGGACCGAGCGGCTTCGGCGGCGGACTCGACTTCTCCGACGCGCTGGAGGTCTTCATGAGGGACTTCGGCGGTCTCGGAGGACTCGAGGGGCTGTTCGGGACACGCAGGCGCGGCCCCCGGGCCACCCGGGGCAAGTCGCTTCGGCTCAGACTGCCCCTGTCTCTCAAGGATGTTCGCGATGGCGCCAGCAGGAAGGTGCGGGTGTCGGTGCTGGAGGTGTGCGAGTCCTGTTCCGGCACGGGGGTGAAGGACGGCGCCCGCCCGCTGACCTGTCCCAACTGCAGCGGCGCGGGGGAGGAGCGCCGCGTCGAACGTTCGGTCTTCGGCCAGTTCGTGAGCGTGACGCCCTGCCGCCGCTGCGCGGGCGAGGGGACGATCATCTCCGAGAGCTGCCATCGCTGCCGGGGCGACGGGCGAGTGCGCGCCGAGCGGGAGATCCAGGTGGATATCCCGGCGGGGGTCTCGTCCGAGAACTACATCACGTTGCGCGGGGAGGGGAACGCGGGTCCGCGCGGCGGGCCCCGGGGAGACATCGTCGTGCTGCTCGAGGTCATGGAGGACGACCGCTTCGTGCGACGGGGAAACGACCTGGTCGTGGAGGTGCCCCTGACGTTCAGCCAGGCCGCGCTCGGGAGCCGGATCACCGTGCCCACCGTGGACGGGAGCTCCTGGGTGGATGTCCCGGCCGGGATCCAGAGCGGGGAGGTGATCCGGATCGAGGGCGAGGGCGTTCCCGAGTTGAATGGCCGCGGGCAGGGCGATCTGCTGGTCCGGTTCGCCGTCTGGGTGCCGACCCGGCTGAGCACCGAGCAGGAGAGTTTGTTGCGCAAACTCCGCCGGGTCGAAGACGCCCCGCCCGAGAAGATAGAGCGCGGGCAGCGGCGTGGCTTCTGGTCCAGGGTGAAGGAAGCACTCAGCTGATCCCCCCGGTTGAGCGGGGTGGCCCCGCCCGGGCGCATCGCTGTCCGAACGCAGCGGAGTCTATTCCGGGGACTGCCGGGGACGCCGCCTGGCGCGTTGGGGGCGCGCGGGCCGGGCACCGAGAGCGATCGAGCAGGCGAGCTCCGCGCTGCGTGCCGTGAGGATCCACCGGCACACCTCCACCCTGGAGGACGTGTCCAGATCCTCCGCCAGCGCCGCGAGGCTCCGCCAGAGCTCCGCCGAGATCGCCGGCCGGCTGGGCCGGTCTCGCGGATCGGTCAGGAAGACCCAGCTCTCGACGACCGTGCGCTCCGGGTCGTCCAGCCGCACCTCGATGAGAGCCACGCGGCCGTCGGACTCGTCGATCAGGTATTCGAGCCTTTCGCGCGTCAGCAGAACGGGAGGACGAGACCGCCTCAGCTCCGCCGTCAGTCTTTCCGTCGACAGCGCGCCGGGACCGCCGCGGCGCAGGATGTCCACCACACACTCCGTTGTCCAGACCATGATGCTCCCGTGTCGTTGTAGTGTCCGCGGGGACATCTACGGTATCACCCCTTCCGGGGACCTGATATGGCTCGATGGGACGCCGGGTCCGGAATCGGCGGCGCTGGAGCTCCCGTGGGCCGCCTGCGGGTCCCGCGAAGCCTCCGCCGGGCCTCCATGACACCGCCCGCGAGATCTCCTGTGAGACCTTCGTTGATCCCCCGCGAGGCCCTCCGCCGGTATCTTGAGGGAACGTTGCACGGTCCGGTCGAGAGGAGGCGACGGCATTGAAGGATTCACTGAAGGAGAAGCTGAGGTCGGATTTGAACGAGGCGCGCCGGGCCAGGGACAAGGTCCGCACACTGGTTCTTTCGACGACCCTCGCCGAAGTGAGGAACAGGGAGATCGAGACCCGGGATGCCCTGGACGACGACGGGGTGCGCATGGTCGTGGCCAGGGCGATCAAGCAGCGTCAGGACGCCTCCGCCCAGATGGAGGAAGGGGGCCGCGCGGATCTGGCGGCGCGCGAGCGCGAACAGGAACAGGTGCTGAGGGGCTATCTCCCACCCGAACTGGGTGCTGACGACGTGCGGGGGATGGTTCGCGAACTGGTTGACGGGGGCGCCGGTCACATTGGGGCCGTGATGGCCGGGCTGATGCCCCGGATCCGCGGCAGATTCGACGGACGGGCGGCTTCGGCGATCGTCCGGGAGGAGCTCGGGTAGGATGCCGGGCCGCGCCCTCCAGGTCCTCGAATTCGACCGGGTCCTGGAGTACCTTGCCGGCCTCGCGTCGACGACGGCGGGCCGGGAGATGGTACGGGGACTCCGGCCCTCCTCCGACCCGGATGCAGTCAGGGCGCGGCTGGACGCTGTGGCGGAAACGGTCCGCTTCCTGGAGCCGCGCAGCGACTGGGCGTTCCCCTCCGTCCCCGACGCCCGGTCCACGGTGGCGCGCCTGGAAGTCGAGGGCTCGGTCCTCCCCGCGGCCGGGCTGGCCCGGCTGGGAGGCCTGCTGGCGGTGGGGCACGCCATGGACCGCGCCCTGGCGGAGGGTGCCGGGGGACTGCCGGCGCTGCAGGAGCTGCGGACCCGTCTGTTGTCGCACCCGCGGCTGCAGTCCTCGATCGACCGCTCGGTGGACCTGGACGGGACGGTCCTCGACAGCGCGAGCAGGGAGCTCGGGCGGATCCGCGCCCGGTTGCGCGGCGCCCACAACCGGGTCGTCCGGCACCTGGAAGGCCTTCTGACCGGTATCGACGAGCGCTACCGGGTTCCGGAGGCTTCCGTGTCGATTCGCGAAGGGCGCTACGTCATCCCGGTGCGGAGGGAGGGGAAGAGGGTGGTGGGAGGGTACGTCCACGACGAATCGTCCTCCGGCGCCACGGTCTTCGTCGAGCCTCCTTCCGCGATCGAGGAGATGAACCGGGTGCGGGAGATGGAGCGGGCCGAGGTTCGCGAGGTGCAGCGCGTCCTGCGTGAGCTGACCGGGCGCTGCCGTCCCCTGGCGCGTGATTTTGCCGACTCGCTCGGGGCCCTCACCCTGATGGACGCCCGGGTCGCCCTTGCGCGCGCGGCGGCCCGCTGGGACGGGAGCGTGCCGGAGATCACGGGGACCATCGCGGGTGACGCCACGGGTGGGGGGATATGCATACGGCGGGGACGCCACCCTCTGCTGGTGGCGGGAGGAACCGACGCAGTGCCCTTCGACATCGAACTCGACCCGCAGGATCGCGTGGTGGTCGTGACGGGTCCCAACACCGGCGGCAAGACGGTCTTCATCAAGTCGGTGGGGCTCATCGCGTCGCTGGCCCAGTCGGGGGTGATCCCCCCCGCGGGGCCCGGCACCCGCATTCCGCCCTTCGACTCGTTCTACGCCGATGTCGGCGACGAACAGTCCATCGCCGATTCCCTGTCCACCTTCTCGGCCCACCTCCGCAACCTCCAGGAGGTCCTGCGTGGTGCCGGATCGCGCTCCCTGGTGCTCATCGACGAGCCCGGCGCCGGTACCGACCCCAAGGAGGGCGAGGCCCTGGCGCGGGCGCTGATCGAAACGCTCGCCCAGCGCGGCTGCCTCGCGGTGGTGACCTCGCACATGGGGGGGCTCAAGCGGCTGGCCGCGCCCGGCAACGGCATCGTCAACGCCTCGCTCGACTTCGACGGCGAGCGCCTCGCGCCCACCTATCGTTTCACGAAGGGACGCCCCGGCCGCAGCTACGGACTGGCGATTGCCCGCGGACTGGGCTTCCCGGACGAGGTCCTGGACCTCGCGGACGGCTACCGCGACCGTGCGGAGGCACGCCTCGACGACCTCCTGGAGACGCTGGAGCGGAAGGAGCGCAGCGTCTCGCGCCTTCTCGCGGCCCTGGAGACCGAGCGGCGGCGCGCCAGCGACCTCGAGGCCGAACTGGCGACGCGCGAGGCGGCGCTGCGGCGCTCCGAGCGGGAAGCCGCGGCCCGGGCCCGCAGGGAGGCGCGCACCATGCTCCTGGAGGCGCGCCGCGAAGTGGAGGCGGCGATCGAGCGCCTGCAGGACCGGGACCGGGACGGCGTGTCCGCCCGGGAGGCCGCACGGCGGGCCCGCAGGACGGTGGAGGAGGCCGCGCGGGCGCTCGAGGAGCCCGCGCCTGATGGGGGAGGACCGCCGCGGGAGGCCGGCGGGCCGGATGCGCCGGAGCTGGAGGCCGGTGCGGCGGTCCGGATGAGCGACACCGGGGCCGAGGGCACGGTCATGGAGGTCGAGGGGGACCGGGTGGCTGTCCTGGTGGGAGGCGTCCGCATGAGGGTACCGCGCAGCCGTCTGGGCCGCGTGGGGGGCGGGGAGGGGGGGGCGGGCCCTGCCGTGCCGAAGGCGTCCCGGTGGAGCGGCGACATCCCGGACCCGGCCACCGAAGTGGATCTGCGCGGGATGCGTGCCCACGAGGCCGAGATGGCGCTCTGCCGCGCGCTCGACGAGGCTGCGGTGGCCGACCTTCGCGAGCTGCGCGTGATCCACGGAATGGGCACCGGGGCGCTGCGCAAGAGGGTGTCGGAGGTTCTCGCCCGCGATACGAGGGTGGAGGGCGCGCGCGCGGGCCGGCCGGGCGAGGGCGGTCACGGCGTCACGTTGGTGAGGATCCGGTAGGATGATTCCGGACCACGTGGTGGAGGAGGTCCGGGCCCGGGCCGACATCGTCGGGATCATCGGCGACTTCGTGCAGCTGAAGAAGGCGGGCAAGGACTTCCGGGGCCTCAGTCCCTTCAAGAAGGAAAAGACACCCTCCTTCTATGTGATCCCCGCCAAGGCGTTCTTCCACGATTTCTCGTCCGGTGAATCGGGCGACGTGTTCTCGTTCCTGATGAAACACCAGGGGATGAGCTTCACGGACGCGGTCAAGTACGTCGGGGCGCGCAGCGGGGTCGAGGTGAAGGAGGTCAGGCGCGGCAGGAAGGGCGACGACCCCAGGCGGCCCTACTACGAGGCCACGGCGCACGCGGGCGTCTTCTTCCAGGAGCGGCTCTGGGAGTGGGAGGGCGGAAAGGCCGCCCGCGAGTATCTCGAGCGGAGGGGGATCTCGCGCGAGACCGGCGAACGCTTCGGCCTGGGCTACGCGCCCGACGAGTGGGGGGCGCTGCGCGACGCCGCATCGGCCCTGGGCATCGGCGAGGGGATCCTGCTGGAACTCGGGCTGCTCAAGAAGAGCGAAAACCGGGACCAGCTCTACGACGCGTTCCGCAACCGCGTGGTCTTCCCCATCGAGGCGGTCTCCGGGCGCGTGGTGGCCTTCGGCGGACGGCTGCTCGGCCCGGAGGGGAAGGGCGCGCCCAAGTACCTCAACTCGCCCGAGAGCCCGATCTTCCACAAGGGCGAGCTCCTCTACGGTCTCAGCTGGGCCGGCAACCACATCCGCCGGAAGGGGGATGCGCTCCTCGTCGAGGGGTTCATGGACGCGCTGTCGCTCGCCGCGGTGGGCGTCGCGAACGCGGTGGCGCCGCTTGGCACGGCACTCACGGAGGCGCACGCGCGGCTGCTCGCCCGGTACACAAAGCAGGTGCGCATCCTCTTCGACAACGACCCGGCGGGGTTGCGGGCCACCTTCAGAGCCGCGGATACGCTGCTGGCGCAGGGGTTGCACGCGTCCGTTGCCACCCTTCCGGAGGGGGAGGACCCGGACTCGGTCGCGCGCGACGGAGGGGCGGAAGCGGTGAAGGAATTCGCCCGGCAATCCGTAGACGTATTGGACCGCAAGATCGCGATGCTCGAAGAGCGCGACTTCTTCTCGTCGATCGGGAAGACGCGCGACGCGCTGGACCGGCTCCTGCCCACGCTCAGGGCGGTCAGGGATCCGCGGCTGCGGGACATCTACCTGTCGAGGGTCGCGGACCTTACCGGCGTTCAGATCGATACCCTGAAGGCCGAGCTGCACGATGCCCCCGGGCCGCGCCGCGCGCGTCGCGCTACCGTGCCGGTCCCGAAGCGGAGGCCGTCGCCGCGCTTTCACGGGCTGGGCGCCGAGCGTTATCTCCTCCTCTTCCTTGTCCAGAACCGGGATTGGGTCGAGCGGGCAGCGGAACGCATCGGCCCCTCGGACTTGGAGGACGGGCGCTACCGTACCATCTTCGAATGGCTGGTAGAAGACACGGAGTTGGAGGCCCCGCCGGAAGGGGCGATCCCGGAAGCGGTGCAGCTCTTCGAAAAGCTCATGAGAGACCGCGAGGTCCCGCAGGACGAGGTTTTTGACGATGCGGTGCAGGCGATCGTTGTCAGTGCCATCGATCGCCAACTGGAGGTTCGGCAGTTTCAGGTTCGCAGCGCGGGCGAGCAGGAGGAAAAGCGTAGGCTGATGAGAGACATACTAAGGCTGAGCAAGGAAAAGAACGCCGGGGGTCCCGATTGGCGTAGATCCACTTGGAGGGCCGCGGGAACCGGCCAACGGAAGGAGGAAGGCCCATCGTGACGGTCGAAATCGGCCCGGTATCCGGCCAGCTGCTGGAACTTCAGACCATGGATCGGCAGATCCGGTCAATTCAGGACCGGGTCGAGTCCTTTCAGGGGCAGTTGGAGGCGGCCGAGGTACCGGCCCGGGAACTCGCCGAAGAGGTCACCGCGACCGAGGCCAGGGTCAAGGACCTCAGGCTGGAAGAGCGGCGGATGCGCCTCGCGGCCGAGGAGAAGCGGCTCCGCGTACACCGGCTGGAGGAACGCCTCAACCTGGTGAGAAATGTCAGGGAGGAGGCCGCGGTCCAGGCGGAACTCGGAATGGTGCGCCGCGCGCTGGATCGGGAGGAGCAGGAAGTGATCAGCCTCCTGGACCAGATCGGCCGCTTCGAGGAACGGCTTGACGAGCAGCGGGCCGGCATGGAGGAAGCCCATTCGGCCCTCGCTCCGAAGAAGGAGGAGATCCTCGCCCAACAGGAGGCGATCCGGTCCGAGGCGTCGTCGCTGGAGCTGCGGCGCGGGCTCTTCGCCGAGGGCATCGAGCGGAGGTACCTGGCGGTCTACGAGGATATTGCAAAGGGCGGACGCAAGGTGGCCGTAGCGCCGATGACCGATGACGGCGCCTGCGGGGCCTGCTTCTCGCTCATCCCCCTGCAGCTTCAGAACGAGATCCGCTCCTCGGGGCGGCTCGTGAGCTGCGAAGCCTGCGGCGTCATCGTTACGGCGCCGCCCGATGTGGTCCCGGACGGACTCCCGGAGCCGGCGAACAAGACGTGAAGTCCGGTCCCCAGGGGACTGCCGCCCGGCTCTCGGCGCGCCCACTCTGGAGGATCGGACCACCGCCCGACCCCGACGCCGTCCGCGCGTTGCGGGGCGGACTCGGGCTCCCGTCCGCTCTCTGCCGGCTGCTCGCCGCCCGGGGGTACCGGACGACCGAAGAAGCCAAATCCTTCCTGCGTCCGATGCTCGGCTCGCTACATGATCCGTCCGGCCTGACCGACGCGGACCGGGCCGTCCGGCGTCTGGCCCGGGCGGTCGCGCAAGGCGAACAGGTGGTGGTCCACGGCGACTACGACGTGGACGGGATCAGCGGGGCGGCGCTTCTCGCGGCGTGGATCCGGGCGCTTGGCGGCAAAGCCGACGCGATCGTGCCCGACCGTCTCCGGCACGGCTACGACCTCTCCCGCCCCGGCGTGGATCGTGCCGTGGCGCTGGGCGCGGCGGTGCTGGTCACCGTTGACTGCGGGATCACGGCGCTGGATCCGGTGCGGCAGGCCGTCGCGGCAGGGATGGACGTCATCGTCACGGACCATCACAGGCCCGGCCCCGAACTGCCCCCCGCGCTGGCTGTGGTCAACCCCAACCGGTCAGACTGCGCCTATCCGAACAAGGACCTCTGCGGCGCGGGCGTCGCCTTCAAGGTGGGACAGCTGCTGGCGGCAGCGCTGGGACGCGCGGAGGAGGAGAGCTGGCAGTACCTGGACCTGGTTGCGCTCGCGACCATCGCCGACCAGGTGGAGCAGTCGGGGGAAAACCGCGTGCTCACCCGCTACGGCCTCCGTGCCCTCACGCACACCACGCGCCCGGGGCTGGCGGCGCTGATCCGGCGTGCGGGCCTCAGCCCCGGTCCCGCAAACCCGCTCGATTCGGCGGCGGTGGCCTTCCAGCTCGGTCCGCGCATCAACGCCGCGGGTCGCGTCGGCGACGCGATGGCGGCGCTCCGGCTGCTGCTGACCCATGACCACGCCGAAGCCGGGCGCCTGGCGGATATCCTGGAGACCAACAACGGAGAGCGCCGCAGCGTTGAAGAACACACGACCGCCGAAGCGCTGGAGGCGCTGCAGGGCGAGTACGAGCCGTCCCGCGACCGCGCCGTCGTCGTGTCGGGAGACGGCTGGCACTCCGGCGTGATCGGGATCGTCGCATCCCGCCTCGTCGAGCGCATCTGCCGGCCGGTTGTGGTCGTTGCCTTCGACGAGGAACTTGGTCGCGGGAGCGCACGATCGATCCCCTCCTTCGACCTGCACGCGTGCATCGCCGCCTGCTCCGAGCACCTCGTGCGCTTCGGCGGCCACCATCAGGCCGCGGGATTGGACATCGTCCGCGACCGTCTTCCCGCCTTTCGCGAGGCCTTCTGCGCCCTGGCCCGTCGCACGCTGGGCGGGGCCGAGCCCCGGCCCGAGCTCCGCACCGACCTGGAACTCGCGCTGAGCGAGGTGGACCCCGACCTCCACCGCTATCTCCGGCACGTCGGCCCCTTCGGACGGGGCAACCCCGAACCCGTGTTCGTTGCCCGCCGCGTCCGGCTCACCGCCCCGCCGAGGGTGTTCAAGGGAGGTCATCTCAAGTTCCACGTGGCCGGTGACGGCGCGAGCCTCGGGGCCATCGGGTTTCGCCTTGCCGACCGGGTGCCGTCGGTGGACGCCCTTACGGAAGGACCGGTCGATGTGGCCTTCAACCTCATGGAGAATACCTTCAGGGGACACACCACCATCGAGGCGAAGGTCCTGGACATCCGTCCCTCCGGCTGAACGCGCCGCTGCCACGCGCCGCGCCCCAGCCAGCGAGGTTGCCCCACTTGAGAATCATTGCCGGAAAGTGGAAGAGTCGCCGGATCGTGCCGGTGCCGGGCCGCGGCGTCCGCCCCACGACCGACCGGGTCCGGGAAGCCTGGATGTCCATCCTGGCAGGCCGGATCCGGGGTGCCCACGTGATGGATCTCTTCGCGGGCTCGGGAGCCCTCGGGCTGGAGGCGCTCAGCCGGGGGGCGGCGCACGTCACCTTCGTGGAACGCAGTCACCGGGCCGCACGCGTTCTCGAGCGGAACATCCGGGTGCTTGGAGCCGGCCCCGACGCGACCGTGATCCGGGGTGACGCGATGGCGCACCTGCGTGCACTGGAACCGTTCGCGTATGACCTTGCCCTCGCGGACCCTCCCTACGACCGTGGTTACACATCGCAGCTGGTGGCGTGCTACGCGGCCGGTCCGTTCGCCCGGGAATTCTGGGTGGAGCACCGGGCGACCGAGCCCTTCCCGCCGGACGCGGTCGCCGAGCAGCGCCGATACGGAGACACCGCCCTCACGAGGGTGGGGCAGCCAGGAGATGAAGTCGCATGACGAACTTCCGTCCGGTCGTGGGTGTATACCCCGGGTCCTTCGACCCGGTGACGCGGGGGCACGAGGATGTCGCCCGCCGCACGCTCCGCGTCTGCGACCGGCTGGTGGTCGCCGTGGCCGAATCCGCGTCCCAGAGCAAGCACCACCTCTTCGCCGTTCCCGAACGCCTCGAGATCATGCGGGAGGTCTTCGCCGACGAGCCGCGGATCGAGTGCGTCTCCTTCACGGGGCTCCTTGTGGACTTCGCGCGCACGGTGGGCGCCCGGTTCATCGTGCGGGGACTCCGGGCGGTGGCCGACTTCGAGTACGAGTTCCAGATGGCGCAGATGAACCGCGAGCTGTACGACGGAGTGGAGACGATCTTCCTGGTGCCCGACCTGGGGTACTCGTTCCTGTCGGCGTCTCTGGTGCGGGAGGTGGCCGCTCTGGGCGGGGACGTGAGCAGCTTCGTCTCGGCCCCGGTGCTGGAGCGCCTCCGCCGGCACCTTTCGTGACCTTCACCGACGGCCTCGAGGCGCGTGCGCGGCGCCTGGGGCGGAGGATCGCCTTCCCCGAGGGGGACGATCCCCGGGTGGCGGAGGCCGCGGCGATCCTGGCGCGGCGGGGCGTGGTCCGGCCGGTGGTGCTGGAGGCGGAGGCCGAGGACGCGGAGGCGCCAGGGCGGCTGCAGCGCGCGGTCGCCATGCTGCGGGGCGGGGAGGTGGACGGGGTGGTCGCCGGGGCCGTCCACACGACCGCGGAGGTGATCCGGGCCGGGCTCAAGGGCGTGGGGCTGAGGCCGGGGGTGCGGACGCTGTCGTCGTCGTTTTTCATGGAGGTGAACGGTTTCCGCGGGATGGGCACCGAGGTGCTGACCTTCACCGACGCCGGGGTGGTGCCGGAACCGCGGCCCCGCCAGCTGGCCGCGATCGCGGCCGAGGCCGTGCGGGTGCGGCGGCAGGTGGTGGGAGACGAACCCCGGGTCGCGTTCCTGTCCTACTCCACTCTGGGGAGCGCCGGGGGCCGCTCGGTCGAGCAGGTGAGGGAAGGGGTGCGGCGCTTCCGGGAAGCGTGTCCCGGTGTCGTCGCCGACGGGGAAATGCAGGGCGACGCCGCTCTGATCCCCGAGGTCGCGCGGGTGAAGGCTCCCGGCTCCCCCGTCGCCGGCAAGGCCAACGTACTTGTCTTCCCCGGCCTGGACGCAGCGAACATCGCGTACAAGCTGGTCCAGCGACTCGCCGGGGCCGTCGCGCTGGGACCCATCCTCCAGGGACTGAGGGCACCGCTCAACGACCTGTCGCGGGGCGCGTCGGTGATGGATATCGTGCGCGTGGCGGCGATCACGGCGCTGATGTCGGCGGCAGGGGACTAGGCAGTCCGTGGAACAAGTCCCCGCTGCATTCGGGCGGCGATGCATCCGGGCTGGGCGCGGCGCTCATCCAGTTGTCTTGTCATGAAAACATTACATAATGTCATGTCCTCTTTACAGTCTGGATCTCGACAGCGCCGCTCTGCGTTGCTCCTCGAACGAATAGCGCTGGTATTCGCTCCTTCGTCGCGCCTTGCCGGCCCGGCGCCTCGCCGCCCTCGGTGCCACGCGGGGATTGTCCACGGACTGCTGAGGACTACTCGCGCCCGCGTCCCCGCCGTGTATCTTCTTCTGCGGCTCCGTGGCCCGATGGCGATGGCCAGCCGGAACGGAAGAGTCGAATCCCCACCGTCGGGAAGGAAGTACATGTCCTTCAACTTGAGAAGGTTCGGGCAGGTCGCGGTAGTCGAGGTCGCGGGACAGCTCATCGTCGGCAACCGCCAGGAGCTCAAGCGCATGGTTCTCGCCGAAATCGAGGAGGGCAGTCGCCAATTCATCGTGGACTTTGCCCTGACCGGGTACATCGACTCCTCGGGCCTTGGAATCCTGGTGAGCCTCTCGAAGAAGATCCGCGAAGTGGGCGGGCGGCTGCGGCTGGCCTCCCTCAACGAGGACCTGAGGAAGCTCTTCGAGCTGACGAAGCTCTACACCCTCTTCGAGATCTGCGACAGCCTGGAGGAGGCGCTCGCCGAGTAGCGGGACGGAGCAGTGAACCTGTGAGCCCAGCCGATCGCCGTTCTGCCGGCGCCGTGGGAGCCGAGACCATCGTTTTCGAGCTTCCCAACGACATCGCTTCGATCGAGGGAGCGGTCGACCACGCGGTCGAGCACTGCGCACCCGCCGGCCTCGACCGGCGCCGCCTGCTGTTCAACTTCCGCGTAGGCCTCACCGAGGCGATTTCCAACGCGATCCTGTACGGGAATTCCGGCGACCCCGACTCGCGGGTGCGGGTGGAGCTCAGGGCCGTTCCCGGCGAGGTCCGCGTGCGAGTGTCCGACCAGGGGGACGGATTCGACCCCGAGGCGGTTCCCGATCCCCGGTTGCCCGAAAACCTGATCCTGCCCAATGGCCGAGGCGTTTTTCTGATGCGGGCGCTGATGGACGAGGTGCGCTTCAACCGCGGGGGCAATGCGGTCACCCTCGTCCTGCGTGAACCCCCCACCGCCGCGGCGCCGGAGGTGAGGCTCCCGCAACCGGTCGCGGAGATGCTCGAGGACTTCAGCGCGCAGCTGGGGCTGGAGGTGCGCGCATGGGAGACCGTGGAGGGGCGCCGGGTTCCGGTCCATCGCTCCGGGGAGGACGTGCCTCCGTCCTCTGCCGGTCACCGCTTTCCGGTGCGGGTGGGTCCCGGCCGAGTGCTCGAAGTGGAGGTGGCGGGGCAGGGACCCGGCAGCCCGCTGGTCGGAATCCTGCGTGCTTCGCTGGAGCGCGCCGCGTCCCTGGCCGGGGAGGTGGGCCGCGGCCGCGCGGCGCTGGAGGCCGCCCTGGAGGCCAACCGCGCCATCCGCGAGGACGTGGCGCGCGAGCGCCTCTCCCGGGAGATGGAGCTGGCCCACGATCTGCAGATGAAACTGCTGCCCCCGATCCCGCGGGTTCCGGGCGTCGAGGCGGCAGCCCGGGTGGTGCCGGCCACGTCGGTGGGGGGCGACTTCTACCAGGTCATCCAGCTTTCCGGGGGCAGGGTGGGCGTGATGATCGGGGACGTTTCGGGCCACGGCTTTCCGGCCGCGCTGATCATGGCCCTGGTCATGAGCGCGGCGGCGATCTACGCCGAGCAGGGCGCGGCTCCCGCAGCCGTGCTGGAACATGTGGACCGCGCGATCGGCGACGAACTCGAATCCACGGAGATGTATCTGTCGCTCTGCTATTGCGTCCTGTCGCCGGGAACACCCGAAATCGCCTTCTCGAACGCCGGCCATCCCCACGCCTTCGTCGTCGAATCCGGCGGGACGGCCAGGCGCCTCTTCGCGACCGACCCGCCCATGGGGATCGGAACGGCGCCCTACGGCCAGTCCGCAGCGTATTGGAGGCCCGGGGAGGACATCCTGCTGCTCTTCACCGACGGCCTGTCCGACACGCTCGCGCACGCCGGCAGGAACAGCGGCGAGGATCTGGTACTCCGGACGGTGGCGGCCCGTCACGGGAGCCGCGTGGACGAGATCCTGCACGAGCTTTTCGAGCTGTGCCGGCGGGCGACCCCCTCGATCCCCTCGGACGACCGAACCGCAGTGATCCTGCGCACCCGATGAAGCCGCGGTGGCAGGGGCACGCCCGCCCGAAGCGCTCCCTCGGGCAGAACTTCCTCGTCGACCCGAACCTGCGGCGCAAGATCGCAGCCGCGGTCGGCGCCGGAGAGGGGGAACCGGTGCTCGAGATCGGGGCGGGGCGCGGCGCGCTCACCGATCACCTGGTGCAGGCCGGCGTGGCACTCACCGCCGTGGAACTGGATGACGAGTTCGCCCCGGAGCTGGCGGCGCGCTACCGCCACGACCCGCGCGTCGAGATCGTGCACGGCGACGTCCTCTCGCTGGACCTCCCTGGCCTCTCGGCGAACTGGGCTGCCACGCGGGTCGTAGGAAACATCCCCTACAACATCACCACGCCGATCATCTTCAAGCTGCTCCGCTTCCCCTTCCCGGCGGACATTGTGCTGACGGTGCAGGCGGAGGTGGCCGCGCGCATCCTGGCCGGGCCCGGCTCCCGCACCTATGGGGCGCTGTCGATCGGCGTCGCGGTGCACGCCGAAGCATCCCCGGTGTGCAGGGTACCGCGCGGGGCCTTCCGGCCGGTCCCCCGAGTCGACTCGATGGCCCTCAGGATCACGCCGCGCGTTCCCCAGAAGCTTGATGCGGAGGCGGTCCGGCGTGTCCGCACCCTGACCCGCGCCTGTTTCTCGTGGCGGCGCAAGCAGCTCGGCAAGATCCTGCTCCGGCACCCGGAACTCCGCTGCCCGCCGCCGGAGGTGGAGCAAGCGCTGGCGGGGCGCTCGCTGCAGGCGACCGTCCGCCCCGAGCAGCTGTCGCCGGACGACTTCATCGCACTGAGCCGCGCCCTCCCGCTTACCGTCCCCCCCCCATCCCGTCCGCTCCGCTGAGCGGCCCGTCGTCGCCATGCCGGCACGGTCCGGCCGCATCGCACTCCGACCCCCGCGTCCGTCGTCGCCACATCGCACTCCGACCCCCGCGTCCGTCGTCGCCGCATCGCACTCCGACCCCCGCCTCCGTCGTCGCCGCATCGCACGCCGACCCCCGCGTCCGTCGTCGCCACCCGCGTGCCGACCCCACTTCGGCTCTCGCCGCTCCGCGTGCCGGACCTTGGTTGACGCCCCCGCCGGGGCGCTTCTAGCTTCCACTTGTGAACAGTTTCACAAACAGAATCCCCGACGCTGCGGTCCGCCGCTTTTCCCTCTACCTCCGGTACCTGGAGGACTTCGAGCGCTCCGGCATCAGGAGCGTGGCCAGCGGCGTCCTGGCCGAGCGGGGCGGGACCACGGCGGCTCAGGTCCGCAAGGATCTTTCCTTCCTGGGATCCTTCGGCAAGCGCGGCCTGGGGTACTCCGTCACGGAGCTGACGGGGGTGCTCCGGGGTGTGCTCGGCCTCGACTCGATGTGGCGGGTCGCGTTGCTGGGGGCGGGGCGCATCGGGACGGCGCTCTTCCGGTACGAGCCGTTTCGCGCGCGGGGGTTCCACATCACCACCGTCATCGACAACGACCCCTGCAAGGTCGGGACGCGGCTGGGCGACGTCACGATCCGGGGCGAGCACGAACTCGAGTGCGCGCTGCGGGAGGACCGCACCGACCTCGTGATCGTCGCGGTGCCCGCCCCGGTCGCCCAGGCGCTCGTCGACCGTGTGGTCGCAGCGGGAATCCGGGCCGTGCTCAACTATGCTCCCACCCAGCTGCGGCTGCCCGATGAGGTGGTGCTGCGGAGCGTCAGCATGATGGTCGAGCTCGAGAGCCTCTCGCACGCACTGGCGCGGCTGCGCCGATGACGGCTCCCGCGCACGCGCCCGACCGGTCCCTGCTGCAGCGGGCCTGGGCCATGCTGGAGGAGGGCCCCGCGCCCACCACCGATCTCGCCCGGGAGGTCCTCGGGCTCGACGGCCACCCCGGCGCGGCCGCCGCCGCCGTCTTCGCGCTGCTGGGCCGCGACGAGCGCTTTCACGTGGATGGCGACGGCATGTGGAGCCTGCGCGGCGGGGCGTCGCGCGCGCCCGGAATGCCCCTGTCGCGGCTTTGCTACGCCGTCGTGGACGTGGAGACGACGGGAGGCAGCTACGAAGGCGGGCACCGCATGACCGAGGTGGCGGTGGTGGAGGTGCGGCGCGGCTCCGTGACCGACTCCTTCCACACCCTGGTGCACCCCGGGCGCCGCGTCTGGTCCTCGACCGAGCGCCTCACCGGGATCACAGACGCGATGCTGGACGCCGCGCCGACCTTCGACGAGGTCGCGGAAGAGGTCTTCCGGCGCCTTGCGGGACGGGTCTTCGTCGCGCACAACGTCGGGTTCGACTGGGGCTGGGTGCGCGCGCAGCTGCGTGACTCGCTCGGCGACGCTCCGGAGGTGAAGCGCCTCTGCACCATCAGCCTCGCAAGGCGGCTCGCGCCCGAGCTCCGCTACCGCAACCTCGATTCGCTGGCCGATCACTTCCAAATCCCCATCCTGGAGCGCCACCGCGCCTACGGGGACGCGCTGGCGACGGCACGGATTCTGCTGCGCCTCCTCGACCGGGCCGAGGGCCTCGGGATCGGCGATCTGGAGTCGCTGAAACGCTACCGCCCGCGAAAACGGGACCGGCGTCAGCGAGACCTCTTTGTGGATGCCGGTCTACCACCGCGCTTTCGCCCGCGCTTATAATGTTGTTCCCCGGCTTGCCGGAACCTGCCCACCACACCGGGAGTCTCCCTTGACGGATGCTGCCACGACACCTGTGATCCTTGACGGGGTGCGGACCCCGATCGGACGCTTCCTCGGCGGCCTGAGCCCGCTCACCGGCCCGGAGCTGGGCGCCGTGGCCGTGCGGGAGGCGGTCGCGCGCTCGGGCGTCGATGCCGCCGAGATCGACGAAGTCATCATGGGGAACGTGGTGAGCGCCGGGTCCGGGCAGGCGCCGGCGCGCCAGGCCGCCGTGAACGGAGGCGTGCCAGCGAGCGTTCCCGCCGTCACAGTGAACAAGGTGTGCGGCTCCGGCCTCAAGGCCGTGATGCTCGCCGCCCAGGCGATCCGGGCCGGAGACGCCAGGCTGGTGGTGGCCGGCGGGTTCGAGTCCATGTCGAACGTCCCGTACTATGTGCGCGGCCTGCGCGGAGGGGTGAAGTTCGGGGACCGTACCCTCCAGGATGGGCTGATCCACGACGGACTGTGGTGCTCCTTCGGGATGTGCCACATGGGCGGCCACGCCGAATACACGGCCGCGAAGGCGGGCGTGACGCGGGCCGAGGCCGACGCCTTCGCGCTGGCGTCGCACCAGAGGGCGGTGGCCGCGATCGACGGCGGCCGCTTCGCCTCGGAGATCGTCCCCGTGACGGCCCCGGGGCGCCGGGGCGCGGTGGTGGTCGATACCGACGAGGGCCCGCGGCCCGGCACCTCCCTGGAGGCGCTCGGACGCCTGCGGCCCGCCTTTGCGCGCGACGCCCCCGAGGGACTGGACGAGCTCGTCGTGACCGCCGGCAACGCGCCGGGGCTGAACGACGGTGCCTCGGCGCTGCTGGTGGCCAGCCGCGAGTACGCGGAGGCACACGGCCTGCCCTTCAGGGCCGTGATCACCGGTTACGCCGCCGGCGGGACCGATCCCCGCGACCTCTTCTTCGCTCCGGTCGTCGCCGTGCGCAGGCTGATGGAGCGGGAAGGTACCGCCGTGGAGGACTATGATCTGGTGGAGATGAACGAGGCCTTCGCGGTTCAGGCCATAGCGGACATGCGGGCGCTGGGAATGGAACCCGAGCGCGTGAACGTGAACGGCGGCGCGGTGGCGCTCGGACACCCGATCGGCGCCTCCGGGGCGCGGATTCTGGTGACGCTCCTCGCCGCAATGGACGCCCGCGGTGCCGGGACCGGAATGGCAACCCTTTGCCTGGGCGGCGGGAATGCCGTCGCTCTGGCTGTGCGAAAGAACTGAAGAGGCCCACGAGATGATCCGATCCGAAGCGAAGACCTGGCTTGCCGTTCCGGCGATTTCCATCAACCGGCGGGCGGCGCTGCCTGTGGCGGTCGCGGCCTTCGCCCTCCTCACCGCGCTGGGCGCCCACGTCGCGGTGCCGCTGGGCGTGACCCCGGTGCCGATTACCCTCCAGACGCTCTTCGTGTTGCTCGCTGGAGCGCTGCTCGGGCCGGTGGCGGGCGCGTCCTCCCAGTTGCTGTACCTTGCGCTTGGAGTGGCGGGCGCACCCGTCTTCGCGATGGGCGGGGTGGGCCTCCCCTGGATCTTCGGCCCCACCGGGGGCTATCTGATGGCGTTCCCCATGGCCGCCGCGCTGACCGGATGGATCGCGGGGCGCGAGGGGCAGGTGCTGCGGACAACGGCGGGGTTCGTGGGGGGCACGGTGGTCATCTTCGCGCTGGGCGCCGCGTGGCTGTCCGTGGTGACGGACATGGGGCCGGGCGCGCTCTTCGCCGCGGCGGTGCAGCCGTTCCTCCCGGGCGCGGTCGCCAAGGTGGCGATCGGCGTCGTTGCGACGCGGCTGGTTTTTTCGCGGATGGTCCGCAAGCGGGACGCGAAGGCTTGAGCGGCATCCCTCCCACGCCGTCCGCACGGCCCGGGGCCGTCTCCGGATGGCGCAGGATACTGCAAGCCCTGCTCCGTCTGGGGGGCTTCGCGCTTCTCTTCCTCATCGTCCTCATCGGCGTGAGCGCCATTGTGGGCGCGACCGAAAACCTGCTCGTCCAGGGGGGCGCGATGTGCCTGGCGGCGCTCGCGGCGACCCTCGTGTTCCTGAGGCTGGACGGCGGCCGCCCCCTGGCAGATGTGGGTCTGCAGCGCGCGGGCGCCCCGAGACACCTCGCGCGAGGCTTCGTCTTCGGCGTTGCCGTCGTGGTTCCGGTGGTGGCGCTGGCCATGGCGAGCGGCCTCAGGTACGGTCCCGACGGAGGCACGGTCATCGAGTACCTGGGGACGGGCGCCTGGACAGCCGTCGTTCTCTTCTTCCCTGCGGCCGGGGAGGAGATCCTCTGCCGCGGATACCCGCTGGCGGTAATCGCCGACCGCTGGGGGAACGCGCTGGCGCTGGTGTTGACCACGCTTGCGTTCACGGCGCTGCACGGCTCGAACCCCAACGTGGGCGCCGTGGCGCTGCTCAACATCGCGCTGGCCGGGCTCCTGCTCGGAGTCGTCCGCATCGTCACTGGCAGCCTCTGGGCCGCCACCGGCGTGCACCTCGGCTGGAATCTCGCCACCGGGTTCCTGGCCGACCTGCCGGTGAGCGGACTGTCGCTCGTCGATGCCCCCCTTGTACAGGTTACGCAGCCCGGCCACGATCTCATCACCGGCGGGGCGTTCGGAGTCGAGGGCGGACTGGCATCGACCGTGGCGATTGCGCTGGCGATCGTCTACGTGGTGGGCAGCAGCCGGCGCGGAGCCGCGGGGCCCGGACAGCCGGCGCCGGCCGGGCCATTCCCCGGGGAGACCCCATGAAGATCGAACGCGTCGCGGTGATCGGTGCCGGCACCATGGGCAACGGCATCGCCCACGTGTGCGCGCTGTGCGGGCTCGGCGTGTCGCTTGTGGACGCCGATGCCGGCGCCCTCGACCGCGGACTCGCCGCCATCGATCGGAACCTCGGGCGGCAGCTCGCCAGGGGACGGATCACGGCCGGGGAGCGTGGCCGCGCCCTGGCGCTGATCGAGGGGGGGCGGTCGCTGAATGCCGCCGCGCACGCGCAGGTCGTCATCGAGGCGGTCCCGGAGCGGGCGACGCTGAAGCGCGACATCTTCGCGGAGCTGGACGAGGTCACCCCGCCGGGTACGATCCTCGCCTCGAACACCTCCTCGATCTCCATCACTGCAATCGCCGCAGCCACCGGCCGTCCCGAAAAGGTGATCGGGATGCACTTCATGAACCCGGTGCCGGTGATGAAGCTGGTCGAGGTCATCCGCGGGCTGCGCACCGACGACGCCACCACGGCCACGGTCATGGAGCTGTCCCGCGCGCTCGGCAAGACGCCGGTCGAGGCGCGCGACTTCCCCGGCTTCGTCTCCAACCGCATCCTGATGCCAATGATCAACGAGGCCGTCTTCGCCCTGATGGAGGGCGTCGCCGAGGCCGAGGGCATCGACACCGTGATGAAGCTCGGGATGAATCACCCGATGGGCCCCCTCGCGCTGGCCGATCTGATCGGCCTCGACACCTGCCTGAACATCCTGGAGGTGCTGCACCGCGACCTGGGCGACGATCGGTACCGCCCCTGCCCGCTGCTGAGGCAGTACGTGGCGGCCGGGTGGCTGGGCCGCAAGTCGGGGCGAGGCTTCCATCTCTACGCGCCGCCCGGCTGATCCGTGCTGACCACCGAGCAGGAGGCGATCCGGGAGCTGGCCCGCGACTTCGCCGACAGTGAGATCGTTCCCTGCGCTGCGGCCTGGGACCGGGCGGGCGCCTTCGACCGCGACGTGCTTTCCAGGCTGGGCGAGCTGGGGTTCCTGGGCATGCTCGTGCCGGAGCGGTACGGCGGCCTGGGTCTCGATGTGCCCACCTACCTGGTCGCGCTGGAGGAACTGGCACGGGGCGACGCGGCGCTGGCCCTGACGGTGGCGATCCAGAACGGACCCGTGCCGGCCATCCTTCTCGCCCACGGGAGCGAAGCGCAGAAGGCCCGCTGGCTTCCCGACCTCGCCTCGGGAGCGAAGATCGCGGGCTTCGCCCTGTCGGAGGCGCACGCAGGGAGCGACCCGTCGGCGATGACCACAACCGCTGACCGGGAAGCGGGTGGATGGACCCTCAGCGGGGCCAAGCGATGGGTCACGAACGGGGCGTCCGCCGACCTGGTGCTCGTCTTTGCCCGGACCGGCGAAGGCGACCGGGGGAAGCCGGCCACCGGAGCGTTTCTGGTGGACACCGCGTCTCCAGGGTATCGGCCGGGCGGGCGCGAGAAGACGATGGGCCTCTGCGCCTCCGAAACGGTCAGCGTGCATCTGGACGCGGTCAGGGTGGACGGCGACCGGCTGCTCGGCGACTGCCGCCGCGGCCTGAGCTACGCGCTCGAAGCGCTCGATTTGGGGCGGCTCGGCATCGGAGCCCAGGCGGTAGGCATCGCCCAGGCCGCGCTGCAGCACGCCGTCCGCTACGCCCACGAAAGGCGGCAGTTCGGCCGCCCCATCGCCTCGTTCGGCGGGGTGCGGAGCAAGCTTGCGACGATGGCCGCGAGGGTCGCCGCGGCCAGGGCGCTGGTCATGGAAGGTGCCCGGGCCTGGGAGGCTCGTCACGCGCCCGGCAGCGGCGGCGAACTCCCCGTAGCCGCACGCTCCGCCATGGCCAAGCTCATCGCGAGCGAGACGGCGACCTGGGCAGCCGAGGAGGCGGTGCGCATCTTCGGAGGTTACGGTTTCATGCGAGAGTATCCGGTCGAGAAGCTCATGCGGGACGCCAAGGGCACCGAGATCTACGAGGGGACCAGCGAGATCCTGAGGCTGGTGATCGGTCGTTCCCTGAAGACCCGGGAGGTAGCTGTTGGAACACCTTGAGAGGGCCGACGCGCGCATCTTCCGCGCGGTTCGCAGCGAGACCGCCCGGCAGCTGGGGCAGCTGGAGATGATCGCGAGCGAGAACTTCGTGTCGCCCGCGGTTCGGGAGGCGCTGGGGACCGTCTTCACCCACAAGTACGCAGAGGGACTGCCCGGACGGCGCTACTACGGCGGGTGCGAGTTCGCCGACGTGGTCGAGGAGCTGGCGCGATCACGCGCGACCCGGCTCTTCGGCGCGGATTACGCGAACGTCCAGCCCCACTCCGGGGCCCAGGCGAACATGGCCGCCTACTTCGCCTTCCTCGATCCGGGTGACACCATCCTCGGGATGAACCTCAGCCACGGCGGCCATCTCACCCACGGCTCCCCCGTCAACTTCAGCGGGCGCCTCTTCAAGGCGAACGCCTACGGGGTGCGGGAGGAGGACGGGCGCATCGACTACGGCCAGGTGCGGGAGGTGGCCCTGCGCTGCCGTCCGAAGCTCATCATGACCGGCGCGTCGGCGTATCCCCGGACCCTCGATTTTGCTGCGTTCGGCGAGATCGCGGCCGAGGTGGGCGCGGTCCTCGTGGTTGACCTGGCCCACATCGCGGGGCTGGTGGCGGGCGGCCATCACCCGAGTCCGATCCCCCACGCGGACGTCGTCACCACGACGACCCACAAGACGTTGCGCGGTCCGCGCGGCGGGCTCGTCCTGTGCCGCGCGGAACACGCCCGGATCATCGACAAGATGGTATTCCCGTTCATCCAGGGGGGTCCCCTGGTGCATGTGATCGCGTCCAAGGCCGTGGCCCTCGGCGAAGCCCTGACGCCCGCTTTTGGGGACTACGGCGCCTGCGTGATCGAGAACGCGCGCGTCCTGGCCCGGGCGCTGATGGAGCGGGGTGTCCGCCTCGTGTCGGGCGGCACGGACACCCACCTGATCCTCGTCGACCTCAGGGACAGGGACCTCACCGGCAAGGACGCGGAGCAGGCGCTTGAGCGAGCAGGCATCACCGTGAACAAGAACACGGTCCCCGGCGAGACGCGGTCGCCCTTCGTCACCTCGGGGCTGCGGATCGGCACCCCGGCGCTGACCACGCGGGGCATGGGCACGGACGAGATGCAGCGGATCGGCGGGTGGATCGCCGACATCCTCGAGCGCTCTGGCGACGCCGCACGGATCGACGGGATTCGGCGGCAGGTTACCGAACTGTGTGGGGCCTACCCGCTCTACGCCTGACCGCACCGGGGTCCCCGCTCCCGCTGGTGCGGCTCCGGCGCCCGCGTTTGGCGGCTCCGCCCCGGGGGTGTAACTTTGCTGCATGAACGCTTGCGAACCCGTCGACGTATTGACCCGGCTGCAGGAGCGGTATCCCCGCTACCACCGCTGCGCCTACGGCTTTCTCCTCGGTGCGCTCCACCACGTGATCTCGATGCAGGAGGAACGGCGCCACATCTCGGGACAGGAGCTGGTCGAGGGCACCCGCGCACTGGCGATGGCGCGCTTCGGGCCGCTGGCTCGCACGGTGCTGGAGTACTGGGGCATCCATTCGACCGACGATGTGGGCGAGATCGTCTTCGCTCTCGTCGAGATCGGTGTCCTCGTCAAGCAGGAGAAGGATCGGCGGGAGGATTTCGAGGACCTCTTCGACTTCGAGGAGGTGTTCGATCACGACTATCCCTGGAGCGTGGCGGAAGCATAGAAGTGCGGGAATCCCCTGTTGGCGGCGGGGTCCCCGCCGCCGGCCGCGAACGGCTGTTGCTGGCAGTCCTCCGGTTTCCGTTATAGTTTCTGCGGACAATCATGCGCCATATTGCGCACTGGAGACCACGGCGGTCGTCATGACCGAAGACGCGGGGCCATGGGGGCCCCCGGCCAAGCAACGATGAGGGGCTGATGAATACGTTGACGGAGAACGGCTTTGCCGCGTGCAAGAAGTGTGACCAGGGACTTCTCCTGCCCATGTCGGACTACGGCAGGGACGGAGCGCCGATCCGTTACAAGGCGTGGGTCTGCTCGAACCCGGACTGTGGTTTCAACATCCGCATAGACAACGGCGAGATCACCTTCGGCCGGTCGATCGGGCAGAGCTACAAGTAGGGATGTCCCCGGGCCGCCTGCGGGCTCCCACCGCCGGGCAGGCCGCCGGCTTCGACCGGTTCGCGATTCGCGATCGCGGGGTTCCGGAGCCCGCCCTGATGGAAAACGCCGGGCGTCAGGCGGCGCTCATCATCCAACACCTGTTCGGCCGGGGGCCGGTCGTGGCGCTTGTCGGCTCCGGCAACAACGGAGGCGACGCGCTGGTGTGTCTGCGCGCGCTGGCGGCGTGGGGGCACCCCGTGACCGCCGTCACCGTGGGAGAACGGCCCGAGCCGGACCCGGTGCTCCACGGATGGGACCTGCCGGCCGTCGGATTCGGTCCCGCCGCGGGCGATGAAGTTGCGCTGCCGCGGCTGCTGGAAAGCGCCGTCGTGGTTGTCGACGGACTGCTCGGCACCGGGATCCGGGGCGCACCGCGAGCCGGGTACGCCACCGCGATCGAGGCCGCGAACCGGGCAGGCGGTGCGCTGGTCGCGCTCGACACCCCCTCCGGCGTGGACGGGACCACCGGGGAGGTGCCGGGGGCCTCGATCCGCGCCTCCCTCACCATCGCGTTCGGCTGGCCCAAACTGGGGACGCTGCTATACCCGGCCCGCGCCCGCTGTGGCAGGATCGTGGCCGTGGAGATCGGGTTTCCGCCGGACGGGGCGCAGGACGGGGAGGAGTGGGCCGAGCTCACGACTTCCGGCTGGGCCGCGCGGCGGCTGCCCCTGCGGCCCGTTGTAACGCACAAGAACGCGGTGGGCACCCTGGCCGTGGTGGCCGGCTCGGCCATGCCGGGCGCAGTCGTGCTGGCTGCGCGGGCCGCGTTCCGCGCGGGGGCGGGGCTGGTGCGGGTGTGCTCGTCGCCGCTGGCGGGGGATGCGATCGCGGAGGTCCCGGAGGCCGTCTTCGTCGACGCGGCCGACCGGGAGGCGCTCGCCGCCGCCGTCCACGCGAGCGACGCGGTCGCGGTGGGGCCGGGGCTCGGGACCGGCGCCGAAGCCGCGCGGCAGCTCGAGGCGGTCCTCGCGGCGCGCGGGGAGCGCCCCGTCGTGGTCGACGCCGACGCCCTCACCCTTCTCGCCCGGGGCGCCCAGGGGGGCATCTCCGCGCTGGAAGGCACCGGCGCGGTGGTGACGCCCCACCCGGGGGAGATGTCGCGGCTGACCGGCCGCAGCGTCGCGGAGATCCAGGCCGACCGGGTCGGCACGGTGAGGAGCTTCGCCGCCGCCCACGGAGTGGTCACGCTGCTCAAGGGCGCCCCGTCCCTGGTGGCGGATCCGGACGGCAGGCTGCTGGTGAGCGCCACCGAGCACACCTCCGCGCTGGCCGTGGCCGGAATGGGAGACGTGCTCACGGGCGCGGCCGGCTCCTTCCTCGCACAGGGCGTGAACCCCGTGGAGGCGTGCGGCCTGTCGCTGGACGTTACCGGGCGGGCGGTGGCGGAGAGCGGCCTGGGCGCCTCGCTGACGCCCTCGGACGTGGTGGAGGGGATGCGGACCGCGCGCCCCGATCTCCCGAATACGGACCTGCCGTTTCCCTTCGTCACCTTCGACCAGGCGAGTCCGCGGTAGCGGCGGCCTTGTGGACGGGAAACCTCCCGGCGGGCCCGGCCCGGTGGACGAGATCGAGTTGGTCGAGCGGCTTGCCGCGATCGGTTGGAAGGGCAGCCGCGCGGTGCTCCTCGGCCCGGGGGACGACGCGGCAGTGCTGCGCGGCGGACTGGCCGTCTCGACCGACCTGATGGTGGAGGGAGTTCACTTCAACTTCGACTGGGTGACCCCCACCGAGGCCGGGTTCCGGGCCGGCGCGGCGGCGCTGAGCGACATGGCGGCCATGGGGGCCGCGCCGGCGGCGCTCCTCGTGTCGATGGCGCTCCCGCCGGACGACCCGGCGCTGGGCGAGGCCCTGCAGCGCGGGGTGCGTGCCGCCGGCGACCGGGTGGGGGCGATGATCGCCGGCGGGGACGTGAGCCGCGCCGCGGGCTCGGTGGTGCTGGACGTGGTGGCGATGGGCCGCGTCCGCGACCGCGGGGTGCGGCGCAGCGGGGCGAAGCCGGGCGATGATCTCTGGGTGTCGGGGGTGGTGGGCGGGGCCGCGGCGGCGGTGGCCGCGTGGTCGCAGGGAAGGGAACCCGCCCCCGCGGCGCGCGCCAGGTTCGCCGCGCCGCCCGACCGAACCGGTCTGGGGCGGTCGCTGGCGGCGCAGGAGCTCGCCAGCGCGATGATCGACATTTCGGACGGTCTCGTTCTGGACGCCAGGAGGCTCAGCGCGGCCTCCCGGGTGGGCGTGCGGCTCCGGCGCGACCACGTGCCGGTGGACGCGGCGGCCGGCGGGGACTTGAATCAGGCACTGGGGGGGGGCGAAGATTATGAACTGATGTTTACAGCTCACCCGAAGAGTACGGAGGGCATTCTGGCCCTGGGACGGGAGGTGTCGGTGCAGCTGACGCGGATCGGAACGGTCGGGGAAGGGACGGACGTCGTCCTTGAAGACCGGGAGGGCCGGCAGGAACGGCCGGCGGGCCGGAGCGGCTACGATCACTTTGCGCACTCATCCGGCAACCGGGGATGAGGGTGGACACGGCTCCGCCGCCGACAGGGCCCCACGCGGCCCCCGAAGGACCGGCGCCGGCTCGCGCCCTCTCCAACGGACCCGGGCATGCGCGCGCCGGTCCACTCCGCGCCCTCCGCGCGATCTGGACCTATCTGGTCGCTGTCGGGTCCACCGCCTACGTGGGTGGATCGGTGATCCTGTACCGCTACCTGTGGCCCAGCCGATTCCGCTGGTATGCCGACCGCTCCACCGCCGAGTGGAGTTCCATGGTGCTATGGGGCGCCGGGGTGAAGCACGTGCTGGAGAACGCGGAACAGCTCGGCAGGGACCGGGGCCAGGTCCTCGTCTCCAACCACCAGAGCTGGTTCGACGTCTTCGCCCTGGCCGCCTCGCTCCCGGTGAAGTTCAGCTTCGTGGGCAAGAAGGAGCTGTCGAGCGTTCCCTTCCTGGGGCAGGCGTGGGAGAAGGTCGGGCACATCGCGATCGACCGGTCGGACCACAAGGCGGCGATCGAGTCGCTCCGCAGGGTCGACGAGCAGTTCCGGGCCGGAAGGACGATCGTGATGTTCCCGGAGGGCACGCGCTCGCCCACGGGAGAGCTCAAGCGCTTCAAGAAGGGCGCCTTCGTGATGGCCATCAAGTCGCAGGTGCCCGTGGTGCCGGTGGCGGTGACGGGGACCCGCTCGATCATGGAGAAGGGCAGCTGGATCATCGCGCCGGGGACGGCCACCGTCCGCGTGGGCGAGCCCATCAGCACGGAGGGGCTCACGCTGGCGGACCGCAGCCGCCTGGCCCGAAAGGCGCACGCTGCGGTGGCGCGGCTGTTGAACGGGAACCCGGAGGCGACATGTCGGCCATTGTAGACATCCGGGGCCGCGAGATCCTGGATTCGCGCGGCAACCCGACCGTCGAGGCCGAGGTGATCCTGGAGACGGGGCACCGGGGGCGCGCGGCGGTGCCCAGCGGAGCCTCGACCGGCCGCCACGAGGCGATCGAGCTGCGCGACGGCGACCCGGACCGGTACCTCGGGCGCGGCGTACAGAGGGCGGTGCAGAACGTGCGCAGCGAGATCCTGGGTGCGGTCAGGGGGTTCGAGGCCCGTGAGCAGCGCGACCTGGACCGCACCATGACCGAGCTGGACGGCACCCGCGGCAAGGGACGCCTGGGCGCCAACGCGGTGTTGGCGGTGTCGCTGGCCGCGGCCCGCGCGGCCGCCGCCGAAAACGGGCTGCCTCTTCACCGCTACCTGGGAGGCGAGGACGCCGTCACCCTCCCCGTCCCGATGATGAACATCGTAAACGGGGGGGCGCACGCCTCCAACAATGTGGACATCCAGGAGTTCATGGTGCTGCCGGTGGGCGCGGAGACCTTCTCCGAGGGGCTGCGCATGGGCGCCGAGGTGTTCCACGCGCTCAAGGGTGTCCTCACCCGGGAGGGGAAGAGCACGGCCGTGGGCGACGAGGGCGGATTCGCGCCGGACCTGTCTTCCGATGCCGAGGCGGCCGAGGTGGTGCTGCGCGCGATCGAGGAGGCGGGCTACCGCCCGGGCGAGGACCTGGTGTTGGCGGTGGACGCCGCCGCCTCCGAGTTCTTCGAAGACGGGAGGTACACCTTCCGCAAGTCGTCGGGGGAGTCCCTGAGCACCGGCGGGATGATCGCCTTCTGGGAAGGCATGATCGACCGGTTCTCGCTGGTGAGCGTGGAGGACCCGCTGGACGAGGACGACTGGGAGGGATGGACCGCGCTCACGGGGCGCGTCGGTGCGCGCTGCCGGATCGTGGGCGACGACCTCTTCGCCACCAATCTGAGCCGTCTCGAGCGCGGGATCCGCACCGCGGCGGCGAACTCGATCCTGGTGAAGGTCAACCAGATCGGCACCCTCAGCGAGGCGCTGGACGCCGTGCGGGCGGCGAAGGAGGCCGGGTTGGGGACGGTCATCTCACACCGTTCCGGTGAGACCGAGGACACCTTCATCGCCGATCTGGCCGTGGCCTGCGGTGCCGGGCTGATCAAGACCGGCGCGCCGAGCCGCACCGACCGGGTGGCCAAGTACAACCAGCTCCTGCGGATCGAGGAGGACCTGGGCGCACGGGCCGGATACGCGGGCAGGAGCGTACTGCCGTGAAGGGGAAACGCGCCGCCGCGAAGGGCCGAAGGGGTGCCCTGGGGAGCGCGCCGGCCTCCCCGCAACTCCGTCGTTACGCCCCGAAGCGCGTCCTCTCCCCCAGGCTCGTGCTCGCCGGGGTCCTGGCGCTGGCGCTCTACTTCGCGGTTCTCGGAGGCGACTACTCCGTCTTCGAGGCCCGCCAGGCCGAGGCTCGCCTGGTAGCCAGGCGGGCGGAGATCCGCGATCTGCGCCGCGAAATAGACTCCATGCGAGCCCGTATCGACTCGCTGCGTTACAGCGACGAGGCACTGGAGCGGTTCGCCCGGGAGCGCCACGGGTTCATCCGCGACGGAGAATACCTCTACCGGATCTCCGAACCGGAGGAGGCCGGGCAGCCGGAAGAGGCCGGGCTACCCGAGCCCGACCCCCCGGAGCAACCGTAGCAGCCCAAGCCGTCAGTCATCGACTGGTTCGGTGACGGCCCCTGCGTGGTCCTCCGACTCGTCCGCGGGCGAGTGCTCCGCCATCCCCAACGCTCGCTTTGCCCCCTCCAGCAGCCGCTGCGCGTCACCCGAATCCAGCGCCCTCTCGTCCTCTGATCCGGATTCCAGCGCCTCCACCGCGGCGGCCACCAGCGCCTTTGCGTTCTCCCGGGTCAGGCTTTTGGGGAAGCCCCCGCCCTCAACGCCGGTGGCTCTCTCCATGAACGGCGCGAACAGGTCCACGGGGATGGGGAAGAGGGTGGTGGAATTGTTCTCGGCGGCCACTTCCACCACGGTCTGAAGGAACCGCAGTTGCAGCGCCACCGGGTGCTCCGAGATGATCTGTGCCGCCAACGACAGCTTCTTCGAGGCCTGGAACTCGCCCTCGGCAGCGATCACCTTGCCCCGCCGTTCGCGCTCGGCCTCGGCCTGCTTGGCCATCGCCCGCTTCATCTCCCTGGGCAGGTCGATGTCCTTGACCTCGACGCTGGTAACCTCGATTCCCCACGGATCGGTCTCCAGGTCGATGATCCGCCGCACGATTTCGTTGATCCGCTCCCGCTCGGCGAGCAGCTCGTCCAGCTCGGACTGGCCCACCACGCTGCGCAGCGTGGTCTGCGCGATCTGGCTGGTGGCGAAGTAGTAGTCCTCCACCTCGACGACGGCCTTCGCGGGGTCCACGACCCTGAAGTAGACCACAGCGTTCACCGTGCAGCTCACGTTGTCCTTGGTGATCGTGTCCTGCGGCGCGATGTCGAGCGCGATGATCCTCAGGTCCATCCTGCGCATGCGCTCGATGCCGTACGGCACCAGGAAGATCATCCCCGGCCCCTTGGCTCGGGTCAGCTTGCCGAGACGAAAAACCACGCCTCGCTCGTATTCCCAGAGAATACGCAGGGAACTGAGCAGGCCGAGGAGGCCCAGGGTGGCGACGGGAACCCAGAAGAAACCGAAGTCCATTTTGCACTTCTCCGTTGACGGACAGGGGCGCGGCCCGGATCCGAAGGGGGACGACCGGGGTCCGCAGCGGGCCGGCCAGGGTCCACCCGGGGACGGCCCGGATCCACAAAAGAGCCATCCGCCCGTCCGCTTGACAAGGGGCGGCCTCCCTTGGAGCTTTGGATCGCTTCGCCGGAGTAGCTCAGTTGGTCAGAGCAGCGGAATCATAATCCGCGTGTCGGGGGTTCAAGTCCCTCCTCCGGCACTGGTCCCATGAAAGATCGTCAGCCCCCTTCCGCGCTGCACCGCAAGTTCGCGGTGGAGACCCCCGAACACGTACGCCTCGACTATGTGCTCGCCGACGTGGGTTCGCGCGCGGCCGCGCTGGCGCTGGACCTGGCGATCATCGTGCTTGCGCTCATACTGGTCGGCTTTGTCGCCAACGGCCTCAACGCCCTCGATGACGCCTTGCAGAGCGTTACCGAGCCGATTTTCGTCTTCCTCCTGTTCCTGGCATTCTGGGGCTATTTCTTCCTCTTCGAGGCGCTGTGGGGCGGACGAACCCCGGGCAAGCGCGCCCTGGGTCTGCGGGTTGTGCACTCGGGTGGCGAACCCCTTTCCCTGCACGGGTCCGCACTGCGGAACGTGCTCCGGTTCGTGGACCTGCAGGCGGCCGGGATGGTCGGCGCCGTCTGCATCGTCGTCAACCGGCGGGCGCAGCGGTTGGGAGACCTGGTAGCCGGAAGCCTCGTGGTGCGCGATGCGGGGGGGAGCGAGCTGCTCGGCGCCGATGCCCTGCCGCCGGGAAGGATCGGACGCCCCGTACTGTCGGTCGAGCAGTTCGAGCTGGTGGCCGGGTACATGGCGCGGCGGGAGGGGCTCAAGCCGGACGTGCAGCGGCGGGTGGCCCGGTCGGTGAGGGACGCACTGGCCGAGGTGGTCGAACAGGATGCCAGGCACCGGGACCGGACCGCGGACGAGAACCTCGTGGAACTCTACGAGGCGGAGGCGCCCCGGCACGCTGCACGGCGCGGGGGAGCGAGCCTGCAGGCCGCGGCGATGGCGCGGGAGCAGCGTGAGGAGTGGGCGCGGTACGTGGAGCTGGTGGAGAAGGGAAGAAAGCGCGGCCTGCCGAGCCTCACCGAGGAGGAGGTTCGCGCCTTCGGACAGCTCTACCGGGGCGTGACGGCGGACCTGGCGCGGGCCCGCACCTACGGCGCCTCTCCGGGTTTGCTCGGTACCGTGCAGCGCTGGGCCGGCGCGGGGCACAACCTCCTGTACCGTGCCAGCGGCCGGGTCGCGGTCTCCCTGGGCCACTGGATCGCCTTCGAGTTCCCGCGCGCGGTGCGCCGGTTTCACCGGCAGGTGCTGCTGGCCGTCCTGCTGCTCTTCGGTCCCATGCTGGCCACCTCCATCGCCGTGCAGGACCGGCCCGTGCTTGGGCGCACGCTGGCGGGACAGGGAATGATGACGCGGGCGGAGTCCACCGACGCCGACGATCCCGATGTCCGGTACGTCGATGTAGTCGCCGGCTCGGCCATGCCGACCTTTTCGGCTCGGCTCATGACCAACAACATCCAGGTTATCCTGATCGCCTTTGCAGGGGGTCTGTTGGCCGGGCTGGGAACCCTTTTCGTCCTGCTGAACAACGGCGTGAGGCTCGGGGCGGTCTTCGGCGTGTACGCCAGCGATGACAAGTTGCCGATCATCATGGCCTTCGTCTTCCCGCACGGCTTCATCGAACTCGCGGCCATCTGTATCGGCGGCGCCGCCGGCCTGGGCCTGGGCTCGGCGCTGCTGATGCCGGGGCGGCGCACCCGCGCGGACGCGCTCAGGGAACGCGGGCGGGCCTTTCTTACGCTGCTGGTGGGCGCGGTTCTGATGCTCGTGGTCGCGGGGCTGATCGAGGGCTTCTATTCGCCGTCCGCCCTGCCGGATGCGGCCAAGTTCGCCCTCGGGAGCGCCACCGCGGTGTTACTGGTCCTGTACTTCGGGTTCGCGGGGCGGTCGGGGGGCCGCCGCCGCGGAGCGGGTGCCGCCGCAGGGACCGCGTCAGCCGTGCCCTCGCCGCGGTCATAGGCTGCGCGCTACAGCAGCCCCCGCTCCTTGATCTCCACGTACTTGTCCAGGGTCCGAACCAGGGTGTCGCCCGGGGGCGTGTCCACAACCAGGATCCCTGCCTGCCGCATCACCTGAAGGGTTGTGGCGCGAGCCAGCACCATCTCTTCCGCGGCGGCCCGGTGGTAGGCGTCGGCCGGAGTACCGGCCGAACGCACGGCCGCCGCCTCGAGCGCCGGATTCCGGATCGCGATCGCGAGCGGGAGGTGGGCGCGTCCGATCCGCGTGAGTGAATGGACCAGCGCGCGCGACACCGACCCGTCGATGATGTCGCAGAAGAGGATTACCAGCGACCGCTTGCGGAAGTTGCGGCCCAGGGTGGCGAGCGCCAGCGGGTAGTTGGGCTCGACCAGGCGGGTCTCCACCTCCGCGAGGGTGCGGGCCAGGGACGAGGGATCGGCGCGCCGGGGAGGCGAGATGTGCCGGACGCGTTCGTCAAAGACGACCACCCCGATCCTGTCCCCGAAGTTCTGGGCGCGGCTGGCGAGCATCATGCAGGCGCCGAGCGCGTAGTCCATGCGTTCGCGGTCCAGCGGACCGCCCTGCGCATCCCCGGGGGCCACCTCCCGCCAGCCGCCTTCCCCGAAGCGTCCGGCTCCCGCCGTTTCCCCGGCGCGGACCGGCGGCAGCCGCTCCCGCATGTGCCGCCCGGCGTCGATCGCCAGGATGATGTTCTGGCTGCGCTCGGCTTCGTAGTTGCGCACCACGTACTTGCGGCGCTTGGCCGAAGCCTTCCAGTCGATGGTGCGCGGATCGTCGCCCTCGACGTAGTCGCGCAGGCTCTCGAATTCGCGCCCGTCCCCCCACTGCCGGTTGCGGCGCGGGCCGGGGGTGCGCAGCCTGCGGTGGATCGCGTGGCCCCGGTCACGCAGCAGGTCACGAACGCCGGGCTGCACCTGCAGGGTGTCGGACGCCTCCACGCTGGAGCGGCGCCAGGCGAGCCCCCACGGCGACCGCGTCCGGATGTGGATCGCGCCTAGCGAGAGGAACCCGCGCGCCCGCGGACGGACGTTGTAGTGGCACCGCAGCACCGAGCGCGGCGGGACATCGACCGGGAAGCCCTCCTCCCAGTCGTCGCGGCCGCCGGGGCCCGGCAGCCGGCGCAGAGATGGATCGAGGTCGTCCGTCACCCTGAGGGACAGGGCGCGGCCGGACTCGTTGGTCACAATGACGGTAACGTCGGTCACTGCCCCCAGCGAAGAGATGCGGGGCGCCTGGCGGCTCGCGGAAGGAGGACGGGTACGCCGTCCGTCGATCAGCGCCAGCAGGACGATGAGGGCATCGGCCACCAGCGCCGCCGGAGTACTCACCAGGAACAGCAGCGAAGTCAGTCCCAGGAGGGAGAGCGTCCGCCCACTGGGCATGAGAGGCAGCCGGGCTATCGGGGAGCCTCCAGGGTCTCCAGGAGGGCTGAAAGCTCGTCGTCGGACGAGCGGCCCTCGACCTCGGCTTCGGCGGTCAGCACCACGCGGTGCCGCAGCACCGGGAACGAGAGCGACTTGACGTCGTCGGGGGTGACGAAGTCGCGCCCCTGCAGGTAGGCCTCCGCCCGGGCGGCCTGGAATAGCGCCACCCCGGCGCGCGGGCTCGCCCCCAGCACGAATGCTGCGTCGTTGCGGGTCGCCCGCACGATGTCGGTCACGTAGTGCCTCACCCGTTCGTCCATGTGGACCCGGTTGACCGCGGCGCGCATCTCCAGCAGCTCCTCGCTGGTGGTGGGTTCGCCCATCGGGTAGGACAGCTCGTCATCGGCGCGGAATCCACCCTCGTGGCGGTCCAGGATGGCCCGTTCGGCCTCCTCAGGCGGGTAGTCGACCACGATCTTCAGCAGGAAACGGTCCACCTGCGCCTCGGGAAGGGGATACGTGCCCTCGTACTCGACCGGGTTCTGGGTCGCGAAGACCGTGAAGGGCGCAGGCAGCGGCCGGGTCGTGCCGTCGACGGTGACCTGCCGCTCCTCCATGGCCTCCAGAAGCGCCGCCTGCGTCTTCGGGGGTGCGCGGTTGATTTCGTCGGCAAGGAGAAGGTCGGCGAAGACAGGGCCGGGCCTGTAGCTGAAGCCGGTTTCGCCGAGCACGTTGACGCCGACCAGGTCGGTGGGCATCAGGTCCGGGGTGAACTGCACGCGGCCGAAGTCGAGGCCCAGGCCCCGGGCCATGGCACGCACCGCCAGGGTCTTGGCGGTTCCTGGAACCCCTTCGACCAGGGCGTGGCCCCGCGCCAGCAGGGTGATGATGAGTTGTCTGAGCACGACCTGCTGCCCGAGCACGACCTGCTCGAGGTCACCGAGCAGGCGCAGCGCCGCATCCGGCGTCGTCATTAGCTGAATCTCCTTGCAAGATGTTCATCCACTCCGGCGGCGACGAGGGTCAGGTCCACCGGTTGCGATTGCAGGCCCTCGTGTACGCGGTCGAGTGAGGGGTGTTTGCCGCTCCGCGCTTCGATCTCCCGCAGAAGGCCGGCGGCTTCCTCCATGTCACGCGGCGGAGGCCGCCGGACCGAGCCGGCCAGCCGCGAGAGCAGGAGCAGCGCCGCGGTGTTGGCGGAGCCGGCCTTCCGGTACAGATCCCCGAGGGCGGAGACGTGTTCCAGCGGCGACCTGCGCTCCTGGTCGGCGGGGGCCACGCCGGTGTTGGGCACGCCGAAGCGCAGTCCCCTGCATGCCAGGTACACAAAACACACCGCGACGATGTGGAAGAGGGTCAGGCCTCCCGGACTTCCGAAGAAGAAGTTGGCGAGCACCTGCAAACGGCTCCCGTAACCCGATATCCCCTGATGGAACTCGTCGAAGAATACGGTATCCGATTCGCTGGTATAGGCCAGCGCGGCCCGCACGGCCAGCACCGCCAGCGGATCGTCGGCCGCGGCTCCGTTGGCGAGCGGCGCGGCGTGGGCGAAGATCACGATCCGCCCTTCGCCCAGCGGGATCTCGGCGGCCGCCATCAACTCGCTGCCGCTGGAATCGCTCGCCGTCAGAAGGGGTACCGGAGGTCCCGCGTCGCTGGCGTCCGGAAACCCCGGCGGAAGCTCGAAGGCCTCGTCATCGGAGTCCTGGTCGGCCTCGGGCTCGGCAGCCGCTTCGTCCGCCTCCGGCTGGGCTGCGGCCGAGTCCGCCTCGGCCTGCATTGTCGCCGAATCCGCCTCCTCCTCGGGGATCACGTCGAAACCGAACCGCGGGGAACTCGCGGGGGGAAGCCCGTCGGTGAGGGGATGCGCGGCCCAGTGGCCCGCGGCCGAGTCCGGCAGCTCGCGTCTCGAACCCCCCGGGAACCGTACCCCCAGAACCAGCATCAGCGGGGTCGTCCCCGGAACGCCGCTCCGCGAAACGGGTGGGGCGTAGATGAAGGTGCCGCCGGCCCTGATATGGTCCAGAAGGGCCTCCATCTCGCGGGGGCTCAGTATACCCAGGCGCGGCTGCAGCAGGACGATCGTGCCCCGCACGGGCTCCGCCTCCGCCATCGGCGTCAACCGCGGCTCGGTGTGGCGACCAAGGCGGGCGATCCCGCGCGAAATGGCGGCCACGCCATCCGGGGTGGTCCGTAGCGAGCTGCGCAACACTGCCCCCGAGCGGCGCCCCTCGGGACGCGTCAGGTAGCCAGCGAGCGCGGCCAGGCCAAGAGTCACAAGGATCCAGGCGAGCGTCCGCCCACGCCTTCTGCCTCCCGGAGTCCCCGCGCGGCTCATCGCGTTGCTATTCCGTTTCCGACCCGGCGTCGGACGCGTCCGCGGGGCATCCCGCCTCCCGGGCCAGCCGGGTCAAGTCGTCGTAGCCGTCGTCCGTGGGGTCCTCCTGACCGAAGGAGAAGCCCTGAAACGAGTTCAGGAACCGCCCGCCCGCCCGCGCATCCGTTCCGGCGGCGTAGCCGTGGGAAATCTCCACTGCATAGTCACCCGGAGTCTTGGAGGGATGGAAGGCCAGCGTGCCCCGGTGATCGAGCGTCAGCAGGAACCCCTGGTAAAGCGCGGTTGCGGCCGAACGGAACCGGCCCTTGCCGGCCCGTTCGCTGGCCAGCTTGAGCCACTCGCTGGAGGTCACCGGAATCTCTTCCTCCGGGGAGTCGTGCCCGTCGGCCGTCCGCTCGCCCGCTCCGCGCCTGTGCCGAATGAACAGAACTCCCGCGGCCACGAGTGCCAGCGCAGAAATGAGGACTGCGAGAACGGGCACGAACCCGGGCGCGCCGTCCATGAGGTCCAGGATCCACTGCAGGAATTCCAGGAGGCGATCGAGCAAGGCTTGCAGAAATGGGTTTCCGACGGGCTCTTCGAAGGTGGTGAAGTCCGGTCCCGCAAGGATGTCGCGCAAGGTCCCGGAGACTTCCTCGGGCGCCGGAAGCTCCTGCGGCGCGGAGGACGATCCGGGGGCGGGAAGCTGGCCCGGAGTGGGTGATGAACCGGGCCCGGGCGACTGCCCCCGAGCGGTCAGACGACCGTTGGTCGCCCACGCGGTCACGGAGCCGGAGCGCCCATGTCGTCCGCAAGCCTCTGCAGATCGTAGGCCTCGCTGCGCACCCTGCGGTCGTGGAACAGCATCATGATGCAGCCGATCAGGAACGGGAGGGTCAGCGGACCCACGACCAGCCCGGCGGTGTTCAGCAGCCACTGACGCGAGGGGCTGATCGTCCCCACATCACCGGGAGACAGAAAGAGATCCCAGGGGCCGGTGAGCATGGCGATGGCGACATTCGGCGCCCAGCTTACGATCTGCGCCACCACCATGATGCCGATCACCCGGAGCCATCCGCCCCGGCACAGCGAAAACGACCGTGCCAGCGCGTTCATCGCGGACCGGCCCTCGATGACAACCGCCGGGTATATGCCGAACGTCATTGCCAGCCAGGAGCAGGTGACAAACAGCATCGCCACCACCATGATCCCGAAACCGAGCACTGCGAACCAGGGATTGTCGGTGGCGACAGCGATCCCGGCTGCGAGGAACACCGTCGCTATCCACACCACGACAGCGACGACAAGAAAGATCAGAAAAGCCAGGATCGTGGCGCCGAGCGAGCTGACGAGGTGGGGGAACGCTCCCCTGTACGCGGCCCCGAGCGATGAGGGCCGCTCCTCGATCCGATCGGCCATCGCGACCGTCAGGGACACCGACGCAAAAAAGGAGAACGCCAGGCCCACCAGCGAAATCAGGAACAGGAAGCCCATCTGCCCCAGCAAATCCGTCATCTGCCCCAGGGCGACCGTGGGGTCGGCGGCGCTGTCAAACGCCTCCGCGCTTTCCAGAAGTTCGGTCGGGTTCCACAACACCGTAAGCGCATACGACGGCAGCGTACACACGAGCACGATCAGGTAGTACAGGCCGAAATCGCGACGATACAGCTGCACGGCTCCGTCCACGATTTCGGTGAATCCGAGGGGCCTCATTGGAATTGTCGACATGCGGCAACCTATCAAGATCGAAGGACTTGTGCCAGCGTTTGCAGACGTCCGACGGGACCGGGTCCGGCAGGGCCGGGGGTGCCGGTGAGCGGGGCTGCTAACCCTGCTCCGTCCTCAGGCTCCTGAGCAATCGCAGGTTCATACGGTCCGCGGTCACTCCATCGTCACCCTTGGGCGTCTCCAATATCTTGGGTACGGACCGGAAGCGGTCTTCCTTCATGATGCGACGGAATGGTTCCAGGCCGATCGTGCCTTCGCCGATGTTCGCGTGGCGGTCCAGCCGCGAGCCGAATAGAGTGCGCGCGTCGTTCAGGTGGAACAGCTCCACCCGGTGCACACCGAATGTGTCGTCCGCGCGGATCCACACGCCTTCGAAGTCACCCGCCAGGTCGTAGCCGGCGACCCAGGCGTGACAGGTGTCGAAGCACACGCCCACCCGGGAGCGGTGGGGCTCGGGGATCCCTGCGATGATCGACCTGAGTTCCTCGAAGGTGCCGCCGACCGAGGTGCCCGCGCCCGCCGTCAGCTCCAGCAGGATCCGGGTCTGGCCGGGGACGGCTGCGAGCGCCTCCGCGATGGCTTCCGCGTTGCGTTCGATGCCGCCTTCGCGGTCCCCGTCGGTGGCGTTGCCCGGGTGCGTGACGACGGCGTCGAGGCCCAGCAGCGCCGCCCGCTCGACCTCTCCCCGGAAGCAGGCGGCCGACCGGCGCCAGAGCGATGGGTTCGGGCTGGCCAGGTTGATCAGGTAGGAGTCGTGGGAAGCGGTGAAGACGGCGCCGATCCGCGCGGCCTCCGCGCGAAACCGGGTGGCGATATCGTCGGACGGGGAAGGCTCCGCCCAGCGGTTCGGCTGCTTGGTGAAGATCTGGAAGACGACCGCGCCGATCTCGTCGGCCCTCGCCGGCGCCCGGTCGACTCCGCCCGCGACCGAAACGTGCGCACCCAATTCGTCATGTTTACTTGACATCTTGTAAGGTCCAATTGACAAAGGGATGGCCTCTCGTTGTCGGCAGGGGCGCGCGTGAATGGCCGAGTCGCGCACGGCTGGCTGATATCTTGTCGGCCAAGCCTTATCTTGCAAGGTGACCCGTCCGCGGCCGGGCATTGCCGGGCCGCAGACACCGCCGCCGCCGCACACACCGGCGGCCGCCCCAGCGACTCTACGAGGACCCACCGATGCGCAACGGCCCTGCCGCCCTCCTTCTGGCCCTCTCGGCCTGCGCCCCCCCGCCCCCGCCCCCCACCCCGGCGCCGCTGCAGCCCACCGCGCCGACGGTGGCGCCCCAGGAAGCGGCGGCGACCCCGCCCCCCGCCCAGCCCGCCCCCACCCCCGCCCAGCCCCCCAACCCCGCGCCCCCCGCCCCCATGCCCGGCTTCGACACCGTCCGGGCCGGCGAATTCGACAACGGCAAGATGTGGACCTTCGACGCCCCGCCCGCATCGTACCTGGCGGAGACCTACGGCTTCTCGCCCGGCGACGACTGGTACGCGAAGGCCCGTCTCGGCGCGCTCAGGATCCCCAACTGCTCGGCCTCCCTGGTGTCGCCCACCGGCCTCGTCATGACCAACCACCACTGCGCGCGCGACTTCGTCACGCAGGTCGCGGAAGAGGGCGAGAACCTCCTCGACGAGGGCTTCTACGCGGCCACCCTGGCGGACGAGCGGACGGTCACCGACTTCGACGCCGACCAGCTCATCGACATCGTGGACGTCACGCAGGAGATCCGCGCGGTGGTCGACGCGGCGGCGGACGCGGAAGCGCGCTCGGCCGTGCGAGACAGCGTGACCGAGGCGGTGGCGGAGCGCATCGAGGAGGAGCGGGGCGGCGAGGACGCCGGGATCGAGGTCGAGGTCATCTCCCTCTACAACGGGGGCCTCTACTCGGCGTACGTCTTCCGGCGCTACAGCCGCGCCGCGCTGGTCATGGCGCCGGAACTGGGCCTCGGCTTCTTCGGGGGCGAGCCCGACAACTTCACCTATCCGCGCTACTCGCTGGACTTCGCCTTCTTCCGCCTCCTGGACGAAGATGGCGGGCCGCTCACCACCCCCGACCACTTCGACTGGTCGCGTGAGGGCGTCACGGACGGGGATCTCGTCTTCGTGGTCGGGAACCCGGGCAGCACCTCGCGGCTGCAGACCGTCGCCGAACTGGAGTTCCGCCGCGACGTGGAGATGCCTTCGCTGCTCGCCTTTCTCGAGTCGCGGATCGAGTTGTTCGCGGGCTACATCGAAGGGCGTGTGGACGAGCCCGGAATCGACGATGTGCGCAACGGGCTGTTCAGTCTCCAGAACTCGCAGAAGGCGTTCACCGGGATGCTGGGAGGTCTGCGCGACCCGTATGTGATCGCGCGCCGCGCGGCCGCGCAGGCCGACTTCGAGGCGGCGATCGGGGCCGATCCGGAGTTGCGGGACACCTACCTGCCGCTCTTCGCGGAGTTGGCGGAGCTGCAGGAGCGGAAGGCGGATCTCGCGAGCGAGTTGCGGGCCTTCGCCGCCCTCGGAGCGCCCGACTACGAGTCCGCGCTCATTCTGCGCACGCTGACCGCCTTCGGATACCTGAACGCCCGGCAGAGCGGCGCCTCGCCCGAGGAGATGGAAGAGCTCGTCGAAGAGATGAAAGCGGTCCCCAACCACCCCGCCGAGCTGGACGAGGCGCTCCTCACAGCGCGGATCGAGGATCTGGTCGGCGCCTTCGGAGCGAACGACCCCTCGGTCACCGCGCTGCTGCGGGGCCGCACCCCCGGCGAACTGGCCGCGTCCGTGCGCGGAGGCTCGGTGATGGCGGACTCGGCCGCCGCCGTCAACGCGCTCACCAGCGGCACCCTCAACCCCGCGCTCGATCCCTCGATCGCCTTTCTGCAGGGGCTCCTGCAGCGCTTCTTCCCCCTGCAGGAGACCGTCTTCGTCACCATCGGCCCCCGCGAGGAAGAGATCGCCGCGCTCATCGGCCGCGCGCGCTTCGAGGTCAGCGGCACCGCCGTACCTCCCGACGCCACCTTCTCGCTGCGTCTCGCGGACGGGGTGGTGAGAGGGTTCCCGTACAACGGTACGGTCGCCCCGGCGTTCACGACCTTCTACGGCCTCTACGACCGGCACCACTCGAACCCCGGCGCGGAGGAGTGGGCACTGCCCGAGCGCTGGACCGGGCCGCCCGCCGGATTCGACCTCTCCACCCCGCTCAACTTCGTCAGCACCGCCGACATCATCGGCGGCAACTCCGGCTCGCCGGTGGTCAACCGCGACCTGGAGGTCGTGGGGCTGGTCTTCGACGGCAACATCGACAGCCTCCCCGGCGACTACATCTACATCCCGGATCTGAACCGCTCCGTGGCCGTGGACGCCCGCGGCATCCTCGAGGCCCTGGAGGAGATCTACGGGGCCGGCAGGATCGTGCAGGAGCTGACCGGGGGTCGCTGACAACGCCCCGTGGCGCGCTCCCCCCGTCCCGGCCACCCCTTCTTCGCGGGCGCGCCGCAGCTGATCGCGCACCGTGGCGGGGCAGGTTTGGCTCCCGAGAACACCATGGCCGCCTTCCGGCGCGCGGTGGACGAATGGGACGCCGACATGCTCGAGATGGACGTACGCCTCACGGCCGACCGGCGCGTGGTGGTGATCCACGACGAGACGGTGGACCGAACCACCGACGGGCAGGGCCGGATCCGCGACATGACCTGGGCGCAGGCGCGGGAGCTGGACGCCGGCAACCGCTTCCGGAGCCCTGGCGGCGGCGCCCCCTGGCGGAGCCGTGGCGTGCGCCTCCCGCTCTTCGAGGAGGTGCTCGAGGCGTTTCCCGAGGTGCGCATGATCGTGGAGCCCAAGGCCGCCGAGACCGCCGGGCCGCTGGTTCGGCTCATCCGGGCCGCCGGGGCCGAGGGGCGGGTCCTGGTGGGGGCCGAGTTCGAGGACTCCCGCGTGGGCGCGCGGGGTTATTCCGGTCCCTGGGGCGCGTCGCGAAGGCAGGTCGTCCCCTTCTGGATTCTGCATCGCTTCGGTCCCGCGGGGCGCTGGCACGCCCCCGCCGCCGACGGATTCCAGTTGCCCGAGCGGTCCGGCAGGCTGCGGGTGGTCACCCCGGCACTGCTGCGGGCGGCCCGGGCGGCGAACATGCCGGTGTACGTGTGGACGGTGGACGACCCCGCGGACATGCGCCGTCTGCTGGCGTGGGGCGCGGACGGGATCATGACCGACCGCCCCGACCTGCTGGCCGGGGTGCTCACGGAGGTCGCCGGACGTCCCGCGCCCCCTCCGCCGCTCGGCAACGGAGGAACGGTGTGAAGGGCCTCGACCGGCGCTTCACCGAACACCTCGCCGCCTCGGGGTGGCTCGCGGAGGGGACGGGCGTGGTGGTCGGCGTGTCGGGCGGCGTGGACTCGATGACGCTGCTGCACCTGGTGCGTTTCCGGGACGGGCCGCCCGGAGTGCGGCTGCACGCGGCCCACGTCGATCACCGGATGCGGGCGGGCAGCGCCGGGGACGCGGCCCGGGTCGGGGAGATCTGCGCCGAGTGGGGGGTTCCCTTGCACCTCCGCGAGGCCGCCGACGCGGTGGCGACCGAGGCCGAGGGCAGGGAGCTGCGCTACCGCTTCTTCGAGGAGGTGAGGCGGGAGATCGGCGAGGGTGCGGTCACCATGACCGCGCACACCGCGGACGACCAGGCCGAGACCGTGCTCTTCCGGGCCGCGCGGGGGAGCGGACCGCGCGGTCTGCAGGGGATCCGCGCGGCGCGGCCGCCTTCGGTGGTGCGCCCGCTGCTCCCCTTCCGGCGCGCCGAAATCGAGGCCTACGCGGCCGGGCGGGGCATCCCCTTCCGGGACGACCCCACCAACCGCGACACGCGCTGGACGCGCAACCGCCTCCGCCACGAGATCCTGCCCGGGCTGGAAGAGGCGGTCCCGGGCGCGGGCGCCGCGCTGGCGGCCCTGGCCGGGACCAGCCGCACGGAGGGGGCCGCCCTCGACGAACTCCTGGACGAGCGCATCGCGGCGCTGGTCGTGGAGGGGGAGGGCGGCGGGGACGGCGCGTTCTCGCTGGACCACGGCGCGCTGTGCGCCCTTTCGCTCCCGGTGCTGACGCTGATCCTCAGGCGTGCCGCCCAGCGACTGGGCGGCGATCCGGGCCGCGGAGCAACGGAAGCGCTGGTCCGGTTCGTGCAGGGGGCTCGCAGTGGGCGCCGGGTCGCGGTCGCGGGCGGGGTGGTGGTGGAGCGCCACCTGGACGTGGTGAGGATCCGGAGGGAGCGGGGCGGGGTGGGCCGAGACGGCAGGGATGCCGCGCCGAGCTCGCCGCGCCCGCGGGGCGGCCGTCTGCGCGTGGATGCGAGCCGCGGCGAGGGGGTGGTGGTGGGGGGTGGGTGGGTGGCGGAGGTGGCGTGGGGCCCGCGCTGCCCGCACGGTTTCGCGCATATTGCGTATTTTGCTGAACCTGTGCAGTTCCCGCTCACGGTGCGGCCGTGGAGTCCGGGTGACCGGATGGCGATGCCCTACGGGCGCAAGAAGGTGAAGAAGCTGCTGCTCGAGGCCCGGGTGGCGGCGGATGTGCGCGAAGGCCTGCCGGTGGTCGTGGATGCGTCCGGGAGCGTTGTCTGGATCCCGGGAGTCGTGGATCCGGCGGAAGCGGGTGCCGGGGCCGCGGCCGGCAGGGAGAGTCGGCCGGCCGCGCGACCCGGCTGCTGGGTGGCGATCCGTCTCGATCACCGGCCGCCTGAACATTGAAGCCCTGACAAGGAAGCTGCCAGTGAACGCAATCGGGGATGGACGCCTGGGGGACCGGAGACTGCTCCGGGTCGTCTACTCGGCCGAGTTGATCCGTGGCCGGGTCGAAGAGATGGGCCGCGAGATCGGCGACGCCTACGCGCCCGGCGACGACATTCTGGTGCTGGGCCTCCTCAAGGGGTCCTTCATCTTCATCGCCGACCTGGTGCGCCATGTTCCCATACCGATTCAGGTCGACTTCCTGGCCGCTTCCAGCTACGGGAAGGAACGCGTGAGCAGCGGCGAGGTAACACTGGTGTACAACCCGAAGGCGTCGATGGAGAACCGGCACGTGATCCTCGTCGAGGACATCGTCGACAGCGGCACCACCATCAAGCGGGTGATGCCCCTGCTGCTTGAGCGAAGGCCGGCCAGCCTCGAGATCTGCACCCTGCTCCACAAGAGGGTCGCGGAACTCGAGTGGGCCGTCCGATGGGTCGGGTTCGACGCGCCCGGCGATTTTCTGGTAGGTTACGGATTGGATTTTGCCGAGGACTTTCGGCACCTTCCCTATATCGGCTCGATCTGATCCGGCCTCGGAGAGGCAGATGTCGGAACCAAAAAAACCGCCACAGAAGGAACCACCGAAGCTCCGCAAGGTGTCGCGGGCGGCGTCCGTCTGGTTCCTGATCGCGCTCGTGGCCCTGCTCGGCTACAACCTCATGAGCGCCTCCGACCGCGCCACCGGCGAGATCAACTATTCGGAGCTCCTCCGGCAGCTGGAAAACGACAACATCCTCGAAGCCACCTTCCACGGTGAGCAGACGGTCCAGGGAGAGCTGAAGAACACGATCGTGCTGGACGAGGCCGAGATCAATGAGTTCGTCACCAAGCTTCCCCCCGGCGTCGGCGACCAGCTCACGGCGAGCATGCAGGACCGTGAAGTGGAGATCTACTCCGTGCCTCGCGGGCCGGGGTGGGGGACCTGGGTATTCTCGATCTTCCCCTTCCTCCTCTTCATCGTATTCTGGATCTGGTTCCTGCGGGCCATGCAGAGCGGGGGCAACCGCGCATTCCAGTTCGGGCGCTCCAAGGCGCGGCTGATCAGCCCGGACACCCCGCAGGTGACCTTCGTCGATGTTGCCGGAGCCGAAGAGGCCAAGGCGGAACTCGAGGAGATCATCGAGTTCCTGAAGGACCCGCCGCGGTTCTCGCGACTCGGGGGCCGCCTCCCCAAGGGCGTCCTGCTGGTGGGCCCGCCCGGCACCGGGAAGACGCTCCTGGCGCGGGCGGTCGCCGGCGAGGCGGCACGGCCGTTCTTCCAGATGTCGGGCTCCGATTTCGTCGAGATGTTCGTGGGCGTGGGGGCTTCCCGGGTGCGGGACCTCTTCGAGCAGGGGAAGGCGCACGCGCCCTGCATCATCTTCGTCGACGAGATCGACGCGGTGGGAAGGCACCGCGGCGCCGGGCTGGGCGGCGGCCACGACGAGCGCGAGCAGACGCTGAACGCCCTCCTGGTGGAGATGGACGGGTTCGAGGCCAACGAGGGCGTCATCCTCCTGGCCGCGACCAACCGTCCCGACGTGCTCGATCCGGCGCTCCTGCGTCCGGGGCGTTTCGACCGCCAGGTGGTGGTGGACCTTCCGGACGTGAAGGGGCGGGAGGGGATTCTCCGCGTCCACGCCAGGAAGCTGCCCCTCGGCGAAGACGTCGAACTGTCGCTGGTGGCGCGCGGCACACCGGGACTCAGCGGGGCCGACCTCTCCAACATCTGCAACGAGGCCGCCCTCTTTGCCGCGCGCAGGGGGGTGGACCGCGTGGCGATGGAGGACTTCGAGCAGGCCAAGGACAAGGTCATGCTGGGCACCGAGCGACGGAGCATGGTGCTGACCGACGCGGAGCGCAGGCTGACCGCCTACCACGAGGCGGGCCACGTCGTCATCGGCGTGAAGGTTCCCGGCCTCGACCCCGTCCACAAGGTCACCATCGTGCCGCGGGGCCACGCGCTGGGGCTGACCGCCTCGCTCCCCGAGGAGGACCGCCACTCCCACACTCGCGGTTGGCTGAACGGCCAGCTCGCCATGCTCTTCGGGGGCCGGGTCGCGGAGGAGCTGGTCTTCGGCCCCGAACACGTCACGACGGGGGCCGGCAACGACATCGAGCGCGCGACGACGATGGCCCGGCGCATGGTCACCCGCTTCGGCATGTCCGACCGGATCGGCCTAATGGCCGTGGGGGACGGCGATCAGGAGATCTTCCTGGGGCGTGAACTGGTACAGCGCCGGGAGATCTCCGACTACACCGCGCAGCAGGTCGACGAGGAGGTCAAGCACATCCTCGACGCCGCCCACCGCAGGGCACGCGGGATCATCGAGGAGAACCAGGATCTGCTGAAGAGGTTCGCGGAGGCGCTGCTCGACCGGGAAACGCTGAACGCCGACGAGATCCAGCTGATCGTGGCAGGAGAGGAACTTCCGCCTCCCGCCGTCGATTTCGAGCCCGAAGCGCCGCCGGAGGCCGCGGTGGACAGGGAGGTCAAGCTGGTGGTGAAACCGCAGCCGGGTCTGGGGCCGCCCGACCCGCTCCCCTCGCCGGGCTAACCCGACCCCCCGAAGATCGGGGCCGCCCGCAGGCCTTCCGGCTCCGGCAGCCAGCGCTCCAGCATCTGGCGCAGCCGCTCGCCGGTGACGCCGACTTCGATCTTGCCCCGGTGCGCGACGGAAACGCGCGAAGTCTCCTCGCTGACGACGATCACGACCGCGTCGGTCTCCTCGCTCAGTCCGATGGCTGCCCGGTGACGGGTGCCGAGAGAGCGGTCGCTCACCGGGTTCTGGGTCAGCGGCAGGATCGCTCCCGCGGCCTTGATGGCGTCGCCCACCACGATCACCGCGCCGTCGTGAAGGGGGGACTGCGGCGCGAAGATCGTCCCGAGGAGGTCGGCGGAGAGCACCGCCTCAACCCCGCGTCCCGTGCGGGCGTACTCCTTCAGCCCCGTCTCCCGCTGCACCGCCACGATCGCCCCCACGCCCTGCCGGCTGAGCCGCTCGACTCCCTCGACGAGCCGGTCGATCATGCGCGCCTCGCGGGCCTGGCCGAGCAGCCGCACCAGCGGGGACTGGCCGAGGCGGGCGAGCGCCGCGCGCATCTCGGGCTGGAAGACCACCAGGGCCGCGATCGCGCCGTACTGGAAGAGAGCCTGGAGGAGACCCCGGATCAGGGAGAAATCCAGAACCACCGCCATCAGATAGAGGCCCGCCAGCAGAAGGACGCCCAGAAGCATCTGCATCGCGCGGGTTTCCCGGATCAGGAGGAGGATCCGGTAGATGAGGAGAAAGACGATGGCGATCTCGACCAGATCGGTCCACCCGGGGCGCAGGAACTGCAGCTGCTGCAGAAAGCCGTTCATAACCATGAAGAATAACAGGCTGCGGAAGGATGATCTGGAATTGTCGTTGACGATCGGGCCACGGCTCCATACATTGGCGCGGGTTCCCGACTCAACCGAAAACCGCTCACCAGGAGCAAACCTTGGACAGCAGCTACGAGCTTTCGCAGCTCTTCGTGGACGGCGGGCCGATGATGTACCCCCTCGTCATCTGCTCGCTCATCGGCCTTGGCGTCATCATCGCCAAGACCTGGACCCTCTGGGTGGCGCACCGCAGCGCGCTCAGTGTCATGGAGAGCGTGGAAGAGGCGGCCAGGAGCGGGTCCCTCGACGAAGCCGCGCAAATCGCGGCCGAGACACCCGGTCCCGCCGCCGCGATCCTGCTCGCGGGGCTGCGCCGGATTCGCCACATGAATCTCCGCAAGGGCGAGCTGGAGCAGGTCATCTCCACGACCGGCGCCATCGAACTCAGCTTCCTCGAGCGCGGCCTGGTGATCCTGGCCACGATCGCGAACGTGGCTCCGCTGATGGGGTTCCTGGGCACGGTGGCCGGCATGATCGCGGCGTTCGAGGCGATTGCGACGTCGGGCGATGTCGAACCGGCGACGGTTGCCGGGGGCATCAAGGTCGCCCTGCTGACCACCGCGGCGGGCCTGACCATCGCGATTCCGGTCAATATCGGCTACAATTACTTTGTGGCCCGGATCGACAAGCTCATCGTCGATATGGAGGAAAGTACGCAGAAGGTGCTCAATCTGGCCTGGGACCTGGAGCGCGCAGGGAAGCTCAGGGTCGTAGCCTGAGCGGAGTGTACGGGGCCTGCGGATCCGCCACCCCGCCCGGCAGGCGGGAACCTGGCGGCCCCGACAGGGTAGAACACATATTCAGTCGGCACGGAGGCGAGAAAATTCATGGCGGTTATCGGTAGCAAGAAGTCCAAGGTCTCCGACGAGATCCCATCCTCGTCGATGGCCGACATCGCTTTCCTTCTTCTGATCTTCTTCCTGGTCACCACCACCTTCCCCAAGGACAAGGGGCTGCAGCTGGTGCTCCCGGAGCAGGGGGAGACGCAGGAGGTCAGCCTGAAGAACGTCCTCCACATCATCGTGCAGCCCACCGGCGAGGTGGTGATCAAGCGCGGCGAGAGCCAGCAGGAGCAGAGGGTGCGCGCGGACGCGCTCAAGTCCATCTGGCGGCAGGATGTGGCGGACAACCCCAATCTGATCGCATCGGTGAACACGCATCCCGACGCTCCCTACCGCATGATGATCGATGTCCTCGATGCGCTTCAGGCGGCGGGCGCCGATCGCGTTTCCCTGAACTTGCTGGAGGGGTAGCCGAACATGGGTGTCAGATCCGGTGGTTTGCAGAGGAAATCGAAGGCGGCTACGGAGATCCCTTCTTCGTCGATGGCCGACATCGCCTTCCTGCTTCTCATCTTCTTCATGGTCTCCACGGTCTTCCAGAGCGACAAGAACCGTGACATCGATTGGGCCGAGGCGGAGGCGATCGAGAAGATCGACAAGAAGCAGAAGGACATCCTGAACGTGTGGGTGGAACAGAACGGCACCGTTTTCATGAACGACGTTCAGTACCCGATGGAGGACGTCGGTGACGTCGTCTTCCCGCTCTACGTCGCCAACCGGGAGCTGGTGGTCTCGATTCGCTCGGACCGCAATTCCCCGTACAGCTTCATCGACCAGCTGCAGAAGGAACTGCAGTCGGCCGGCGTCCTCAAGGTTATGTTCGCGGCAGAACTCGAAAACACCATGACAAGGCAGAGACGATGAACGAACCGATCAACCAGCCCGACGTAGTCGCACCCGCCCCGGGTACCGCCAACGACCGCTTCAAGCGCTCGTTCTCCTCCTGGTTCTGGGGATCCATCACCGCCGCCACGGTCCTCCACTTCGCGGTCTTCGAGTTCGGGCCGCAGATGGCAACGGCGGACGTGAGCTTTACCCCGGACGATATGGAGGTCGTACCGCCTCCCCCGGATGTGGAGATTCCGCCGCCGCCGGAGGCCATCCGCCGGCCGGCGACTCCCGTGATCAGCACGGCGGCGATCGATGAGGATCTCACCATCGAGACCACCACCTTCGACCGCTGGACCACCGACGACCTTCCGCCGCCGCCGGAGGAGGCCGAGACGACGGACATCTCGCAGGCGCCGCAGTTCGTCGTGACCACGGTGAAGCCGAAGATGCTGAACGAGCCCGAGGTGAAACGTGTCCTCCAACGGGAGTATCCCGCGCTCCTCAGGGATGCCGGCATCGGGGGCAAGACGACCGTCTGGCTCTTCATCGATGAACAGGGGGTCGTGCAGAACCAGCTCGTGAAGGTGAGTTCCGACCACGTCGGGCTCGACAACGCGGCGCTGAAGATTGTAACGGTTGCCAGGTTCAGCCCGGCGCAAAACCGGGACAAGACGGTCGCGGTCTGGATCGAGTTCGACGTAACTTTCGAAGCGAACTAGTAGCACACAGTTCCGGCGGATCACCGCCGCCACGGCGCTCCACTTCGGGATCTTCGCGTACCTGCCGTCGATGGCGGTTACGGATGTGGGTATCGACGTGACCCCGACGCAGGTCGTGAACATTCCCCCGGATGTGGAGATCCCGCCGGCCCCCGAAACGGTCCGCCGGCCGGCCCAACCGGTGATCAGCACGGTCCTGCTCCCCGAGACCCTGACGATCGCCCGCAACACGGACATCGTGGCTGGGCCCGACCTGCCGCCTCGACCGAAGGCACCCGACGCCAGCACCCTTGCCGATGGGCCGCGGTTCGTCGTGACCACGGTGAAGCCGAAGATGCTGAACGACGACGAGGTGCAACGCGTCCTCCAGCGGGAGTATCCCGCACTCCTCAGGGACGCCGGCGGGGCGCTCTTGTTTGGGCGCGAAAAACGTCCAGCACACGGGGAGCGTGAATGACAGATCGGGAAGCGTACCAGCGCGCGCTGCGGGAGCGATTGCCGCGCGTACGGGAGAGGATCGCGGCGGCGGCGGTGCGGAGCGGCCGCGATCCGGGGGCGGTGCGGATCGTCGCCGTGACCAAGGGGCATCCGTACGGGGTCGTGGAGGCGGCGCTGGCGGAAGGGCTCCACGACCTGGGCGAGAACCGCGTGGAGGAGCTTGCGGGGAAGTCTCCGCGCGCCGAGGGGGGTGGGGTGCGGTGGCACATGATCGGGCACGTTCAGCGCCGCAAGGCGGGCGGGGCCGCCCGTTTTGCGGCGCTGATCCACAGCGTGGACTCGATCCGCCTCGCCGAGAAGCTGTCGCGTCTGGGGGCGGAGGGGCGGCGCGTACCCGTGCTCGTCCAGGTCAACCTCTCCGGCGAAGCCGCCAAGGGGGGCTTCGGGGAGGAGGAGGCCCTCGACGGGGTCGCGAGGGTGGCGGGGCTGGGGGGGCTGCGCGTCCTCGGCCTCATGACGATGGCGCCCTTCACTACCGACGTGCGAACGCTTCGCGATACCTTCCGGAGGACCCGCCTCCTGCTGGAGGCCGCCGCCGGGATTGATGGCCTCGATGGGCTGGAGCTCTCAATGGGCATGTCCAACGACTTCGAGATCGCGATCGAGGAGGGGAGCACGATGGTCAGGCTCGGCACGACGCTGTTCGGGGAGCGTCCCCGTTGAGCGCCGACAGGGAGATGGCGCGGATTCGCGCGGCGGTGCGGGCAGTTCAGGGGTTGGGGGGTGGTGCGCCCCGCGTGGGGATCGTCCTGGGCACGGGGTTGGGGGGGCTGGCCGACGCCATGGAGGTCGAGGTCTCGGCCCCCTACGAGGAGCTGCCGCACTTCCCGGTCGCGACGGTCGATACGCACCACGGACGACTCCTGCTCGGCACCCTGAACGGGGTGCAGGTGGTGGCGATGCAGGGCCGCTTCCACCGCTACGAGGGCTACACCCTGCGCGAGATTGCCTTTCCCGTGCGGGTGATGCGGCTACTCGGCGCCGACACCCTGATCGTCTCGGCCGCGTGCGGCGGGATGAACCCGCTGTGGAACCCCGGGGATCTCGTCCTCCTGAACGACCACATCAACCTGATGGGGGACAGCCCCCTGACCGGTCCGAACCTGGATGAACTGGGGCCCCGCTTCCCGGATATGTCGGCGCCGTACGACCCCGGCCTGCGGGAGACCGCCGCGGCCGTGGCACTTGAGGAGCGCATCCCGCTGCGCGAGGGGGTCTACGCAGCCGTGACCGGTCCCCAGCTCGAGACCCGCGCGGAGTACCGCATGCTGCGCAGCATGGGGGCGGACGTGGTCGGCATGTCCACCGCTCCGGAGGTGATCGCCGCGCGCCACATGGGGATGCGCGTGCTCGCCGTCGCGGTGATCACCGACCAGTGCCTCCCCGACGCGCTGGAGGAGGTGCACGTCGAGAAGATCATCGCCACCGCCGTGGCCGCCGGACCGAAGCTGACGCGGCTGGTTTCGGGGGTTCTTGCAAGCCTGGCGGGGGAACGGCCGCCCACCGAGGCCGTCGGCACCGCCCCTGCCGAACCCGCGGCCCGTACGGTTTGATGGGTTACCCCGCGCTACCCCCCTCCCTGGTCGTCCTCGAGGAAGCAGTGCTCGAGCGGTGGCGCGCGGAGGACACTTTCCGCCGGACCCTGGAGGCTACGCGCGGCGGCGAGGACTTCGTTTTCTTCGAAGGTCCGCCCACCGCCAACGGCCGCCCGGGGCTGCACCACATCATCAGCCGCGCGATCAAGGACCTGGTGTGCCGCTATCAGACCATGCTCGGCAAGCATGTGACCCGCATCGCGGGGTGGGACACGCACGGTCTCCCGGTCGAGATCGAGGCGCAGAAGCAGCTCGGAATCGCGGACAAGAGGGAGATCGAGGAGCGCGGCATCGCCTGGTTCAACGAGCGCTGCAAGGAGTCCGTCTTCACCTACAAGGACGAGTGGGAGCGCTTTTCCGAGCGGATCGGCTACTGGCTGGACTATTCAAGGCCGTATGTGACCTTTCACGCCGGGTACGTCGAGTCGGTCTGGTGGATCCTGAAGCAGCTGGCGGAGCGCGGGCTGCTGTACCGGGGTCACAAGGTGGTGCCCTGGTGTCCGGCCGACCAGACGGTCCTGTCCTCGCACGAGCTTTCGCTGGGGTACCGCGACGTGGAGGACCCCTCGCTCTGGGTCATGCTCGAACTCCTGGACGGGTCGGGGCGCCACCTGCTGGTGTGGACCACGACGCCCTGGACGCTGGTGTCGAACGTCGCGCTGGCGGTGAATCCGGGGATCGAATACGTCGAGGTGGACCACCGGGGCAGACGCCTCATCGTGGCCCGCAGCCGGGCGGCGGCGCTCTTCGGCGAGGAGCGAATCGGCAACCGGGTCGGGGTCGATGAGCTGCTGGGCCGGAAGTACCGCCGTCCCTTCGAGCTGATCCCCGCGGTCCAGGCGCACGGGCGTGCCTGGGAGATCATTCCGGGCGACTTCGTGTCCGACGAGGAAGGCTCCGGCGTTGTGCACATGGCCCCGGCGTACGGGGCCGACGACTACCAGGCCGGGAAGGACTTCGGCCTGGCCGTCCTGGAGCCGGTCCGGACCGACGGCACCTTTGCGGCGGACCTGCCGCTGGTGGGCGGCATCTTCTTCAAGGACGCCGACAGGGTGCTTGTCGAGGATCTTCAGGCGCGCGGACTCGTCTTCCGGTCGACGCGCGAGGTCCACTCCTACCCACACTGCTGGCGCTGCGACACTCCGCTGGTCTACATGGCCCGGCACAGCTGGTTCGCGCGCACCTCGTCGCTCCGGCGGGAGCTGCTGGAGAACAACGCGCAGGTGGCCTGGCACCCCGCCCAGGTGGGCGAAGGGCGCTTCGGCGAATGGCTGAAGGGGAACGTCGACTGGGCGCTGTCGCGTGACCGCTACTGGGGTACGCCGCTCCCCGTATGGGTCTCCGAGGACGACCCCGGGCACGTGGAGTGGATCGGGAGCTTCGAGGAGCTGGCCGCGAGGGCGGGGAAGCTGCCGGACGACTTCGACCCGCACCGTCCCTTCATCGACGAGGTGACCTGGCGCTGCCCGGAGACCGGGTCATTGATGCGCCGGGCGCCCGAGGTGATCGACGTCTGGTTCGACTCCGGCGCCATGCCGTGGGCGCAGTGGCACTACCCGTTCGAGAACGGGGAGATGTACCGGCGCCACTTCCCGGCCGACTTCATCTGCGAGGCGGTCGACCAGACGCGCGGCTGGTTCTATTCGCTGCACGCCATCTCGACGATGCTCGGCCTCGGCCCCGCCTTCCGCAACGTGATCGTCAACGACATGATCCTGGACGCGAAGGGGCGGAAGATGTCCAAGTCGCGCGGCAACGTGGTCGACCCGTGGGATGCGGTCGCGGATCACGGCGCCGACGGGGTGCGCTGGTACATGATCACGGTCAGCAACCCCTGGCTCCCCACTCGTTTCGACCCGGATGGGGTGAAGGAGTCGGCGTCGCGCTTCTTCGACACCCTCTTCAACACGTACCGATTCTTCGCGCTCTACGCGAATCTGGAGGAGTGGCGGCCGGGTGGCCCGCTGCCCGCTGCCGCATCCCGTCCACCCCTCGACCGCTGGCTCCTCTCGCGCTTGCACCGTCTGATCCGCACGGTGCGCGCCGAGCTCGACGGCTACAACCCGACCCGCGCCTACCGCGCGGTGGCAGCCTTCCTGGACGGCGAGCTCTCCAACTGGTATGTGCGGCGGGCCCGCTCCCGCTTCTGGGGCAACACGGAGGCGGACGACGCGTCGGCGGCCTTCGCCACCCTGCACGAGGCGCTGCGGACGGTGGCGCTGCTGATCGCACCGGTCACGCCCTTCACCTCCGACTGGCTGCATCGGGCGCTCACCGGCCGCTCCAGCCACACGGAGCGCTTCCCGGACGCCAACGAGGGCATGATCGACGACCGGCTCGAGGCCGACATGGGCAACGTGCGAACGCTGAGCACGCTCGGCCGCGCCGCGCGCGAGGAGGTGGGGATCCGCGTGCGGCAGCCGCTGGGGCGCCTTCTTGCGGTCGTCCCGGGGGAGCCCCCGGGTGACGATGTGCTGGCGCTGCTCCTTGACGAGATCAACGTGAAGAGGGTCGAGTTCGCCGCTGACGCGGAGGGACTGGTGACGCTGGCCGCCCGCCCCGACTTCCGCGCGCTGGGCCGCCGGTTCGGCAGGCTGACCCAGGAAGCCGCGGCGCGGATCAGGGCGCTGGATGCCGAAGCGCTCAAGGCGGTGCGTGGGGGCGGTGTGGTGCGGATCGAGGTGGGGAGCGAGTGGCACGATGTCGGGGCCGACGAGGTGACGGTGGAGGAGGAGGCGCGGGGGGATTGGGTGGTACGCTCGGAGGCGCGGTGCACCGTCGGCCTGGATCCCGCCATCACCGAGGCGCTCCGGCTGGAAGGGCTGGCGCGCGAGCTGGTCAACCGCATTCAGCGGCTGAGGCGGGACTCCGGGCTCGCGGTGAGCGACCGGATCCGGCTGGGCATAGCCGGCGGCGACGAGGTGCAGGCGGCTGCGCTGGAGTACGAGCGGGTGATCGCGCGGGAGACGCTGGCCGTCGCGGTGAAGATCGGCGGGCGGCTCGGCGGGGACTTCGACTTTCGCAAAGAGGCTGCGCTGGACGGGGAGCCCGCGGCCCTGGGGCTCTCCACATCGGCTTCACGGTGACGCGGCATCGCTGGACCGCGGAGGAAGGAGCGTGCGGCCGCCTCGACGTCTACGTGGCCGCCCGGCTGGGACTGTCGCGCAGCCGGGTCGCGGCGCTGCTGGCGGAGGGGCGCATTCTGGTCGATGGCCGCCCCGGGAAGAAGTCCGAACCTGTGAGCCCCGGCCAGGTGATGGAGGCGCGCGTTCCCGCGCCCGCCCCGGCGACGGCCCAGCCGCAGGACATCCCCCTCGACATCGTCTACCAGGACGGGGAGCTGGCCGTGGTGAACAAGCAGGCCGGCCTGGTGGTGCACCCCGCACCGGGCCACCCCGACGGGACGCTCGTCAACGCGCTGCTGCACCACATCGGCGACCTCGCGGGGATCGGTGGTACGCTGCGACCCGGGATCGTGCACCGGCTGGACCGGGACACCTCCGGACTGATGGTGGTGGCGAAGAGCGACCGGGCCCACCACGCGCTCTCGGCGGAGCTGAAGGAGCGCCGCGTGAAGCGCGCCTACATGGCCGCGCTGTGGGGTTCGCTGAGCGAGCCGCGCGTCACGGTGGACCGGCCGATCGGGCGCCATCGCCGCGACCGCAGCCGGATGGCGGTGTTGGCCAGCGGGCGGCCCTCCCGCACCCGCTTCCGCCAACTGGAGCGATGGCCCGCCGCCTGCATGTGCGAGGCCGAGCTCGACACCGGGCGCACCCACCAGATCCGTGTGCACGCGGCGGCGATCGGCCACGCGGTGGTCGGCGACATCCTGTACGGCCCCGGGCGGGAGCGCGGCTTCGCGGGCGAGCCGCGTCGCTGGGCGGCGGAGCTGGCCCGGCGCACGCCGCGGCAGTTCCTGCACGCCTGCCGCCTCGAGTTCTCCCACCCCGTGACCGGAAAGCCCATGGCGTTCCGGTCGCCGCTGCCGCCCGAACTCGAGGAGGTGCGGGCGTGGGTATCCGGCGGTGGGTGAGGTGGGGCAGGCGATGAGGAGGCAGACGGGACGCCGCCCGGCGCGGTCCATGGCGGGTTGGCTCGCCCGGGCGGTGGCGGTCTGCGTGATGGCCGTGCCGCAGCCCGCGCTCGCGATCCAGGCACCCGCCGACACCACCTCCGCGTGGCGCCAGCTCGAGTCGCCCGGGTTTACCGCGCGCTATCAGGGCGGTGACTCGCTGCGAGCCCTTCGCGCGCTGGAGACGCTGGAGGCCGTGCGAAACCTCCCCGGGCTGAGCGAGACGGATACCCGCGCCACGCTCACGGTTGCGCCGACCCGGGAGGTCATGGATTCGCTGGTCGGCGGGCGCGTGCCGGAGTGGGCCGGAGCCGTGGCGATCCCCGGGCGAATGGAGATGATCGTCCCGAGCGGCCGCTTCTGGCCCGGCTCGCGCGTCGAGGAAGTACGGGTGCTCCGTCACGAATGGGCTCATCTGGCGCTGGCTCACGAGATGGACAGGCTGCGGATCCCGCGGTGGTTCAACGAGGGGTACGCGGAGTGGGCGGCGGGCGGCTGGCTTGACGGCGGAGGCCTGAATCTGAGCGTGGCACTGGCCTTCGGCGGGGCGCCGCCGCTGGATTCGATCTCGTTGGGCTGGCCCCGCGAACGGGTGCCAGCCGAGGTCGCCTACCTTCTTTCCGCCTCGGTCATCCAATACCTGGTGGAATCGAGCGGCATCGACGGCCTCGAAGCCTTCCTCTCGGCGTGGAAGGAGAACGGCTCGTTTGCAGACGGGATGCGCGATGTCTACGGGGCCGCGCCGGATCAACTGGAGGTTGCCTGGCGCAAATGGGTGAAGAGGCGCTACGGGTGGCTCATGGTGCTCTCCCATTCGGTCGTGTTCTGGGTGGTGCTCGGGGGCGCCCTGGCCGCAATGCTCTTCGTCAGACGCCGCCACCGGCGGGAACAGATGGCGCGCCTGCGCGCGGGCGAGCCACCGGACGCACCCGCGTTCTGGTCGGTCTCCCAGGGCGATGCCGAGGTTGACGGGGAATCCGCTCCGCGGTAGCGTGCAGACATGGCAAGGACCAGAAGAAGAGGCATCGCCGAACCGACGCTGAAGTTCACCCGGGTCAACCTGTGGTACGGCCTCGGGGGACTGGCCTCCGTCGTACTCGGTTTCGTGCTGCTCGCACAGGGGTCGATCACGCTGGCGCCGCTGTTGCTCGTGCTCGGGTACGTCGTGCTGTTTCCCCTCGCGATCATCGCCTGAGCGGCGGGTTCATGCACCGCGGTTTCCCCATCACCGCCGCGCTCTGCGTCGTCGTGTCGCTGCCGTCCGCAGGGCTCGCCCAGCAGTCTCTTTGGCGCTGCCCTGAACCCGCGTCCATCACCGGGGAACTGAAGGGCGCGCTCAGGCACGTCCGCTACCTGGCCGACGACCTCCTGGAGGGCCGCGCCGTGGCGACCCGGGGCGAACGGTGCGCGGGCGACTACATCGCGGCCCGCTTCCAGGCCATCGGACTCCAGCCCGCCGGGGAGAACGGCACCTGGTTCCAGAGCTGGACGGTGAACTCGGACGATCCCCACGGCGGCGCCGTCCGCGGCGAGGCCCGCAATGTGGTCGCCATTCTTCCCGGCACCGATCCCCGGGGCACACAGTCGCTGGTGATCGGCGCCCACTACGACCACCTCGGCGTGGGGGGCTTCGGGTCCCTTTCTCCCGATGCCAACGGCACCGTCCACAACGGAGCCGACGACAACGCGTCGGGCACGGCGGTGCTCATCGAGGCGGCCCGGGCGCTCGCGTCGGGTCCGCCCCTGGCCCAGGACATTCTTTTCATCGCCTTCACTGGCGAAGAACGCGGGCTCTGGGGGTCGGCGCACTACGTGAACTCGCCGTTGCTGCCGAGCGAGGGCACGGTCGCGATGCTCAACCTCGACATGGTCGGACGGGTGCGGGACGGCATCCTGACCGTGCTGGGAACCGGCACCGCCGAGGAGTGGGAGGACCTGCTGGAACGCGCCAACGCCGCCGTCGACGCCCCCCTCGAACTGCGCTTCAACAGCGACGGCTTCGGCGCCTCCGACCACACCTCCTTCTACGCACGCGGGATTCCCGTCCTGCACTTCTTCTCGAACACCCACCCCGAATACCACCGAGTCGAGGACGACTGGCAGCTGGTGAACGCCGAGGGGATGGACCGGGTCACCGACCTCGTTGCGGCCGTGGTCCGCGAGGTCGTTCCGGCGTCCGGCCTGGCCTCGCTGACCCCGGTGGAGGGCGCCGGCAATCCGCATGGGGTGTCGGCCTCGGGCGACGCCAACAGTGTGGCGAGCGGGTTCCGGGTGCGGCTCGGCACCATCCCCGACTACTCGCGTGAATCGGGGGGGATGGCCATCACCGCCGTGCGGGACGGGAGCCCCGCCGCCGAGGCGGGCATCGCAGGTGGCGACATCATCGTCAAGTTCGGCCCGCACGCGATCGACAATGTCTACGACTACATGGCGGCGCTCAACGAGTACGACCCGGGCGACGAGGTGGAGATCGTGGTGTTGCGCGGCGAGGAGAGGTTGAGCTTCAAGGTTGTGCTGGCGGCGGGGGGTTGAGGGGGCCCTTCGGCCCGCGCCCGCACTGGCGACCAACGGCCCCAAACTCCTATAATTAGTGAATAGTGATTCACGAAGAGCCGGTCCACCTATGGGCCGGACAGGGTGACCTGTGCGGGTCCGCTGGGGCACGCGGGTCCGCTGGCGACAATCGCGGAGGGAGCGAGCTTGGCGCGATGACGAAGTCCCTTGCCGTTGTGGCGGCGGGAGCCGCTGTCGTGCAGTTGGCTGTCGGCGTTGAGACCGTGGCGGCTCCGGGGGCGCAGGGGGCCGGCGGGGATGTGGATTGGGCTGGCGGTGACGCGCGGTGGACCGGCGGTGATTCGGGCTGGCCCGGCGGGGATGCCTGGGTCGCCGGCGCCGAGGATCTCGTCGAGGAGTACTGTGTGCGCTGCCACAACGAGCGGCGCCTGCTGGGCAACATGTCGCTGGAGGAGTTCGACGCGGCCGACCCGACCGCGAACCTGGTCATCGCCGAGAAGATGATCCGCAAGCTGCGCGCCGGGATGATGCCGCCGCCGGGGCAGGCGCGTCCGCCGGACGATGAGGTCACGGCCTTCGTGATCGGCCTCGAAGAGCGGATTGACGAGGCTGCCGCGCTCAAGCCCAACCCCGGGAGCCGCACCTTCCAGCGCCTCAACCGCGCCGAATACGCGGCCGCGGTCCGGGACCTCCTCGGCATCGAGATCGACGCCTCCGCATACCTGCCCGGCGAGACCGTCAGCGCCGGCTTCGACAACATCGCCGACGTGCAGAACCTCTCCGCGACGTTGCTCGAAGCCTACCTCACCGCGGCCAGCGAGGTGAGCCGGCTCGCGCTCGGGGACGCCGACGCGACTCCAGCGGAGGCCACGTACGAGGTGTCTCGGTACGCGGAGCAGCGTGAACACGTGCCTGGCGCCCCCTTCGGGACCCGGGGCGGGATCTCGGTCGTGCACAACTTCGTCGCCGACGGGGAGTACTTCTTCCGGCTCGCCTTCCAGCACGAATCGACGGGGAACTTCTTCGGCCAGACGGCGCCCTTCGACGAAGAGATCGAGGTGTCGATCGACGGGGAGCGGGTGGCACTCATCCCGATTGACCGGTGGATGCACCGGCAGGATCCGAGCGGCGTCGAGGTCGTCACCGAGCGAATTCCGGTGACCGCCGGACCGCATCGCGTCTCCGCGGCGTTCATCAAGGTGACGGAGGGGCCGGTTGAGGACCTGACTTCGCCCCATGAATGGTCGCTCGCCGACAAGAAGATCGGGTATTCGTACGGGATCACGGGGGTGCCCCACCTGCGCGACCTCACGATCGGAGGCCCGTACGACGTGACCGGGGTGACGCGCACGCGGGCGTGGGAACGGGTGATGACGTGCCGCCCGGCGAGCGCGGCGGAGGAACCGGGGTGCGCGCGGCAAATCATTGACGAGCTGGGGACGCGCGCCTTCCGCCGCCCGGTCACCCGACCAGAGATCGAGGGGCTGCTGGGCCTTTACGCGCAGGGGCGCACCGAGGGCGGATTCGACATCGGGGTGCGGACGGCGCTCCAGGGGATCCTGGCGAGCCCCGACTTCGTCTTCCGCTTCGAGGAGCCTGCACCGGGCAGCGCGGGCCCCGGCGGCACGCGCCCGATCAGCGATGTCGCGCTGGCCTCGCGCCTGTCTTTCTTCCTCTGGGGGACTGCTCCCGACGAGGAGCTGATCGAGATCGCCGCGGCCGGCGGGCTGTCCCGGCCGGACATCTTCGAGTCCCAGGTGGACAGGATGCTCGGCGATCCGCGCGCGGACGCGCTCGGCACCCGCTTCGCCTCGCAGTGGCTGCGCCTGCAGGATCTGGACAAGGTCCACCCCGACGCGCTGCGCTTTCCCGACTTCTACGAGCAGCTCGCGCACGACATGCGCCGCGAGACCGAGACCTTCTTCAACGCCCTCGTGCGGGAGGGCGGCACTCTCGAGGACTTCCTCAGGGCCGACTTCTCGTACATGAACGAGCGGCTGGCGCGCCACTACGGGATCCCCGGGGTCGCGGGCGACCACTTCCGGCGCGTCGAGTACACCGAGGAGGACCGGCGCGGCATCCTCGGGCACGGCAGCATCCTCACCCTGACCTCCCACGCCAACCGCACCTCCCCGGTGCTCCGGGGCAAGTGGGTGATGGAGGTTCTGTTGGGCACGCCGCCGCCACCACCGCCCCCGGACGTGCCCGAGCTGGAGGCCACCGCAGAGGCCGCCGAAGGCCGCTTCCTCACGGTGCGCGAGCGTCTCGAACAGCACCGGGACAACCCGGCCTGCAACTCGTGCCACCGCGTCATCGACCCGATCGGGGTGGCGCTCGAGAACTTCGACGTCACCGGGACGTGGCGCGTCCGCGAGACCGGCACCCTCGTCGAGACGATGGGCGAACTCTACGACGGCACGCCGCTGAACGGCCCCGACGATCTGCGGGATGCGCTTCTGCGCCGCCCCGAAGCCCTGGTGAGGTCCTTCACCGAAAACCTGATGGCCTACGCCCTCGGGCGCAGGATCGAGTACACCGACATGCCCGCCGTGCGGAGCATCGCGTGGGCCGCGGGCGAGAAGGACTACCGCCTCTCCGCGTTCGTGAAGGAAGTCGTGCGGAGCCAGCCCTTCAGGATGTCCATGGCAGCCGCCACCGTAGAGGAGCCGGCGGACCCCCCGCAGCCGGCGGACCCGGCGCGCGGGGCGGCACCGCGGGACAACCGGCAGAGACGATAGCCGAGGAGACCGAAACGATATGGAATACATCACGGGTGCAGCGATTCCCCGCCGGACCTTCCTGCGGGGCCTTGGCGTGTCCGTCTCGCTGCCGTTCCTTGACGCGATGGTTCCCGCGGGGCGCGGATGGTCGGCGGCGGCCGAGGGGCCGACCCGGCTCGTCGCGATCGAGATGGTGCACGGGGCCGCCGGGAGCAACGCGTGGGGCCGGGGGCAGAACTACTGGTCCCCCGCGGCGACCGGCCGCGACTTCGACCTGAGTCCCGGCGCGCTCAGCCCGCTCGAGCCCTTCCGCAAGCACCTCACGATCATCAGCGACACGGATGTCGAGCCCGCGGAAGCCACGAAGCCGAAGGAGATCGGCGGCGACCACTTCCGCTCCAGCGCGACCTTCCTTACCCAGTCCCATCCCCGCCAGACCGAGGGATCCGACATCCTGGTCGGGAAGTCGCTCGACCAGATGTTCGCGCAGCGCTTCGGGCAGGACACCCCGATCCCGTCCATGCAGCTCTGCATCGAGAACGTGGACCAGTCGGGCGGGTGCGCGTACGGCTATGCGTGCGTCTACACCGACACGATCAGCTGGGCGTCGCCGACCGAGCCGCTGCCCATGGTGCGGGATCCACGCGTCGCCTTCGACCAGCTCTTCGGGGCGGGCGGCAGCCCCGAGCAGCGGGCCGCGCGCCGCCGCACCAACAAGAGCATCCTGGACTTCATCACGGGCAGGGTGGATCAGCTGAAGGGTCGGCTCGGCCCGGCCGACCTGGTCCGCCTCGACCGCTACCTCGAGCACGTGCGCGAGCTGGAGCGGCGGATCGAGCGTGTGGAGGCCCAGAATGCCAGCGGGGAAGCGCGCGAACTCCCCGAGGCCCCGGCCGGCGTGCCCGATTCCTTCCGCGAGCACGTCCAGCTCATGTTCGACCTGCAGGCGCTGGCCTTCGCTTCGGACGTCACGCGGGTCTTCTCGTTCAAGATGGGACGCGACTCGTCGGCCCGGATCTTCCCGGAAAGCGGCGTCAACAAGCCCTTCCACCCCGCCTCGCACCACGGCGGCAACGAGGGAAACATCACCGACTTCTCCCGGATCAACCGGTATCACGTGGGCATGCTTCCGTATTTCCTCGAGAGGCTCGAGAGCACGATGGAGGGGGACACCCACCTGCTGGACCGGACCATGATCGTCTACGGGTCCCCGATGGGCGACCCCAACATCCACAACCACAAGCGCTGCCCGCTCTTCGTGGTCGGCGGCGCGAACGGTCGCCTGGACGGCAACCTCCACCTGCGGGCGGCCCCGGGGACGCCGATGGCGAACGTCATGCTGAGCCTGTCACACAAGCTCGGCATGGACGATGTGGAGCGCTTCGGGAACAGCACCGGCGACTTTTCCCTGACGGTGTAGGGGGGGGTGATGAGCAAGGCTCGCTGGGTCGCGGTGCTGCTGCTGGTGCTCGCGCTGCCCGCGTTTGGGGCATTCGCCGGACCCGACAGCCCCGTGGCCGACGCGGCGATGCGGGGCGACGCGGGAGCCGTGCGGGCCCTGATCGCCGAAGGGGCCGACGTCAACGCGCCCCAGGGGGACGGCATGACCGCGCTGCACTGGGCGGCGCGCAACCGGGACGCGGCGCTGGTGCGCGACCTGCTGGAGGCCGGGGCGAAGGTGGGCGCCGGGACGCGGATCGGGCGGTATGCGCCGCTGCACCTGGCCAGCGACGCCGGGGCGGGGGAGGTGGTGGAGGTGCTGCTGGGTGCGGGGGCCGATCCCGAGCGGGCGATCACGGTCGGGGGTGGGGCGAGGCCGCTGCACTTCGCGGCCGAGTCGGGGAGCGAGCGGGCCATCATGGCGCTCCTCGCTGCGGGGGCGGATGTGAATGCCACCGAGGAGTCGTGGGGGCAGACGCCGTTGATCTTTGCCGCGTCCCGGGGCCGGACGGAGGCCGTGCGGGCGCTGCTGGAGGCCGGGGCCGACCCCGCCATCCACACCCGCGTGATGGATGTGTCAGCGCGGGCGGTCCTGGACCGGATCGAGCGTTCGGAGCGCAATCGCCGCCTCGCGGCCGGGGAGCCGTGGGGACCGGCAGTCGCCGAGCAGGTGCGGCGGGAGCAGGAGGAGCAGACGCGGCGCGAACGGGCGGAGGAGGCGTCCCGCAAGGAAGGCGAAACGCGCATGATCGAGGAGCCCGAGCCGCTCTCCTACGGCGAACTGATCGGCGGGCACGGCGGCCTCACCGCGCTCCTGCACGCCGTGCGCGAGGGTCACGCCGAGACCGCCCTGGCGCTGGTCGATGCGGGCGCGGACCTCGACCGGGTCAGCGCGGGCGACGGCACCAGCCCCATGCTCATGGCCACGATCAACGGCCACTTCGACCTCGCGATGCGCTTCCTGGAGCTCGGCGCCGACCCCACCATCGCCAGCCACGCGGGCGCCACCCCGCTCTTCGGCGCGATCAACACGCACTGGGCGCCCAAGTCGCGCTACCCGCAGCAGCACATCTACATGCAGCAGGACCACACCTACCTCGAGGTCATGGAGAAGCTGCTCGCGGCGGGTGTGGACCCGAACGCACGGCTCACCAAGCACCTCTGGTTCATGTCCTACAACTTCGACCTGCTGCAGATCGACAGCCGCGGCGCCACCCCCTTCTGGCGCGCCGCGCACGCACTCGACGTGGAGGCCATGAAGCTGCTCGTCGCCCACGGAGGCGACCCCGGCATCCCCACGGCGGAGGTCCCCTCGCGGCGCTTCCGCGGCGGCGGCGACGACGAACCCGACCCCTCCGGCCTCCCGCCCGTCCCGGTCGGCGGCCCGGCCGTCTTCCCCATCCAGGCGGCCTCCGGCGTCGGCTACGGCCAGGGCTACGCGGGGAACGCCCACCGGCACGTCCCGGACGGCTGGCTGCCCGCGGTGCGCTACCTCGTGGAGGAGCTCGGCGCCGATGTAAACGCCCGCGACGCCGACGGCTACGGCGCGCTGCACCACGCGGCCGCCCGCGGGGATAACGAACTCATCGAATACCTGGTGGGGCACGGGGCCGACGTCACCATCGTCAGCCGCCGGGGCCAGACCACCGCGGACATGGCGAACGGACCGGTCCAGCGGATCCAGCCGTTCCCGGAGACGGTGGCGCTGCTGGTGAGTCTGGGCGCGGTGAACAACAACAATTGCGTGTCGTGTTGAGGTGTGCGGGAGCCGTTGGGGACTACCCGCGCGGCGGTCGGGCGGGCAATAGCGGTGGAGGGGGAGCGCACCGCCAGGGGCCGGCTGTGCAGAATGATACTATCGAGGTGGCCATGATGATACTATGCGGAAGCGGGCCGTGCTGAAGTACGCGGTGCCGGTCTTGGCGGCGGGCGCGCTGGTGGCCGGTTTCGCGATTGCGCCAGCGCCGGGATCCGGCGTGCGGCTCGGCCATCAATTCGCCCGCGCTCAGGGGTCCGCCGGGCAGCCGGGCGGCACGGCGAATCCAGTCCGTCCCGATATCCGGGATGCCCGGGCCGAGGCACCGAGCGGCGTGGGCGACCCAACCGACAACGAGATCATCGAGGAGTACTGCGTCCGCTGTCACAACGAGCGGCGGCTCCTCGGCAACATGTCGCTGGAGGAGTACGACGCGGCCAACGCGCCCGCCAACGGCGAGCTCACCGAGAAGATGATCCGCAAGCTGCGCGCGGGGCTGATGCCGCCGCCGGGGAACAGCCGGCCCGATGAGGAGACGCTGCTCGGGCTGGTCGAGTCGCTGGAGGAGCAGATGGACCGGGCCGCGGCCGAGCGACCCAACCCCGGCCACCGCACCTTCCAGCGCCTCAACCGCGCAGAGTACGGGGCTTCCATCCGCGACCTGCTCGACCTCGAGATCGACCCGGGCGCCTACCTCCCCCTCGACACGAAGAGCGCCAACTTCGACAACATCGCGGATGCGCAGCTCCTCTCCGCAACCCTCACCGACGGCTACCTGCGCGCCGCCGCCGAGATCAGCCGGCTCGCGATCGGCGACCCCCACGTAACGCCCAGCGAATCCACCTACCGGGTGAGTCGCTGGGACTCGCAGAGCGAACGCGTGGAGGGCGCGCCGTACGGCTCCCGGGGCGGCGTCTCCGTACTGCACAACTTCCCCGCCGACGGCTACTACGAGTTCCGCGTCTCCTTTCACCACGAGACCACGGGCGCGCTGGTCGGCAACGGCCGCAACGCGCTCCACACGCGCGAAGGCGAACCCGAGCTGCTGGAGATCTCGATCGACGGCGAACCGGCCGAGGTCCTGGAAGTCAACCGCTGGATGCACACGTCGGACCCGGACGGGGTCAACATCCGATCCGGGCGGGTTTTCGTGCAGGCCGGGCCGCGCCAGGTGTCGGCAGCCTTCGTCCGCCGCTCCGAGGGGCCGCTGCAGGACCTGATCTCGCCGCACGACTGGTCGCTCGCCAGCACCAGCATCGCGGGCAGCTACGGCTTCACCGTGCTTCCGCACCTGCGTGACCTCGCGATCGGCGGGCCGTACGATCCGCAGGGCGTCTCCGAGACGCCGAGCCGGGCAGCGGTTTTTTCGTGCCGTCCCGGGCCGGAGGCGACGGACGCCGAGGCGCGGGGGTGTGCGCGCGAAATCGTGACGCGGCTGGGCAGCCGGGCCTATCGCCGTCCCCTCAGCGAGGCCAACGTCGCCGGGCTGATGGGGCTGTACGGGGCGGGGGCCGTGGAGGAGGGCTTCGAGGGTGGGGTGAGGACGGCGGTCGAGGGGATTCTCGCGAGTCCGCACTTCGTGTTCCGGATCGAGGAGCCGGCTGATGAGGGCGGCCCGGAAGCCTACCGCATCGGCGACCACGATCTGGCCGCGCGCCTATCCTTCTTCCTCTGGGGCTCGGGGCCCGACGAAACGCTGATGGCTGCCGCCGCCGAAGGGCGCTTCTCCGATCCGGCCGTGCTCGAAGCGCAGGTCCGGCGGATGCTGAGCGACCCCCGCGCCTCCGCGCTTTCGACCCGCTTCGCCGGGCAGTGGCTGCGTCTCCAGGACCTGGAGAAGATCCAGCCCGACGTGCGGGTCAAGCCGGACTTCGACGAACCGCTCAAGCGGGCGATGCTGAAGGAGACCGAGACCTTCTTCGACAATCTCGTGCGTGAGGACCGCTCCGTCCTCGATCTCTACACGGCCGACTACACCTTCGTGAACGAGCGGCTGGCGCGTCACTACGGCATCCCGGATGTCGCGGGCGACCACTTCCGGCGCGTCCGGCAGGTGGACGACGAGCGGCGCGGGATCCTCGGCCACGGCAGCATGCTGACGCTCACCTCGCACGCCGGGCGTACCTCGCCGGTGCTGAGGGGGAAGTGGGTGATGGAGGTGCTCCTCGGGACGCCGCCGCCCCCGCCGCCGCCGGACATCCCCGAGCTGGAGGAGGAGGCGGTGGAGGACGGGCGCTTCCTCACCGTGCGCGAGCGCCTGGAGATGCACGCGGCCAGTCCGACCTGCAACTCCTGCCACCGCATGATCGACCCGATCGGCCTCGCGCTCGAGAACTACGACGTGAGCGGCGCCTGGCGGATCCGCGACCAGGGGATGCCGATCGACGCGGCCAGCGACTTCTACGACGGGACGCCGATCTCGACGCCGTCGGAGCTCAGAGCCGCGTTGCTGAAGCGCCCCGAGCCGCTGCTCCGCACCTTCACCGAGAACCTGATGGCGTATGCGCTCGGGCGCCGGCTGGAGTACTATGACATGCCGGCCGTGCGGCGGATCGTGCGCCGGGCGGCCGAGCAGGACTACCGCATATCGGCGTTCATCGTCGGGGTGGCCGGGAGCGATGCCTTCCTCATGAAGGCGGCGCCGGCGGTGGTGGACGGTGAGAGCGTGAACGGAAACGGAGGCTGAACGGGCATGCATCTGATCACCGGGAGGCACCTGGAGCGACGGACATTCCTGCGCGGACTGGGCGCCAGCGTGGCGCTGCCATTCCTTGACGCGATGGTCCCGGCGCGCGAGCGGTGGGCCGTGACACGGGCCCGCACTGCGCTCGACCGCACGCGGCTCGTCGCGATCGAGATGGTGCACGGCGCGGCGGGCAGCAATCCGTGGGGCGCCAGCCAGCACCTCTGGTCACCCGCGGAAACCGGACGCGGCTTCGACTTCGGCCCGAGCGTGCTGAGTTCGCTCGAGCCTTGGCGCGACCAACTGACGATCATCAGCGACACGAACGTGGAGGCCGCCGAGGCCACCAAGCCCAAGGAGATCGGCGGCGACCACTTCCGCTCCAGCGCGACCTTCCTCACCCAGGCGCATCCCAGGCAGACCGAGAGTTCGGACGTCTACGTCGGCGCCTCGCTCGACCAGCTCTACGCGCAGCGCTTCGGCCAGGACACGCCGATCCCGTCCATGCAGCTCTGCATCGAGAATGTGGACCAGGCGGGGGGCTGTGCCTACGGGTATGCGTGCGTGTACACCGACACGATCTCGTGGGCCGCGCCCGACCAGCCGTTGCCGATGGTGCGGGACCCGCGGGTCGCCTTCGACCAGCTCTTCGGGGCCGGTGGAACGCCCGAGGCCCGCGCGGCCAGGCGCCGGACGAGCAGCAGTGTGCTGGACTTCATCATGGGCGAGGTGAACGCGCTCAAGCGGCAGCTCGATGTGGTCGACGGACAGCGGGTGGACCGCTACCTCAACGACATCCGCGAGATCGAGCGGCGGATCGAGCGCGTGGTGGCGAGGAACGAAAGCGGGGAGGAGCGCGAGTTGCCCGGAGCGCCCGCGGGCGTGCCCGACTCCTTCGACGAGCACGTCAAGCTCATGTTCGACCTGCAGGCGCTGGCCTTCGAGTCGGATGTGACGGGCGTCTTCTCCTTCAAGATGGGACGCGACGCGTCGGGCCGGGTCTACCCGGAGAGCGGGGTCGACAAGGGCTTCCACCCGTCGTCCCACCACGGCGGCCGGCCCGACAACGTGCTCGAGTTCGCGGAGATCAACCGGTATCACGTGGGGCTCGTCCCCTACTTCCTCGAGCGGCTCGCGAGCATCCAGGAGGGGGACGCCAGCCTGCTCGACAAGACCATGATCGTCTACGGCTCGCCGATGGGCGACTCGAATGTGCACAATCACAAGCGCTGTCCGCTCTTCGTGGTCGGCGGCGCGAACGGACGCCTCGACGGCAACCTCCACCTGCGCGCCGATCCCGGAACGCCGATGGCGAACGTCATGCTCAGCCTCATGCACAGGCTGGGGATGGATGATGTGGCGAGCTTCGGGAACAGTACCAGCGCGTTCGGGCTGTCGGGATGAGCGGGGTGATGGGGAGGGTGATGAGTAGGCTGCGCGCGGTTTTGGTGGGGGTGGTGGGGGTCGCGACGGCCGCCGGGGGGGCGTCCAACGTGGGTGCCGACGGTTTTGACAGATTCCCCAGTGAATCTGTCCCGATTGCCACGGGTGAGTGGCGTGTGGCGGTTGCGGGTGAGTCCCGCTTGGCCGTCGCCGGCGAGTCGCCTGCTGCGGATCCGGCCGACTCGCCGGTGGCCGACGCCGCGATGCGCGACGATGCCGACGCCGTGCGGGCGCTGATCGCGGAGGGGGCCGATGTGAACGCGCCCCGGGGGGACGGGATGACGGGGTTGCACTGGGCGGCGCTGAACGGGAACGTGGAGATCGCGGAGGTGCTGATCGGGGTGGGGGCCGACCTTGAGGCGGCGACGCGCCTGGGTGCGCACAGGGCGCTGCATGTGGCGGGGAGGGCGGGGCACGGCGCGGTCGTGACGATGCTGGTGGAGGCGGGTGCCGATGTGGGGGCCGTGACGGGGACGGGGGCCGCGCCGCTTCATTTCGCGGCGGCTTCGGGTGACGTGGAGGCCGTGACGGCGCTGGTGCGCGGGGGGGCCGACGTGGATGTGCGGGAGCCCGAGTGGGGGCAGACACCGCTGATGTTCGCGGCGGCGCTGGGGCGCACCAGCGCGGTGGTCGCGCTGCTTGAGGCGGGCGCCGATGCGACGATCACGGCCCGTGTGATGGACCTGGTCGAGCGCGACATCCTCGACCGCGAGTCCGAGCGGCGGCGCCGGACCGAGATCGCGGCCATGCGGGGTGGCACGGACGCGCAGAGCTACCCGGTCGAGTCCGGTGTTGCCGGGGCGACCCCGCAGGCGTCGGCCGCGCCCGTGTCGTCGCGGGAGGCGCAGGCCCGGGACGCCGTCCAGGAGGCGCTGGAGGCGCGCCGCCGCACGGGAGAACCCATCCCCCTCAACTACGCGGACCTGGTCAGCTGGCACGGCGGCCTCTCGGCGATCCACCTCGCGGCCCGGGAAGGCCACGCCGCCACCGTCATGGCCCTCCTCGACGGTGGTGTCCCCATCGACCTCCCCAGTGCGGCCGACAACACCACACCCATGCTGGTGGCCGCCATCAACGGCTACTTCGACCTCGTCCTTGAGCTTCTGGCGCGGCGCCGACCCCACGCTCACGAGCGACGCCGGCGCCACCCCGCTCTACGCGGTCCTCAATGTCCACTGGGCGCCCAAGGCCCGGCATCCTCAGCCGCTGGCGTACGAGCAGCAGACGACCGGCTATCTGGAGCTGATGCGCGCACTGCTGGACGCCGGCGCCGACGTCAACGCCCGCCTCGACCGCACCCTCTGGTTCACCACCTACAACCGCGACCTGCTCGGCGTCGACCGCACCGGCGCCACCCCCTTCTGGCGCGCCGCCCACGCGACCGATGTCCCCGCCATGAAGCTCCTCCTGGAGTACGGCGCCGACCCCCATCTTCCCACCATCAAGGTCCCGCGGCGCAGCTTCGGCGGGGGCGGTGACGAAACCGATCCTTCAGGCCTCCCGCCCGTTCCCATCGGCGGGCCCGCCGTCCATCCCATCCACGCGGCCGCCGGCGTCGGCTACGGCCAGGGGTTCGCCGGCAACTCGCACCGCCACGCCCCGGACGGCTGGATGCCCACCATGAGGTTCCTCGTCGAGGAACTCGGCGCCGACGTGAATGCCCGCGACCACAACGGCTACACCCCGGTGCACCATGCCGCCGCCCGCGGCGACAACGAGATGATCCTCTACCTGGTGGAGCAGGGTGCGGACGTGACGGCGGTGGCGCGGAGCGGGCAGACCACCGTGGACATGGCAAACGGACCGGTGCAGCGGATCCAGCCGTTCGTCGAGACCATCGTGCTGCTGGAGCGGCTCGGGGCGAAGAACAACCATCGCTGCGTGAGCTGCTGAGGGGGCGCGGGGAACGCTTTCGCGGCCAGCTTTGCACGTTTTGGGGCTGAGAAGTGTCTATTTACCAGTCCTGCGATCTCGTGAGGACGATTGTTGTCTGCCACCACGCTCTGAGAGGAGATTCGAATGAGCGCTCGCAATCACCATGCCCCCATCCCTGCGCCGCGAACTACGCTGCTCCTACTCTTGAGGCGGCGGTGGCCGACCAGAACCTTTTCCTGATGGATCTTCGGCTAGGCCGCAGGTGGGGGTCGGACGGATCGCTCTTCCTGGCCGTTGCGATGTCCCGCTCAACGGACGTCACAGGAATGTTCGAGGTCGAGTGCCACTCGGGCCAGGCGAACCCGCGGAGACACTGTGAGTTCGTCCTCAGCCGACGGCAATCGTTGCGCCGGCCGACGCACACACCTCAGGGTCCGAATGCTTCCGCTCCTCATTGCTGGCGTCTCGGCTCTAATGTCTAACTTTGGGTGCGACGATTCGCGTTCGGACGCCTTGGCCGCAACTGCTCCCGCCACCGGCGTCGTGGTCACCGATTCGGCGGACATCGAGCTCGTAGTGGTCGGCGCGGAGGTGATCGACACCCTCCCGGAGTGGACCTTCTCCGCCGAACCGATGCTCACGATCGGGAAGACGACCGGAGACGATCCCTATCTGTTTGCGCGGGTGCTCGGCGCGCTCAGGCTTCCGTCCGGGGAGGTCGTGGTGGTGGATGGGATCGACTTCGAGTTCCGGGTGTTTGACCCGGACGGGGTCTATCGCACCAGTCTTGGCGGGAAAGGAGAGGGCCCGGGCGAGTTCGGGGGAGTGGTGGGCCTGCGGAAGCGCCTGGGTGGGGGCATCGCTGCGGGGGACGACGAGTTGAGGAGGTTGACCTTTTTCGACGATCAGATCTCGGTCGAAGCGATCCGGTCGTCGTCCTGTCGGGTCGATGGCTGGTACTTCAATGGTGTTGCGATCTGTTACTTCGGCGGTTTCACCGGTGAGGATGCGGCTTTCTGGTATGCCACGCGCCGCTCTCCCGGACCGCAGCCCAGGATGGGAATTGTGCAGCGGTCGCCTGGCGGGACTCGCTACCTCGGGCTCGGCTCCGGTGACAGCATCGTTGTGGTCGATTCCATCCCAGCGGGGGGGCCCAGGATCGTAGAATCTCTCCGAGGCGTGCCGGCCCTCTGGAGTACTCCGGAGGTATTCGCGCTCGAAGGTCACTGGGCCTTCGGCCCCCGCTCAGTGGCGCTGGGCGAGTCGACCCGCTTCGAGATTAGGATCGTGACTCCTCGGGTGAGTTGAGACGCATCCTGCGTGTGGCAAGGGAGCCGGAGTTCGTGACTACGGAGCATCTCGACTCGATCAGGGCGCTCATCGGCAAGCCGGCCTACATCGGTCGCAGGGACCTGGCGCTGCAATACCTCGACGAGGTCCCCACTGGCGGTCAGATCCCCCTATTCAGCGAACTCCGGTTCGACGATGCCGGGCGCCTATGGGTCGCCGACTATGTGCCCCCGCGCGTGCTGCTGGTCCCCGATGCGACCTGGTGGATCGTCTTCGGCCAGGATGTGCTTCCGCTCGCCCGCGTGGCAACGGGCCGTTCCGACAACATCCTCGAACTCGGGGAAGATCATGTCCTCCTACGCGAGACGGACGAGATGGGTGTCCAGCGGGTGGCGATGTACCGGATCGAGCGGGAGTAACACGGGGGAGGGTCGGCCTCCGGTCCACGTGATCGCTTCGGACTACTCTTCTGGAATCAACCGCGCCGCTTTCGCGGCCAGCTTTGCACCATCAAGGTCCCGCGGCGCAGCTTCGGGGGCGGTAACGACGACGATACCGACCCCTCAGGGCTGCCGCCCGTTCCCATCGGCGGGCCCGCCGTCCAACCCATCCACGCGGCGGCCGGCGTTGGCTACGGCCAGGGGTTCGCCGGCAACTCGCACCGTCACGCCCCCGACGGCTGGATGCCCACCACGAGGTTCCTGGTCGAAGAACTCGGCGCCGACGTGAACGCCCGCGACCACAACGGCTACACCCCGGTGCACCATGCCGCCGCCCGCGGCGACAACGAGATGATCCTCTACCTGGTGGAGCAGGGGGCGGACGTCACGGCGGTGGCGCGGAGCGGACAGACCACGGTGGACATGGCCAACGGGCCGGTGCAGCGGATCCAGCCGTTCGTCGAGACGATCGTGCTGCTGGAGCGGCTCGGGGCGAAGAACAATCATCGCTGCGTGAGCTGCTGAGGGTCGAGTACCGCGTTCGCGGCCGGATTGCACGTTTTCGTCCCGAGAAGTGTCTATTAGGCAGTTTCTGAGTGGCGGAAGACGCCACCAATACTGCCGGGCAGGAAGGACGCTCAGGACGACGGTCACCGCGAGGGGGTGCCAGTCCCGGCGCTTCCCATTCCAGTCCCTTATGATGCCCACCGCATACAAACCACTGGAGGACCGAACAGATGATGTCTGACTACCTAGCATCGGGCAATCAGATGCCGAATGCCACGCTGAGTGTCCGATTGGCCCTAGTCGGCTGTGCAGCAATAGGCTCCGGTCAAGTGTACGCTGCAGTGGCCCAGGAAGTAGTCGTAGCCGACACGGAGGAGTTGTTCACGATTGGGTTCAATGAGGCGCAGCTTTTCTTCGGCGAGGTGACGGATGTTGTCATGGCACCCGATGGGAGCGTGGCGATCCATGATCGACGAAGTGGTGATGGTCTGGCGGTGACCGTCTTGTCTCCGGAAGGAGAGATCATTGGCCGCTGGGGGAGGAGTGGCGACGGGCCGGGAGAGTTGTCGGGGGGTTGGACCTTACTCTCAATCGAAGGAGACACGGTCTTAGTCGCGGGAACACCACGGTCCGGGTTCTACAATTGGTCGGGTCAAGAGTTGTCACGCCGCGATGCTCCGCTTGGCTTGTTCCACGAAGTGGCGCTACTGGGTGGGGAGGTATTCGCTTGGAGACAGGCACCTGATATGGATGCCATCGCACGCGGCGAGATCGCTCAAGAGTTGCGGTTCGGTCCTTGGCACGAACGCGAGATTTGGCAACGGCGGACACTGCAGGGGTCTGTCTTCAGTTCGTTGACAGCTCGTCCGTTACTTGCGGTCATCCCAGGTCACCGGATGGTCGCTGGATATGGCGACGAGTATGTGCTTCATGTGATTGCCGCTCCAGCTGGAGACACGATCGGAACAATCACGCGCGAGGTGGCCAAGCGGAGTAGGAGCGAGACGGAAGCGTTTCTGGAAGAGGCGAGACACCATTTCGCCAACCCGGCGGAAGCTCCGGTCGACTGGTCAAGTGTGGTGCGCCGTTCCCAGTCTCCTCGTACAGGCCTCAGCGATAGGGAATCCCTGCCGATGGTGCGCAGGGTGTTCTGGGGTCCCCCCGGCGTGTTGTGGGTGGAACGGGGACTCGGCATCGCGGACGAATACGCGGCTCCGATCGATCATCCCGATCAGAGCCGGTTGTGGGATCTATTTGAGGTAGGTGACACGCAGCCGGTGTTTCGTGGGGCCATTGCACTTCCTGACGGATTCCGCCCCTACGATGGCAGTCGCGACCGGCTCGTTGGCTTGGTTTACGATGAGCTTGACCGCCAAGCAATCCGGGTCCTGCGCGTCGAAGTGCCGGGCGAGCGGATCCCGTAAGAGTGGACATGATGACGAAACAGCCAGTGGACAGCCGGTTTCCGGGTTCGCCGAACACGTTGATCCGTTGCCGCAGGATTGATCGGGCCAGGAAGGGAGTGATCAGGGTGACGGCGCAGATCGTAGCGGCGCTCCTGCTGGGTGTGGTGCCAATCGCCACAACGGTGGTCGCCCAGGAGCCCGGTGATACCGTGGTGTCGGAGAAAGGGAATCCAGGCGTCATTGCGATCCCCGAGGAGGGCGGCAGGTATCGGATCCTGCTGAGAATCGTCCCGGAAACACCCCACCAGGTCGCCGAATTCACGGACACATGCGCCACGCCCGGAGTCGGGCAAGCAGCTGACGCCGACCCTGCACCACAAGCCGAGAGCGAGGAGGAACGCGGTTGTTTGTTCGCAGCGTTCAGACTTCTGGGGGCCTTCTATCGGTGCGAAGAGTGCAAGGTTTCCGAAGGAGATGTCGACGTATTGTTGTCCTTCACGCGCATCCGGCCAACCCGCCGGGGTGAAGATGCCTTTCGGGTCCGTTCCCACACTGATTGTCTACGATCTGGACCGCATGCGGGTCGTTGACGCGATGGCGAACGAACTGTTTCCTGAAAGCCGTGAGACCAGACCCTGAGGATGTCATGCCACCGCCACCGTTGACCGAACCTGCTGCAACATCGGAAACAGGATCCGCCCCTCCGGGATTCCGGGAGTGGCTTCAGGCCATCGCAGTCGCAGTACTGCCCTGGCTGGCATTGCTGGTGCTCGTCAGGCCGCTTGCGACCCCCGAATGGCCGCCTTTTGGATGGTCGGGGTCCCTGTCAAGATGGGTGGCGGGTGTCATTGGCGATGTCGGCTTCTTCGTGCCATTCCTGCTTTTTGCCGGTGGATCGGCTCTGGTACGAGTGGTCGGACTCTCCCGGCGGCTGGTTAGAATCGCAGTAGTGGTCGGCATCTTCTCGGGAGCCCTGACCTACGGATGCACGGCGATCTTCAAGCCGATGCTGGTGCATCGAACCCTGGCAGAGCGGCTCCCTGATATCGAAGAAGTGCAGCCCTTTGGGCCCGACACACCGGTCGGTCTCGTCCGCAATCTCCGCTTCGTTGAGCAGAATCCGCCAACCGAGTTCAGCCTCAGTACGAACCAGGCCCAGAACCGTCCGCCGGAGGTGCTTCTTTGGGAGTTGCATCGTCCCATTGCGCTGGCGGTGTTCGGGATCATCAACCTGATCCTGGGGGCGCTGGCCGCCGAAGCGACTGTCCGCATGGGCCGCCCTGGACAATGGAATACACGATTAGCCATAGGCGTCGTCGGAGCCATTGTCTTCTATCTGCTGCAGGATATGGGGTCACCGATCCAATCGTTTCTCCGCGGTGATCCGATGGGATCGGGGGCCCTGGCTGCCTGGGGTCCGATGGCATTGCCGGTGGCCGAAGCGCTCCTCTTCGGGTATCTGGTGTGGAAGCGACGCCGGTGAGTGGTGTGGGGCCACCCGAAGACCGCGCGGAGTCGGACAGTGCGCTACCAGTTGCAAAGGGCGAAGGCGATCAGCCCAGGGCATCCCGCATCACCACCGGGAATGGCCTTGACCAGTCGGAGCCGGCCCGGCCGAAACAAGAAATCGACCTCGGTGCTTTCCGCAGGGGAGAGGGATTTGAAACAGTTCGGCCCATTGATTCACTCTGTGGCTCACCGTTACGCGGTCGATGGCGATGAGGCAGAGGACATCTACCAGGAAGCCTGCATACGCATCTACGGGCAGTGCCACACATTCCAGGATGGCTCGCTCCCCGTCTGGATCTACCGGACGGCGGACCGCTGCTGCCGCAACTTTGTCCGGGCTCGCAGATCAAGGCAGGCTGCGACGGAGCGTTACTCGGTCGAGAACCCGAGTGGCGTCGCGACTTCCGCAGCACCAACCAGCCCATTGAGACACATACTCAGGGCGGAAGCCGACGCGCGACTCAGACGGGCGCTCGCCCGGCTCAGCGAGCGCCAGGCGCACGCGCTCGTCCTGACTCAGGTCGATGGGTACTCCGCTCGCGAGGCGGCTCGGATCATGGGTGCCACGGTTTCAACGGTAAGATCCAACGTGCGGCATGCGAAGAAGAAGCTCAGAAAGTACTGGAAGGAGGAAGAATGAGCTGTCCCGATTTGACTTCATTGGGTAGGGTCGCCGCCGGCAATACCGATCCGGCGTTGTTGCGACACCTTCGGCAATGCGCCACGTGTCGGCGGGACCTGGAAATAGCGGAAGGTGTGCGCAGAGTCCTGTACCCCGACACGGTGGTGCCGGCGCGGCTGAATGCGCGTGTGATGGCGCGCGTCCGGGCCCGGACAGCACGGCTGATGCGGCGCGCGGGTCCGCTGGACCTCCTCATCACTGGCATTCTGGCTGGCGCAGGCGCGTATGCTGCCGTCGTGGCTGCCGGTGGAGGAGGTTTCCTCGCGCCGAACCCCAATGCGGTGGTCTTCGGGGTGATCGGTGGGGTCGTCAGTGCGTGGTATCACCGGTGGCGGAGCGACAGAGAGCGAGCGCGGGTGGGCGCTTGAGAGAGCTCCCCGGGGCCGTACGCCACGCAATGCTCGACACCCGCGATGCGGGCGAAGTGCTTCTGGTCATAGATGCCGGGGCTGGCGACCAGGATTGGTTCCCGCTGGCCTCGCGGATCGTCCGGGATGCCATGGCTGCGCCCGGGGTACATGAACAGCTCGGTCGGGGTTCACGAGCACACCGTTGCGGCCGGAGGACCTCACGCGTATGCTCTCGAAGACATCAGCTGGCGAAGCATCTCCGCCTGGCCCCGAAGGAGAGACAGCCATGACCGCGAGACGGATTGTAAGAAGCTTCGGCCTGGTTGGTCTCCTCGCCGTGCCCATCCTTTCCCCGACTCCGGCCTCCTCCCAGGTCCCCGCGGAGACCGAAGCCCGGCTCAGGTCGATCTTCGAGGCCGGGGAGTTCAACGCCCGTTCATTCCAGGCGACGTGGCTGCCCGACGGATCCGGATACACGACGCTGGAGGCCTCCCCGGGAGCTTCGCAGCGGGAGCTGGTCCGGTACGATGCCGCCACCGGCGCCCGGACGGTGCTCGTCTCCCTCTCCCACCTCACGCCATCCGGGCGTTCAGAGCCCTTGCGCATCTCCGGCTATCAGTTCGCCTCGGACGGCAGCTGGGTGCTCCTGCAAACCGGCGGCGACGGCTCCTGGATGTTCGAATGGGCCACGTCCACGCTGAAGCAGGTGGAGGCGGGAGGCGGGAACGCGATCTCGCCGGAGGGGGGCCGGATCCTCTTCGGCCGTGGCGGGGATCTGCACGTCCATGACCTGGAGGCCGGTCAGACGACCCGGTTGACCTGGACCACGGCCGAATCGGTTTCCAATGGCCGGGCGGTATGGAGTCCCGATGGGAACCGGGTCGCCTTCGTCCAGTCCGACGCCTCCGGGGTGCGGATGAGGTCCATGCTCGTCCCCACCGATCCCTCCTATCCCGAGCTCCGGCAGGTCCGGTTCGCGAGGGTGGGGGAGACGATCGCGAAGCTGCGGGTGGGAGTGGTGGACGCGCAGGGCAGGGAAGTCCGCTGGGTCTCCATCCCGTCCCCAAACGAGGGCTTCTATCTCGGGCAGGTGAATTGGGCCGGAAACTCCGAGGAGTTGCTGGTGGAGCAGTTCAGCCGGTTTCGGGACGAACGGGACTTCTTCATCGCCAACGTGACCACGGGCGAGGTGAAGCGGATCTACCACGAGTCCGATCCGGCCTGGGTCATCGCCAGTTATCGGCTGAACGCCGGTCTGCAGTGGGTCCGGGGGGGCGACTCCTTCCTCTTCCTGACCGAGAAGGACGGGTGGCGTCACTCCTACGTTTACTCGCGGGACGGGCGGGAGGAGCGAATCCTCACTCCGGGACCCAGCGACGTTATGGAGCGGGGACCGGTCGATGAGCGGGAGGGCTGGCTCTACTTCTTCGCCTCGCCCGACAACGCCACCCAGCGGTACCTCTACAGGGTCCGGCTGGACGGCGCCGAAGCGCCCGAGCGAGTCACTCCCGAAGACCAGCCGGGAACTCACTTCTATGACTTCTCTCCCGACCTGCGGTGGGCTTTTCACACCTACTCCACCTTCGACACCCCCCCGGTAACCGCGCTGGTCAGCCTCCCGGAGCACCGTGTCGTTCGTGTCCTGGAGGACAACGCGGAGGTCCGGCGCCGGGCCGAGGCCACGATCTCCCACCGCACCGAGTTCCTTGAGCTGGATATCGGGGACGGGGTGGTGATGGACGCGTGGATGATCAAGCCGCGGGACTTCGATCCTTCAGCCAAGTACCCGGTGTTCATCTACGTCTACGGGGAACCGCACGGCCAGACCGTGCTGGACCGGTGGTCGACGCGGAACAACTACCATCGCGCCATCGCGGACCTCGGGTACCTGGTCGTGTCCATCGAGAACCGGGGCACTCCGGCGCCGAAGGGAGCGGCGTGGCGGAGGGCGCCCTTTCCGACAATCGGCGTGCAATCGACGGAGGAGCATGCGGCGGGAGTCCGGGAGCTCGGCAGGGTCCTGCCCTACGTCGATCTGTCCAGAGTGGGGATCTGGGGGTGGAGCGGCGGCGGATCGAACACCCTGAATTCCCTGTTCCGAAAGCCCGATGTCTACCACGTGGGGATTGCCGTGGCGCCCAAACCCCAGCCGCACCTATACAACGCATGGTTCCAGGAGATCTACATGGAAACCCTGGAGACGAACCCGGACGGCTACCGCGTCTCGGCTCCCATCAACTACGCGGAAGGGCTGGAAGGGGACCTGCTCATCATTCACGGAACCGGGGAAACCAACACTCACCTGGAGATCACGGAGGGATTGGTGGATCGGCTCGTGGAGCTTGGGAAGACCTTCGACTACATGACCTATCCGAACCGGAACCATGGATTGTCGGAGGGGGAGGGGACGGCGGTACACCTTCGGATGCTGATGGTGCGGTATCTGCTCGAGCATCTGCAGGCGGGGGCGAGGGCTGGCGGTTGAGTTAGTCGTTGTTCGAACGCGTCAGCTCCACCACGGCAAGTGCGAGAACCTGCGTGCACGCCACGAGGTCGTCCACGGAGCAGGACTCGTCCGGCTGATGCGCTTCGGCGAGCGGTCCCGGGCCGTAGGCCACGCAGTGCTCGACCCCGGCGATGCGCGCGAAGTGCTTCTGGTCGTAGGTGCCGGGGCTCGCGACCAGGGTTGGTTTACGGCCTCTGACCGTGCGGATGACATTCGCGAGCGCCGTGATCAAGGGTGAGCCGGGGGGCGCCTGCACGGGATGCACCACCATGCGGTCCTCGACGCTAAGGCTCCGGCCGGGGTCGTCGGCGGCCACGCGGGCCACGAGCGCCGCGATCTCCTCCCGCACTTCGTCGAAGGACTCCTCCGGGATGAAGCGGCGGTCGAAGGTGGCGGTGCAGCGGTCGGCCACGCAGGGGGACTGGACGGCTTCCCCCGCCTGACCTCCCTCGACGGCGTTGACGTTGAGCGACGGCTGGCGCGATAGCTCGGGGACGACCGGGAGCGCCGAGCGGCGGGCGGCCAGCACGGGGGCGAGATCGGTGCGGAAGGCCTCGAGCACGGCTCCCATGTCCTCGATGGCGTTGCGCCCCAGGTGCGGCATGCTCCCGTGCGCGGTGCTGCCCCGGGCGACGAGATCGAACCAGTAGACGCCGCGGTGTCCCACACAAATCCGATCCGGCCCGAAGGGCTCCGGGATGATCGCGTAGTCGGTGTTGCGCGAGGAAATGATTCCGGCCCGGCAGAGGTGGGCCACCCCCGCGAAGCCGCCGCTCTCCTCGTCCACGGTGCCGCTGATGTCGACCGCGCCCCTGAGGTCGATCCCGGCTCGGCGGATTGCCTCGACCGCGAAGACCGCCGCCGCGATCCCCGATTTCATGTCGGAGGCGCCGCGCCCGTAGATGCGCCCGTCCTTCACCACGCCGCCGAACGGGTCGACCGACCAGCCCTCGCCCGGGGGCACCACGTCGAAGTGGCCGTTGAGGTGGACGCGCTTGCCGGCGCCTGTCCCCACCCCCCGCCCGACCACGTTCACGCGCGGATGCGCGGCCGTGTGCTCGGGCAGGCCGTCGGCTTCGATGTATTGCACGTCGAGGCCCTCCTCCCCCAGCCGCCGCCCGATCAGCGCGGCGCACTCCCGGTACGCGTCGCCCGGCGGGTTGACCGTCGGGATCCGGATCAGGTCGGCCGTGAAGGCGACGATTTCGTCGCGGGCGGCCTCGACCTCCGCGAGGACCTGGTCGGTCCGGCTGGGCGCGCTAGCGCGAGTGGGACGGTTCCGCATTGTAAATCGGAGTGTACATTATGTAATGTGCACTTCACAAGTGAGGGCCACGGGGGTCAGCCCGCGGGGCCGGATGAGCCCGGGGGAGAGCGGGGTGAGAGCCGCTGGGGGCGAGAAGCCCCGGAGGGCTGGGTGACCTCCCAATTCAGCCTGGAGGGCCGCTCCGCCGCCGTGGTGGGCGCCGGCTCGGGCATCGGTGAGGGGGTCGCCATCGGGTGCGCCGAGGCGGGGGCCTGGGTGTACTGCCTTGACGTGAACCTGGAGGCCGCGCGCAGAACCGCCGCCAAGATCCGCGAGGCCGGCGGTGAGGCGGACGCCGCCCCCCTGGACATCCTGGACGGCGCGGCCGTCACCGCAGCCTTCGAGGCGATCGCCGCCGAACGGGGGTCGCTGGACGTCGTCATCTCCACCCCGGGCATCAACGTGCGCAAGCCGCTCCTCGACTACACGGACGACGAGATCGACCGGGTGCTGGGCCTCAACCTCAAGGGAAGCGCGCACGTAATCCAGTCGGCGGGGCGCGTCATGCGGGAGCAGGGCTCCGGGTCGATCGTGCTCTTCAGTTCGATCCGTTCCGTGGTGGTCGAGCCGGGGCAGAGCATCTACGCAGCCACCAAGGCGGGGATCGTGCAGATGGTGCGGGTGGCCGCCGCCGAGCTCGGCCCGCACGGCGTGCGCGTCAACGCCATCGCCCCGGGCGTCATCGACACGCCCCTCACCGCGCCGATCAAGGAACGGCCCGAGTGGTACGGCGCCTACGCGGCGCGCAACATCCTCGGCCGGTGGGGGACGGCCCGTGAAATGGCGGGCCCGACCGTCTTCCTTGCCTCCGACGCGGCCAGCTACGTGACCGGCACCGTGCTCTTCGCGGACGGCGGCTGGACGGCGATCGACGGGCGATTCACACCACCCGGTATGTGACGGGTTGGAGCAGGTGTGACGGCCATGCGGAGGAACTCCATCGATTGCACGTTGAATCCATACCACAGAATACTCGGTCCAGCCGCGGCGTTCGTCATCGCATCGAGTGCATGTCAGACGGATACAGCCCGGCTGCCAGCCGTTGTCGTTCGAGACTCGGCCGGCATCGAGGTCGTCGAGAACCGAACTCCTGCATGGGCGGCGGATGACATTTGGACCGTAGCGCCACATCCCGAGATTGTCATCGGCGGGAACGACGCGTCGGCCAGCCCTGGCGATTCGACCCACCTGGTTTGGTCCGTGACCGATGTGGCTCCCCTGTCCGATGGCAGGTTGGCGGTGTTGTCCAGCCGGGAGAAGAGGGTCTTCCTCTTCGAACCCTCCGGCGAGTTTGTGAGGTCGATCGGGCGGGAGGGACGCGGCCCGGGCGAGTTCGGCTATCCGGAACACCTCCAGATTCTCCCGGGCGATACGCTGGTCGTCTGGGACTACATGTTTGGGCCGGTTACGTATTTCAACCCGGCTGGCGAGGTGCTGAGGAGCTGGCGCGTCGATGTGGGGGCGGTGCTTGCAGAAGTGAGGAAACCCAATCAGATGTCTCCGGAGAGGGTGCACCTGCCCATGGCTGATGGATCGTATATCGTCCAGGTGGGCCTTGTCCCGGGCAGTTCGATACCACCCCAGGGTGTGCCTGACAGGTTGCCGGTCGAGTTCGTTAGAATCGATTCCGCCTACGCGGCGTATTCGCTGGGACGCTGGGAGGAGCAGGAGTTTCTCTACTCACGGGGCGTTTATCCGTTGTTGCCGTTTCCCTTGGGCGTCCAGTTGGCGGCAGGTGATAGCCCGCTCGTCGTGTACATCAGCAGCTCCGACCGGTACGAGGTTCAGCAGTTCACCGGTACGGGAGCCCTGGTCCGGATCATCCGCCGCACAGCGGAACCGATTCCCATCACGGCCACTGACGTCGAGGAGTGGAGGGATCGCGTCTCACCGTCCGTCGCCTGGGACTGGGACGCGTGGGACCGGATTGTGGCCGATCTGCCGCCACGTAGCTTCCGGCCGCCCGTCGTCGGACTTCTGGTGGACTCGCAAGGCTACCTTTGGGTGAAGGACCGTGCGGATCCCGGGAACAGCGTGTGGAGCGTTTTTGACCCGGCGGGGCGCTGGCAGGGAACCCTGGAGGTGCCGTTGGAGCGCCTGGAGTGGGTTGGTCCGGAGCTGATTCTGGGAGTCAATCGTGATCCTGCCACGGGGTTGGAAGCGGTCGAGGGTTACCGTCTCAGTCGTTGAGGGGGTTGCGGCATCCCCAAGCCTGGGTGTCGCGGGGATTGCAACGTTGTTTCCTTCGAGAACAGTCCCATTTGCAGCGCGTCATTCCAGGCCGGACCACCGGCCCCACGGAACACGACCCTTGGAAGCGAGCCCGCGATCATGCCGACCGGAGACCCCATCCCCATCCCCATCCCCAACCTCCCCTCGACCTTCGCCTCGCTCGCCCTCGTCCTCTGCGCCGCGTGCGTCGACCCCGGCCCGGCTGCCGCTCCCGCCACCGGCGTCGTGGTCACCGATTCGGCGGACATCGAGCTCGTAGAGGTCGGCGCGGAGGTGATCGACACCCTCCCGGAGTGGACCTTCTCCGCGGAGCCGATGCTCACGATCGGGAAGACCACCGGAGAAGATCCCTATCTGTTTGCACGGATCCAGGACGCGTTCAGACTTCGATCCGGGGAAATCGTGGTGGTGGAGGGATTCGACTTCGAGTTCCGGGTCTTCGATTCGGACGGGCTGTTCCGCAGGAGTTTCGGCGGACGAGGCGAGGGTCCGGGCGAGTTCGGAGAAATCGTCGGGGTGCGCGAACGGACGCAAGGAGGCATCGCCGTCGCTGACAACAGGCTGCGGAGGGTGACATTGTTCGACGATCAGGGCGTTGTGTCCGCCATCTGGCCGACGGTCTGTCCTGCCGATGGCTGGTACTTCAATGATGTTTCGCTCTGTTACTTCGGCGGTTTCACCGGCGATGGCGCGGTCTTCTGGTATGGATCCCGCCGCGCCCAGGGACAGCCCCGAATCGACGAGGGGACGTTGCAGAGGACCCCCGGGGGGACACTCTTCCTGGCGCTTGCATCTGGTGACAGCACCATCGTTGTCGATTCCGTTTCCGCGACCGATCGGGCCAGAGTCGTGCAATCGCTCGATGGCATGCCAGCTATCTGGAGCGTTCCGGAGATCTTCGCTCCCGAGGGTCACTGGGCCTTCGGGCCCCGCTCGGTGGCGCTCGGCGAGTCGTCCGGCTTCGAGATCAGGTTGCGTGACTCCTCCGGTGAATTGCGGCGGGTTCTGCGCGTGGACAGGGAGCCGGAGTTCGTGACCTCGGAGCATCTCGACTCGATCAAGGCGCTCCTGGGCACGCCTGCCAGCATCAGCCCCAGGGACCTGGCGCTGCAATACCTCGATGAGGTCCCCACTGGCGGTCAGATCCCCCTATTCAGCGAACTCCGGTTCGACGATGCCGGGCGCCTGTGGGTCGCCGACTATGTGCCCCCGCGCGCGCTGCTGGTCCCGGACACGACCTGGTGGACCGTCTTCGACCAAAACGCGCTTCCGCTCGCCCGCGTGGCAACGGGGCGTTCCGACAACATCCTCGAATTCGGCGAGGACCACATCCTCCTGCGCGAGACGGACGAGATGGATGTCCAGCGGGTGGCGATGTACCGGATCGAGCGGGAGTAGGGCTCGAGTCGGCGGACCTCACCCCTCCGGAATCAGCCTCACCCCACCCCCCTCCAGCGTCGCCAACACTTGCCGCCACTGGAACTTCTCCCCGATCCCGCGCACATAGTAGTCCATCCACGCCATTTCGCTCACGGCCTTCACCAGGCGGTTGCGCGGGTCCGGAATCCCATGGCTCCGCCCGGGGTACATGAACAGCTCCGTCGGCACGCCGAGCTTCTTCAGCGCCATGTGCAGCTCGACCGACTGGGGGCTCGGCACGCGCGGGTCGCCTTCGACGACGTGGATCATGGTCGGCGTCTTCGCGTTACTGATGTACTTCAGCGGCGATTGGTTGAAGTAGTTGTCGAAGTCTTCGTACAGAAACCCATCCCCCACATAGAATTGGCGGTTTCGCTGGACGTCACTCTGGGCGTACATGCTGATCCAGTTCATGGTGCCTGCGCCCGAGCTGATCGCCTTGAAACGGTCCGTCTGCGTGAGGATCCAGTTGGACCAGTGGCCGCCGGCGCTCCAGCCGAGCGCTCCCATGCGGTCGCCGTCCACTACGCCCTCGTCGATCAGGTGGTCCACGCCGGTCATGATGTCCTCATAGCCCATCGTGAAGTAGTCGCCGACGATGTCCGTCCGGTGTTCGTTCCCGTAGTTGCGGGACCCGCGGTAGTTCGGCTTCAGCACCGCGTACCCGGCCCCGGCGTACACCTGCGCGTTGTAGCCGCCGTTGAAGCGCAGCACGTCGGCCGACGCCGGCCCGCCGTGGATCGCGACGATGAGCGGGTAGCGCGTTCCCTCCTCGTAGCCCACGGGGTAGACGAGGACGCCGCCGACCATCTTCCCGTCCGAGGAGCGCCAGTTGATCTCGATCTCCTCGCCGAACCTGACATCCGCGAGCTGGGGGTTCACGTTGACGAGCTGCGTCCAGGTAGAGCGGTTGGGGACCTCGTCCACGCTTGGAGCGGTGAACACCGTGGGCGGGGTCTTCGGATCGCTGTAGCCGATGAGGATGGTGCCGGTGTCGTCGTTGCGGGACACCGAGAGCGCCGCCCGCTCTTCCGTCAGTTGCCGGACCCGGCCGGTGGCCACGTCGAGCGCGTGCAGCTGCGTCGTCACGGTCACGCCGGCGTTGAAGTAGATCGTCTGCGAGTCGTCGGACCAGAAACCGACGCTGGAGCTCTGGTCGAAGTCGGCGCCCAGCTTGCGGAAAACGCCCCCGCGATCGCCGACCTCGCGGATGTACACCCGGTTGTCGGTCATCGTGTAGCGCGCCATGTTGTCGGGTGCCGAAAACGCGATCCAGCGGCCGTCGGGCGAGAAGCTCAGTCCGCCCTCGCTCACCTCGTAGTTGTCGCTGAGGCGCTCGATCTCGCCGGTGGCCGCTTCCATGAGGTAGAGGTCCGCGTAGAGCCTTTGTCCGGTGATGTTGCGCTCATAGCGCGCAGGCGAGCCGCCCGTGATACCGATCCAGCGCCCGTCGTCGGAGAGCGTGAAGCTGTTGACGCTGTAGGACGGGTCGTTGGTTTCGCGCCGCTCGGTGGCCGTCGCCACGCCGACGCTCCACAGGCTCGACAGCGGGGTGACCGAGTTGCGGATATCGACGGTGAAGCCCTCCTCGCGCCGCTTCTTCTCGTCCTCGTCGAACGAGTCGGGGCGGGTGAAGTAGATGCGGCTGCCGTCGGGGGAGAAGTCCCACTGGTCCACGCCCGCCTCGCCGGCGGTGAGCGGCTCGGGCTCGGCATCCGGGAGGCCTGCAACCGGCAGCCGGTTGAGCTGCTCCTGCCCCGATTCGCCGGAGCGGTAGACCAGCCAGCTCCCGTCCGGGCTGAAGTCGAAGCCCGACACGCCCTCCTCCGCGTCGGTGATCTTGCGGGCCTCGCCGCCATCGTGCCGCATCATGTAGAGCTGGGTCTCATCACCCTCACGATTGGACGCAAAGAGGAAGAACGAGCCGTCCGGGGCCCACATCGGACTCGTTTCGTTCTTGTCTCCGGTGTAGGTGAGCTGGCGGGCGGACGGTACGCCTTCGCGCAGCGAGACGAGGTGGACGTCGGTCTGCGACTCCGCCGCTTCCCAGTCGGGTGTCGTCACCGTGTACAGCATCCACACCCCGTCCGGGCTCGGCGTCCACGAGCCGGCCCGCTTCATCTCCTGGACGTCCATGAAGGTGAGGGGGCGCTGCTGGGCGGCGAGTGGGGGGGCGGTGGCTACCGTGAGGATTGCGGCGGAGATGGTGAGGGCGATGGAGACGTGGCGCATGTGGACCTCGCTGGCGGATGGGCTGGGACTCATCATGATACGACGGGACGCCGGGATGGACGAGGGCCTGCAATGGGTCAATGAGGGGTCAATGACGTACGGGTGATGGTCGGCATTACATTTCTCCCGTGACCACATCGAGCGGAGGGGCGCCATGGTGGCCAGGGAAGACATTGCCAGAATCAAGACTATCGTCGAACGCGTCTACGCCGACCACTTCGGTGAGCACGACACCGACCTCACTCTCAGAGCACGCGTTGACCATTACGGATACGATGTGGTGGATGTCGTCTTCGTGTCTGAAGAAGCGCCACCGGGGTTGGGAGGGCGGAAGTCGGTGGAGTTCCGCGGGCAGGTCAACGACCAGATGGTGGAGGAGGGAGTTCTCATCGACCTGATCTTTCGGTTCCACTTGCGGGAGGAACTTGAGGCGGTGATCGCGGAGCAAGCCCAACGGTGAATCCTGGACACTGGCTGGAGGCAGCTGAACGGCTTCTTGGACACACTGGCCGAGATGCAGGGACTGAGGCATGCGGCTGACTACGATCCAGCTGCCCATTTCTCCAAGAATGACGTCCGGGAATACCTGGGGATGGCCAGCAACATTCTCGAGACTGTCCAGACAGCGACGCCTGCCGAAAAGCGGGCGCTCGCAATCCACGTCCTGTTCAAGGAGAGACCCGCCTCACCCTGATCGGCGTTGCGGGCTGCGTGGCTCAGCCCCCCACCCCTACCCCCGCCTCCAGATCCACGAGCGGCGCCGAATACTCCCCCGAAAAACACGCTGCGCAGAACGGCCCCCGCTCCTCGACCGCGGCGACCATCCCATCCAGCGACAGGTACCCCAGCGAGTCCACCCCCAATTCGGCGGCGATCTCGTCGACGGTCATCCGGGACCCGAGGAGTTCCCCCTTCGACGGCATGTCGATCCCGTAGTAGCAGGGGAAGCGCACGGGGGGGCTCGCCACCCTGAAGTGCACCTCCGCCGCTCCCGCGCCGCGGATGAACTTGACCAGGCTGCGTGACGTGGTCCCGCGCACGATCGAGTCGTCCACCACGACCACCCGCTGACCGGCGAGGACATCGCGCACGGGGTTGTACTTGATTCGGGCCCCGAAGTCGCGGTCGGCCTGCGAGGGACGGATGAAGGTGCGGCCCACATAGTGGTTGCGCAGCAGCCCGAGCTCGTAGGGGATGCCGCTCTGCTCGCTGTAGCCAAGCGCGGCCGAATTGGCGCTGTCGGGCACCGCGATCACGCAGTCGGCGGGGACGGGGTGCTCCCGCGCGAGCTGGCGCCCGAAGGCCCGCCGCGCGCGGTCCACGCTGACCCCCCAGAGATTCGAGTCGGGGCGCGCGAAGTACACCAGCTCGAAGATGCAGGGCGCCGGGGTCTCGGGGTGCAGCCCGGGCAGGCTCTCCACCCGGCCGCCGCGGAAGCGGAGCAGTTCGCCCGGCTCGATGTCGCGCACGAAGGTGGCGTCCATGATGTCCAGCGCGCAGGTCTCGCTGGTGACTACGTGTCCGTCGCCCAGTTTGCCGAGCACCAGGGGGCGGAACCCGCGCGGGTCGCGCACCGCGTACATGGTGTCCCCCACCGTGAGCACCAGCGAGTACGCGCCCTCCAGGAAGCTCAGCGCGTCCCGGATCTGGGCCACTACCGAACGATGCCGCGACCGCGCGATCAGGTGCACGATCGCCTCGGAATCCGACGAGCTCTGGAAGATCGCGCCCTCGTCCACGAGCTGGCTCTTGATCGTATTGGCGTTGGTGAGGTTGCCGTTGTGCACGATCGCCAGGTCGCCCTCCGCGTACCGGACCACGATCGGCTGGGCGTTCGCGCGCTGTCCGTCCCCCGCGGTGGAATAGCGCACGTGTCCGAGCGCGGTACTTCCGGGCAGCGACGCGATCCGGTCGGCGTTGAACACATCGGAGACCAGTCCGGGTTCCTTGTACAGCTTCGTCCGCCCGCCGTTGGCCGCACAGATCCCGGCCGCCTCCTGCCCCCGGTGCTGCAGCGCGTACAGCGCAAGGAAGGCGAGTTCGGAGGCGTTGTCGATGCCGTTTATCCCGACAATTCCGCACTCTTCGCGCGGCCGGTCGTCCAGAAGCGGGAGATGGATGTCGGTAGGAGCGCGGTCTCGCATTATCCCGCCTGGTTCATGATGTCCGGAATGACGCCAAAGTAACGGTCGCGGAGCGCGTCCGCCTCCAGCCGCAGTCGGGACGACGCCATTTCGATCTCGAGCGGTGCCCCGGGGTCGGTCACCGTCCCGATGCGGGCGCAGGGGACGCCGTAGCGCGATGTCATGCGGCGCAGCCGGTCCGCATCCTCCGGCGCGCAGGTCACAACCACGCGCCCGTGGTCCTCGCCGAAGAGCAGGGCGGTGTCGGGGAGGGCGTCCGCAAAGCGCACCGCCGCCCCCACGCTCCTCCCTGTGCGGGGCCGTCCCAGGCAGCACTCGGTGAGGGTGGCAGCGAGACCCCCGCTTGCCACATCATGGGCCGACTTGAGGAGCCGCCGCTGCGCCATCGCGAGGATGCAGCGCTGGAGGGCGCGTTCAGCGGTGAGATCGACCGGCGGCGGCTCGCCCGCCACGAGGCCGTGCAGCGCGTAGAGGTACTCGGACCCGCCCAGCTCGCCGGTGTTCGTCCCCATCAGGAAGATCGGGTCGCAGGGGGCGCGGAAGGCGTACCGCACGACGGCCTCGACATCGTCGATGACGCCGACCATCCCGATGACCGGGGTGGGGTAGACCGCCTTGCCGTCGGTCTCGTTGTAGAAGGAGACGTTGCCGCCGGTGACGGGGGTCTCCAGATAAGCGCACGCGTCCCGCATCCCCAGCACCGCCTCGCGGAACTGGTGCTGAATGTGCGACTTGAGGGGACTGCCGAAGTTGAGGCAGTTGGTGACGGCCATGGGGACCGCGCCGGTGCACGCGACGTTGCGCGCCGCCTCCGCCACCGCACCCATTGCGCCCGCACGGGGATTCAGGTAGGTGTGGCGACCGTTGCAATCGGTCGAGGCCGCGACGCCGCGGTTGGTGCCGGGGATCCGGATGACGCCGGCGTCCCCGCCGGGACGCTCGATCGAGTTGCCGCGCACCGTCGTGTCGTACTGTTCGTACACCCACTGCTTCGACGCCACATTCGGCGAGCCCACCACGCGAAGGAAGGCGTCATCGAGCCCGGCGGGCGGCTCGATGTACGGGGAGAGGTCCATCTCGCGGAGCGCCCGCACCTCATCCCCCTCCTCGCCCTGGCGCTCGTAGGTCGGACAGCCCTCGGTGAGCGGCAGCGCGGGGATGTCCGCCACCGCCACCCCGCCTTCCAGCACCCGGAAGCTCTCCGTCGCGGTGACGCGCCCGATCGTCTCGGCCTCGAGCTCCCACTTCTCCAGGATTTCGCGTACGGCGTCCTCCTTTCCGGCCGCTGCGACCACCAGCATCCGCTCCTGCGACTCCGAAAGCAGGATTTCGTACGGCGTCATGCCTTCTTCGCGCACCGGCACCAGCGCGACGTCCATCTCCACGCCCGTCCCGGACCGCCCCGCCATCTCCGCCCCGCTCGACGTCAGCCCGGCGGCCCCCATGTCCTGAATGCCGACGATGTGCCCGCTGGCGATCAGCTCCAGCGAGGCCTCCAGCAGCAGCTTCTCGGTGAACGGGTCGCCCACCTGGACCTGGGGACGGCTCGCCTCGTCGTCCCCCTCGGAGAGTTCTTCGGAAGCGAAGGTCGCGCCGTGGATCCCGTCGCGCCCGGTGCGCGCGCCGACGGCCATCAGGGTGTTGCCCACCCCCTCGGCGGTACCCCGGATCAGGTCCTCCTTGCGCATCAGCCCGAGGCACATGGCGTTGACGATCGGATTGTCCTCGTAGCCGCGGTCGAAGTAGACTTCACCCCCTTGTGAAGGAATGCCGACACAATTACCGTAGTCTCCCAAACCCTTGACAACACCGCCAAAAAGATAACGTACCCGCGGCCTGTCGAGGTCGCCGAAGTGGAGCGAGTTGAGGGTGGCGACCGGCCTCGCGCCCATGGTGAAGACATCCCGCAGGATGCCGCCGACGCCCGTCGCCGCGCCCTGGTAGGGCTCCACCGCCGACGGGTGATTGTGGGACTCGATCTTGAAGGCGAGCGCGAAACCGCCTCCGACGTCGATCACGCCGGCGTTCTCGCCGGGTCCCTGGATGACCCACGGGGCCTGAGTGGGCAGCAGCCGCAGGAGCCGCTTCGAGTTCTTGTAGCCGCAGTGCTCGGACCACATCGCCGAGAAGACTCCCAGCTCGGTGAAGGTAGGCTCGCGCCGCATGATGCGCCGGATCTGCCCGTACTCGTCGCGCGAGAGGCCGTGGTCCTCGACGAGCTCGGGGGTGATGGCGGGGTCGCCGGGGCGGGGACGGGGGGCCGCGCCGTTGCCGGGGACCCCGACGTCCTGGGCCATCATGCCACCTCCGCGCGCGCCAGGGCCCCGACGAGCGACTCGAAGAGCGGCAGGCCGTCCATTGAGCCGAGCACCGTTTCGATCGCGCGGTCGGGATGGGGCATCATCCCGAGCACGTTGCCCCGCTCGTTCATGATCCCGGCGATGTTGTTGAGCGAGCCGTTGGGGTTGGCCGCAGGGGATGCGGTGCCGTGGGCGTCGCAATAGCGGAACAGGACGCGGCCTTCCGCCTCCAGGACGGCCAGCGTCTCCTGGTCCGCGAAGTAGTTCCCGTCCGCGTGAGACAGCGGCATCCCCAGCACCTGCCCCTCGCTGTACCCTGCGGTGAACGCCGTGTCGGCCCTCTCCACCCGCATCCGGCAGTGGTGGGACTGGAAGCGCAGCGACTCGTTGCGGAGCAGCGCACCGGGGAGCAGCCCGGCCTCGCAGAGGACCTGGAAGCCGTTGCAGATCCCGACGATGAGCCCGCCGTCATTCCCGAAGCGGGTCACGGCCTCCATGATCGGGCTGAAGCGGGCGATGGCGCCGGGCCGCAGGTAGTCGCCGTGTGCGAAGCCGCCGGGCACGATCACCGCATCCGCGCCGCCAAGCGAGGTCTCGCGGTGCCAGACGTAGCGGGGCGACCCTTCCGCGAGCTCGACGCTGCGGTGGCAGTCCTGATCGCAGTTTGAGCCGGGGAAGGTGATGATCGCGACCGTCATCGAGCCGCTCCGTCCGCTGCGGCCGTCGTGATGCGGAAGTCCTCGGTGACGGGATTTGCCAGGAGCTTGCGGCACATCTCCTCGGCCCGCTCCTGCGCGTCCTCGGGCGTGGCCGCCGCCACTTCGAGGTAGATGGCCTTGCCCACGCGCACGTCCTCCACGGCGTCGTACCCGAGTGACGAAAGGGCGTGGTGGATCGCCTTGCCCTGCGGATCGAGCAGGCCGGGCCGGGGGGTGACGAGGACCTCCACTGTGAATCGGCTCAAGAACGGTTCTCCTTGCGCTGGAAGCTATCGGATTCGCGCGCGCCGGGCTCGCGCGCGCCGGGTTCATGGGTGCGTTCGTCCCGCTCATGGGTCAGCTCATGATAGTCCACATCGCGGGGCTCCACATCCGACTCCAGTTCGTCGGGCGTGTCCATGAGCGGATCGCGCTCGGGCAGCCGGTCGAGGAGACCGAGAAAGACGGACCGGAGCAGTCCCCAGAGGGCGTAGGCCGCGAACATCGGAAAGAACCAGTAGGCGGGGAACGCGACGGCCAGCGCCAGGCCGCCCGCCATCAGGCCGGTCCTTGCGACACCCGCGCGCGTCTTCAGGTGAATCCGGGGCATCTTGGCGTACGGAACGTGGCTCAGCATGAGGATCGAGATCAGCACCATCACGATCACCATGATCTCGGGCCAGGGCAGGGAAGCCAGGTTTTCCTGGAAGAACGGCGTCCGCGAGAAGGGGTAGTGCGTGACCAGGATCAATCCCGCGGCGGGGGTGGGCAGCCCGTGGAAGTGGCGGTGGGCCTCGCCGCCCTGCTCGACGTTGAAGCGTGCCAAACGGATCACGACCGCCGCGACGTAGGCGAAGCCGGCCAGCCAGCCCCAGTCGGATTCCTGAAAGTAGAGCAGGATCATGACAAGGGCGGGTGCGACGCCGAAGGAGACTGCGTCGGTCAGCGAGTCGAGCTCCGCGCCGAAGTCGGACCCCGTGCGCGTGAAGCGCGCCACCCGTCCGTCCAGCAGATCGAGCGTCGCGGCGAAGACCAGGAACCAGGCGGCCCAGGCGAAGTCGCCGCGCAGCGCCGCGACCATCGCGTAGATGCCGAAGAAGAGGTTGCCGATGGTGAAGGCCGACGGCAGGATGATCACGCCGCGCCGGAGACGCGAGCGCCCTCGCAGCCCGCGGCCCGGACCCCGGCGTGACCCGTTTGCGCGCAGGCGGCCCCAGCGGCGGCGGGCGTCCCGCGGGCTCATTGGCCCGTGCCTCCCGCGGGCGCCGCACCCCTCGCCCGCGCCACCACCGCCTCCCCGCCCCTCACCACATCGCCCGGCTGCACGTCCACCGCCCAGTCGGGCGGCACGAAAAGGTCCACGCGCGACCCGAAGCGGATCAGCCCGATCCGGTCGCCCACCGCCACGCCGTCGTCCTCGCGCGGATACGTAACGATGCGCCTGGCCACCAGACCCGCGATCTGGCGCACCACCACCGGCCCGGCCTCCGTCTCGATCCCCAGCGACGCCCGCTCGTTGGCCCGGCTGGCCTCCGACCTCCACGCGGGGAGATACCGGCCCGCACGGTACGAGTAATGGCGCACCCGCCCCCCCAGCGGTGCGCGCTGCACATGCACGTCGAAGATGCTGAGGAAGATCGTCACGCGGGTCGCCGTCCCGGCCATGAAGGCCTCGCCGTCGACCGCCTCCACGCTCATCACCTTCCCGTCCGCCGGCGAAACCACCACGCCATCGCCCACCGGGACGCGCCGCTCGGGGTCGCGGAAAAACCACGCCACGAAGAGGGCGAGCACGGCGAAACCTGCCGGCGCGGCCGAGCGCACCCCCCACCCCCCGTCCCGCGCCCACAGGAGCGCCGCGGCCGCCACCACCACGCAGACGGCCACGAACGGCAGCCCTTCCCTCGCGATCGGCAGCCTCACCGGCCGCGGCCCCGCCCGGAGACCTCCACGCCGGCCCCGGCCTCCCTCCCGGCTCCCATCTCCGCCCCGCCCGGCCCCACCGCAGCTCCCTCCCCGAACCGCGGCGCCTCGTACTCCTCCAGCTCCGTCCCCGTCAACCGCCGGAACACCTCGCGATACCGCTCCGCCGTGGCCCCGATCACCCGTTCGGGCAGCGGCGGCGGCGGGTACTGCTTGTTCCAGTCCGCCAGGCCGTCCAGGTGGTCGCGCAGCGGCTGCTTGTCGAGCGACGGCTGGGGCCGGCCCCGCCGGTAGTGCTCGCGCGGCCAGAAGCGCGACGAGTCGGGGGTCAGCACCTCGTCGATGAGGAGAAGCTCCCCGTCCGGGGCGATCCCGAACTCGAACTTGGTGTCGGCCAGGATGATCCCGCACTCCGCGGCCGCCGCGCGCCCCCGTGCGTAGATGTCGAGCGACCGCCGGCGCAGCTCCACGGCGAGGCCCGCGCCCACGATGCTCGCCATCTGCTCGAAGGTGATGTTCTCGTCGTGGCCCTCGCTCGCCTTGGTCGCCGGCGAAAAGATCGCGGGGACGAGCGGGTCGCTCTCGGCCAGCCCGGGGGGCAGCGGCTCGCCGGCGAGCGTCCCCGACTCCCTGTATTCCTTCCAGGCCGAGCCGGACAGGTAGCCTCGCACGACGCACTCGACGGGGAGCGGCCGGGTGCGGTGCACCAGCGTCGCGTGGCCCGCCCACCCGGACTCGCACCCCGCCAGCGGGGGCACGGCACCCGCGATCTCGCCGGGCCGCACCGAGATGACGTGGTGGGGCACGCCCTTGAGGTGTGTGCCCAGCCACCAGGCGGTGATCTGCGTCAGGACGCGGCCCTTCCCCGGCACCGGCTCCGCCATGACGACGTCAAAGGCGCTCACGCGGTCGCTGGCGACGAGCAGAAGGCGGTCCGCCGGCACCTCATACACGTCGCGGACCTTGCCGCGGAAGAGGAGCGGGAGAGGGATCACACCCGCACCTCGCCGGGCTGCCGGCCAGCGTCCCGGTAGTGATCGAGAACCGGAGCGACGTGCTTCTCCAGGAAGTCGTCCACCTGCTCCGGCGCCCTGCCCACCAGCCTCTCGGGGCGGGCCATCTCCTCCAGCTGGCTCGCGCTCACCCCCAGGGTGTCGTCGGCCGCGACACGCTCGAAGAGGTCGCCCTCGGCTCCCTCGGTCATGCGGCGGGCGGCATCCAGGGTGTGGCGGCGGATCCGCTCGTGCGCCTCCTGGCGGTTCGTCCCCGCGGCGGCGGCGTCCATCATCACCCCCTCCATGACCATGAAGGGGAGGTGCACGGCCAGGTTGGCCGCGACCATGCCCGCGTTCACGCGCAGCCCGGACGCCACGTTCTCCGCGAGCACCAGCAGGGCGTCGGTGGCCATGTAGGCGTCGGGGACGGCGAGGCGCTTGTTGGCGGAGTCGTCCAGCGTCCGCTCCAGCCACTGCGTCGCCGCCGTCTGCGCGGGATCGGCGGCGAGCGCGATCACGTGGCGCGCCACCGCGCAGATCCGCTCCGAGCGCATGGGGTTCCTCTTGTACGGCATCGCCGAGGAGCCGACCTGCTCCTTCTCGAAGGGCTCCTCGATCTCGCGCAGGTGGGAGAGGAGGCGGATGTCGTGGGCCATCTTGGACGCCGAGGCCGCCACGCCGGCCAGGGTGGCGAGGAGCGCCTGGTCCACCTTGCGCGGATAGGTCTGGCCGGTGACGGGGTACGCGCCGTCGAAGCCGAGCCGCCGGCACACGGCCTCCTCCAGCGCGTCGACCTTGCCGTGGTCGCCGCCGAAGAGCTGCAGGAACGAGGCCTGCGTGCCGGTCGTGCCGCGCACGCCCCGCAGCCGCAGCGCCTCCAGCCGGTGCTCGATCTCCTCCAGGTCGAGGAGGTAGTCCTGGATCCAGAGCGTCGCCCGCTTCCCGACGGTGGTGGGCTGGGCCGGCTGGAAGTGCGTGTACGCGAGGGTGGGGCGGGCGCGCTGCTCCCGGGCGAAGCGCGCGAGGGCGCGGATGACGCTCACGACCCGCCCCCGCACCAGCGTCATCGCGTCACGGTGCTGGATGAGGTCGGTGTTGTCGCCGACGAAGGCGCTGGTGGCGCCGAGGTGCAGGATGCCGCGCGCGGCGGGCGCCGCGTCGCCGAAGAGGTGGATGTGCGCCATGACGTCGTGCCGGAAGCGCCGCTCGTAGCGGGCGGCCGCTTCGAGATCGATGTCGTCGAGGTGGTCACGCATCTGCCGGATCGCGTCGGCCGGGATGTCGAGTCCGAGATCACGCTGCGCCTCGGCGAGGGCGAGCCACAGCCGCCGCCATGTGCCGAAGCGGAAGGCCGGGGCGAAGATCCGCTCCATCTCGCCGGAGACGTATCGCCCGGAGAGCGGGTGCGTGTACCGGTCGGGCGGCGCTAGCTCCATTGCAGGAATCCCGTACGCACCATCCGGCCGTCGCGCTCGAAGACGAGTGTGAAGCGACTTCGGCCCTGCTGGGTTCTCCGCAGCGCGTCGGCCACCTCCTGCGCGGTGCGGAGCCTCGTATTGTTGAGGCCCAGGACAACGTCCCCTTCGACAAGCCCGATGCGCTGCGACAGGGCCGGGGAGATACTGACCACAAGTGCGCCCTCGGACGATGCGAGCCTGCGTTCGGACTGGATCGCCGGCGTTACGGTGACGACCTCCAGGTCGCGCAGCAGTTCCACGGGCTCGGCGGCGACGGACGGCACGGGCGCGGTCTCGAGGAGCACCGGAGCCCTGCCCTCCACCTCGAGCTCGATCCGGTCCCCCGCGCGCAACTCGAGCTTGACTGCCTCGAAGTCGAGCGGCGTGGCCATGCGGGTGTCCCCGGCGCGGACCAGGCGCGACCCGGCCCGGATGCCGGCGGCTGCGGCCGGCGACCCCGGCCAAACCCGCACGATGCGCACCCCCCGTGAGCGCCCGAAGTCGTCCGCCTCCACGGCATTCACCTCCAGCCCCAGCCATGCGCGCCGGACCTCTCCGTGCTCCAGCAGATCGGCCGCGATCCTGAGTGCGCGGTCGATCGGGATGGCGAAGCCGAGCCCCTCGCTTCCGCCTGAACGCGACAGGATCGAGGAATTGATCCCGATCACCTCTCCGAGTGCATTGACCAGGGGTCCGCCCGAGTTGCCCGGGTTGATCGCGGCGTCGGTCTGAATCATCCCGAGGTGGAACTCCTCATCGACCCCACGGGGGATGATGTGGCGGTCCAGCGCACTCACCACACCGGCTGTGACCGAGGGCTCCGGACTCGAAAGGAGGCCGCCGAAGGGGTTGCCGATCGCGACCGTCCACTCCCCGATCAACAGGTCCGATGACGTGCCGAGGGGGGCGACCGGAAGGTTGGATGCGTTCTCCAGGGCGAGCACGGCGATGTCGTTGCGGGGGTCGGAGCCGACCAGCCGCGCATTGAAGTCGCGAGCGTCGGGGAGCGTCACCAGGATCTCGATCGCCCCGTCGACGACGTGGTGGTTGGTGAGGACGGCCCCGCGCTGGTCGATGATGAAGCCGGAACCGAGGCCCAGCGTCTCGCGCGGAACGAGGTAGTCGTCCCACAGCGTGCGCCGCCTGAACTGCTCCGTCCGCCGTACCGAGATGGTCACCACCGCCGGGGCGACGGTGCGGGCCGCCCGCACGATCGCGGTGGTGCGGCTGGCGGAGACGGATTGCTGGGGGGTGCCGGGGGTGGCGGGATCGTCGATCGGGGCGGCCGCGGGGGTGGCGGAGAGTTCGTCCGCGCCAGCCGGGCTGCCAGCGGCGTAGCCTCCGGGTTCATCCCCGCCGGCCTGCTGCCGGCCCTCCCTGCCCTGCGCCTGCCCGCAGGCAGCCACAGCCAGCCATGACCCGGCCAAGGCAATGCGAAATGTAAAGTTCATTTGACAGAATGTAAGGTTTGGTTTACAGATGATTCGCCACGCGCGGTTGCGGGGTACTCCACGCCGGTCAGGAATAGCCCTTGCGGCGGTGCTGGTGGCGAGGTCGTCATGGCGGAGTCTCCCAGCAGCAGCACCATGTCCTCCTCCCTGCGGCGGCCCAGTGCGATGTCGACCATCGTGCCTACCAAATATCGCACCATCCGGTGCAGAAAGCGGTTGGCCGTGATCTCGAAGACCGCTCCGAGTTCCCCCCAGGGGCGCCAGTGCGCGCCGATGAGGCGGCAGACATGACCCCTTTCGGGCTGCCCGGCCTTCGCGAAGGAGTGGAATTCGTGCTCGCCGTGGAGCGCGTCGGCGGCGCGGGAGGCGGCGTCCAGATCCATCGGACGGCACAGCGGCCAGCACCACCGCCGGTGAAAGGGGGACGCCGCTTCCGGGACTGTCCCCACCCGGTACGAATAGCTGCGCGCGACCGCGTCCAGGCGCGGGTGGAAACCGGGGTCGGCCGGGGTGGCGCCCTGCACCCAGACGCCAGACGGAAGCAGCCCGTTGAGGGCGCGGACGAGCGCGCGTGCGGTCCACTTCCCGGGGACGGTTACCGCGGCCACCTGCCCGGTGGCGTGCACGCCCGTATCGGTTCGGCCGGCCGCGGTCACGGTGCGGTGCTCGCCGGTGATCCGGGAGACCACCGCCTCCAGCGCGCCCTGGACCGTGGGCTGGCCGGGCTGCACCTGCCACCCGTGGTAGGCGGAGCCGTCGTAGTGGAGTGTCAGCTTGAAGCGGGTCTCGTTTTCGCTCATTCTTCTCGCCAAGCTACAGCCCGGCCCGGGCGCGTCAACCACCCCGGCGCCGGCCCGGCAAACCCCGCATGCGGCCCGACGCCCCCCACAGAGGAACAAGTGTGAGCAAGACGCCCGTCTCCCCCGACTTCAACCTGGTTCCGCTCCTCGCGAAGGTGGTGGGCGGCGGCGACCTCTCGGCCGGCGAGGCGGCGGCCGCCTTCGGCCACATCGTGTCCGGGGACGCATCCCCAATCAGGACCGGGGCGCTTCTGGCCGCGCTGCAGACGAAGGGACTGGCGCCGTCCGAGGTCGCCGGCGGCGTCGAGGCGCTGCGCGGCGCGATGATCCCGGTGCGGGCGCCGGACCGGGGAACGCTCGTGGACACCTGCGGCACGGGGGGCGGCCGGGTGTCCACCTTCAACATCTCGACCGCGGCGGCGCTGGTGGTGGCGGCGGGCGGCGTGCGGGTCGCCAAGCACGGCAACCGCTCCTTCACCTCGAAGTGCGGCAGCGCGGACGTGCTGGAGGCGCTGGGTGTTGCCGTGGACCTGACCCCGTCCGGGATGGCCGCGGTGCTCGCAGAGGCGGGGATCGTCTTCATGTTCGCGCCGCTGCTGCACCCCGCGATGCGCCACGTGGTGCCCGTGCGGCGGGACCTGCGGATCACCACGATCATGAACCTGCTGGGGCCGCTCACCAACCCCGCCGGGGCGCGGCGGCAGGTGGTGGGCGTCGCCGACCCGGCCTTCCTGGAGCTGGTGGTGCGCGCGCTGGCCGAGCTGGGTCATATACGGGCGCTCGTGGTGCATGGCGAGCCGGGCCTGGATGAGATCAGCCCGTGCGGGCCGACCCACGTCGCCGAACTGAGGGACGGGGTGGTCTCGGCCTGGCGGGTGACGCCGGGGGAGCTGGGGCTGGACGAGGCCCGTCCGGATGAGCTGGCCGGGGGGGAGCCGGAAGAGAACGCGGCGGTCGTCCGGGCGGTGCTGGCGGGGGAGCGGGGGGCGGCGCGCACGGCGGTGCTGATCAACGCGGCGGCGGCGTACTACGTTGCCGACCGGGCGGGATCGCTGGCGGAAGGCGTCGCCGCCGCGGCGCGAGCGATCGATTCGGGGGCGGCGGCCGCGGTCCTGGAGAAGCTGGTGCGCGCCAGCCGCGTGGCCGCGTAGCAGCGGCCCCCTCAATACGTTCGCACCAGCCCCACCACCACCCCCTGGATCCGCACGTCGCCGGCGTCCTCGATGATCGCTTCCATGTTTTCGTTGGCGGGCTGCAGACGGACGCGGTTGCCCGTTTCGCGATACAGCTTCTTGACGGTCGCGGCCTCGTCCCGCACCAGCGCGACGACCATCTCGCCGTCGTTGGCCGTCTCACGTGCGTTGACGACGATATGGTCCCCGTCGCGGATCTGCTCGTCGATCATGGATTCGCCCGACACGCGCAGCACATAGTGCTCGGACCCCTTCCGGATCATCTCCCCCGGGATCGCCATGGACTCGTTGTCATGGACGGCCTCGATGGGCTGCCCGGCGGCCACCGTGCCCAGAAGCGGGAGCGGAACGGACGGTTCCGTCTCCGGCGGGAACTCGATCGAGCGGCTCTTTCGGTCCGCCTTCCGGATATATCCCTTCGTGGCCAGATTGGTCAGATGTTCGTGGACCGTGGCCAGCGACGTGTAGCCGAAGGCCGCGCAGATCTCCTCGAAGCTCGGCGAGTAGCCGTTTTCGTCGATGAAGGTCTTGAGGAAGTCGAGGATCTCCTTCTGACGCTTGGTGAGGGCCATGTATCTTCTCCGAGGCGGGCCGGGGTCCGTGCCGGGTGGAACCGAATAACTTCCGAAAAAGGTAACCGAATCTTGACCGAACAGCAATGGGTTGCTGACGACATCCTCGATCGCATCGTCGCGACCAAGGCGGCCGAGATCAGCGCGCTCCGCAGAGTGCGGCTCGACCTTCGCCGCGCCGCGGAGGACGCGCCTTCGCCGCGCCCGGTGCTGGAGCCGCTGCTGCGGCGCTCCCGGGTCGGGGTGATCGCCGAGGTGAAGCGGCGCTCGCCGGGTGCGGGGGAGATCGACCCCGGGCTGGATGCCGCCGCCCTCTCGGCCGAGTACGAGGACGCGGGCGCGATGGCCGTGAGCGTGCTGACCGACGGCCCCTGGTTCGGCGGCTCGCTGGACGACCTGCGCGCGGTGCGCAGCGCGCGCACCGTCCCGGTCCTGCGGAAGGACTTCGTGATCGACCCGCTGCAGGTGTACGAAGGGCGCGCCGCCGGCGCGGACCTGATGCTGCTGATCGTGCGCATCCTCGACGGGGCGCTCCTGGCCGATCTGCGCGCGATGATCCACGAGCTCGGGATGACGGCGCTGGTCGAGGTCCACGACGAGTGGGAGGTGGAGACGGCGCTGGGGAGCGGGGCGGCGCTGGTCGGGGTCAACAACCGTGACCTGACCGTGTTCCGCACCGACCTGGCGGTGACGGAGCGGCTCGCGCGGTACCTGCCGGGCGATGTGCTTCTCGTCTCGGAGAGCGGAATTGGCAGCCGGGCCGATGTCGAGCGGGTCGCCGCGGCCGGGGCGGATGCCGTGCTGGTGGGGGAGGCGCTGGTGCGGAGCGGGGCGCCGGGGCGGCTGGTGGAGGAGTTGGGGTCCGTGCCGCGCGGGGAGGGGCGGAGGTCGTGAGCGTGCTCGCCAAGGTATGCGGCGTGATGACATCCCGGGACGCGGGCATCGTGGATGCAGCCGGGGCCGACTACATGGGAGTGATCCTGTCTCCCGGGTTCGGGCGCAGTGTGGACCCGGGGAGCGCGGAGGAGATCTACGGGGCAGCGAGCGCATGCCGCGTCGGGGTCTTCGTGGACGCCGCACCCGGGGAGGTGGCCGGGCTGGCCGGCGAGCTCGCCCTGGACGTGGTCCAGCTGTCGGGGGGCGAACCGCCGTGGAACGTCGCCGAGATTGCCGCTTCGGGTCCGTGGCGGATCTGGAAGACGGTGCACGCGCGCTCGGGGCTGTCAATTGCGCGAGCGGCGGCCCGCTACGCCGAGGTCGCCGACGGCATCCTCGTCGACGCGTGGGACCCGTCCGCTCCCGGCGGCACCGGCCGCACCTTCGCCTGGGCGGGCACGGGCGGCGAGGTTCGCGGCGCGATCGGTTCGGCCGCCTTCATCGCCGCGGGCGGGATGACCCCCGAGAACGCCGCCGCGGCCATCGCCGCCCTGTCGCCCGACGTGCTGGACGTGAGCTCCGGGGTGGAATCGTCGCCCGGTGCGAAGGATCCGGCGCGAACGAGGGCGTTCGTGGCGGCGGTGCGGGCGGCGGGCGCGGGAGTTGCGCCATGACGCCATCCACCCCCGTTGCGGGACGCTTCGGCCCCTACGGCGGCCGCTACGTTCCCGAAACGCTCATCCCCGCCCTCGACCAACTCGCCGCCGCCTACGAGGAGGCGTCCGCCGATCCGGCCTTCCTGGCCGAGGTCGACCATCTGGCCGCGGACTACGTCGGCCGGCCGACGCCGCTCTACCGGGCCCGCCGCTTCGAGGCCGAGGCCGGGGTCGGGCCGGTCTACCTGAAGCGCGAGGACCTCAATCACACCGGCGCGCACAAGATCAACAACACGGTGGGGCAGGCGCTGCTCGCGCGGCGCATGGGCAAGCCGCGCATCATCGCCGAGACCGGTGCCGGGCAGCACGGGGTGGCGACGGCCACCGCCTGCGCCCTCTTCGACCTGGAGTGCGTCGTCTACATGGGCACCGAGGATGCCGAGCGGCAGTCGCTGAACGTCTACCGCATGGAGCTGCTCGGCGCCGAGGTGCGGCCGGTCGACTCCGGCACCCGCACCCTCAAGGACGCCACCAACGAGGCGCTGCGCGACTGGGTCACCAACGTGGCGGACACCCACTACATCATCGGTTCGGTCGTTGGGCCGCACCCCTTCCCGCTGATCGTGCGCGACTTCCAGGCCGTGATCGGGCGCGAGGCGCGGCGCCAGATCCTGGGGGCCGAGGGGCGGCTGCCCGCGTCGGTGGTGGCGTGCGTGGGTGGTGGTTCGAACGCGATGGGGATGTTCCACGCCTTCGCGCGGGACAGCGAGGTCGCACTGATCGGGGTGGAGGCGGCGGGGGAGGGGCTCGGCAGCGGGCGGTCCTCGGCTTCGCTGAGCGAAGGACGTCCGGGCGTGCTGCACGGTTCGCTGAGCTACCTGCTGCAGGACGCGGACGGGCAGGTCGCGCCGGCGCACTCGGTGGCCGCGGGGCTTGACTACCCGGGCGTGGGTCCGGAGCACTCCCACCTGAAGGACTCGGGGCGTGCCCGCTATGTGAGCGTCGGGGACGGCGCCGCAGAGCGGGCGTTCCGCGAGCTGCCGGGACTGGAGGGGATCATCCCCGCGCTCGAGACCGCGCACGCGCTCGCGTGGGTCATGGAAGCGGGGCGCCGGGGCGAGATCGAGGCCCCGGTCGCGATCTGCCTGAGCGGGCGCGGCGACAAGGATGTGGTGCACGTCGCCGGTCTGGGCGGCGGGGAAGCCGGGCCGGGGGTGGGGTCGTGACGGCGCGGGAGCCGCGGGGGCGCATCGGGGCGCGTTTCGCGCGGCTGGCCGCGGAGGGGAGGGCGGGGTTCGTCCCGTACGTGACCGCGGGCTATCCCACCCTGGAGCACACCCGCGCGCTGGTGGCGGGGCTGGGGGAGGCGGGGGCGGACGTGATCGAGCTGGGGATTCCCTTCAGCGATCCGATGGCGGACGGGCCCACCATCCAGCGCTCCAGCCAGGGCGCGCTCGACCAGGGGACCACCGTCGACGATGTCTTCGCGGTCCTCGCGGAGCTGCGGGCGGCCAGCGAAGTGCCGGTCGTGATCTTTTCGTACCTGAATCCGATTTATTCGCGGGGTGCGGACGCGTTCATCCGTCAGGCCCTTGACGCGGGGGCCGACGGGATCCTTCCCATCGACCTTCCCCTCGGTGCGGACCCGGCGCTGGAAGCAGCGCTGGAGGCGTGTCCGCTCGACCTGGTGCGCCTCGTCGCGCCCACGACCTGCCCCGCGCGCGTCAGGGAGATCGCCCGGGCCAGCCAGGGCTTCGTCTACTACATCGCGCGGACCGGCGTGACGGGAGCGCGGCAGGAACTGCGCGGCGAGCTGGCCCGCGAAGCCGGGGCGGTGCGAGCCGTCTCACCCTGTCCCGTCGCGGTGGGATTCGGGGTCTCGACCCCCGAGCACGCTCGTGCGGTCGGCGCGGCTGCGGACGCGGTGGTGGTGGGGAGCGCCCTCGTGGACCGGCTCGATGAAGGGGGCGTGGCGGGCGCGCTGGCGCTGGCCCGGGAGCTGCGCGCGGCCCTGGACGAGGTGAGGCCCGGGTAGCGGGGAGTACAGGGGGCCAATCCACGGACTGCTAACGATGTGAAATGAACTCATCGCTACTGGTTCGGGTGTCCTTGATGATCCGGCGCAAAAGGATCGGCGAGATGAGATAGCCAGGGGGAACACAACGATAACACCCGAGCCACCCGGCCAACCAACCCTCCTCAACCCCCCAGCCGCTCACCCAGCGAAGCGTTGGGCGCTACGAACAGCGTCTGCACCCGGTCGGGGATCACCGAGCCGGGCGGCGCGCCCCTCGGCTTGCGGACCCATTTGCGCCGGGTCCAGTCGACCGGGACGTGCGCGGAGCCGCGTGCACCGGAGTGGTTTGCAGCGAGAATGGCAGCCTGTTCCAGGTCAGTGGCGGGGGGACGCTCGGGGCTCGTCCAGCGCAGGATCACGTGGGCGCCGCCCGCGTGCCGGGCGTGCAACCAGATGTCGGCCGGGCGGGAATGGTGGAAGGTGAGGTCGTCGTTGTGCCGCGCACCGCGGCCGACCCGGATCTGGAGCCCTCCCGAGCTCGTGAAGACGCGGTAGGGCAGGGAGGTGGGCGCACCGCGTGGCCGGGACGACTGCGGTCCGGCCGTCCGGGGTGGGGGCAGGAGCGATTCGGCTTCCTGCGCGGTGAGGTCGCCGCGGGCGTGGCGTGCCCGCAGGGCGGTGAGGTCGGCCAGGGCCTGCTCCGTGTCCCTGATTCGCCCCGGCAGCTCGGCCGCGGCGCGCTCCAGCCGGGTGGCTCGGCGGAAGAGGGCGTTTGCATGCTCCTGAGGGCGGCGGAGGGGATCGAGCCGGAGGGTGCACTCCCTGCCGTCGAACCCGGTGAGCGTCACCTGTACCGCCCCCGCCTCGATGAGATGAAGGGATGACAGGATGAGCGCGCCCTCCTCGCGCAGCGCGCTTGCCCGCTCCGTCTTCTCCAATTGCCGGCGCAGATTCTTCAGCTTGCGCGTGAGACGCCGGACCTCGGTCGCGAGACGGCGGGCCACCTGGCCGCCGGCCACGGCGGAATCAGGGCTGGCGGCCTCTCGAACCCGCTCCATCCCTTCAAGGAGGCTGTCGGTCGGCTCCGCCTCCACTCCTGCCAGCGGCCATGGGTAGGGCTGAAGTCCCGACGGGAGACGGAGGAGATGGGGCTGGACACCGGCCATGTCCGCCATCCTGCGCCAGCGGCGGAAGCTGGCCTCGACGTGCGGGGTGGGGACCGTGTCCCGCGGTGGCCTCCGAGTCCGCAACAGGGGTCCGAGCCCGCGGTGAGCGTCCGAGTCCGCGACCGCGTCCGAGCCCGACGCTCCGTCCGGCCCCGCCGCGCCGAGCACGTGTCCGACATTCAGTCCTGAGACGCAGGCGACCCGGGAGAGAAGGGTGGCGCGCGCGTCCGGTCCCGAATCACCCACCAGCTCCCTCCATCCTTCAAGTCCCACAATCTCTCTGGTGCCGCCTTCCCGGCCGTCCCCCGGGGCAGTCCACGGCTGCCCTACCGGCAGCGGCCGCGACCGGACGTGGCGCAGTCGCTTGCGCACACGCAATTCCGGACCCTCGGCGAGGATCGCATTCCAGCGGTTTGTGGCCAGCTCGAGGATCAGCCCCGGATTCGGCTTCCTTCCCCGCACGCGCCGGAAACGCATCACGATCACGCGCTCATCCCGCACGGCTTCCACCCCCGCGAGCACGGCGGGAAGCGGCTCGGCCCCCTCACCCGGCTCCGTTGCCGGCCCCACCACGACCGTCCCGCGGCGGGGCGACAGGTCCACCTCCAGCGTCGCGTCCCGGAAGTGGACCAGCACCACCCTGGCTTCCCTGCGAAGGCACACGGCCCTGGCCCTGGCCCTCTGCAGCCGCCCCCACAGCTCGGCCGCCACCGCCCGCGCGAGGCACGGGTCCCAGATCACGCGGCCCTCTCCGCCTGGAAGCGGCACCCGCCGCGCATTACCGTTACGATCACGAGCGAGTTGACCGGATTCACACCGGAGGGGGCGCGCGACTTCATCGCATCCCCTCCAAATCGCCGCGCCTGGGCGACCAAAATGTAAAGACCGCTTTACTAAATGTAATGTTTACCATACTTTTCACATCCGTGAGACCATGCATTTGGAGCCACCGGTGAGCGAGACACCGGCCCCGCGGAGCCTGCACCCCCTCGTGGCTGCGGCCGCCCGCGGCGACCTTCCCGACTGGGCGGTGGCCGGCGAGGAGCGCCGTGCGCACATGACCCGCGTCGCCCGCCTCCTCGAACGTTGGGGTCTCGAGCTGGGACTGGCAAAGGACCAGGTCGCGAGATGGCGGGCCGCCGGGCACCTCCACGATGCGCTTCGCGACGCTCCGCCACAGCGGCTGGCGGGGACTCTCTCTCGCCGGTTCAGACATCTTCCACCCAGGGCATACCATGGACCGGCCGCCGCCGGCCTGCTGCGGCGCGAGGGCGTTCGCGACCGCGAACTTCTCCATGCGATCCGCTGGCACACCCTGGGCTCGAGGAAGTTCCGGATGCTCGGAAAGGCCCTCTGCGCCGCGGACGCACTGGAGCCGGGCCGCCCCCGGCGCCGCGCCTGGCGAAAGGAGCTGCGGTCCCGTTTCACCTCGGAGGTCGACGAGGTCCTGACCGAAATCCTGCTTCATCGGATTGATTACCTTTTACGGGCACGGCAGTCCGTGCATCCGCGAACCCTCGGGTTCTGGAACTCCCTCGTCAACGGGTCGTGATGCGGCGCATCCTCAAGGCAGCGCTCTTCGTGGTGGTGGGCGGCGGTGCGGTGGTCCTGGCGCTGTCGGCCATCGGTCAGTGGGTCCCCGATGACGCCGCGCCGACGGACCAGCCGCTCCTGTCGAGGGGTGCGGAGCGGGTCACGGTGGATGTGCTGAACGCGGGTGGAGTGGACGGGATGGCCAAAGTCGCCACCGACCATCTCCGCGCGGCCGGTTTTGACGTAGTGAAACTTGGCAACGCCTCCAACTTCGACCAGGATTCGACCGTCGTCATCGACCGGGTGGGAAGCCTCCAGAACGCCGCCGCGGTTGCCGACGCGCTGGGCGTCCGGTCGGTCACCAGCGAGCCGGACGCGAATCTGTTCGTGGACGTGACCGTACGGTTGGGGGCGGACTGGGCCGCGCCAACGGCGGAGGCCGAGGACGAACCGGCCGGGGACGGCCTGCTGGGCTGGCTTCGGCGGGTGACGGGACAGGCGCGGTAGGGGACCCCAGGAGGCCCGGCCGCCTGGACAGCGAGCAACAGGAAAGAGAAGCAGTAGGCGAATGGCGAAAAGGCGCGCAGGGAAAGGGCAGCCCGGGCCGGCAGGGTCCGGCAGGGGAAAGCCGGCTCCGGAGGGCAAGGGCGGCAAGAACGGGACGGGAAAGAAGGCAGAGCGCCCGCGGGGCGGCTTCCGCGAAACGCTGAAGATGGTTCTGCAGGTCGCGGTGGTCTTTGTGATCGTCCGTTTCTTTCTGATCCAGACTTTCGTCATCGACTCCGGCTCCATGGAGAGGACCCTTCTGGTAGGCGACTTCCTGCTCGTCAACCGCGCGGCCATGGGCTCGAAGGTCCCCTTGACCGACATTCGCATCCCCGGCTACTCGGAGCCCCGCCGGGGCGACATCCTGGTCTTCGACCCACCGCACGACGACACGCTGATCCTCGTCAAGCGACTGGTCGGCATGCCCGGCGACACTCTCGAGATGCGCGACAAGGTCCTCTCCCTGAATGGTGAGCCGCAGGACGAGCCCTACGTGGTCCTGACCCGGAGTCGGGATGGTGCGGACGCGGCGATGATGTGGCAGCAGCAGATCCTTCTGGGAGGGCCCAGGGACAACTACTGGCCCACCCGCGACAACTGGGGTCCCCTCGTGATTCCCCCCGAACGCTACTTCATGCTGGGCGACAACCGCGATACGAGTCTGGACGGGCGGATGTGGGGGCTGATCGAGGGTTGGCGGTTCGAAGGGCGGGTGATGGCGATCTACTTCTCGTACGACCGCGATTCACTGCGCCCCTTCCCCTGGCTCCGGGAGATCCGCTGGGGCCGCATCTTCGACCGGGTGCGCTGAGCGCCCGCCCGGGTACCGCGTCGCGCGCAGCTGCCCGCACGCGGCGTCGATGTCGCGCCCCCTCGGTTCCCGCACCGCCGCGGGAATGCCCGCCGCCTCCAGCCCGCTACGGAAGGCCTGGACCCGTTGCCGGTGGCTGGGCTTCCAGTCCACGTAGGGAATGGGGTTGAAGGGGATGAGGTTCACGAAGGCATGCGCCCGCCTGGCCAGGTCGATGAGCGGGGGGAGCAGAGCGAGGCTGTCGTTGACGCCCCGGATCATCGTGTATTCGAAGGTGATACGGCGGCCGCCGCCACGGTTGAACGCCTCCAGCGCGGTGATCAGCTGGTCGAGCGGGTACCGCTTCTCGAGCGGGATGAGCTCGCGTCTCAGCTCCGAGACGGGCGCGTGCAGGGAGAGGGCAAGGCGGAACTGCTCGCGCCGCCGGGCGAGGGCCTCGATCCCGGGGATCACGCCTACCGTCGACACGGTGATGCGCCGCGCGCCCAGGCCATAGCCGTGGTTCAGGATCGTGAGCGCGGGGAAGACTGCCTTGCGGTTCGCCAGAGGTTCTCCCATGCCCATGAACACCACGTTTGAGACGCTCCCCATGCCACGCTCGCCGGCCCATCGCGCGGAGGCCCGGTACTGGCCGGCGATCTCGCTCGCGGAAAGCTGACGCCCGAACCCCGACCACCCGGTGGCGCAGAACCGGCAGGCGAGGGCACAGCCGGCCTGGGACGAAATGCAGAGGGTGAGGCGGCCCGACGCAGGAATGAGCACGCTCTCGACGACCTCGCCGCCGCGCAGCCTCCAGAGGTGCTTGGCGGTCCCGTCGGCCGAAACCGAGACGGTGTCGAGCGCGGGCTCCTCCAGGCGGAACGACCGATCGAGGGCGTCGCGTTCCCCCAGTGGCAGGTCGGTCATCTCCGCGATCGAGCGGGCGGCGCCCGCATGCACCCAGCGCGCGACCTGGCGGGCGCGGTAGGCGGGCTGGCCGCGCCCCTCGAAGTGGCCGCCGAGGGCTTCGCCGAACTCCTCAGGAGTCATCCCGAGGAGGTTGGGTCGCTCGGATGCGGGGTCGGAGCGGGCGGATTTGGCGTCGGGGCGCACGGAAGTCACGGGGTCGGTGGTTTGCCTGAATGCGGATTGAAGCGAGGGTGGGCAGCCCGCGGACAAACGTGCTCGCGCAGATTCGACCCCGGGCTGTTAAGTTTACCGCGAGAATACGTTACCGCGAGAATACGGCCGGCGCCGCCGCCAGAACCCTGTGGCAACGAAGAGCAGAGCCTCGAGGACATGAACTGTAAAGAGAACATGACAAATCGTAAAGCAGACGCTACAGTACGGCCGGGTGGGCGAAGCGGCCCAACGCGGATGCATCGCCGCTCGAATGCCGCGGGGGTCTTGTCCACGGGCTGCCAGACAAGCGCAACGACGATGCGTACCGCGGGAGCGGGCGTGGTCGACCTGGATATGGAGGGTGACGAGGTGCGGATCGCGGGGTGGGTGCACCGCCGCAGGGATCTGGGCGGCCTGGTTTTTCTCGACGTACGCGACCGCTCGGGGGTGCTGCAGGTGTCGGCGGGACCGGACTGGACGTCGGGCGCGGCGATGGAAGCCGTGCGGGGGTTGGGTGTGGAGGATGTGATCGCGGTCCGGGGGGTGGTGACGGCGCGGCCGCAAGAGGCCCGCAATCCCGGCATGGCCACCGGCGACGTCGAGGTGCAGGTCGCGGAACTGGAGGTCCTCAACAAGGCGCGGACCCCGGCGATTCCGGTCTACCGCGCCCCCGAGGAGGAGCTGCCGTCCGAGAAGCTCAGGCTGCGGCACCGCGTGCTGGACCTCCGCCGCCGGGAGCTGCAGGCACGGCTGGAGCTTCGCCACCGGCTGGTGCTCGCGGTACGCAACTACTTCCATTCCCGGGGCTTCTTCGAGATCGAGACGCCGATCCTGACCAAACCCACTCCGGAGGGGGCGCGAGACTTCCTGGTGCCGAGCCGTGTCCACCCGGGCGAATTCTTCGCGCTGCCGCAGAGCCCGCAGATCTACAAGCAGCTGCTGATGATCGCGGGCTTCGACCGCTACGTGCAGATCGCGCGCTGCTTCCGCGACGAGGACCTGCGCGCCGACCGCCAGCCCGAGTTCACCCAGATCGACGTGGAGGCGTCGTTCGTCCAGCCGGACGACATCCATGGGTGGTGCGAGGAGCTGATGGCCAGCCTGGCCGAGGTGGCCGGGATCGAGGCGCCCACCCCCTTCGCGCGGCTCACCTACCAGGAGGCCATGGAGCGCTTCGGCTCGGACCGGCCCGACCTCCGCTACGGCCTCGAAATCCGCGACTTCAGCGATGTCCTCGGCGCGCTTGACTTCCAGATCCTGCGCGGCGCCGTGGCCCGGGGCGGCCGCGTCCGCGGCCTCCGCCTGGACGGCGGCGCCCGCCTCACCCGGCGGCAGATCGACGCCATCGAGCAGGCGGCCAAGGCGGCGGGCGCCCCGGGCCTCCTCTGGGCCAAGATCCAGGAAGATCGCGCCACGGGTCCCCTCGGCCGCTTCTTCCGGGACGACACCCGCGCGCTGCTGGGCCTCGCCCCCGGCGACCTCCTCCTCGCGGCGGCGGGCCCCGACCGCATGACCTCTCCCGCGCTGGACGCCGCCCGGCGCGCCGCGATCGCGGCGCTGGAGCTGCCGCGCAGCACCGGGCACGCCTGGCTGTGGGTTACCGGCTTCCCCCTCTTCGAGGACGCGGGCGACGGCGCGCTGGCGGCGAACCACCATCCCTTCGTGCAGCCCGACCCTCGGGACATCCACCTCCTCGACTCCGATCCGCTCGCGGTGCGCGGCCTCGCCTACGACCTGGTGTACAACGGGACGGAACTGGGATCGGGCAGCATCCGCCCGCACGACGCGGGTCTCCAGGCCAGGATCCTGTCCCGATTGGGGCTCGAGCCCGGCGAGATCGAGGCCAAGTTCGGCTTCCTGCTGGAGGCGTTGCGCTCGGGAGCACCCCCGCACGGGGGGATCGCTCTCGGCGTGGACCGCATGGCGGCGCGTTTCTCGGGGGCGGCGAGCCTGCGCGACGTGATCGCGTTTCCCAAGACGACGGCGGCCCGCGCGCTCTTCGAGGGGGCGCCGGTGTCGGTCGCGGCGGCGGACCTCGCCGCACTCGGGATATCGGTCGGAGGAAAACAATGACGAGCAGCGGGACCTTGGTCGAACACCACCTGAGCGCCGAGGGTGCGGACCAGTTCATCCTCGCCGGAGTCGGCGACGCCAACTTCCGCGAGCTGGCGTCGCTCTTCGGTGTGCAGGTCGTGCTGCGCGGGGATTTCGTGCGGCTGGCCGGCGACATCGGGGCCGTTACCGACTCGGCCCGGGTCGTCGAGCACATGATCGAGTTGGCCCGCCTCGGCAAATCCTTTCCCCCTTCCGACGTGGCCCGCTTCGCCGCCAGCCTCGAGTCGCGCGAGGGGCTGGACATCCGCAGCGACGACGAACGTCTCCGGATCGCGGTCCCCGGGGCACGGCGGACGATCTCGCCGCGCTCGGAGGGGCAGCGCGCCTACCTCCAGGCCATGGAGGACTCCGACATCGTGATCAGCATCGGGCCCGCGGGAACCGGCAAGACCTATCTGGCGGTGGCCCGCGCGGTTGACGAGTTGTTCCGCAAGCGGGTGCGCCGGATCATCCTGGCGCGGCCCGCCGTCGAGGCCGGCGAAAACCTGGGCTTCCTCCCCGGCGACCTCCAGGAGAAGGTGGATCCCTACCTCCGGCCGCTCTACGACGCCCTGGAGGACATGATGCCCCCGGCACGCATGCAGAGGGGCATCGCCGAGCGCACGATCGAGGTCGCCCCACTCGCATACATGCGCGGCCGGACGCTGTCGGATGCCTTCGTGATCCTGGACGAGGCGCAGAACGCGACCGCGGCCCAGATGAAGATGTTTCTGACCCGGATCGGAGTGGACTCGCGCGTGGTGATCACCGGCGACAAGACCCAGATCGACCTCCCTGCGTCCCAGATCTCGGGCCTCATACAGGTGGAAGAGATCCTGGAGAAGGTCGAGGGCATCGAGTTCGTATACCTGGATGAACGGGACGTGACCCGCCACCGGCTGGTCAAGCAGATCGTCCTGGCCTACGCGGCCGCCGACAAGCGCGATTCTGGTCATGGCGATGAGCGGCAAAAGCCCGCGAGCTAACTGGCTCTCGGGGGTCCCGGGCCCGATCTGGCCGGACACGGTCGTTCATCACGCGGTCCGCCTTGTCGTGCTGTTGATCAGTGCGACGGGGCTGACGTTGCTGTACCCGTCCGACCCCGGGGTGTCCATCGGCCGCTTTCAGCCGGGAACGGTTGCGCCGCGCGCCGTCATCGCGGTGATCGACTTCGAGGTGCCGCAGAACCCCGGCGTGCTGCGGCGCCAGCGCGAGGAGGCCGCGGCGGCGGTGATCCCCACCTTCACCTTCCGGGGGACCGCGCGGGATTCCGCCGTCACCGCGCTCGCCGGCTTCTTCGCGCGCGCCGATTCGGCCGCGACGGCCGGCGGGGTCGCCGGGGTCGGGGCCGTGCTCTCCTCCGCACGGATCGACGCGGACCCCGAGCACGTCCAGCTACTTGCCGACCGCAACGCCGCCCGCCGCCTGCACGTGGACGCGTCGACGGCGATCACGACGCTGGCCGCGCGGGGGGTGATGGCTCCGGAGGCGGCCTCCCGGCTGGGCAACGACTCCATCCGGGTGGTAAGGGGTGGCGTGGAATCGGTGGTCGGCCGCAGCACCGTGCTTTCGGGACGGCAGTTCTACGAACTCGCCCTCGAGAGCCACGAGCCGGGCCCCGAGACCGACCTTCTCCGGCTGATCCTCGCGCGGTACCTCGCCCGGACCCTCGTGCCGGACACCCGTCGTACCGACCGGGAGATGGCCGCCGCCCGTGACACCGTGCCCACCACCATCCGCCGGGTGCTGGTGGGTGAAGCGATCATCCGGGCGAACTCCCAGGTCGGTCCGCTCGATCTCCAGACGCTCGACGCCTACCGGGCCAGTCTGCGGGCGCAGGGGTACAACGTGGAGGGAACGAGTTTCGGCTCGGCCTTCGGGGGCTTCCTCATCAACTCGCTGATCCTCTCGATCTTCGGGCTGCTGATGTACTTCTTCCGTCCCGACATCTATCGCCAGTTCCGGTTTGTCGTGACGATCGTCGGGATCGCGGCGCTGTACTTCGTGGGGGCCTTCTTCGTGGCCCGTGTCGGGCTCCCCGCGGCGTCGCTGCCGATCGTCTTCGTGACCGTGGCGCTCTCCATCATGTGGGATGGCCGGCTGGCGCTGATCACGGCCTTCGTCCTCTGCTCGCTGACCATCGCACAGACGCCCTTCGCCTCGGCGGAAGTCTTCCTGGTGACCCTCACGGGCGGGGGAACGGCCGCGCTCGCGGTGCGCAGGTTCCGGCGTCTGGCGCAGCTCTGGATCTTCATCGCGATCACCGTGGGGGCCTACAGCCTGGTCATTTCCGCGCTCGAACTCAGGAGCCCCGACCTCCCCTACCTGTCATCACTCCTGTGGGGAGTGCTCAGCACGATCGGCGGGGCGACCCTGGCCATCGGCTTTCTCCCGGTGTTCGAATGGGTGACCGGCGTCACGACCGACCAGACCCTGATCAGCCTGTCGGATCCGGACCGGCCGCTGCTGCGGCGCCTCGCGGCGGAGGCGCCGGGCACCTTCGCGCACACCGTCCAGGTGGCGAACCTGGCGGAGGCGGGGGCGGAGGACATCGGCGCGAACACGCTTCTCTGCCGGGCGGGGGCGTACTACCACGATGTGGGCAAGCTGATCAGCCCCGGATCGTTCATCGAGAACCAGGAAGGCGCGAACCCGCACGACACCATGGACCCCGCGGCGTCGGCCGCGATCGTGCGCGACCACGTCGTGGAGGGGGCCCGGATGGCGCGCAGGGAGAAGGTGCCGCGGGTGGTGATCGACCACATCCTCGAGCACCACGGCGACCAGACCATCAGCTTCTTCCACGAGCGGGCGCGCGCCAAGGCCGAAGCGGAGGGGCTGGAGGCGCCGGACCCCGCGGCGTTCCGGTATCCGGGACCGCGCCCCCGGAGCCGTGAAACGGCGGTGCTGATGCTCGCCGACTCGGTCGAGTCCGCGGCCCGGGCCATGAAGAACCCGACGCGAGAGCGGATCCGGCCGCTGATCGACAACATCTTCGCCATGAAGATCGATCGGAACCAGTTCGACGACTGCCCGCTCACCTTCGAGGACCTCAGCCTGCTGAAACGGCGATTCGCCAGGGTGCTCGGGGGCATCCACCACCGGCGGATCGACTACCCCGGCACCCGGCACCTCACCTCGGAGGGGGCGGCCGGCCCGTGATCACCGTGCACGTCAACGCCATCGGGGTGCGCAACGTTCCCCGCGATCTGGTCCGCAGGGCGGTGAAGGGGGCCCTGCGCCAGGAGGGTGTGCCCAGCGCCGAGGTGTCGGTCACCTTCCTGAGCGACTCCGAGATGGCCCTGCTGCACGACCGCTACCTGAAGCGCTCCGGCACGACCGACATCCTGTCGTTTGCGCTGCACGCGCAGGGCGAGGATCCGCTCGGCGACGTCTACATCGGGCATGGCCAGGCGATGAGGCAGGCTGCTGCGGCCGGGGCCCCGCCGGAGGAGGAGATGGCGAGGCTGGCCGTGCACGGGACGCTCCACGTCCTCGGGTACGATCATCCGGAGGGGCCGGAGCGCACGGCCTGCGAGATGTTCCGCGTGCAGGAAGATGTGCTTCGCAAGGCGGTGGCGCCGTGAGCGCCGACAGGCCGGGGAACGCGCCGGATAGCGGGCAGGCTGCGTCCGCCGCGAAGGGTGGCGGCCTCCCCGAGTGGATGGAGTTCGCCGCGGAGATGCACCCCTCGGACATCGCCGACCTGGTCGCCGCGGTCGAGTCGGAGGAGCTGCAGCTGGAGATCCTCAGGACCCTTCCCACCGAGCTCGCCTCCGATACCCTCGCCGAGATGGAGGAGTACGAGGACCGGGCGGAGCTCCTGTCCTCCCTGGACGCCAAGCGGGGCACGGCGCTCCTGCAGGACCTCCCCGACGACGATGCGGCGGACCTGCTGGGCGAGATGGAACCGGACGACCGGGACCGGATGCTGGCGGCGCTCCCGACCGAGGATGCGGTCGAGATCCGTGACCTGCTGCGCTACGGGGAGGAGACCGCCGGCGGCCTCATGACCACGGCGCTGGTCTCCGTGACCGCGGGTTCCAGCGCGCGCGACGCCATCGACGAGGTCCGCCGGCAGGGGCGTGAGGTCGAGGGTTTCTACACGGTCTTCGTGGTGGACGAACGGAACCGGCTGGAGGGTACCGTGCCCATCGCCCACCTGATCCTGTCCGATCCGGAGGAGCCGGTGGCGGCGCTGGTCCAACCGGCCGCCGCGGTCGTGCATCCGGACACGGACCAGGAGGAGGTGGGTCGCGTGATGGGGCGCTACAACCTGGTCAGCGTACCGGTGGTGGGGAGGGGTGGGGTGCTGCTCGGCCGCATCACCTTCGATGACGTGATCGACGTGATCGAGGCCGAGACGACGGAGGACATCCTGAAGCTCGCCGGGGTGTCGGAGGAGGAGGAGCTCAAGGCGGGGTGGCTCGAGTCCGTGCGTTCGAGGCTTCCGTGGCTCACGCTGAACCTGGTCACGGCGGCGCTCGCCGCGGGGGTGATCCTCAGCTACGAGGACCTGATCAGCGCCGCCCCGTTCCTGGCGTTCCTGATGCCGGTGATCGCGGCGCTGGGCGGGAACACGGGGACGCAGGCGCTGGCCGTGACCATCCGCCGCATCGCGATCGGGTCCGAGCGGCGTCCGGGCCGCTTCAGGGTGGTGAGGAAGGAGGTGGCGGTGGGCCTGCTCAACGGCTTCGTGCTCGGCACCCTCTTCGCCCTGGGGGCGTACCTCTGGGAGGGCGACCCGATGCTGGGGGTGGTCGTGCTGCTGGCGATGTGGGCCAACATCATCGTGGCGGGATTCGCGGGCGCGATGATTCCCACGCTGCTGAACCGCCTGGGAGCCGACCCCGCGGTGGCGTCTTCGGTCTTCGTCCACACGCTGACCGACCTCGTGGGCTTCGTCATGGTCCTCACGCTCGCCACGGCACTCCTCCTGTAGGCGGCGGTCGGCTCACGATGGCCCCGGCGCGCTCGAAGCGTGAGGAACGCAATCGGCTCCTGGCGGCGGACTTCCGCCGCGGGAGGCGGCCGGCGCTGGCGCGCGCCATCTCGATGGTGGAAGGGGGACGCCCAGGGGTGGCCGGCCTGCTGCAGGAGCTGCTCCTCGTTCGCCCGCGGGCTCGCAGGATCGGGATCACGGGTCCGCCCGGCGCCGGGAAGTCGAGCCTCGCGGCTCACCTGGCCACCCGTCTGCGCGGCAGGGGTGAGGAGGTCGCGATCGTCGCCGTGGACCCGACGTCTCCCTTCACCGGCGGCGCGCTGCTCGGAGACCGGATCCGCATGAACGACCTGGCGACCGACCCGGGGATCTTCATCCGCTCCATGGCGACGCGGGGCTCGCTGGGAGGACTGGCCGCGACGACCCGCGAGGTGATCGACCTGCTGGATGCCTTCGGGTTTCCCAACATCCTGATCGAAACGGTGGGTGTGGGGCAGACCCAGCTCGAGATCCAGGCGGCCGCGGACACGACGGCGGTGGTGCTGGTGCCGGAGTCGGGCGACGGAATCCAGGCAATGAAGGCCGGATTGATGGAAATCGCCGATGTCTTCGTAGTCAACAAATCGGATCGCGTCGGCGCGGACCGGCTGGTGCGCGAGATCCGTCAGGCACTCCTCCTCAAGGTTGGTCTGGCGTCGCATGATGCTCCGGCGCACCATGGGGTGGACCTGTCGCGGGTGGCGCCCGGTGGCGCGGATCCACCCGAGCCGGCCGGTGCCGCGACCTCGCCGTCGGAGCCGCCCGTCACCCCCTGGGAGATCCCCGTCCTCAAGACCTCTGCGGGCCGGGGCGAGGGCATCGACGAGTTCCTGGAGCAGCTCGTCGCGCATCACCGCCACCTTGCGGACTCCGGGGCACTCGGGGCGGGGCGGGAACTGCGGGCGCGCGGGCGCATCCGGGACATCGTCGAGCGCCGTCTGAGGGACCGGGCCCGCCGCGTCATGGATGCCGAACCGCACTTCGCCCGCTGGGCGAGCGACGTGGGAGCCGGGAGGGAGACGGCCTACGGTGTGGCGGATCGGATCATCCGCGCCATATTAAATGAGGTGCCGGAGGGTGAACCACAGGCTCATCATGGAGATGACGAGGAGCGCCGGTCAGGAGGAAAACGGCCCGATGTCCACGACTGAACCCCGCCTGCGCGACCGCGTCGCGATCGAGGCCGAGATCGAACGTCGCGAGCGGGAGATCGAGCGGCTGCGCGCCGAGCTGGCGGCGTGGGAGGCGACCTGTGCGGGGACGCCGAAGCGCCTGCCCGCCTACACCTCCGTGTCGGGCAACGAAGTCGAGCCCCTCTACACGCCCCTCCACTTCACCGGTGGCTACCTGGACAAGCTCGGGGTTCCCGGCGCGTTTCCGTTCACCCGCGGGCCCTACGCCACCATGTACCGGACCCGCCTCTGGACCATGCGCCAGTTCGCCGGCTTCGGCAGCGCCACGGAGACCAACGAGCGCTACCGGTACCTCCTGGCCAACGGTCAGACCGGACTCTCGGTGGCCTTCGACTTCCCCACGCTGATGGGCTACGACGGCGACCACCCCCGGTCTCTCGGCGAGGTAGGCGTGTGCGGCGTGGCGATCTCCTCGCTCGCCGACATGGAGACGCTGTTCGACGGGATCCCCCTGGACCGCGTCTCGGTCTCGATGACCATCAACGGGCCCGCCATCATCCTGTTCTGCTTCTACGTGGCCGCCGCGGAACGCCAGGGAGTTTCGCCGGACCGCCTGCGCGGCACTGTTCAGAACGACATCCTCAAGGAGTACCAGGCGCAGCACGCCTGGGTCTTTCCGCCTGAACCGGCGCTGCGGCTCATCCTGGACATGTTCGAGTGGTGCTCGGAGCACGCCCCGCGCTACAACCCGGTCTCGATCTCGGGCTACCACATCCGCGAAGCCGGCGCCACCGCGGGCCAGGAGCTCGGCTTCACCCTGGCCAACGGGTTCGAGTACGTCCGCCGGGGTGTGGAGCGGGGGCTGGATGTGGATGCCTTCGCCCCGCGCCTTTCCTTCTTCTTCGACGTGCACAACGACTTCTTCGAAGAGGTCGCCAAGTTCCGGGCCGCGCGCCGGATCTGGGCCCGTCGCATGCGTGACGAGTTCGGCGCCGCCAATCCCCAGTCCTGGCGGCTGCGCACCCACGCCCAGACGGCCGGCGTCACCCTCACCGCCCAGCAGCCCGAGAACAACATCGTGCGCGTGGCGTACCAGGGGCTCGCGGCGATCCTGGGCGGGACCCAGTCGCTCCATACCAACTCAATGGACGAGACGCTGGCGCTGCCCACCGAGAAGGCGGTGACCATCGCGCTCAGGACCCAGCAGATCCTCGCCTGGGAGACCGGCGTGGCGAACACCATCGATCCGCTGGCCGGTTCGTACTACGTGGAGGCGCTAACCGACCGGCTCGAGGCCGAGGCCGAGGAGATCTTCGAGCGGGTGGCGAGGCAGGGCGGGGTGGTCCCCGGGATCGAGAACGGGTGGTTCCAGCGCGAGATCGCGAACTCGGCAGCGCGGCAGCAAGCCGAGATCGAGGCCGGACTGAGGACTGTCGTGGGCGTGAACCGGTTCACCGGCGGGTCGGACCAGGTCGAAATCGACACGCTCCAGATCGATCCCGATGTGGAGGCGAGGCAGCGCAAACGGCTGGCCGGGCTGCGCGCGAAGCGCGACGTGGGGCGGGTGGAGGAGGCGCTCGGGCGGCTGCGGGCTGCCGCCGCGGGGGGGGCGAACACCGTGCCGTACATCCTGGATTGCGCGAGGGCCTACTGCACGCTGTACGAGATCAGGGCGGCCATGGAGGAAGTCTTCGGCGCCTACCGGGAGCCCGTCTTCTTCTAGCTGCGAAACTCAGCCCCCCGTCCACTCCAGGCTCCGCTCCCACAGCTCGTGCGCGAGCGCTTCATCAAGGGCCTGAGGGCTTGGCGCTTCCTCGTCCTGCTCGTTGAAGTACCGTCCGGTGACGGCGCCGGCGGGGCCCGTCACCAGGTTCATCACCGCCGCCCCGCCGACTTGCGGCCGGTCCATGAACCAGGTGAACGGGCGGATCAGCAGTCGCACCACGGGCGGCGTCTTGTTCCAGATATCGGTGGCGAGGACGCCGGGGTGGACCGCGTTGGCGGTGATGCCCCGGGCGCCCCGGCGCCGGACCGATTCGAAGGTGAAGAGGATGTTGGCCAGCTTCGAGTCCGCGTAGGCCTGCAGGGGGCCCTTCCAGGCTCTTCCCCGCGCGATGTCATCGAGGCTCGCCCGCCTGAGATCGCCGCCCCGGTGCCCCCGCGAGCTGACGTTGACGATGCGCCCGCGTCCGGCCTCGAGTGGCTCCAGAAGCAGGTGGGTGAGGAGGAAGTGGCCGAGGTGATTGGTGGCGAAGGTCAGCTCGAACCCGTCTGCCGACAGGACAGGGCGCATCTGCGAGATGCCGGCGTTGTTGACCAGGATGTCGATCGCGGGATGACGGTCGGCGATGCGGCCGGCGGCTGTGCGGACGTCGGCCTGGCGTGACAGGTCGGCGATTTCGAGGGCGATTTGGGGATGGGGCGACGCGCTGCCAGCCGCGCTCGCCTCCCGCAGCTCCGCCAGCGCCCGTTCCCCCCGTTCGCGGCTCCGGCAGACCATCGTGACGTGGGCGCCCGCGCGCAGGAGCATCTCGGTCGCCGACCTCCCGACCCCGGCATTGGCGCCGGTGACGACCGCCGTCTGTCCCGTGAGGGGATGCGTCATCCCCCCTCCGACACCGGCTTCCCGTCCTCCTCCCCGAAGTGTTCCGCGAACCAGTCGAACATCCGCTGCCAGTGGTCCACGAAGTCGGCCGCCGAGCTCGCGCGCCCGGCCCCGTGCCCGCCCGCCGTGTAGTGCACCCACACGACCTCCTTGCCGAGGCGGCGCAGCGCGTAGTACATCTCGCGCTGGTTGGTGGCCGGCACGTTCCAGTCGCCCTCGCCCGACAGCATGAGCAGCGGCGTCTCGATCCGGTCCGCGAACATCACCGCCGAGTGCTCGATGTACTTGTGCGGCTGCTCCCATAGCGTGGCGCCGATGCGGTCCTGCCCGACTTCGGCGGCCGCGTAGTTGCGCGTCGTGATCTTCGGCGAGTCGCCCAGGAAGGAGATGATGTTCACCTTGCCGGAGACATTCGCGGCCGCGGCGAAGCGGTCGGTCTGCGTGATCAGCAGGTTGGTCGCGTAGCCGCCGTAGCTCTGCCCGTAGACGCCCACCATCTCCGGGTCGACGAGCCCCCGCTCGATGATCTTGTTGATCGCGTTCGGGACCGCCTTCAGCCACGCCTCGCCGGGGAACCCCTCCTCGAAGCGAACCGACGGGCGGAACCCGAACCACCCCTGCGCAGTGATCAGGTTCATGTTCTCGTTGAAGCCGTTGTCGAAGTACTGCTCGTAGATCTCCGCCACGAGGGGGTAGGTGCGCCCGGGCTCGTAGTTGGCGGGGTAATACAGAATGCCGTAAAGCGTATTACCATCGACGTCCAGGTACTCGACGAGCTCGCTGCGCGTGAGCGCGATGTCTTCGAGCTGGGGGTTCGAGGTGGTGAGCTGACGGGGCGCAAGCCGGTCTGTGGCCGTGGTCCGGATCTCGTCGGGATGGTCGCCGTCGGACATGGTGTAGACGATGGTGGAGCCGTCGTCGGAGATGTTCCAGGAGCGGTAGAGGTTGTTGTCCAGCATCAGGGTCTCGATGGCGCCCGAGGCTGAGTCGAGGCGCTTCAGGCCGCGCTGCCAACGGTCCCGGGCGGAGTAGCTGAAGTAGAGGTGGCGGCCGTCGTCGCTCCAGCTCTGGACCTGGCGGCGGGGGCGGGTGTCGTCGTCGTCCTCGAGTTCGAGGAGGGTGCGGAGGTCGCCCGTGGCCAGGTCGAGGAGGTGCCAGGCGTCCTGGGAGGTGAGGAGGAGTTGGTTGCCGGACGGGCTCCAGCGCTGGACCGAGAAGCGGATGCGGGTGGAGTCGGGGTCCTCTTCGACGGGGTCGTCGGTGCCGCCCGTCCGCCCGCCAGCGCCTCCACGGCCGGCCGCGCCCTCATCCTCGGCGCCCCCACCTTCATCCGCAGGCCCACGGTGTTCCGCCGTCACGTCCACCGCCTCTTCCTCGCCCAGCCGCCGCACGAAGACGGAACCCCGCTCGCTGTACGCGAAGGCGTCCCGCGCCTCGTTCCAGGTGGCGCTCATACGCTCCTCGCCGGTGTCCCGCAGCGATTCGGGCTCGCTGCCCTCGGCGAGATCGAGCCGGAAGAGTTCGTACTCGGTTCCGTCGCGGCGGGTGTACGAAGTCTTCGTGCGTGTGGACGTGGAGTAGGTGATGTAGGACCCGTCGGCGGAGAAGCTCGGGCCGGATGGTGTCACTTCGGTCAGGATCTCTCGCACGTCGCCGTCCTCCAGGGCAACAAGCGCGGTGATCTGCTGCGCGGCAACGTTCCTCACGCGGTCCCAGGCCAGGAAATCGTTGCGGGAATCCTGCACGATGACCGGCGCCTCGGTAAGGGCGACGAAGGCCGCGCGCGCCTCCTCGGCCCACCCGTCGGGGCGCAGCCCGATCAGCACTCCCGCGCCGTCCGGCGACCACACGAGCGGCGACGACGACGCGATCGCCCTTTCCGTGCGCAGCGCGACCGCCTCGGCCCGGCCCGTGCGCGCGTCGAAGATCCGGAGCCGGTACGCCCCGTCCTCCACGGCGAAGTACGCGAGCCGCTCCCCACCCGGCGACCACTCGAAACCGCGCAACTGGGCCGGCTCCTCATGCACCCACGTGCGATCCCCGCTCCGCGTGTCGATCACCATCAGCCGCACCGACCCGGGGGAGATGTACGTGGGGTCCCCATAGCGCTGATGGTCGACGCCGGTGCGGTCGCGCCGTGTCCTCACCGTCGCGGCCACGCGGGAGCCGTCGTCCGTCACCGCCGCGATGCCCACGCCGCGGACATCGAGCGCGATCTCGGGCGTGAAGAGGCGCTGCTGGGGGTGGGCGGGGAGGGGGGAGAGGGCCGTGAAGGCGGCGGCAACGGCGAGCGTGAGGGTGCGGGGCAGGGTGCCGGCCGTTGCGATGACGGCTGCGCCGATTCGACGCGGGGCGACGTGTCGGGTGGTACGCATGGTGAAGTCGCTTTCGGAATGGGGGAGAGCAGTCCGATGGCAACGTACGTGCGGGCGGGGCAGGGGGGAAAGCGGAGTGGGGCGCCGTTGTCAAGTAACGCTAGACACACTACACTGGAGTCATGCCGATGAAGAACCCGCCACATCCCGGAAGGGTTGTCCGGCTTTCCTGCCTTGAGCCGCTCGGACTCAGTGTGACCGACGCAGCGGCTGTGCTCGGAGTAAGTCGTCAGGCGCTCTCGAATCTGGTGAATGGACGAGCCCGCATCTCTACGGACATGGCGATACGTCTGGCGAAAGCCTTCGGGTCCACCACGGAGACCTGGATTCGGCTTCAGGCTGCGTACGATATTGCACAGGCTGCCAAGCGCGAGAGCCAGATCAGGGTGGATCGCTACCGGCCCGCGACTGCCGTGCAGGGATAGTCCTGCGATGAGCCGACCCATGCCGAACCGATCAAGAGACTGGTTCGCCCAGGCCGAACATGACCTGGAGCAGGCCGTCGCTTCACACGAGGATGGCAGGCACGACTGAGCTTGCTTCGCCGCTCATCAGGCATCGGAGAAAGCAGCGAGCGGGCGCGGGTGTTGGACAACTACCATATTCCTGCCAGGTACCCGAACGGGCACGACGAAGGCCCGGCTTTCGAACACTACGGAATCACTGCACAGTTCGCAGGCGGTCGAATATGCCCGTAACGTCCTCGACTACGTCCGTAAAGCGCTGGCCGACGCCTGATCAGGTTCTGGACGCCCTCCGGGATTGGGCCAACACCCAGGAGGCTGTCCGACCCGAACTGGTTGCGCTCGGATACTTCGGCTCCCACGCGCGCGGCGACACGGGATTCGGAAGCGATCTCGATTTGGTGGCTATCGTCAGCAAGAGCGAGCTTCCACGCCTTGAGCGCAACCGCGACTGGCCGTATGAGCGCCTGCCGGTGCCAACCGACCTGCTCGTCTACACGGTCGAGGAATGGGAGCGGATGAGACGGAGAGGCGGCCGGTTTGCGCGCATGATGGACGACGAGGCCGTGTGGGTGCTGGGGGATGCTCCGTAGCTGGCGGCCAGGTGGTCCGACCACGACCCCATGGCAGCTGGCCATCTCAATCCCCGCCACCCTTCGCCGCTGCCGACGCCCATTCTCGCGCCCGCAAACGCATCGCGAACGCCGCGCACAGGAACGCGGCGGCCCACGCGAAGTAGCCGGGGCCGAGCCACGCAGGGCCGACGAATCCCCCGGATTCCAACCCACCGAACACCAGGATCTGCAGGAGTCTCACAATCAGGTGGAGCACTCCCAGGCCGAGGGCGGACCAGCCCACAGCCCCGAGGACCCATCCCAGCCAGCGTTCGCCCCTCAGCCTTGCGGCCCGGAGCGCCGGCAGAGTCATGAACATCGGCACATGCACGAGGATCACGGGGCTCAACTGCCCCAGACCGATCAGCACGTCGCGGATTCCCAATTCCGCTGCCACCGGATCGGTGACTGCGTCTTCCCACAGCCCCGGGACTATCGTCAGCCAGTCACTGATGCCGAAGAACTCAAAACGAACTACCGGCAGAAAAAACGAAGCCGCGAACATCGCCCAACCAGCCACCAACAGCCGCCGCCAGCGCCGCATTCCCGCCTTGTCGAACTCCTTGGCCAGCACCGCCGTATCGCCGAGGTCGTCCGTCGCGATGGCGAAGGCGCGGTCGGCCGCAAGCGCGGGACCCAACTGACGCTCGAGCTCGATGCGCGCCCGCAGGTGGTCCTCCAGCTCGTCCAGCTCGCGGGGGGACAGCGTGCCACGGCGCTGGAGGGTGCTCCGCCAGTCCCGAGCCGCCGCGTCGAGGTCAAACGTCATGATCGGCGCGTGGGATCGACAGGGGCTCGGAGCGCGACCGGATCAAGCTGAAATGTCATGTTTGCTTGACAAGTTGTAAAGCAGAGTGTACATGCGCGTCTAAATCACGCTGGGGAGCCACCGATCGGCACCGGCGTGACCGGCTTCAAAAGCGACGTTTCGCTCTCCTGGCGCTTCCGCCAGCGCTGCACTGTCGCATCCAGATCGAACACGGGTACCTCCGTTGGCTAGGCGGACACTCGTTCCGGGGTTGCCGACGCCCACTCATTCAACCGCAACCGCAGACCCTTCGCCACGCACAGGAACGAGGCGGTCCAGGCCCAGAAGCCCACAAGGAACGGTGGAGGGAGCAGCCAGGCGATGCTCCCGTTGTCGATCGAGCCGTAGACCATGATTCCGACTGCGCAACCGATCACCAACACTCCCAAGGCTCCCACGATCCGGCTCAGCCAGCGATTGCAGGCGAGGCGGGCACCCCATAGCACAGGCACCGTCATCAGCATCGGGAGATTCAGGACGAGAAAGAGTACCGCATCGGGAAAGTCGCCGGTCAATTCCTTCAGCACATCGTAGCCGCTCATCGTCCCGAGCCACCCCATATTGAGGATCGGCAGAAACCACGAAGCCGCGTACATCGACCACCCCGCCACCAGCCACCGCCGCCAGCGCGGCCTGCCCGCCTTCGCGAAATCCTTCGACAACGCTGCCGCCTCGCCCAACTCGCGCCGCGCGATCGCGAACGCCTGGGCCGGCGCCAGCACCGCGTTCAGCTCCAACTCGAGGTCGACCCGCGCCCGCAGGTGGTCCTCCAGTTCATCCAGTTCTCGCGGCGAAAGCGACGATTCGCTCTCCTGGCACTCCCGCCACTCCCGGATTCGTGCGTCCAGATCAAACATGACTCCCTCCCCATGACATTTCGAGGGCACCGTGCACCGTCTGCCAGTTCTCGCGGTCAGTGGCCAACTGGCCCTTTCCGCGCGTGGTCATCCGGTAGTACTTGCGTCGTCGTCCTTCTTCGGTGAGCTGCCAGTGGCCCGCGATGAGCCCGTCGCGTTCCAGCCGGTGCAGGACGGGGTAGAGCATGCCGTCGGACCACTCCAGCTTGCCGCCGGACAGCAGCTTGACCTGCTTGAGGATCTCGTAGCCGTAGCTCTCGCCGCCCGACAGGATGGAGAGCACCATCGGACGCGACGAGGCAGCCACGAGTTCCTTCGAGACCGGTCTCTTCATTCGAATACTCCTTGGCCCGGCGCGTGGGCCGACGTTGGCGTCTTCGCGGGCGCCCACTCGCGGGCGCGCATCCACAGAGCAGAGCCGATACATCCAAACGATGCGACCCAGGCCCAGTAGCCGATGCCGACATCTTCACCCGCCGCAACCCAATAGAGATTGAGCAATGCGGCTCCGGTAAGGCCAAGTGTGAGCCAACTGAATTTGGGAGGCCGGGAACCCTTCAGCTTCAGGAAAGTCGCCAGGACCAGGGCGTTGGACAGCCCGCTCAGTAGCGTAATGGGATTCCCCGCCATCAGGAGGGCCCCAACCAGGGCCTGCCACCCCCAGACTGTCCTGAGTTCTGCACCCGAGCCCGGATTCCAATAAGCTGCGGAAACCGGCATAAGGAACGAAGCGGCATACATCGCCCACCCCACCAACAGCAGCAGCCGCCATCTCGGCTTGCCACGCGGCGACAGCGAAGACTTGCGATCCGGGCGCTTCCGCCAGCGCCGGAGTTCGACATCAAGATCAAACATGGTTGCCCTCCGGCGTCAGTTCGCTCTACGTGGCAGCCGCTTCACCACCACCGTCTCCACTCCGAGCTCGCCCGTCTCGATGAACGCGGCGAGGCCGTTGGGACCGAAAGCATCCGGGATCTCGGTGACACCGGTTCGGTAGCTGCCCAGGTAGCGGCCATCGGGTGTGAGCACGTCGATGGGACCATCGCTCCTCATTCCCTCGCCTCGCCGCCGCACCCAGATCTCACCGTCCCAGGTCACCGCCAGGCCACGAACCACGGGGACTTCCGTGAAGAACTGCAAGCCTTCGATGCGCTCGCGCGCTGCTTTTCTCTTCTCCTTCGGATCACCGGCTATGACCTGCCCGTCGATGCGCAGTCCGCCTCGCCCTGCCACCTCTTCATCGGAGGTGGCCTCCAGTGCTCTCAGCCGGCGGTCCTTCTCGGCCTTGATCAAGCGCTCCGTCATCGGTTCGGGCTGGATGGGCCGCGCCAGAATGCGCGAGACACCCGTCCCGGACCCGGCAATCTTGATCGCGTAGGATGACGAGTCCGAGAACGCCACGGTCCCGTCCGGAAGGACACCCCAATACAGGCCGGGACTCATCTCGATCTGCCTGGGCTGGACCCCGAAGCTGACTGTGACGCCACGACCGACCGTCACCTCGGACCCGCCGTCTTCGGGTTCCCTGCTGGGGGGCAGCCACCCCTCGGCAATCGTCTCCGTCTCGACCTCATCGCCCGCCAGGTCGATGCGCTGGATGGGGCGCGATGTCGGTTCGGCCTGCTGGATCAGGGCACCCAGAGAACCGGAAAACGCGAAGGCGGTTGCCGCATCGGTCGTGACCAGCGCGTCGGCGCCGCGCTGCGGCGCGTGGATCCCGATGGCAGTGAAAGATGGATCTCCTCCCATCCGGACCATGCGCTCGAAGTCGCCGTTCGCATCAAAGATGTGATAGGCGCGGTGCCCCGAGTCGCCGACCACAACGCGCCCGTCCTCCATGACCGCCATATCGCCGGCGCTGCGAAACTCCCCCGGGCCGTCGCCATTCCGGCCGATCCGGCGGATCAGTGCGCCGTCCGGACCCACGACGAAGATCCGGTCGATCTGGCTGTCAAAGATGTGGAGCCGCCCCGCTGCGTCGAAGGCCACCCTCTTCACATTTCCGAACTGCTCCCACTCGTCCCCCGCCAACGAGCCCACCCGGAACACCTCTGCGAAGTCGGCGTCGAGCCAGCGGTCCTCGCCGGGCACCTCGATGATCTCCTGCGCGTGTGCCACACCCGTCGCCAGCAGACTCGCTGCGGCGACCGTGCCCGCCACTCGCATCAACATTGTCGTAGTCGAGGCCATTTGTCTCACCCTCCCTTGGCTATGCAGACACCCGTTTTCGGGGTTGCCGGCGCCCATTCCCTTGCACGCCACCAAAGGGCGGCCGCGACGCAGAGGTGGGAGGCGCTCCAGGTCCAGTAGCCCGCCAATAGCGGGGCGTCCAAGCCATAGGCCGCCCATCCGACTCCGAAACAAAGCCCGGACACGCCCATTGCGCCCAGCATCCGCCTCAGCCAGCGATTGCAGGAACCCCGCCAGCCCCACAACGCCGGCACGGTCATCAGCATCGCCAGATTGACGAGGCCCACGGGCAGCGACTCGACGATGGGGAGTCCTCCCAGATTCAAGTCGTGCAACGCCCGGTGCCCGGTCATCGTGATCTGAAATGCCCCAAGCTTGAGCTGGAACACGGGCATCAACATCGATGCCCCGTACATCGCCCAACCCACCGCCAGCAATCTCCGCCACCGCGGCTTCCCCACCTTCGCGAACTCCCTGGACAGCGCGGTCGGCTCGCCCAGCTCCCGCCGCGCGATTGCGAACGCCCGGGCCGGTGCCATCGCAGCGTTCAGCTCCAGCTCCAGCTCGATTCTGGCCCTGAGATGGTCCTCAAGTTCATCGAGCTCGAGCGGCGACAGCGCGGACTTGCGTCCCTGCTGCTCCCGCCAGCTTCCGACTTCGGCATCGAGATCAAACATGACTCCCTCCCCATGACAATTCGAGCGCACCGTGAACCGTCTGCCAGTTCTCACGGTCGGTGGCGAGCTGGCCCTTTCCGCGCTTGGTCATCCGGTAGTACTTGCGTCGTCGTCCTTCTTCGGTGAGCTGCCAGTGGCCCGCGATCAGCCCGTCGCGCTCCAGCCGGTGCAGGACGGGATACAGCATTCCGTCGGACCACTCCAGCTTGCCGCCGGAGAGCAGCTTTACCTGCTTGAGGATCTCGTAGCCGTAGCTCTCGCCCCCCGTGAGGATGGAGAGCACCATGGGACGGGACGAGGCGGCGACGAGTTCCTTGGAGACCGGTGTCTTCATTCGAATACTCCCTGGCTCGATGCTTGGGCCGGTGTTGGCGGTTCCGCGGAAGCCCATCCGCGGGCGCGGAGGTGAAGGGCCGCGGCCACGCAGATGAACGAGGCGGCCCAGGTCCAGTAGCCGACATCGAGAAGTGCGCGGACGGAGGAGGAGACGCCGTAGCTTGTCATCACCGTCAAGTGAAGAGAGCTGAGGGCGATCCCGAGACCGAGGGCGCCTAATCCCGCGAATCCAAGGAATCGCCGCAGCCAGCACCCGCCCGCGAGCCTTCGACCCCTGAACGCCGGGATCGTAAGCAGCATCGCGAAGTTGGGTAGGGCAAAGAGGAAGAATGGGGAAGGTCCGAGACACCTCAGGAACACCTCGAATCCGCCGGCCCGTCCATAGCCCGGGTAGTCGGAGAGGAACTCGAACCCGGCCACGGGAAGAAGGAACGACGCGGCGAACATCGCCCAACCGGCCACGCACAGCCCCCGCCACCTCGGCTTGCCGACTTTGGCGTACTCCTTCGACAGCGCGCGGCCTGTCCCCATCTCGCGTCTGGCGACGTGGAACGCTCGCGCGGGTGCAAGCGCCGCATTCAATTCCATCTCGAGATCGATGCGCGCCCGCAGATGGTCCTCCAGCTCGTCGAGCTCGCGTGGCGACAGCGAGGAGGTGCGCTCCTGCCACCTGCGCCACTCGCCGACCTGGGCTTCGAGATCGCGGTCCCTGCACTCTGTGTCCTCCATGAAGCGCCCCCTTTACCATGGGATGCAATGTACATTGCACTACAAGGTATAGAGTACGGGGTCGGGCCGCAAGGAGTTTCAGCGGGGGGGGCGATACGAGGGACGGCCCTCCGAGCCGCCCCCCGCCCGCCCCAAGGGCCCCGCGCCCGCCGTCAGCCGTGCCCGAGCGGTGCGAACGACTTCTGCCAGCCGATCGTGAGCACCCAGTCGGTCTCGAGCTGGGGACCGTTGAGGTTCTGATAGAGCGGAACGTTCCACTCGGCGGCGATCCGGTGTCCCTTCAGCGGGCCGTCCGGGAAGTAGAAGTTGAGGCCGAGAGGCACATCGATACGCCGGCCGCCGCGCAGCTCCTCGCGCACGGTCGGCACCATCATGGGGTTGCCGTACGCTTCGTCGTGCCCCGGCACGGAGTCCACCCCCGTGCGGTGTCCTGCCGGCGTGGCGGTGCCGTCGGCGGTGGGCAAGGTGGTCCAATACCGGGGCCCTACAGCACCACATCTCCCCCCGGATCGCGTCGACGCAGCCGCTTGAGAATCTGCTCCGCCTCATCGAGCCTGGCTTGCCGCAACTCCTCGTCCAGCACGGCCGCTCCCCAGTCCGGTCGGCCTTGCGAAACCGGCACCCGCAACACCGAACCCTCGCCGGTGCCTGCGGGTAGGCCGGACAAGGACGTTTCCGCCACCTGCTCGCCGCCGTCCCGTACAAGCACGGCGACGCCCGACTCGACGCGGTCGACGGTCCAGCTGTCCGGGCCGGTCAATAGCGGATCACGACCACCGCCGCCCCGGTCTGATCGTACAGCGTCGCCGTGTCGCAGAGCCGCCAGCCGCCGAGCGCTCGCTCGCCTTCCTTGCCGCTCTCGAGCACCGCGCCGGCACCCAAAGCCTCCACCTGCTGTCCCTGCACGACATCGTAGCGCCCGTCGCCGTATCCGCGAACCTCGACATGACCGTGCAAGTCGGTCCGCAGCACCTCCGCTCCAGCGGACGTGTACGCCGCCAGCGCCTCCGGCCGCGGATGCCCGTAGCCGTTGCGGCCCACCGAAATCACGACCACCTCGGGCGTGGCGGCGCGCAGGAACTCCCAGGTGAACCCGTTGTCGCTGCCGTGGTGCGCCGCCTTGAGGAGCGCCACGTCGGGAACGGCCCGCTGCCCCACAAGATGCGACAGCTGACGCACTTCCGAGTCCCCGCTGAGAAACGCCTTGAAGTCTCCGAAGCGGACCACCAGCGCAACCGAGCGGTCGTTGAGGCCGGCCGTCCCGCGCGGCAGCAGCGGCAGCACCTCTATCGATGCGCTGCCAAGCGAGATCGTCCGCGGTGTTGCCTCCAGGTACGTGATGTCGGGCCGGGAGTCGAGCGCCGCGAGCACGCGCCGGTAGGTCTGCGTCGTGTGCGGGTCGCCGTTGTCCATGTAGAAGCGCACCGGAAGCGCGGCGATCACCCCCGTCATCCCGCCGATGTGGTCCGCGTGCGGGTGCGTGGCGACCAGCAGGTCGATCCGCTCCACCCCCAACTGCCGCAGTAGGGGCACGACGTTCCGGGGCCCCGCATCGACCAGCGCCGTCTGCCCTTCGGGCGCCTGGATGAGCACGGCGTCGCCCTGGCCAACGTCCAGGAAGATGATCCGGAGGGTCGAGTCGGAGGGAGGAGTGAGGTCGGCGCTGGTGGGTTCGGCTATGGTCGTGGTGTGCGACGGTGCGGTTCCCTCGCGGTCCGCCTGCGGATGTGAGACGAGGGGGACCGCGGCAAGGGCGAGCAACGCGACACCCGCCCATACGAAGCCTGAACGCCCCCGGCCTCCGTGGCGCCAGGAACGCGCATGCCCACGTGAACCCGCGGGCGTTTGCATGCTGCGATGGGACATGCAGAAAGGGTAGAGAGGCCGGGGGAGCGCGACAAGGTCCAGAAGACCGCACGGTGTGCACGCGGGATGTAAGGTTCAGGTTACAAAATGTAAATCAGAGTTTACAGTGGACGGACCTTGGTCCCCGCTTCGGTGTACCCCTATCTTGCCCGAAGTCCGTCACCCCCAACCGAAAGACCCCGATCATGACCCTCACCCCCCAACAGCAGGACCTCTGCACGCACTCCCGCTGGGACTTCTCGGACCTCAGCGCGCTCATCCACTTCCCGAATCCGGACTACCGGTAGCGGGTGCAGCCTGAATCCCGGCCATCGTCCGGCACGTAGGGCCGGATTGCGCAATTGACAGCACCCGCGGGCCGGGCGAAGTTCCGAGGCTGGCGGGGTGCGGCTGGCAACAAACGGGACTGGGAACCAGAGCCAAGGAAGTGCGATGCTGAAGTCATTTCGAGTCCGGCTGGTCGTCATTCTGGCGGCGCTCGGCCTCTCGATCGGGTACTACTGGACGCAGGGGTTCAACTTCGGTCTCGATCTACAGGGCGGGATGCATCTGGTCCTGGAGATCGACGATCCCGATGGCACCATGACACCCGAGATCATCGAGGACAGGATCGACGGAGCGCTTCAGGTGCTCCGTACCCGGATCGACGCCTTCGGGGTGCAGGAGCCGCTGATCCAGAAGAGCGGCTCCGACCGCATCATCGTGGAGCTGGCGGGTCTGGACGACCCTGAGCGGGCCAAGGACATCATCAACCAACAGGCGTTCCTGGAATGGAAGCTGGTGCTCTCCACGGTGGACTTCAACCAGTCCCTTGAAAGGCTGGACCGGGCCATCGTCGTCGCCGTCGGCGTGGACAGCCTGCAAAACATGGGGCGGGCCACCGAGGCCGCACCGGATCGTTCCTCGATTGAGGACGTGCTGTTCGGCACTGCGAACGATTCGGCCGACGCCGACAGCCTGACGGCCACCGACCCCGCGGACGACCCCGACATCGCGGACGCCACGGATCCCGCGGACGCCGCCGCCGCCGAGCCCGACTTCCGTCCCTTTACCGGACTTCTCCTGGCCAACTCGCTTACCACGCAAGGGCGAGATCCGGGCAGCTATCTGGTCGACGCGGAGGAAGTCCAAACCGCCATGCATTTCATGGCGCTCCCCGAGTTCCAGCGCGCGATGCCGCGGGGCGTCAGCCTCCAGTGGGGGTGGGATACCGTCCCCCAAGCCGGGCGTTTCTACCGTGAGCTGTACATCCTGGAGGAGGATCCCTTCCTGACCGGCGAGCAGCTCGTGGACGCCAGCGCAACCCGTGACCAGCAGCAGTTCAACCAGCCGCTGGTCCTCTTCCAGCTGAACCGGCGCGGCGGCCGCGTCTTCGAGGACGTCACCACGGAACACCAGTTCGACCGCATCGCGATCGTGCTGGACGGCGATGTGTTCAGTGCGCCGGTTGTGGAAAGCCGGATCGGTTCGCGCGGCCAGATCACGATGGGGCAAGCCGACTTCTCCGAAGCCGCGGACCTCGCACTGGTCCTGCGCGCGGGGGCGCTACCGGCGCAGCTTCGCATCATGGAGGAGCGCCGAGTCGGACCTTCGCTCGGGCAGGACTCGATCGACCGGGGGCAGATCGCGGGTCTCGTGGGGGTGATCCTCGTTCTTGCGATAATGATCGCCTACTACCGCGTGGCCGGGCTGCTTGCGGTCGCGGCCCTCGCGATCTACCTGACGCTCGTCGTCGGCGGGCTGTCGATGCTCAATGCCACCCTTACGCTGCCGGGCATCGCCGGGCTGATCCTCTCGATCGGCATGGCCGTGGACGCGAACGTCCTGATCTTCGAACGAATACGGGAGGAGCTTGAGCGCCGCCGCGCGCCCCGCACCGCGGTCGACGAGGGCTTCAGCAACGCGATGTCGGCGATCGTCGACGCCAATATCACCACCCTGATCACGGGCCTCATCCTCTTCCAGTTCGGGACCCAGTCAGTCAAGGGATTCGCGGTCACGCTCTGCATCGGGATCGTGGCCAGCTTCTTCACCGCTCTTTACGTCACGCGCACGCTCTTCCTCGTCTATCTCTACGGGAAGCGCGGCTCGGACCCCATCAGCATCTAGCAGAGTCTTCCAGCCATGCGGTTTTTTAACAAAGCGAAATACCCGTTCATCGCGCTGCGCCGGAAGGCGTACATCCTCTCCGCGGCCGCCCTGGCCCTCGGCATCGGGGCGATGGTGGTAAACACCTTCACAATCGGCGGATGGCAGCGCTACGGAGTCGACTTCGACGGCGGGGTGCTGGTACAGGTCAGCTTCTCCCAGCCCACGGACGACAACGACCTGCGCACGGCGCTGGGTGGTGCGTCGGCCCCCCCGATCACACGGTTTGGCGGCGACAACGAGTTCGTGATCCGCGCGCCGATCGACGAGGAACGGGACATCGACGAGGTCGCCGGCGATCTGGACGCCCAGCTGTCCGCGCGCTTCGGCGAGTCCGCCTTCGAGATCGTCCGGCAGGAGTCGGTCGGGCCCAAGATCGGGCGCGAGCTGCAGCAGAGGGCCGCGCTGGCGATCCTGTTCTCGCTGGTCCTGACGCTCTTCTATATCGCGATCCGGTTCGAGTTCCGCTTCGGGTTGGCTGCGGTGATCGCGACCCTCCACGACATGCTGATCGTGCTCGGGCTGCTGGCGCTCTTCCGTGTCGAGATCGCGCTCCCCACCGTGGCGGCGATCCTGACGATCCTGGGGTACTCGCTGAACGACACGATCGTCGTCTTCGACCGCATCCGCGAGAACCTGAATGCGAAGGGCGGGCGCCGGGAGGATCCCTACCGGCTGGTCAACCGCTCGATCAACGAGACGCTGCCAAGGACGGTGCTCACCTCGGGAACCACCCTGGCAGTGATGCTTTCGCTCCTTGTGCTCGGCGGGCCGGCGCTCCGGGACTTCACGATCGTGCTGATCCTGGGGGTCATGATCGGTACCTATTCGTCGATCTTCATCGCCTCCCCGGCGCTGCTCGAGATCCAGAAGCGCTTCGGCACGGGTGACGCCCGGAAGAAGCAGCAAGGGCGCCGGGTGGCAGCAGCGGTTTGAGACTCTTCGATTCTCACTGCCACCTTACCGACGCGGCCTATCAGGCGGATCTCCAGGAGACTCTTGAGCGGGCGCAGGCGGCCTCGGTCGAGGGCGTGATCGCGGTCGCGTCGACGCACGAGGACAGCCGGGACGCGCTCGGACTGGCCTGCCGCCACGAGGCGATGATGTGGTCGACCGCCGGGCTGCACCCCCACCATGTGACGGCGGACCCGGGCGGGGGCGAGATGTCGGTTGTGCGCGAGGCGGCTGCCCACCCGCGCTGCGTGGCGATCGGCGAGACCGGACTCGACTACCACTATGACATCGCGCCCCGGGCCGCACAGTGGATGTGGTTCGAACGCCACGCCGAACTGGCCCGGGAGATGGATCTGCCGCTCGTGGTGCATTCCCGCGAGGCCGCGGAGGACACGGCGGCGATGGTGCGCGAGTGCGCGGGGCGGGTAAGGGGGGTGCTGCACTGCTTCCCCGGTCCCGCGGAGTTGCTGGAGGAGGCGCTCGCGGCCGGATGGTCCGTCTCCTTCACGGGGATCGTCACCTTCCGCGGCTACGACGTCGAGCTGGTGCGGACGGTGCCCGCCGACCGCTACATGGTCGAGACCGACGGGCCGTACCTGGCGCCGGTGCCGAAGCGCGGGCGGCGGAACGAGCCGGCCTTCGTGGCGCATGTGGCCGGCGCGGTGGCCCGCATCCGGGGCGAGCCGCTCGAAAAGGTCGCCGCCGACACGTGGGCGAACGCCGTCCGGTTCTTCGGGCTGCCGGAGGCGAACGGGGAGAGATGAGCGGCCCGGGTCGGCCGGCGACGCCGCGGATCCGGGTGCTGCCCGATCATGTGGCCAACCAGATCGCGGCGGGGGAGGTGGTGGAGCGCCCGGCGTCGGTGGTCAAGGAGCTGGTGGAGAACGCGCTGGACGCCGGCGCACGCACGGTGACCGTGTCGATCGAGCGGGGGGGCAAGGGGCGCATCCGCGTGGCCGACGACGGGACCGGGATGGTGCGTGAGGACGTCCTCGCCTGCCTGGACCGGCACGCCACCAGCAAGATCCGCCACGCGGAAGACCTCTCGGACATCCGTACGCTGGGGTTCCGCGGGGAAGCGCTCCCCTCGATCGCGGCCGTGTCGCACCTGGTGATCGAGACCGCCGCCGAGGGAGAGGAGACGGGCAGCCGCCTGCGGGCGCACGGCGGGCGGATCCACGTGGTAGAGGAGACTGCGCGCCGCCGCGGCACCACGGTGGACGTCAGGAACCTCTTTCTCAACGTTCCGGTGCGGGCGCGGTTCCTGAGCAGCGTGGCGGTGGAGGCGCGGGCGGTGTCCGAGGTCATCCACAGCCTCGCGCTGGCGAACCTTGGTGTGCGCTTCGTTTTCGAGGCCGACGGGCGCACGGTGCTCGACCTCCCCGCGGCCAGCGGCGCGCAGGAGCGGATCACCGCGATCTGGCGGGATGCGGGAGAGAAGGGGCTCCTGCCGCTGTCCGCGCGCCGGGACGGCCTGGGGATCGAAGGCGTGATCCAGCGCCCGGACCTCGCCCGCGCCAGGGGATTCCGGCGCGTCCACCTCATGGTCAACGGCCGGCCGATCGTCGACCCGGGTGTGGTGGCCGCCGCGGACCGCGGCTACCGGACCACCGTTCCCGAGGGGGCGCGTCCCTGGCTCTTCCTCTTCCTGGCGGTTCCGGCCGCCGAAGTGGACGTGAATGTGCATCCCGGCAAGTCGGAGGTGCGCTTCCGCCACCGCCTGCGCGTCGAGAACTTCGTGGAGGCTTCGGTGCGCCAGGCGCTCGAGGGGATCGAATCCGCGGCGACCTGGGACACACCGCGGGCGCCAGCGATAGTGCGCGAGGGCCCCGGGATCCCCGGTGGCAACGGCGGCGCGCGGGGAACCGGCGGGGAGGACCACCTCGGCCCCACCGGGGAGGAAATCCCCCAGATGTTTCTCTTCCGCCATCCGGAAGACGCCGGAGGGGCGGAACCGGAACCGGAGTTCCTGCTCCCCAAGCCTGCCCTCCTGCAGATGCACAACAGCTTCATCGTGGCCGAGACCCGGGACGGCTTCGTCATTGTCGATCAGCACGCCGCGCACGAGCGCGTCCTCTACGAGCGCATCATGGAGAGCCTCGAGCGCGGCGCCGATCTGGGACAGCGGCTCCTCTTCCCCTTCACGGTCCGGCTGACACGCACCGAAGTCGAGGCGGTCGAAGCGGTCAGGGAGTCGCTGGCGCAGGTGGGTTTCGCCATCGAGAGCTTCGGCTCGGACACGCTCCTGGTGCAGTCCGTGCCCAGCCCGCACCCCCACTTCGACGCACAGCGCTGCATCCGCGAGATGATCGCCGACATCGTGGGCGGCTCCGACCTGTTTCGCTCCGCCCGCAACCAGCGGGAGGGCATCGCGATGACCTTCGCCTGCAAGGCGGCGATCAAGGCCGGGCAGAAGCTCTCCCAGGAGGAGATGCAGGAACTCTTCGACCAGCTCTTTGCCACCAGTCTCCCCTACCACGATGTCCACGGCCGCCCCACCGTCGTCTCCATGGGCCTGAATGAGCTGCGGCACAAGTTCGGGCGAAGCTGAGTTCCTCGCCATCGCCGGTCCCACCGGTGCGGGGAAGACGGCACTCTCGCTCCTCGTCGCGCGGGAGCTGGACGCCGAGATCATCTCGATGGACTCGCGGCAGATCTACCGCGGCATGGACATCGGCACCGCCAAGGCGACCCCGCGTGAGCGGGCGGGCGTCCCCCATCACGGCCTCGACATCCGCACGCCCGGCGAGCGCTACGGCGCGGGGGCGTTCGGGCGGGATGCGCGCCGCTGGATCGCGGCCATCCGGGCGCGGGGGCGGGTGCCGCTGCTGGTGGGCGGCACCGGCTTCTTCCTCAGGGTGCTCACGGAGCCGCTCTTTCGTGAGCCGCCGCTGGAGCCGGGCCGGCGCGCGGCGGCGGAGGCCGCGCTGGCCGAGCTGTCCGGGGCCGAGCTCGAGCGCTGGGTGCGCGCGCTGGACCCCGGGCGGGCCGGGGTGGCGGGGCAGGGGGGACGCCAGCGCATGATCCGCGCCCTCCTGATCGCGCTGCTCACGGGCCGTCCGCTGTCGTGGTGGCATCGCCGCGAGCCCGCCGGTGCGCGGGCGCTCGCCGGGGTGGTGTGCCTGGTGGAGGTCCCGCGCGAGGTGCTCGACGCGCGGATCACGCGGCGCGTCCGGGAGATGGTGGAGGCCGGTTTCGTCGAGGAGGTGGCCGCGCTGCGGGGGGCCGGGTGGGTGGGGGACGATCCCGGAATGGACGGCGTGGGGTACCGCGAGATCGCGGACCATCTGGAGGGGCGCATCACGCTGGAGCAGGCGGTGGAGCGTACCCGCGTGGCCACACGGCAGTACGCGCGCCGCCAGGTGACGTGGTTTCGTCACCAGCTCGGACCCGGTACGGTGAAGGTCGACGGCACGGCGCCCCTGGAGGCGCAGTGCGCCCACGTGACCAACGCCTGGCTGGAGCGAACGACGAGGGCACCATGAAGATCGGGATCACCTGCTATCCCACCTACGGGGGTTCGGGCGCCGTGGCGACCGAGCTCGGGATCGGCCTGGCCGCGCGCGGGCACGAGGTCCACTTCATCTCCTACGCCCAGCCCTTCCGGCTCTCGGGGTTCCACGAACGGGTCTACTTCCACGAAGTTGAGCTGGAGCGGTATCCGCTCTTCGAGACCTCCCACTACACGCTGGCGCTGGCGGTCGCGATCCACGACACGGCGGTGCGCGAGGGTCTCGACATCGTGCACGTGCACTACGCCATCCCGCACGCCACCTCGGCCTGGATCGCCCGCGAGATGCAGGACTCGGCTCCGCCCCTCGTCACCACGCTGCACGGAACCGACGTGACCCTGGTCGGGCGGCTCCCCTCCTTCAAGGCCATCACCCGCTTCTCGATCATGCGCTCGCAGGGGATCACAGCCGTCTCCCGCTTCCTGAAGGAGGTGACGGTGCGCGACTTCGAGGTACCGGAGGAGAGCGTGCACGTGATCCCCAACTTTGTCGACACCGAGCTCTTCCGGCCGCGCGAGAACGCGGCGCGCAGGCGGGTCTTTGCGCCGGGCGGCGAGAAGATCGTGATGCACGTGTCCAACTTCCGCCCCGTGAAGCGGGTGCCCGACGTGATCGACGTGTTCGCCGGGATACGGCGGGAGATGCCGTGCCGCCTGGTGATGGTGGGAGATGGTCCGGACCGGCCCCGCGCCGCCCAGAGGGCCGTGGAGCGCGGCGTGGAGCGCGACGTCGTCTTCCTGGGCAAGCACGCCTCGGTGGAGGAGCTGCTTCCCTGCGCCGACCTCTTCCTGATGACCAGCGACAGCGAGTCCTTCGGTCTGGCGGCGCTGGAAGCGATGTCCTGCGGGGTCCCGGTGGTGGCCTATCGCGCCGGTGGGCTGCCCGAGGTGGTCACCCACGGCGAGAACGGGCTGCTCGTGCCGGTCGGGGAGGTGGAGGAGGGGGCCGCCGCCGCGGCCTGCCTCCTCGGCAACCCGGAGTTGTGGCGCCGCTTCAGCGAGGGGGGGCGGCAGGAGGCGGTCGAGCGCTTCGCGGTGGCCCGGGTGTTGCCCCGCTACGAGGCGCTGTACCGGACGCTGGTTTGACCTGCCCGCCATGACCTGGTACGAGGCCGTCTTCCTGGGCGCGCTGCAGGGGGCGACGGAGTTCCTTCCGGTCTCCAGCTCGGGACATCTGGTCATGGGGCAGGCGCTGCTCGGGATCGAGGTGCCCGGCGCGGGCCTCGAAACCGTTCTGCACGCGGCCACGCTGCTCTCGGTCGTGATCGTCTACCGGTCGCGGATCGGCGCCCTGCTGGCCGGGATCGCCCGCGGCGACCGCGACCAGCTCGGATATGCCGGACTGCTGCTCCTGGCGTCGGTGCCGGCGGCCATCGCCGGACTCGGCTTCGGTGGCTTCTTCGAGTCGCTCTTCGACCGTCCCTGGATCGCGGGCGCGGGTCTGCTGGTGAGCGGATGCGTGGTCTGGACGGCACGGCGGGCGCTCGCGCGCGGATCGGGCGGCGCCCCGGGCGCGGCGACGGCGCTGGTGATGGGCCTCGCGCAGGCCGCGGCCATCGTGCCGGGGATCTCCCGCTCGGGGACGACCGTTGTAGCCGCGCTCTGGCGGGGAGTCAGCCCCTCCGAGGCGGCCGCGTTCTCCTTCCTGATGTCGGTCGTGGCAGTGGGCGGCGCGGCGCTCGTCAAGCTGCCGGAGGTGATGACCGCGGGCGGTCCCCTGAGCCCGGCCGTGCTCGCCGCGGGTGGCGCGGCGGCCTGCGTGACCGGAGTCGTCGCGATCCGCATCTTTCGGGCCATGCTCGAGAGTCGGTCCTTCCACACCTTCGCGCCCTACCTCTGGGTGGCCGGCGCGGCGTTCCTGCTGTACACGAGCCTCTGATGACGGCTCTGCCGGTGTCCGGCACCCTCCTCGCCTCCTGGGAAGGCCGCGCGGCCGCGGAATGGGCCGGCCGCCTCGGCGTGGCCACGGCCGAGCTCCACTCGCGGATCGGCTCGACGAGCGACCGGGGGCGGCGGCTCGTGCAGGAGGGGGAGGCGCTCCCCGCGATCGTCGTGGCCGACCGGCAGGTGCGGGGAAGGGGACGCAGGGGGCGGCGCTGGGCGTCCGACAGTGCGCGTGGCTTGTGGTTTACCCTGGTGCATGACTCGAGCACATGGGAGCTGGACGTGTTGCCGCTGCGGGCGGGGCTGGCGGTGGCGGTGGCGGTGGAGTCCGTCGTCCCGTCGGTCCGCATCCAGGTCAAGTGGCCGAACGACCTTCTCGTCGGCGGCCTCAAACTGGGCGGCGTCCTGTGCGAGCGGGTGCACGACGCCGTCCTGGTCGGCATCGGCCTCAACCTGAACCACCTCCCGGGCGAACTCCCCGCGGTGACGCCCCCGGCCACCTCCCTGCGGCTGGAGTGCGGTCACGAGGTGGACCGCGGCGAGGTGCTGGCATGCGCCGTGGATGCGCTGGGGACGGTGTGGACGCGGCCCGCTGCGCGCATCCCCGCCGCCGAGCTGGACGCCCTCAATGCGCGCTCGCCCCTCAGCGGCCGACCGTTGTCCGTCCGCGGAGTTGTGCGAGATTCCACGCGCGGCCCGCTTACGGTGGAGGCGCTCGCGGCCACGGGCGCGGGTGTGCTGCCGGACGGGTCGCTGGAGGTGCGCGACCGCGCCGGGAAGCGATGGCGCGTGATCGCGGGAACCGTGGAATCCTGGAGCTGACACATGCACTGCCAGCTGGTCGCCGATGTGGGGAATACCGAGACCGTCTTCGGCCTCCTGGACCTCTCCGGCCTGGAGGTTCTGGAAAACTGGAGGGTGAGCACGCGCGTCCCCCGGACCGACGCCGAGTACCGGGTCCTTCTGACGGCGCTCCTCGCGGGGCGGCCGCAGCGCGCCGGCTCCATCCACCGCGGCGTGATCGGCTCGGTGGTGCCCTCGGTGACGCGAACCCTGCGCGAGGCGATGGTTTCCATCACCGAAGGCCCCGTATTCGAGGTGACAGCGGATTCCGGGCTCCCGATCCGGCTCGACGTGGAGGAGCCGCGCACCGTCGGCGCGGACCGGATCGTGAATACACTGGCGGCGAAGACCCGCTTCGCGCGTGACACCATCGCCGTGGACCTCGGGACCGCGACCACCTTCGACTGCATCACGGCAGAAGGGGTGTTCTGTGGCGGAGTGATCGCGCCCGGCCTGAGCGCGGGTCTCGACTGGCTGGCGAGGAGCACCGCCAAGCTGCCGACCGTGGAGCTGGTTCCACCCGGCGCGGTCGTGGGACGGCGCACGGAGACCTGCATCCAGAGCGGCGTGTTCTATTCTGCAATCGATGCCGTGGACGGGATGGTGGCGCGCATCCGCGAGAGCTGGCGCCCCACCGATGTCCTGGTGGTCGCGACCGGCGGTTTCGCACCGGTGATCGCGCCCCACTCGAAGTCGGTGGACCGGATCGAGCCGTTTCTCACCCTCCAGGGCCTGGGGATCGCCGGAGCGCATCTGGCCAGCGGTTGACCGCCGATCCCGACCCCGGGGAAGACACGTGCATCCCGAGGGTTGACATCACCGCGCCCCGTGGCGAAGCTCCAATGCTGTTGTTAGCACTCTGCGAGTGCGAGTGCCGACACGCGCGGATGGCTGCCCATCGCTGGTGGCCGTACGCAGCACCCCAACCCAATTCATTCCAAGGAGGAGCGCATGTCTGCCGCAGAGAAGATCCAGCCCCTGGCGGATCGCGTTGTGGTCAGGGCCCTGGAAGAGGCCGAGCAGATGCGGGGTGGCCTGTACATCCCCGACACCGCCAAGGAGAAGCCCCAGGAGGGCGAGATCGTGGCGGTGGGACCCGGCAAGCTGAACGACGACGGCAAGCGGAACGCCATGGAGGTTGCCGAGGGCGATCGCGTGCTATACGGGAAGTACAGCGGCACCGAGGTGACCGTCGACGGAGACGAGTACCTGATTCTCCGTGAGTCGGACATTCTGGCCAAAGTCAACTAAACCACCCAGGAGACGAAAGCGAAATGGCAGCGAAGGAACTGGATTTCGATATCGAAGCACGCCGGCGGCTCAAGTCCGGCGTCGACCAGCTGACACGGGCGGTCATGGTGACCCTCGGTCCCAAGGGCCGGAACGTGGTGATCGACCGCAAGTTCGGCTCGCCGACGGTGACCAAGGACGGCGTTTCCGTCGCCAAGGAGATCGAGCTGGAGGACCCGGTCGAGAACATGGGCGCCCAGATGGTCAAGGAGGTCGCCACCAAGACCTCGGATGTGGCGGGTGACGGAACCACCACCGCCACGGTTCTTGCCCACGCGATCTTTGCCGAGGGACTGAAGAACGTGACCGCCGGGACGAACCCGATGGGCATCCGGCGCGGCATCGACAAGGGCGTGGACGTGGTCGTCAGCGCGCTCGCCGCGGCGTCGACCGAGACCAAGGGGAAGCGCGAGATCGCCCAGGTCGGGGCCATCTCGGCCAACAACAACATGGAGATCGGCGAGCTGATCGCCCAGGCGATGGAGAAGGTCGGCAAGGACGGCGTCATCACCGTGGAGGAAGCGCGGGGCCTGGAGACCGAGCTCGACACGGTCGAGGGCATGCAGTTCGACCGCGGCTACCTGTCGCCCTACTTCGTGACCGATCCGGAGCGGATGGAAGCCATCCTCGAGGAGCCGATGATCCTCATCCACGACAAGAAGGTGTCTTCCATGAAGGACCTTCTGCCGATCCTCGAGAAGGTCGCCCAGATGGGCAAGCCGCTCCTGGTGATCGCCGAGGACATCGAGGGCGAGGCGCTGGCCACACTGGTGGTCAACAAGCTGCGCGGCACGCTGAAGGTCGCGTCGGTGAAGGCGCCGGGATTCGGTGACCGCCGCAAGGCCATGCTGCAGGACATCGCGGTGCTCGTCGGCGGCCAGGTGATCTCGGAAGAGGTCGGCTTCAAGCTGGAGAACGCGGTGCTGAGCGACCTGGGCAGCGCGAAGCGCGTCGTGATCGACAAGGACAACACCACGATCATCGATGGCGCCGGCGAAGAGGACAAGATCCACGGACGTATCGAGGAGATCAAGGTCGCGATCGACAAGTCGACCTCCGACTACGACCGCGAGAAGCTCCAGGAGCGTCTGGCGAAGCTCGCCGGCGGCGTGGCGGTAATCGATGTCGGCGCGGCCACCGAGACCGAGATGAAGGAGAAGAAGGCGCTCGTCGAGGACGCCCTGCACGCCACCCGTGCGGCGGTCGAGGAGGGCATCGTCCCGGGCGGCGGCGTCGCGCTCCTGCGGGCCCAGTCGGCATTGGATGAACTGGAGCTCGATCGCGAAGACGAGCGGATCGGTGCGAACATCCTGCGCCGGGCACTGGAGTCTCCCATCCGCCAGATCGCGGCCAACGCGGGCGCCGAGCCGTCCATCGTGGTGGCCAAGGTGCGGGACGGCGAAGGCGGCTTCGGCTACAACGCGCAGACGGACTGCTACGAGGACCTCGTGAAGGCGGGCGTCATCGACCCCACCAAGGTCGTGCGCACCGCGCTGCAGAACGCCGCGTCGATCGCCAGCCTCCTCCTCACGACCGAAGCGGTGGTGGTGGAGCGCCCCGAGGAGGAGAAGCCGGCCGGGCCGGGCGGCGGCGGCGACATGGGCGGGATGTACTAGCCGCAAGCCTGTGACGTGGCGGCGGCTTTCCCCGCGAGGGGAAGCGGCCGCGGATGGCATGCCGCAGGAAAGGGGCCCGGGCGCGGGAGCGCCCGGGCCCCTTTCGCGTGGGGGTGAAGCCGCCGCCTTGAGCTTCGCGGGCCGGTCGCCTATGGTGCGCCGACCCGTGCCACCCGTCTCGTCCCCGAAGGAGATCCTCCATGCGTCCCGCCCCTCGCCCCAATGCCGCCCTTCTGACCATCGCGCTGCCCGCCGCCCTGCTGGCCCTCGCACCGCCCGCCACGGCCCAGACCGGCGAACTGCCGCCCGTCGTCAAGGTGCGCAACTACCTGCCCCACATGACCCGGCCCGAAGTCGAGGACCTGCTGACCCGGTCCGACATGGTGGTCATCCCGGTGGCCTCCCTCGAGCAACACGGAACGCACCTCCCGATCGGCACCGACTACCTGAACGGGGTGGAGCGGGCGAAATTGGTCGGACTGCGCGCGGACGTTCTCGTGGCGCCGATCCTCCTTCCGGGGCAGTCGCCCTATCACATGGGGTTCGCCGGGACCGTCACCCTGCCATCGACGCTGGTACAGGAAGTCTATGTTGAAGCCGTAAAGAGCCTTATTCATCACGGTTTCAAGCGATTTCTCATCCTCAATGCTCACGGCGGGAATCGCGCGATCACGACCTTCATCGTCGACCGCATCAACCAGGAAACCTCCGGAATCGCCGTCGATCTGGGTGCCGTGGCCGGGCCCCTGACGGCATCCGCTCCCGCGCCCTCGGCGCCTTCGGCCCCGGCGACGCCTTCGCCCCGCGTCCTCGACCGGCACGGTGGCACGGGCGAGACCTCCTCCTCCCTCTACCTGATTCCCGATCTCGTGGACCTCGATGCCGCCCACCCCGCCGAGCTGTCGATGCCCGCCCACCTCGAGGCGATGCTGGACGAGGTTCTCGCAGGCGACCCGACGGCGCTGGCGGTCTTCCTGGCGGAGGGCCTCAAGGCGGAGGAGACGGGCAAGGGCACGTCGTCGGCGGAGATGTCGAGCACCGGCGTCTGGGGCGTTCGGGACCCCGCGGAAGCATCGCCGGAGCGGGGCCGCGCGGCCACGGAAGCGTTCGTCGACGCCGCGGTGGCTTTCATCGAGCGCTGGAACCGGCTCAGGCCTCCGGGGACGGGCTGATCCCCGCGTCCGCCCCGCCCTTCCACTGGCGATCCTCACGACCACCCGCCAACTTCGCCATGGCCACCCCGACCTCCCCCTCACGCCAGAGGACCATGCCCGTGAAGACCGCCAGAACCCCCACCGCCGTGCCCGCACGGGCCCTCGCGCTCACCCTCGCCCTCGCGCTCACTTCCGCCCCCCCGCCCGCCCATGCCCAGGAGGTCGGCCCCGCCAACGGCAGCCTCATCATCGCCGGTGGCGCCCTCAGCGACCCCGCCGTCTTCGCCCGGTTCGTCGAACTCGCCGGCGGCCCGTCCGCGCCGATCGTCATCATTCCGACGGCGGGCGGTGGGCGCGGCTACGACCAGTTCTTCTCCGGTCGCCGTTCTTTCGAGCGCGCGGGCGCGCAGGACATCACCATCCTTCACACCTATGACCCGGAAGTCGCCAACACCGACGCGTTCGTCGCGCCCCTCCTCGAGGCCCGGGGCGTGTGGTTCACCGGTGGGCGGCAGTGGCGCCTGGCCGACGCCTACCTGAACACGAAGGTCCACGATGCCCTCCGGGATGTGCTGGAGCGTGGAGGCGTCATCGGCGGATCATCGGCCGGCGCCTCGATCCAGGGATCCTATCTGGTGCGCGGCGACACCCGCTCAAACACGGTCATGATGGGGGACCACGAGGTCGGGCTCGGCTTCCTGAAGGGCGTGGGGATCGACCAGCACCTGCTCCGCCGGAACCGGCACTTCGACATGATCGAGGTGATCCGCGCCAAACCCGAGCTCCTCGGAATCGGCATCGACGAGAACACGGCGATCGTCGTCCGGGGTGACCGCTTCGAGGTCGTCGGGGAGAGCTATGCCGTGATCTACGACCATGACGCCACGCTCGACAGCGGGGGACTGTTCTACTTCCTCGCTCCGGGAGACCGCTACGACATGGCCACGCGCGAGGCGTTCCGCCCGTCCCGCGGAGAGCAGCCGCTGGGCCGGATCACCGGCACGCCCTGGCCGCCGGGGCGCTAGCAGCCCGGGGACAAAACCCCCGCGGCATTCGAGCGGCGATGCATCCGCGTTGGGCAGCCGTCCGTCCCACCGCTCAGGCGGTTAGCTTTACAGGCATGAACGACACCATCACGGTCACTCTGCCCGACGGGCGCGCCGTCACCCTTCCCGCCGGATCCACGGCCGCCGATCTGGCCGCCGGGATCGGGCCGGGACTCGCCCGCGCCGCCCTCGCCGCCGTGGCGGACGGCGAAATGGTGGACCTCGCCCGCCCGCTCGGCGACGGGGCCCGGATCCGGCTGCTCACCGAGCGCGATCCGGAGGCGCTCGGCGTCCTGCGCCACTCGGCCGCGCATGTTCTCGCCACCGCCGTCCGCGAGCTGGTGCCGGGTGCCGGAATCGGCTTCGGACCGGCCATCGACGACGGCTTCTACTACGATTTCGAGGTCCCGGAGCCCTTCACGCCCGAGCAACTGGAGGCCATCCAGGAGCGCATGGACGAAGTCGCCCGCGCCGATCATCCCTTCGAGCGCCGGGTCGTGTCCCGGGACGAGGCCCGAGACCTCTTCGCCGACGACCCCCTCAAGCTCGAGCGCCTCGAGGAGTTCGCCGCGGACGAAGTCATCACCGTCTACCGGGACGGCCCCTTCCTGGACCTTTGCCGGGGGCCCCACGTTCCCAGCACCGGGAGACTGAAGCACTACAGGCTGCTCAGCGCGGCCGGCGCATACTGGCGCGGCGACGAACGCCGCCAGATGCTCCAGCGGATCTACGGCACTGCGTTCTTCTCCGGTAAGGACCTCCGGACCCACCTCCACCGCCTCGAGGAGGCGAAGAAGCGCGACCACCGCGTCCTCGGCAAGCGCCTCGACCTCTTCTCCATCCAGGAGGAGGTCGGCTCCGGCCTGGTCCTCTGGCACCCCAACGGGGGACGGGTGCGCCACGTCATCGAGGACTTCCTCAAGAAGACCCTCGTCGAACACGGCTACGAGCTCGTCTTCACCCCGCACATCGCCAGCGAGGAACTCTACCGGATCTCGGGGCACCTCGACGTCTTCGCCGACGACATGTTCCCGGCCATGGACGACGACGGCTCACGGTTCCGCATGAAGCCGATGAACTGCCCCCACCACTTCATGATCTACCGCTCGCAGACCCGTTCCTACCGCGACCTGCCGCTGCGCTTCGCGGAGCTTGGCACCTGCTACCGCTACGAGCGCTCCGGCACGCTGCACGGGATGCTGCGGGTGCGCTCGTTCACGCAGGACGACGCCCACATCTTCATCCGCGAGGACCAGATCGCGGAGGAGTACAACCGGCTGCTGGATCTTGGGGACTACCTGCTGAAGGTCTTCGGCTACGAGTACCGGGCCGCGCTCTCGACCCGTCCCGGGAAGGCCATCGGCGATCCGGCGGTCTACGATGCCGCCTCGGACCGTCTGGCCGGCGTCCTGCGGGACCGCGGACTCGACTTCGAGCTGGACGAGGGGGGCGGCGCCTTCTACGGACCCAAGGTGGACATCCTGGTTACCGACGCGCTGGGCCGCGAGTGGCAGGGGGGCACCTTCCAGCTCGACTTCCTCATGCCGGAGCGCTTCGGGCTCGACTACGTGGGTTCGGACAACCGCAGGCACCAGGCGGTGGTGATTCACCGCACGCTGCTGGGGTCGATGGAGCGCTTCATCGGGGGCCTGATCGAGCACTACGGGGGTGCTTTCCCGCTCTGGCTGGCCCCGGAGCAGGTCCGGATCCTGCCGGTATCGGAGCAGTGGACCGGGTCGGCCCGCGAGCTCGTGTCGCAGTTGGCCGATGCGGGCTGCCGCGTAGAGCTGGACGAGCGGGACACGCTCGGGTACAGGATCCGCAACGCAGAGACGATGAAGGTGCCGTATATGGGGATCGTGGGTGAGCGGGAGGCGGAAGCCGGAACGGTGTCTGTGCGCAGGCGGGGCGCGAAGCGGAAGCAGGTGACAATGCCGAGGGACGAGTTCGTGTGCCGGCTGCGGGAGGAAGTGGCGAGCCGGGCGCTGGATTGACGGATTGACATTGGCCGCCCCGCATCGTTAGTATGAAGATCTGTACAGTTCAGGAAGTAGAGGACTGACCGCCTCTCACCCAAGCAGCTGACGGGCTTCCGGGTTTCCTGGTCGAGGTGCTTTCGGGCGCCCCGGCAGGGTCGCGCGGCCCGGACCTCCCGGGCTTTCGCATTTCCGGAAACGCATTTCAGACCGACACTCAAGGAGATTACCAAGATCGCAGAAAAACGCGTCCGGGTGAACGAACAGATCCGGATCAGCCCCATTCGCCTGATCGACGAGGAAGGGGGGCAGGTCGGCATCGTGTCCCTGGACGACGCGCGTGCGCGGGCTGCCCAGCGAGGGCTCGACCTGGTGGAGGTCGCTCCCGATTCGCGACCGCCTGTTGTTCGCATGATGGACTACGGCAAATACAAGTACAAGGCCGCCCGCGCCGCGCGCGAGGCGCGCAGAAAACAGCACACCGTCCAGATCAAGGAGGTCAAGTTCCGACCGGGAATCGAGGATCATGACTACGAGTTCAAGCTCCGCCATGCCCGGCGGTTCCTGGAGGAAGGGAACAAGGTCAAACTCACGATGATGTTCCGGGGCCGCCAGGTCACTCATCCGGAACTCGGACGGGACGTGCTGCTGCGCCTCACCAGCGACCTCGACGAATGGGCGACGGTCGAACAGTTTCCCAGCTTCGAAGGCCGCCAGATGTCGATGATTCTCAAGCCCGTCAAGAGCTAGCCGGACCGATCGGAGAACCGATGCCGAAAATGAAATCAAACCGGGGCGCCGCCAAGCGCTTCCGCAGAACCGGAACCGGGAAGCTCGTGCGGATGCGAGCTTGCAAGTCCCACATGCTGACGAAGAAGAACCGCAAGCGGAAGCGGCGGCTCCGCACGGCGACGGTCGCGTCCGCAGCCGATGTGCGCCGGGTGCGGCGGATGCTCCCGGGTACCTGATTCAAGGAGACGATAACGATGCCGCGCTCTACGCATTCGGTCGCGCGCAACAAGCGAAAAAAGAAGGTTCTGAGCAACGCGAAGGGGTACTTCGGCGGTCGCAAGAACCTCTACAAAACCGCCAAGGACGCGGTCGAAAAGGGCTGGGAGCACGCCTACCGCGACCGACGGAAGAAGAAACGGAACTTCCGTAGTCTCTGGATCACCAGGATCAACGCCGCCGCCCGCGAGAACGACATCTCCTATTCGCGCTTCATGAACGGCCTCAGGCGGGCTGGGGTGGAACTCGACCGCAAGGCTCTCGCGGACCTCGCAATCCGGAGCCCCGACGCCTTCGCGTCGCTGGCTGACCGGGCGAAGTCGGCGCTGAGCAACTGAGCCCGCCCCGGGGCATCAGCACCCTCACCGATCGCGCGTGTCCCGTGCCACGGTGATGATCGACGAGCTCGGGCAACTGGAACGCGACGCCCTCGCGGCGCTTCGCGCAGCGGAGAGCCCCGATGAACTGGAGCGGATCCGCGTACGCTACCTGGGCCGCAGGGAGGGCCTCCTTTCGGGGCTGCTGCGCCGCCTCGGCACCCTTGACGCGGCCGAGCGCCCGGCGGCGGGTGCGGCGGCCAACCGCACGAAGAAGGCGCTCGCGGGGGCGCTCGAGGAACGTCTGGGCGAGCTCGCCGCGGCGGAGGGGGGAGGAGGCCCCGCTCTCGACCTGACCTTGCCTCCGCGCCGCAGGTGGCGCGGCACGGTGCACCCGGTCAGCCAGGTCATCGACGACATCTGCGCGATCTTCCGCAGCCTGGGCTTCGCCCGTGCGCGCGGCCCCGAGGTGGACACCGAGTGGTACAACTTCGTCGCCCTCAACACGCCCCTCGACCATCCGGCGGCCGACGAGCAGGACACGCTGTACCTGGCGCCGGGGCTTCTGCTGCGCAGCCACACCTCGCCGGTGCAGATCCGCACCATGGAGATGCACGCGCCGCCGATCCGCATCATCGCGCCGGGGATGGTCTACCGCAGGGACACCTACGACGCGACGCACACCCCCGCCTTCGCGCAGATCGAGGGGCTGGTCGTGGACGAGGGGGTCACCTTCGTGGACCTCAAGGCCACGCTGGCCGAGTTCGCGCGCCGTTTCTGGGGGCCCGGGACGCAGGTCCGCTTCCGCCCGTCGTTCTTCCCCTTCACCGAGCCGTCGGCCGAGGTCGATGTGAAGCGCGTCGTCGTACGCGAGGACGGGCGCGAGGAGGAGACCGACTGGATCGAGATCATGGGCGCGGGGATGGTCGATCCGGCGGTGCTGGAGAACGTGGGATACGACTCCGAGCGCTACACCGGGTGGGCCTTCGGGATGGGGCCGGCCCGGGTGGCGCTGCTGCGGCACGGAGTGCGCGATCTCCGGCTGTTCTACGAGAACGACATGCGCTTCCTGGGGCAGTTCACATGAAGGCGTCCTTCCGCTGGCTGTGCGACGTGGCGCCGGGTATCCGGCTCACCCCGTCCGACGCGATGGCGCGCCTGGCGCTCCGGGGCGCCCCCGTCGAGGAGGCCGAGGATCTGTCCGCGGAGCTGCAGGATATCGTGATCGGCCGGGTGCTGGAGGCCCGTCCGCACCCGAACGCCGACCGGCTCACGCTCTGCCGGGTCGCGGGTCCGGTGGGGGAGGTTCCGGTTGTGTGCGGCGCGCCGGACGTGCGCGAGGGGGCCTTCTACCCCTTCGCCCCGGTGGGAGCGGTTCTCCCGGGAGGCTTCCGGATCGGGAAGCGGAAGATCCGGGGCGAGTACAGCCAGGGGATGCTCTGCTCCGAGCGGGAGCTGGGGCTCGGGGAGGACCACGCGGGGATCCTTCTCCTGGACGGCGAGTACGAACCGGGCGCGCCCTTCGCGGAGGCAACCGGGCTGGAAGACTGGCGATTGGATGTCGAGGTGACACCAAACCGGGGAGACCTGCTGTCGCATGTGGGGATCGCGCGGGAGCTCCACCCCGAGGGCCAGGCGGGGATCGTGCTGCCGGACTTCCCGGACGGGGGGGATGCCGCCGCCGAAGCGGCCGCGCTCGTGGCCGACCTCGCCCGCGGGGATGCGGAGAGCCGGTCGGCCGGTGTGCGCATCATGATCGAGGACCCCGATCTCTGCCAGCGATACCTCGGCGCGGTGATCCGGGGGGTTTCGGTGGGGCCCTCGCCCCGCTGGCTGGCGAGCCGTCTGCGGGCGGCGGGGGCGCGCCCGATCAACAACGTCGTGGACGCGACCAACTACGTCATGCTGGAACTCGGCCAGCCGCTGCACGCCTTCGACCTGGACCGGCTGGAGGACGCGACCATCGTTGTGGGCCCGGCCCGCCCGGGGGAATCGCTGGTCACGCTCGACGGCGAGACGCGGCCGGTCACGCCCGAGATGCTGATGATCCGCGACGCGCGCCAGCCCGTGGCGATCGCCGGGGTGATCGGGGGGCGCGACTCGGAGGTGACCCCGGGGACGGCCGACATCCTGCTCGAGTGCGCCCTCTTCGAGCCGAAGCAGGTGCGGGCAACGCGCCGCGCCCTCGGAATGTCCACCGACGCGAGCTACCGCTTCGAGCGCGGGGTCGACCCGAGCGCGATGGAGACCGCTGTCCGGAGGGCTGCCGCGCTGATCGTGACCACCGCCGGCGGCAGGCTGGACGGGGAGATCATCGACGCCTGTCCCGCGCCGTGGGTGGCCCCCCGGGTAACCCTCCGCCCCTCCCGGGCCGCGCACCTGCTCGGGGTGGACTTCACCGCCGGCCAGATCGAGGAGCTGCTGGGCCCGCTCGGGTACGCGGTCGCGGGGCGGGGCGGGGACACCCTCGAATTCGTGGTCCCGGGGCACCGCAGCCAGGACACGCTGCGGGAAGTCGACCTCATCGAGGAGGTGGCGCGCACCCACGGCTACGACGCCTTCCCGCAGGAGCTCTCGCCCTTCCGGCCCGGCACGGTGCCCGATCATCCGCTCTTCCAACTCGAGGACAGGTTGCGTGCGCTGCTCGTCGCCGACGGCATCAGCGAGGCGCAGACGCCGGCGCTGGGGCCCGCCGGCGACGGAGACGTGGAGCTCCTGAACCCGATGTCCGCCGAGGAGAGCCGGCTGCGCCGCGACCGGTTGCCCGGGCTGCTGCGCCATGTGGAGAGGAACATGGCGCGGGGCGTGCGCGACGTGCGGCTCTTCGAGTTGGGCACCGCCTTCGCGCCGCGACCGGGCGCCGCACCGGCCGAGTCGGCGCGTGTGGCCGCCGTGCTGACGGGGCGGCGCGCGCCGCTGCAGTGGTCTGGCGGAGGGGACGCCCTTGACGTGTACGACATTGCGCGAGTGCTGGAGCTGATCGGGGTGGAGGCGTTCCCGGGGGGGCGGGTGGAGGCGTGGGGCGGGGGCGACGGCTTGCCGCGCCCGGCAGCGGCGCTGTTCGTGCCGGGAAGGGTGTACGCGCTGCGCTCGGCGGGAGGGGAGGTCGTGGGGTGGGGGGGTGAGGTCGCACCCGCCGCGGTGGACCTGCCGCCCTGGGCGGGGGCGGTGGTGGGGGGGGAGGTGGTGCTCCCGGATCTCCCCCCGCCGAAGCCCGCAGTGACGGCCGGGGAGCTGCCCGGGCATCCCGCGTCCCAGCGCGATGTGGCGTTTCTCCTCCCGGTCGGGACCCGGGCGGGGGATGTGCTGAGGTCTGTCCGGGCGGGGGGCGGGCACCTCCTCGAAGAGGTGGAGACCTTCGACCTGTACGTGGGCGACGATCTTCCCCCCGGCGCCCGCTCCCTGGCCGTGCGCTTGCGTTTCCGGGCGCGCGGGCGAACCCTGACAGACAGGGAGGTCGACAAGGCCTGCCGCCGCGTGCTCAGGAAGGTGAAGGAGGACACCGGTGTCGAACCGAGGAGCTGACGGCCCGGGCGCTGGAGGTTCGGAGCTGGACCGGCTGGAGGAGGCCGTGGACCGTGCGCTCGCGGAGCTGCGTGCAGCCCGGGACGCGGCGAAGGAAGCCGAGGAGCGGTCGGAGCGCAGCGAGCAGCTCCTGCGCCAGCTCGTCGACGGACGGCAGGATCCCGCAGCGCTGGCGGAGCAGGTTGCGCGGCTGGAAGCGGAGAACGAAGATCTTCGGGACCGCATCGGCCGGGGGCGCGAGGCGGTGGACCGGATTCTTGCCGGCATCCGCTTTCTGGAGGAGAGGCGATGAGCGAGGACGGACCCGCAGGGTACACGGCGATCACCGTGGAGCTCGCGGGTGAGCAGTACACGCTTCGCACCGACGCCGACGAGGCGTACGCGCGCCGCTGCGCTGCGCTCGTGAACGCGCGCATGCAGGAGATCGGCAGCGACCCCGGGCCCTTCGCCAAGAAGGCTGCCATCATGGCCGCGCTCTCCCTCGCCGATGAACTCTTCAAGCGGGAGGCCGGCGTTCGTGCCCGGTCGCGCTCGCTGGTCGAACGCATCGAGACCGCCATCGAGGACTGACCCCAAAAGGGAAGGATCGACAACATGCCGACGCGGGACGGACACGGACTGTCGCGGCGGGCCTGGCTGGCGGCGGCGACCGGAACTGCCGCCACCGGCCTGGTGCTGACCCGCATGGATGCGTTGAAGGCGGCTCCCCCGCAGGATCCACCGGCGCAAGTCTCCGACCCCACCAAAGTGCCGGGCCGTTTCGTCTCCGAGGTCGGCCGGCGGGCCACCGGCGAACAGCCTCGCCGGCTCGTCCGCACCCTGGCGCTCTCCAGCTCGTCGCGGACCCCGCTCCAGGACCTGCAGGGGACGATCACGCCCTCCGATCTTCACTTCGAGCGGCATCACGCGGGGGTTCCGGAGATCCTTGCGGAGGACCACGAACTGCTCGTGCACGGCATGGTGGACCGACCGATGGTCTTCCGCATGGCCGACCTCAGGCGGTATCCGCAGGCGTCGCGCATCTGCTTCATCGAGTGTTCCGGGAACGGGGGCGGTGCCTACAGCCGGACCCGCATGCCAACGGCGATCACTCCCCAGCAGCTCGACGGGCTGCTCAGCACGAGCGAGTGGACCGGCGTCATGCTCTCCACCATCCTGCGCGAGGTGGGTGTGAAGCGGGGCGCGAGCTGGATTCTGGCCGAAGGCGGCGACGCGGCGGTGATGGGGCGCAGCGTCCCCCTCGAGAAGGCCATGGACGACGCGATGCTCGCGTACGGCCAGAACGGCGAGGCGATCCGCCCGGAACAGGGCTACCCGGTGCGGCTGCTCCTGCCCGGCTGGGAGGGCAACGCGATGGTGAAGTGGCTGCGCCGCATCGAGGTCAGCGACCGTCCCACCATGACCCGCGACGAGACCTCGCGCTACACCGACCCCCTCAAGGACGGCACCGCGCGCCAGTTCAGCTTCGTCATGGACGCCAAGTCGGTCATCACCTTCCCGTCCTACCCCTACATTCTCCCGCAGCGGGGCTGGTGGGAGATCGAGGGCCTGGCCTGGACCGGCAGGGGACGCATCACCCGGGTCGAGGTCAGCACCGACGGCGGGGGTTCCTGGACGGCGGCCGCGCTCCAGCAGCCGGTGCTGCCCAAGTCCACCGTGCGCTTCCGCCACCTCTGGAACTGGGGCGGGCGCGAGACGGTCATCCTGAGCCGCGCGACCGACGAAACAGGATACGTGCAGCCCACCGTGCAGCAGCTCTGGGATGCCCGCGGCGAGGGCACGTCCTACCATCACAACCACCAGCGCGCGTGGAAGGTCGCGGCGGACGGCGCGGTGACCTTCGGCCTGGGAGACATGGTGTGAGGGGCTGCGCGCTCGCCAGCGCGGTCATCAACGGACTGCTGATGGCCGCCGCGGTTGCCGGCTGTGCGCCGGAACCATCCGCCGACGCCGCACCCCCGAGCCTCCCCGCCCATGCCCCGGAACGATTCGGCTTCGGTTCCGCGGCGTCGCCCGAGCGGGTGGCACTCTGGGACATCGACATCAAGCCGGATGGCGAGGGATTGCCGCCCGGGAACGGTTCGGTCGACGAAGGGCGGCGGGTGTACGAGGCCTCCTGCCTCCAGTGCCACGGTCCGACCGGTACCGAGGGGCCGAACGACCGTCTCGTGAGTGAGGATGAGTGGGAGCAGTGGCCCCCGGGCAGGGCGTTCGGAGTCTATTGGCCCTACGCGACCACGCTCTTCGACTACACGCGCCGCGCGATGCCCCAGACGACTCCGGGCACGCTCTCGGACGACGAAGTCTATGCCGTCGTCGCCTACGTTCTCCACATCAACGGCCTGGTGCCGGCCGACGCGGTCCTCGACGCCGCCTCTCTCGCGGCAATCGAGATGCCGGCTCGCGAGCGCTTCGTCCCCGACGACCGGACGGGTGGACCGGTAGTGCGGTAGCGGCAACGCTCGTCCCGCCGCTCGCTTGCGCACCCCAGGGACCGCAACCTATTGTAGTGACACAATAAGGAACACCCGGCCGGGATGGCCGGCCGGGGTTCGCGCGTCGAGTCGTACGACCGGGTGAACAATCCGGTCTTGGAGAGAATACATGGATCCGCTGGGTTTGACCCTGGCGGTGAGCGTGGCCGTTGGGGTCGCCGCATACCTCCTGGCAAGGGGCCGGGAGCGGGCGCGGCAGCGGAGGGAGACAGAAGAAGCACGGGACGAAGCGTCACGCATCCGCGACAGGGCAGAGGGGGAGGCCGAAAACCTCCGCCGCGCCGCCGAGCTCCAGGCCAAGGAGAAGGTCTTCCGGCTCAGGGAGACCTGGGAGAAGGAGGAAGGGCGGCGCAGAGAAGAGGTCGAGCGCGGCGAGCGGCGTCTCGTGCAACGGTTCGAGACCGCCGATCGCAAGGCGGAGCAGCTCGACCGCCGCCACGAGGCCATCGAGGAGCGCGCGGGGGAACTGCGGGCTGCCGAAGAGGTCGTCGCCCGTCGCAGGGAGGAATCCGAGCGGCTTCAGGAGCAGGTTCGTGCACGTCTGGAGTCGATGGCGGGTATTACCGCCGAGGAAGCGAAGGCCGAACTCGTCGCGGCGCTGGAGGACCGTGCGCGCGCCGAGGCGGCCAACAGCCTGCGCGAGATCAAGGAGGAGGCGCAGCGCACCGCGGAGCGCGAGGCCAAGCGGGTCCTCGCGATGGCGATCCAGCGGATGGCCGCCGACGAGACCGCGCAGCTGACGGTCTCGGTGGTGCAGTTGCCATCGGACGAAATGAAGGGCAGGATCATCGGCCGCGAGGGCCGGAACATCCGCGCCTTCGAGCAGGCGACCGGGATCGACGTCATCATTGACGACACACCCGAGGCTGTCGTTCTCTCCGGCTACAATCCGGTGCGCCGTGAAGTGGCCCGCCTCGCCCTCGCCCGGCTGATCGAGGACGGCCGGATCCATCCCGGGCGGATCGAGGAGGTGGTCGCGGGCAGTGAGAAGGACGTCGAGAAGGAGATGCGCGAGGCCGCGGAAGAGGCGCTGTACGGCCTCGGCATCCACAACGTGCACCCCGAGATCGTCAAGGTGCTGGGCGCGCTCAAGTACCGTACCTCCTACGGCCAGAACCAGCTCGGGCACGCACGCGAAGTGGCGGTCCTGGCGGGGAACATGGCCGCCGAGATGGGGCTGGACGTCAAGATGGCGCGGCGGGCCGGACTGCTGCACGACGTTGGCAAGGGGCTGACCCACGAGCAGGAGCTGACGCACGTTGAGCTGGGCCACCGGCTTTGCAAGCGATTCAAGGAGCCCGATATCGTGCTCAACGCGATCCGCGCCCACCACGACGAGGAGCCGCACCGCTATCCCGAGGCCTGGCTCGTCACCGCCGCCGACGCGATCAGCGGCTCCCGTCCCGGCGCGCGCCGGGAAATGTTCGAGGGGTACGTCAAGAGGCTCGAAAAGCTGGAGGAGATCGCGACCGAGCATCCGGGGGTTGTCCGCTGCTTCGCCATCCAGGCCGGGCGGGAACTCCGCGTGATGGTCGAGCCGGAACGCGTCTCCGACGAGGACATGGCCCGTATCTCGGAAGCCGTCGCCAGGAGGATCGAAGGCGAATTGCAGTACCCCGGCCAGATCAAGGTCGTCGTCATCCGGGAAACGCGGGCCGTCGACTTCGCGCGCTGACCCGGCCCACCTACACGGCACAGGAGACTCCATGCCGGCAGCGATCATATCGGGAAAGGACATCGCCCGGACGATCCGGGACGAACTCAATGCGCGGGTTGCCGCCCTGGCGAGGGAGGGGCTGGTGCCGGGGCTGGCGACCGTCCTGGTGGGCGAGGACCCGGCCAGCATGCTCTACGTGGGAATGAAGCAGCGGGCCGCCGCGGAGGCCGGGATCCATTCCCGCTCCGAGACCCTGCCCGCCACAACTTCGGAAGCCGAACTCCTCGCGCTCATCGACGAGCTCAACGCCGACCCGGCCATTCACGGGATCCTGGTGCAGCTTCCGCTGCCGCGCCACATCGACGACGCGAAGGTGCTGCTGGCCGTCGACCCCGACAAGGACGTGGACGGCTTCCACCCGATCAACGTGGGCCGGCTGGCCACCGGAGACCCGGACGTGCTGGCGCCCTGCACCCCCCGCGGCGTGATCGAGATGCTGCTCAGGAGCGGCGCCGACCCGTCCGGCCGCCACGTGGTGGTGGTGGGGCGGTCCAACATCGTCGGCAAGCCGATGGCGCTGCTGCTCCTGCGCCGGGCGCCGGGGGGGAATGCCACGGTGAGCGTGGCGCACAGCCGCACCGCGGACCTGGGGGCGCTCACCCGCACCGCGGACATCCTGGTCGTTGCGGTGGGCCGCGCGGGGATCATCACCCGCGACATGGTGAAGCCCGGCGCCACCGTCATTGACGTGGGCACCAACCGGGTCGACGATCCCGGCCACCCGCGCGGCTACCGCGTGGTGGGCGACGTGGACTTCGAGGGCGTGCGGGAGGTGGCCGGCGCAATCACCCCGGTGCCGGGAGGGGTGGGCCCGATGACCATCGCCATGCTCCTCGCCAACACGGTCGAAGCGGCGGCCAGACTGCGAAAGGCCGGGCGGTGAGCGAGCGGAACGCGCCGGGCGAGGCCAACCTGGACATGTTCCAGGACCGCGAAGCTCCCGCGCCGCGGGTGTGGACGGTTCGCCAGGTGAACCGCGCCGTCCGTCTCCTGCTGGAGCAGACTCTTCCACAGCTCTGGGTCACCGGCGAGGTGGCCAACTTCAGCCGGCACCGCTCTGGCCACTGCTACTTCACCCTCAAGGACAGCGCCGCCCAGCTGCGCTGCGTCATGTTCCGGCGGGAGGCCAGGGCGCTGCCCACCGACCCGGAGGAGGGGATGACGCTGCGGGTCTTCGGCGGCCTGACGCTGTACGAGGCCCGCGGCGGCTACCAGTTCGTGGTCGCGCGCCTCGAGGCCGAGCGGGCCGAGGGGATGTGGAAGCTGGCGTTCGACCGGCTGCGCCGGAAGCTGGACGCCGAGGGGCTCACCGACGCAGCGCGCAAACGTCCCCTCCCGGAGTTCCCCCGCGCGGTGGGGGTGGTCACTTCGCCGGGGAGCGCGGCGCTGCGGGACATCATTGCGGTGACCGCGCGGCGCGCCCCGTGGCTTCGCCTGCTCGTGCGCGGCACCGCGGTGCAGGGACGCGGGAGCGGAGAGGAAATCGCGGCCGCGATCACGACGCTGGCTGGGCGCGGCGTAGACCTTATCATCGTCGCGCGGGGTGGCGGCTCGATCGAGGACCTGTGGGGCTTCAACGAGGAGCCCGTCGCGCGCGCGGTCGCGGAGTGCCCCGTGCCGGTGGTGTCGGGGGTCGGACACGAGACAGACGTCACGATCTGCGACCTGGTGGCCGATCTGAGAGCCGCAACCCCTTCGGCGGCGGCCGAGGCGGTTGCGCCCGACCGCAGGGCTCTCTCTCGCCGGCTCGAGGGTCTCCGGCAGCGCCTCGGCAGGACGCTGTCGGCACAGGCGAATGCGCGGCGATGGCGGCTGGACGCGGGAGCCTCCCGGCTGTCGGAGGCGGTGCGCCGGCGAGTGCACCGCGATACGGGCAGGCTGGCCGCCGCGGCTGCGGCGATGGAGGCGCTGTCCCCGCTGTCAACGCTGGCCCGGGGCTACGCCGTGCCCCTCGACACGAAGGGGCGACTGCTGCGCACCACGCGCGATTTTACCCCGGCCCGCCGGTTCCGGCTCCGCGTCGAGGACGGGAGCGTGCCCTGCACGGTGACGGGCGCGCCGGAGCGACAGCCAGGGGTGACTGAAGTTGGACGCTGATTCGCGCGGTGAACCCGGGCTGGACGCGCTCATCCTCCGGATCGAGTCGATCGTGCGGCGGCTGGACTCGGATTCCCTGGGGCTCGACGACGCCCTCGCCCTCTTCGAGGAAGGCGTGGGGCACCTGGGTCGTGCGCGGGAGATTCTCGCCCGTACCGAACTCAGGATCGTGGAGCTGATCGGGCCGGAGGGGGAGGAGGTTCAGGAGATCGGTCAGGCAGACGGTGCGGAGCGCGATGACGGGGAAGATGCCTGAGCCTTCCTTCCGGTGCTTCCTCGCGGAGCGCGGCAGGGAGGTGGAGGTCGCCCTGCACCGGTGCGTCGGCGGGCTTGCGGCGGCGATCCCCGCCGGGGTGCAGGCAGCCGTGGAGGATGGCGCGCTCGGAGGGGGCAAGCGCCTGCGCCCCATCTTGCTGGTGACGGCCTGTGAAGAACTGGGGGGCGAGGTGAGCGAAGCCGTGTACGACCTGTCGGCGTCGGTGGAGCTGATCCACGCGTACTCGCTCCTCCACGACGATCTGCCGTGCATGGACGACGCACCGCTCCGCCGGGGCCGGCCGACCGCGCACGTCACTCACGGGGTGCGGGCCGCCACCGCCGCGGGAGCGGCGATGATTCCCTGGGCCGCGGCCTGGGCATTCGAATCGGCGCTGCGGGCCGGCCGTACCCGGGAACAGGCACGTGGAATCACCTTGCATCTGCTGCGGGCTGCGGGCGCGGGCGGCATGATCGGCGGGCAGGCCGTCGATCTTCTCGCCGAAGGCCGATCCCCGGACGGAGCGGTGCGCCTGGACGAGGAGGCGCTCGAGCGCCTCCATGGGATGAAGACGGGGGCGCTGCTCACCGCCTCGCTCGAGATCGGCGCGATGGTGGCGGGCGGGGGAGAAGGCGCGCTCGCCGCCATGGGACGATTCGGGCGCAGCGTGGGGCTGGCATTCCAGGTCATGGACGATGTCCTCGACGCGACCGGTTCGGCGGAAGTCCTTGGAAAGCGCCCCTCGGACAGCGAACATGGGAAGTCCACGTATGTTCAGCTTCTGGGAGTGGATAGCGCGCGGAATCGGGCACGCGCGCTGGTTGCCCGCGCGACCGCGGCCCTCAACGCGGCCGGGCTGGCCGCGCCCCGGCTCAGGGAACTCGCCCGGTTCGTGATCGAGCGACGGCGATGAAGACCGGCACCTTCCGAACCGTAGGAATAGTAGGGCGTACGGCCGCGAGCGGTCCCGGCGGCCGGATCGGCACGGCGTGCCGCGAGATCGCCGCCACCGCCGCGGAGTGCGGCGCGATCGCCAGCGTGGAGCCCGCACTGGCCTCAGCCGCTCCCGGCCTCTCCACCGTGGACCTGAGCGCCGATGCGGTGGACCTGGTCATCTCCCTCGGCGGGGACGGCACCCTGCTACGCGCGGCCCGGCTCCTCTTCGGCCGCGACATCCCGGTCCTGGGGATCAACCTCGGGAGCCTGGGGTTCCTCACCTCGGTGTCCGCGGACAGGATCGCGGACGCCGTGCGGAGCGTTCTCGGCGGCGAGTTCTTCCTTGAGCGTCGCCGAACCCTCACCGCCGAGATACGGGATGCGCAGGGGGCCACACGCCGTACCTTCACGGTCCTGAACGACGCCGTGGTGCACAAGGCCGGTGTGGCCCAGGTCGTCCACCTCGGCCTGTGGGTGGGGCCGCAGGGTGACCTGGAGGAGATCGGCAGCTTTTCGGGCGACGGAGTGATCCTCTCCACCCCCACCGGATCCACCGCCTATTCCCTCTCGGCCGGCGGGCCGATCATCGTGCCGGAACTCAACTGCTTCCTCGTCACCCCCATCCTGCCCCACACCCTGGCGCTGCGCCCCCTCCTCGTTCCCGGCGGGGAAGAGATTTCGGTGACCGCCCTCGAACGCCGTGAACCTCTGCTTCTCACGGTGGACGGACAGGAGGGGGGCAATGTTCGGCACAGCGACCGCGTGGTCGTGCGGATGGGGGCCTTCCGGGTCCCCCTCGTGCGGCTTCCCGGGCATTCGTTCTTCGCCACCCTGAGGCGGAAGCTGAGCTGGGCGGTGCGGCCGGCCCACGGCGGTTGACCCATCCAGCCATGCCCACGCCCGCGGGGCGCTATAATCGTTCTTCATGCTGATCGAGCTAAGAATCCGCAACTTTGCCGTCCTCGAGGACCTGGCGATGGCGCTCGAACCGGGACTGAACGTGGTCTCGGGGGAGACCGGCGCGGGCAAGTCCATCGTCGTCAACGCCCTGGAGGTGCTACTGGGGGGACGTGCGTCTTCCGGCATCGTGCGCAGCGGCGCGGCGCGCGCGGTGGTGGAGGGGGTGGCCGACATCGAGGGGCTCGTCGAGGTGGCGGCCGTTCTGGAGGAGCTGGGACTGGAGGCGGACGAGCACCTGATTGTCCTGAAGCGCGAGGTCCGCAGCGAGGGGCGGAGCCGCGCCTGGGTGAACGGATCTCCGGTCACGGCGTCGGTGCTGCGCCGAATCGGCTCGCTGCTTGTGGACATTCACGGCCAGCACGAGCACCAGCGACTGCTTTCGGCGGACTTCCAGCGCGAAGTCCTCGACGCGTTCGGGAGGAACCGGGAGCTGGCGGAGCGGGTGGCCCGCGCCTACCGGCAGGTCTCGGATCTGGAGAGGCGGCTCGACGACATGGAGGAGCGCCGCCGCGAACTGGCGAGCCGGGCCGACTTCATTCGTTTCCGGCTGGGCGAGATCCGCGGGGCGAAAGTCCGCGCGGGCGAGGACGAGGAGCTGCGCACCGAGGCCAGACGCCTCGCCAACGCCGACCTGCTCGCGCGCGAGACCCTCGCACTGCAGGCACTGCTGCACAGCGGCGAGGAAGCCGTCACGGACAGGCTCTCCCGCGCGGCCACCCGCCTGCGTCGCCTGAGCGAAACAGACCCGGCGCTGGCCCCGCATGCGGCCGCGCTCGAGGACGCCTACCACCGCGTGGCCGAAGCGGCGGCCGAGCTCGCCGCGTACGGCGGCGCGATCGACCACGACCCCGCGCGGCTGGAGGAGCTGCGCGACCGGCAGGCGGTCCTCCAGGCGCTGATGCGGAAGTACGGCCCGACCCTCGCGGCGGTGATCGAGACCGGCGATACCCTGGCGCGGGAGCTCGACGAACTCGAAACGGGGGCGCTCGACGCGGCCACCCTTCGCGGCCGCCTCGATCGCGCGCAGGCCGAATGGCGGAGCGCGGCGGAGGATCTCTCGGCGCGACGTCGCCGTGCCGCCAAGCTGCTGTCGGACAAGGCGGAGGCCGTCTTCCCCGGGCTCGGCCTCGCCGGGTCGCGCTTTCTGGTGGAGTTCGAGCGGCTGCCGGCACCGGCCGCGCCGGGGCTCGATCGCATCCGCTTCGTGGCCACGATGAACCCGGGCTTCCCGCCGGGCCCGCTGTCGCAGATCGCGTCCGGGGGCGAGCTCTCCCGGGTGATGCTCGCCCTCAAGTCGGTGCTCGCCGGGATCGACGACCTGCCCACCCTTGTCTTTGACGAGATCGACGCCGGCATCGGGGGCGTGGTGGCGGCCAGCGTTGGGGAGCGGCTGGTGGAGGTGGCGCGGGGCCGGCAGGTCGTGGCGATTACCCACCTTGCCCGCATCGCGGCGCGCGCGGCCACGCACTTCGCAGTCGAGAAGCGCACCGTGGATGGGGCGGCGGCGACACAGTTAAGGCGCCTCGGCGCCGGCGAGCGGGTGCGTGAGATCGCCCGCATGCTGGGGGGCGACCCCGATTCGGAGTCATCGCTGAACCACGCGCGGGCGCTGCTGCTTGATTCAGCCGCCCCAGATCCTGCGGAAGAGTCGGAAGCCGACCTCCAGTGAGGCCTCGCGGGGGACGTCGTTGTTGCTTCCCCCGACCACCTGGCGGTACACGACGCGGATCTCGAGTGGAGCGGCCGGGGTCCCGCCCTGGTCCGCGGCCGAGCGGTTGTAGACCATGCCGAGGAGCAGGTGGCTCGCGGAGTAGCCGGTGCCGGGAACGAGGATTGACGGGTCGGGGGCAGAGGCGGGCGAGGTGGCGGGATCGGGTTCGGTCCGCGGCCGCAGCGCGAACGAGTCCTCGCCCTTGCGGAAGAAACGGTAGCCCGCCAGTGCGGACAGGCCGTCCGAGATCCGGTACCACGGCGAGAGCTCGATGACCTGGTAGTCGCCGGGGTCCCAGTCGAGTTGGGCCTGGGTGGACAGGGGGGCGAAGGGAGCCGCCGGATCGAAGACGCGCCGCTCGCTCCCGCCCCCCACCTGAATTCCGTAGCGCAGGTCCGCCCAGAGACCGAAGCCGAGTGCCCACTGCCCGTTCACCCAGCCTCTGAGCTCCACATCCCACTGGGCGTCGCCGGAACCGGTGTCCAGGAAGTTGGCCGGATCGTCCTGCGACCCGGTGGGGAGGCGGAGGAGGGCCCCGGCGCCGGCAACGACCCGGTGGGACGACGCCGTCCCTCCCGCGTCGGCCAGGCGCGCATCCGCCCGCAACTCCACATCGCCCAGCTGCCAGACCGACCGCCACTTGGCCAGCCCCTGGGAGGCGGCGATCCCGTAGCGGGGGTCGGTGATGAAGGATTGCAGCTCCTCGTATGTAACCGGAGCAGTGGAGAGCGGGACTGTGGCCGGGGCCGTCACTCCGGCAGCGGCGAAGGCCTCCGAGAGGGCGCCCAGCCTGGCCTGCAGCGCCTCGCCGGTGGCGGACCATGCCAGCGGGGCGAACATCTCGCCGTAGAGTAGCGAAGCGGAGCCCTCGAAGGCGCGCGCCTCCTCCAGGACGCGGGTGGCCCCGGCACACTCGGGCGACGACGGATCCATCGCGCAGGTGGCTTCGCGGTAGGCGCCGTAGTCCCCGATCGCGCCCTGGAGGCCGTTCATGAACACGGTCACCAGCACTTCACCATCGAGCGCCGGATTGAAGCCGGCGTTCGCCGTCGCGGAGTCCGCCGAGAAGTGGAGGGTGAATTCGGTGTCGCTGCCGGCCAGCGGAACCACCGCTCCCACCGTCAGCCAGTCGAAGACGCCGACATCCAGCGCGATCGGGACCCTCGCCGAGCCCTTCTCGGCCACCGTCTGCATCGACCCGAGGCTAAGGGACCAGGGCTCCCCGATCATCGAGCCGACGACGGACTCGGTGCGGGCGAGGAAGGGGAAGACCCCGGTCCCTGCCGGCCCGCTCAGGGCGCTCGCCAGCCGCTCGTCCGCATACGACGTGTACAGTCCGCGCGCGTCGAGGCGGAGCGTTCCCCGGGGGACCAGCGGCGAATACGGCTCCTGGGCGACCGCGGCCGATGAAGCGACGAGGGCGCAGAATGCGGCGACGGCCGGGGATGCGGTACGGTGCAACGGCTGATCCGGGTTTTTTCGGCTGAGGTCGGCGTGGCGGTGCCACGAAAAGCGGGTCAGTGAAGATAATGCCGCTCGCCTGGGGGACGAACCGGAGACCGGGCCGGCCAAGCACCGCGCGTGCCCTCCGTCCGGCCGGCCGCACCATGCTTGACACGGTGCGCGGCGGGGCATAGGGTTCTAGTCCCCCACGCGGGAATAGCTCAGTTGGTAGAGCACCACCTTGCCAAGGTGGGGGTCGCCGGTTCGAGTCCGGTTTCCCGCTCTGTACCCAAGCTGGTCCAGCCGCGGCGCACCGCCTCTGATCGGGGGCGACGGCGCCCTCTTTCGTTATCGGCGCCGTAGCCAAGTGGTAAGGCAGAGGTCTGCAAAACCTCCATTCGGCGGTTCGAATCCGCCCGGCGCCTCTTAGCACCACGGACTGCTACATGGCCCACATCCCTTACACGCCGCACTCCGCTGCGGGGCCGGAACTCGCGGCGCTCTACGCCCGCTACGCCGACGCAGGCGGGAGAGTCGACAACATCCTGCGCGTCCATTCCCTCGATCCGCCGTCGATGGAGCACCACTACCAGCTCTATCGGCACCTGATGACGGGACCCTCGCCGCTATCCAGGGTGCAGCGCGAGATGATCGCGGTCGTGGTGTCCGCCGAGAACGACTGCTTCTACTGAATCAACCATCACGGGGCGGGCCTCCGCACGCTTGCAGGAACGCCGGCGCTCGGCGACACCCTGGCCCGCGGCCGGCGGCCGCAATCGCTGGGTGCGCAGGATGCCGCGATGCTGGACTATGCGGTCAAACTTACCCGTGACCCGGGCGGGATGACGGCCGGCGACGCGGGCGCCCTCCGCGCGGCCGGCCTCGGCGACCGCGCGATCCTCGACATCTGTCAGATCGTGGCCTACTACAACTACGTGAACCGGCTGGCCGACGGGCTCGGCGTGGAACTCGAGGCCGAGTGGCGGGGCAGGGAGCTCACGCTGTCGCGGCAGGAGTTCGACGCGCTTAGGGAAGCCAGGCGGCGGCGCGCGGAGGTGCGGGGGAGCGGTCCGGGGGAACCGCGCATGGTAGGGGAGCGGACGTGATTGCGATCAGCGGCGAGGGCCTCACGCTGGAACAGGTCGAGGCGGTGGCGCGGGGCGGCTCGGCGGTGCGCGGCGGCATCCCGGTCCGGCTCGATGAGGACGCAGCCCGGCAGGTGCGGCGCTCCCGGGCCGTTCTCGAGCGCCTCCTGGCGGGGGACACCCCCGTGTACGGCGTCAACACCGGTTTCGGGCGGCTCGCCGACATCCGCATCGCCCGTGACGGGCAGCGGGCGCTCCAGCGCAACTTGGTGAGGAGCCACGCGGCCGGGGCGGGGGCCGCGCTGTCCGCCGAGGAGGTGCGCGCGATCCTCCTCCTCCGGGCCAACGCGCTCGCGCGGGGGCAGTCCGGGTGCCGTCCCGTCGTGATCGAGCGCCTCCTGGAGCTGCTCAACCACGGGATCCACCCGGTCGTGCCGGAGATCGGTTCGGTCGGGGCGAGCGGGGACCTGGCGCCGCTGGCCCACGTCGCGCTCGCGCTGATGGGAGAGGGGAGGGCCGAAGCCGGCGGTGAGGAGGGCGATGCGGGAGAGTTGCTTGCCGCGGCCGGGATCGCGCCGCTGGAGCTGGCCGAGAAGGAGGGGCTGGCGCTCGTAAACGGGACCCAGGCCGTGACGGGGATCGGGATCCTGGCCGTGCAGCGCTTCGGGCGCGCCCTCGACACGGCGGACGTGGCCGGGGCGGTCTCGCTGGAGGGGCTCCGGGGGACGCCCCGGCCCTTCCGCGCCGCGATCCACGCCGCGCGGCCGCATCCCGGGCAGATCGCGAGTGCTCGTCGGCTGCGTGCACTCCTGGCCGGGTCCGAGGTCCGCGAGTCGCACCGGACGGGGGATCCGCGCGTGCAGGACGCCTATTCGCTGCGCTGCATGCCGCAGGTGCACGGCGCGGCTCGCGAGGCGCATGCCTACGCGCACCGCATCCTGGCCACCGAGGCGAACTCGACGACCGATAATCCCCTCGTGCTGCAGGGCGAAGACCCCGTCCTCAGCGGCGGCAACTTCCACGCGCAGGTGGTCGCGCAGTGCCTCGACCTCGTCGCGATCGCGGCGGCGGACCTGGCGTCCATCTCGGAACGGCGCATCGACCGCCTCCTCAACCCCGATCTCTCCGGGTTGCCGGCCTTCCTCTCGCCCGAACCCGGCATCCGCTCGGGGCTGATGATCGTGCAGGTCACCGCCGCGGACGCGCTGTCCGAGATGCGCGTGCTGGCGGGGCCCGCGAGCATCGATTCCGTTTCGACCAGCGCGTCGCAGGAGGATCACGTGTCCATGGGCATGGCCTGCGCCAGGAAGGTCCGCCGGAGCATCGCGCTGCTGGAGACGGTGCTTGCGGCGGAGATACTTTGCGGGGTACAGGCGGTCGAGTTCCACCGCCCCCTGTGTGCGGGCGCCGGGGTGGAGCGGGCGATGGATCGGGTGCGCGCCCGGGTGCCGCGCCTCGACCATGACCGGGTGATGGCGGGCGACATCGCGGCCATGTTGGCGTTGGTCGCGGACGGCACGCTGTGCAATCCATGATGTCGTCCAATCCCTGAAGAGGAGGTGACAATGGCCGGCCGTTCAACGCCCGCCGGGCCGGACCGGGCCCATGGGCCGCGCACGGTGCGGGCGCCGCGCGGAGCCACGCTGCGATGCCGGGGGTGGACGCAGGAGGCGGCGCTTCGGATGCTCATGAACAACCTCGACCCCGACGTGGCGGAGAAGCCCGACGAGCTCGTGGTCTACGGGGGTACGGGCCGCGCCGCGCGGGACTGGGCGGCCTTCGACGCGATCGTCCGCTGCCTGGAGGAACTGGAGGACGACCAGACGCTTCTCGTCCAGTCGGGCAAGCCCGTGGGGATCTTCCGCACCCACGCGCACGCCCCGCGCGTCCTGATCGCCAACTCGAACCTGGTGGGACGGTGGGCGACGTGGGAGCACTTCCACGAGCTGGAGCGGAGGGGTCTGATGATGTACGGCCAGATGACCGCGGGCTCGTGGATCTACATCGGGACGCAGGGGATCCTGCAGGGCACCTACGAGACCTTCGGCGCGATGGCGCGCAGGCACTTCGACGGATCGCTGGCCGGGCGATGGATCCTGACCGGGGGGATGGGTGGCATGGGTGGGGCGCAGCCCCTCGCGGGGACGATGAACGGCGCCGCGGTCCTCGTGGTGGAGGTGGACCCGGTGCGGATCCGCCGCCGGATCGATACGCGCTACTGCGACCGAATGACGGGGGATCTGGAGGAGGCGGTCGGGTGGGTGCTGGGGGCGGCGGGGGCGGGGGAGGCGCTCTCGGTCGGGTTGGCCGGGAACTGCGCCGAGGTGCTGCCGGAGCTTCTCCGGCGCGGCATCATCCCCGACGTCGTGACCGACCAGACGTCGGCGCACGACCCGGTCGACGGGTACGTGCCCTGCGGTCTGTCGATCGATCAGGCTTCCGTCTTGCGGAAACGCGATCGAACCGAATACCGCTTACGCTCGCTGGCATCCATCCGCGCCCACTGCGAGGCGATCGTCGGAATGAAGGAAAGGGGGGCGGTGGCCGTGGACTATGGGAACAACCTGAGGGGCTACGCGCGCGAGGCCGGATTCGAGGACGCCTTCGCCTACCCGGGGTTCGTTCCCGCCTACGTGCGGCCGCTGTTCTGCCAGGGCAAGGGGCCTTTCCGGTGGGTGGCGCTTTCGGGCGATCCGGCGGATATCCACCGCACCGACGACCTGGTACTGGAGATGTTCCCCGGAGACGAGCACCTGTGCCGCTGGATCCGGATGGCGCGCGAGCAGGTGGCCTTCCAGGGGCTGCCCGCGCGGATCTGCTGGCTGGGGCAGGGTGACCGCGCACGCTTCGGGGTCGCCATGAACGACCTGGTGGCCAGCGGCGAGATCAGCGCGCCGATCGTGATCGGGCGCGACCACCTCGACACCGGTTCGGTGGCGTCCCCGTACCGCGAGACCGAGGGGATGCGGGACGGCACCGACGCGGTCGCCGACTGGCCGGTCCTCAACGCGCTGCTGAACACGGCGTCCGGCGCGAGCTGGGTGTCCTTCCATCACGGGGGCGGGGTGGGGATTGGGGACTCGCTGCACGCCGGGCAGGTGCTGGTTGCCGACGGAAGCGACGGAATGCGCGAGCGTATCGAGCGTGTGCTCACAAACGACCCCGGGCTCGGCGTGGCCCGGCACGCCGACGCCGGCTACGGGGAGGCCGCGGCGACGGCGCGCGTGCAGGGGATCAGGATCCCGATGCCGTGATCCGGCTCCGGGAGTCCGTGTTTGCGGGCTGCCATAGCCCGCGGACCGCCGCCGAATAACCCCGCGCGGCCTCCTCCTCGAGCAGGTGGCGTCCGTCCCGCACCACCCAGTTGCCCCCCATCATCACGTCGCGCACCGGGCTCTCGGTCCCCGAGAACACCCACGAGTCGAGCACCGCGGGACCGCTGCGCCCGGCCAGGGCGGGGTGTTCGGCGTCGAGCACCGCCAGATCCGCGCGCTTGCCCGCCGCCACCGTCCCGGCGTCCCATGCCAGCGCCCGGCACCCGTCCTCCCAGGCGTGCGCGAGCAGCGCCCCACCGGCTCCGGCCACCGCTCCGCCGCGCGCTCCGTCCGGGCCCGACCGCGACACCGATCGGGTCCGCGCGGCGAGCCGCTGACCGTAGTCGAGGAGGCGCAGCTCCTCCACCGGGCTCCTGGAGACGTGGCTGTCCGTCCCGATTCCGAACCGGCCCCCGGCGCGGACGAAGGGACCGAACGGGAAGAGCCCGTCCCCCAGATTGGCCTCGGTCGTCGGGCACAGCCCCACCACGGCCCCCCGGCCGGCCACCGCCGCCGACTCCGCCCCGGTCATGTGCGTCGCATGCACGAGGCACCAACCCTGGTCCACCGGTGCGTGATCGAGCAGCCATTCCACGGGGCGGGCGCGCCACTGCGCCAGGCACTCCCCCACCTCCCGCTCCTGCTCCGCGACGTGGATGTGCACGGGGGCGGCTGCAGCGTCCGGGTCTTCGAGGATGCGCCGGAAGGTCTCCGGGCGCACCGCGCGCACGCTGTGCAGCGCCAGGCCGAGGCCACAGCCGGCGCCCCGGCAGTCTTCGGCGAGGGCCTCGCCGATCCGCATGGCCTCGTCCAGGCCGAGCCCGAAGCGCCGCTGGCTCCCCGTGAGGGGCTCGCCGCCGAGGCCGGCGGTCTCGTATACGACCGGCATGTGGACCAGGCCGATCCCCGCCCTCCTCGCCGCGCGCACGATCCTGCGGCTCATCTCCGCCGGATCCTCGTAGCGGCCGCCTCCCGGGGGGTGATGGAGGTAGTGGAACTCGCCCACGCAGGTGAACCCCGCCTTGAGCAGTTCGACGTACAGCTGTAGCGCGATGGCTTCAACTTCGTCCGGGCCCGGCAAGGCCGCGAGCCGGTACATCACGTCGCGCCAGCTCCAGAATGAATCCGGCCCCGCCGCCTCGGCCAGGCCCGCGAGGGCGCGCTGGAAGGCGTGACTGTGCAGGTCGGGCACTCCGGGCACCGTCCACCCGCGGACCTGCTCGCAGGAGGCGTGCGGACTGTGGGGGCGCAGCGAAACGATCCGGCCCGCCGCGTCCACCTCGACCTGCACGTCGCGCTGCCACACGTCGCCCACCAGGAGCGCTTCGAACCGGAAGGCGCGCAATGGAAGGGGCGGTGACGGCACGTCATCCTCGCGGCAGGATTGCGGTGGCGAGCGGATCGGTGCATCAATCTAAGTCCGTCCGCCCGGCAGGGCGCGGCGTCCGGGAACGCCAGGCAAGGGGGGCGCACAGGGAGATGTCCGAGGTTGGGTGGGACCGGCTGTGGACCGGGGTCCAGCTGGCGACGATGACCGACCGGTCGCTCGGCGTCATTCGGAACGGCGCCATCGCGAGCGCGGGCGGGCGCATCGCGTGGGTCGGAAGGGAGGCGGATCTTGCTCCCGGCCAGCGACGGCGGGCGGCCGAGGTCATCCCCTGCGGGGGCGCCTGGATGACGCCCGGGTTCATCGACTGCCATACCCACATCGTCTTCGGTGGTGACCGCAGCGGCGACTTCCGCCGCCGGTTGCACGGCGAGTCCTACGCCGAGATCGCCCATGGGGGGGGCGGCATCCTGTCGACGGTGCGCGCCACCCGCCAGGCCTCGAACGAGGAGCTGACCCGGCGTGCCGCCGCCAGGGGCAGGGAGCTGACCGGCTGGGGCGTCACCACTATCGAGGTCAAATCCGGATACGGCCTCGATCTCGAAACGGAGCTGCGGATGCTCGAAGTGGCGGCGGCCCTCCCGCGCCACATCGCCGCCGACACCTCGCCCACACTGCTGGCCGCCCACGCCATCCCGCCCGAGTACGCGGGGCGCCGCCGCGACTACCTCCGCCTCATCCAGGAGGAGATCGTTCCCGCGGCGCTGCAGCAGGGCCACGCGACGGCGATCGACGCGTTCTGCGAAGACATCGCGTTCACACCCGCCGAGGCGCGGGCCGTCCTCGAAGCCGGAATCGCCGTCGGACTGCACGGCCGGCTCCACGCCGACCAGCTGTCGGATCTGGGTGGCGGCGCACTGGCGGCTGCCATCGGAGCACGGTCCGCCGACCACCTCGAGTACCTGTCCGGAGCCGGGGTCCGGGCCATGGCTTCAGCGGGTGTGAGTGCGGTCCTCCTTCCCGGCGCGGCCTACACCCTGGGGGCGGACCGCGGACCGCCCGTCCACGCCCTGCGGCGGGCGGGGGTGACGATGGCGGTAGCTACCGACGCCAATCCCGGTTCGTCGCCCATCACCAATGTGGGAATGATCCTGAACCTGGCCTGCATCCGCTTCCGACTCACTCCCGAAGAGGCACTGCTGGGCTTCACCTCCGCCGCGGCCAGGGTTCTCGGTCTGGAGGACGACCGCGGTACCCTGGAGGTGGGAAAGCGCGCCGATCTGGCGCTCTGGCACATTGAAGACCCCGTCCAACTGTGCTACTGGGTGGGGGCGAGCCCCCTGAAGTCGCTGGTCAAGGACGGCGCGCCCACGGATTGACAATCTCCAGCCCGGGGTGACGGCATGCGCGGGCCAGCGCGGCCGTCACCCCGGGCTGGCAACCCCCGGGGTTCGCGGCTAGTTCCCGCGCCGGCGAGGGGCCGCCCTTTTCGGCGGAGACGATTTCGGAGGCGAGCGACGCGGTGGAGCGGAACTGGCCTTCGGGGGCGCCGAGCGCGTGCGGGACGGCGCCGGACGCACCTTGGGTGCCGTTGCACCGGTCCTCTTCGGGGCTGGACGCGCCCTTGCGGGCGTGGCGGGGCGGGAAGGGGTGACGCGCCGGGTCGGAGCCGCATCGGGCCGCGTCCGCACCTTCGGCGGCGTTGCGCGGCCTACCTGCGGGGTCGCGCGGCCCCGTGACGGCGTCACCCGGCCGGTGGAGGGCTTCGCGCGCCGGGTCGGTGCCGGCGTCACCACCACCGGGCGGCGGCTGCCTGGCCGGGAGGCCGTGCCGGGATCTTCCCGCTTCGTGTCCGGCCGGGAGGTCCGCACAGGAGAACCCGGAGTGATCACGAGCCCTCCGGACCGGGTCCGCGGGATCCGCGGCTGTGGCGGTGTCGAAGTTGACGCACCCTGACCGGTCTCAGGCCTCTCCCGGACCCGGGGACGCGCGGTCCTCGTTTCCGGCTGCGCGCGCGCGTCCCCCCTGCGGCGGCCGGCGGTCGGTTGAACCCCGTCGCTGCCCGGCGAGGGTCGGGCAGTTCTGTCCCCGCGGGGAACCGCTTTCGAGACCGGGCGCTCGGGGCCGTTGTCGCTCACGTAGACATGGGGACCGGGGTCTTCCTTGTAACGGGGTCCGAACAGCGGAGACCGGCTTGCGACCCGCGGCTGGGCGTAGCCCCTGTCGTAGGCGCCGCCCCGGTCGTAGTAGACCGTGCGGTATCCGCGATGACCCCAATAGGGATCCCACCCCCTGTAGGCCCACCGGTCGTACCAGGGGTCGGGTCGATAAGGGGAATACCACCCGTGGGAGTACCACCCGAAGTGAAACCGCGGAGAGGGGACGAAGACGACCGGCCCCCACCAGGGATCGGACCATCCGTGGCGATAGTATGTGCCACAATACCGGAACGGATCCATCCAGATGTAGTCCCGGCAGTGGTAGCGGGGCTGGAGCACGAAAGGATAGGCGTTGTACAGGTGGCTCCCGTAGCCCTGGCTGCCGATGCCGAACCCGAATCCGAATCCAAAGGACACTCCCCCTCCGGAATGCAGTGCGATGCCGGCCGCGGGCCGGGCCAATCCGATCCCGGGTCCGTAGCCCTGGTCAGGGTAGTGGTTTGCCGTAAGACCGATGCCGCCCGAAACATGCTCGTAGACCTGTGTGGCCGCGGGTGCGGGCCCGGACAGCACCGCCGCCGCAGCCAGAATCATTGTCGATTTCTTCATAACATTCTCCTGGGCTGGTAGGATCATGCACACACGTACACGCATTGATCGTGCCATGCGCTCGCGGCTCGCCAATCTCTTGTTACGCAATCAATTAGCAACCCAGGTGTACTTGGGGCCCGCTGAAGTTGTCCGGAAATCGCCACACCGGCGCTACGGATCGGAGACGTGCGGCCCCCGGTCGGGTGCTCCCGGACGCTCACGACAGCCACCTGTGGATCAGGAACAGCGCCAGGAGCAGGACAAAGGGCGATACCGTCAATACGATCTTGCCCGCAATCTCGCTGCGAGGTCCGGGTGCCTTGGCGGTTCCAGTCATCCTTCCACCCCCTTTTGTCGGGATCCCGGCTGCCGGTCGGCATTCGCGTGCTACGGGTCCAACGATGGGGTGTGAGGGCGGCTCTCCACAAGGTGGGACGCCGCGGCCGAAACGGGCCGGGCCTTGCGGACCGGCTCCAGGCGTTGAATCTTGTCTTCACGGCGTCGGGCAGCGATTCCAGGCACTGATTGCCTGTGGCGGCGTTTCATCGGACTTCGCATTGCGAAGCACTTGCCCGGCGCGATTCCCAGGGGTGACGGTCGTGCGGGTGCGCGCATTCTCCCCTTGCTCCATTCGTCGAGAAGGGTGCTGCCTGCGCCGCAGGACCAGGCACGCTTCCAGTAAGGTGGGACCATCGTGAGCGATCTGGATTTGCCCGGCTCACGGGCAGAGGGGGCCGGGGACCAGCCGGCCGAGACGCGCGCCGGGGCCGGGCAGGCCTCCGGGGCCGCGGAGGAGGCCAGGGAGCCGGCGACGGCTTCGGAGCGGCAGGACACTTCAGGGGCGGACGCCCCACCTCCGCCGAGTCGGCGACGTGGCCGGCGCGGACGTGGCCGGAGCGGCCCGCCGCCGCGCCACCAGGGTGGCCCGCCGGGAGGCGAGGAGGGCCGCGAACCCGGAAAGCCACTGGGAGTCCTGGAGGTACTGGCCAGCGGATCGGGCTTCATTCGGCAGCCTCACGCGGGCTACGTGTCCAGCAAGGACGACATCTACGTGGGCGCGCGCCTCATCCACCGGTTCGGCCTGCGCACCGGGGACGAACTCGCGGGGCTCGTCGGACGCCGCCCCCGCAACGGCAAGAGCCCGCCGCTCCGCTATCTCGATCTCGTGAACGGCCAGGCTCCGGGCAGCGCCGCCGAGCGCCCCGACTTCAACCGCCTGAGCGCGGTGCACCCCAGGGACCAACTGAAGCTGGAGTGCGGCCGGATGTTCGCCGGTGAGCCCGACCTGACCAACCGGGTCATCGATCTCTTCTGTCCGCTGGGCAAGGGGCAGAGGGCGATGATCGTGGCCCCTGCAAAGGCCGGGAAGACGACGATCCTGCAGGCGATCGCGGAGGGGGTCGCCAAGAACCACCCGGAGTGCGAACTGATAGTCCTCCTGGTCGACGAGCGCCCCGAGGAGGTCACCGAGATGGAGGCGTGCGGGTTCGGCGAGGTCATCTCGTCGACTTTCGACCTTACTGCCGAGCGCCACTGCCAGGTCGCCGAAATGACGCTCGAGCGGTGCCGCCGAGGGGTCGAGGCCGGGAAGCACGTCGTCATCATCCTCGACTCGATCACCCGGCTGGCCCGCGCCCACAACACCATCGAGGAGGGCAGCGGCCGGACCCTTTCCGGGGGCTTGGACGCGAGTTCGCTGGAGAAGCCGAAGCGCTTCCTCGGCAGCGCGCGGCTCATCAAGGAGGATCAGGGAGGAGGATCCCTGACAATCATTGCCACGGCGCTGGTGGACACCGGATCCCGGATGGACCAGGTGATCTTCGAGGAGTTCAAGGGGACCGGCAACAGCGAACTGGTATTGAGCCGCGAACTCGCCGACCGGCGGATCTATCCCGCCATCGACCTGCGGGCGTCGGCGACCCGGAAGGAGGAACTGCTCCTTTCCCCCGAGGCGCTCCGGCTGTCGCGGGCGATGAGGCGGCAACTCTCCGACCAGCACCCGGCCGATGCCATGGACGAGCTCCAGCGGGTCATGCGGCAGACCCGCTCCAACGAAGAGCTGATCAGGCTGGCGCTGGAGAGGCTGTAGGACTCTCCGGTCGTCCGGTCCGGATCCGCTCCCGCAGGCGGTCCAGACTCTCCTGAAGCTGTTGTCCCTGTGATTCCTCCATGTTCAGCGCCGTCCAGCCGAGCAGCGGGTTCCAACCGAGGTCGGCCTGCTCGGTCCAAGTGACGAGCGATCCTTCGCCGAGCGGCTCCACGGTGATCCTGCCCTCGAAGCGGAGCGCCCCCCCTTCGACCTCGGCGACGTAGTCAACCGAGTGGGGCGGCCGGGACGCGGTGATGGTGAGGGAGCCGGAGCCGAGCCGGGGATCGTCCCACACGCGGCGCGCCCCCGGACCGGCCTGCGGGCCTTCCAGGCGCGACTCCACATCGCCCCACGGCGTCCACTCCGTCCAGGCGTCCAGGTCGTTGAGGAAGGGGAAGACGTCCTCGGGCGGGCCGGCGATCTCGACCGAGCGCGTCACCTCTACGGTCCCGGGGAGGAGGATCCCCACACCGACGAAGACGGCCGCCAGGAGGGCGAGTATTCCCGCGGCCAACGCCCCGCGGCGCGCGACGGTGGGGGAGATGCGGGAGACGCGGAAGGCGGCCACGGCAACCTCAGCCGAAGAAGGAGCGGAGGCGTCTGACCGCTCGCTCCAGGGTTTCGGCCTGCTTGCAGAACGCGAACCTGACCAGCTTCGCGCCCCTCTCGGGCCGGCTGTAGAAGGAGGACCCCGGAACGGGCGCCACCCCGCACTCCCTGGCCATGAACGTGCTGAAGGCCACGTCGTCCAGGTCGCTGAGGTCCGAGAAGCCCGCCATGATATAGTAGGCCCCCTCGGGGGAGGTGCAGGCGAAACCCGCGTCCTGGAGGCCGCGGTAGAGAATGTCGCGGCGTTCGCGGTAGTCCCGGGCGATCCCGGCATAGTAGTCGCGCCCCAGAGACTCCAGGCCCGCCGCGCAGGCTTCCTGGAGGGGAGCGGGGGCACCGACGGTGAGGAAATCGTGAACCTTGCGTATGGCGGCCGTGAGGTCCGGAGGCGCGACGATCGTACCAACGCGCCAACCGGTGATGCTGAAGGTCTTGGAGAGCCCCGAGATGACGATGGTCCGCTCCCGCATGCCCGGCAGCCCGGCCAGCGGGATGTGCCGGCCCGAGAAGACGATATGCTCGTAGATCTCGTCGGTGATGGCGAGCAGGTCGTTCTCGACGCAGAGCTCCGCGACGGCGGCCATCTCGTCCGGGTCGAAGACGCGACCCGTGGGGTTGTTGGGCGTGTTGATCACGACGGCGCGCGTGCCCGGGGTGACAGCGGCGCGGAGCCGCGCTGGGTCGAGACGAAAGTCGGGCGGAGCAAGGGGAAGGAAGACCGGAGCCGCGCCACAGAGGATGGCGTCCGGTCCGTAATTCTCGTAGAATGGCTCCAGAACGATCACCTCTTCACCCGGATCGACCACCGCGAGCATCACCGCAGCCATGGCTTCGGTGGCGCCGCAGGTCACCGTGATGTCGCTGTCCGGGTCGACTGCGAGGCCGTACCATTCGTGATATTTCCGGGCCAGAGCGGAGCGCAGCGCAGGAGTGCCCCAGGTGATCGCGTATTGATTGACGTCTTCCTGGATGGCCCGGCAGGCGGCGTCTTTCAGCAACTGTGGGGCCGGGAAGTCGGGGAAGCCTTGCGCCAGGTTGATCGCACCGTACTGCCGTGCGACCCGGGTCATGTCGCGAATAACCGATTCGGTGAAGGTATGGGTGCGGGTGGCCGTGCGGTGACTCATGGCACGGACGGTAGAAGCGGTCATCGCCTCTGGCAAGGTGCACGTCCCATCCGATGCACCGGTTGAGGTTGTCCCAACGTGAATGATCTTGTATTTTATACATTCCTGTTTGAGAAATTCAACTTGACGACCCAAGACGATTGATCGAATCCCCAACCTATCGGGAAGCGCTCGACCGCGTACTTGCCTGCGCCGTGTTCTTTCATGGTGCGGAGAGTCTGGCCGATCTGGCCAAACTTGACTTTGATGGTCTGCTGGATCAGAGCGGATTGGGTGAAGTGGCCGGCGACATCACTTTTTCGGACGCCGCCGAGGCGCTGCGTGCCGATGTGCAGATCGGGGCCGAGTTCAGTTCGGTGCTCGACGCGCTCGATGAGAGACGGCGCCTGATCGCGCGCGAACGGACCTATGCGAGGACGCCCGCCAGGCTGGCGGCGCTCGGAGACGAGTTCGGCGTCAGCCGCGAGAGGGCGCGGCAGCTCGAAGTCCGGCTGCGCTGGGCGGTGGACCGCCGGATCGGAGATGTCGTCGGGAAGGCGGCGCAGTGGCTGACGCGCGCCGTGGGCCAGGCGGCGCCTCCGTGGAAGTTCCAGAAGGTCCTGGGTCTGTTCGTGGGTGACGCCACCCCCGAGTGGCGGGAGGCCGCGGAGGTCGCTGTCATGACGGCCGGGGGGTACGAGTACCTCGACGGGGTCGTCGGCAACGCCGGCTTTCGCGAGTTCATCATGAACGCGCGGCAATACGGGCCTGACCTCGCGAATCCGGCAGGCGTGATCGATGAAGAAGCGCTGCGCGACACAATCGGTGCGCGGGCCGCCCCGGAGTGGGAGTCGCTGGCGCGAAACGCCGGGCTGGTGCGCCTCCAGGGACACCTGGTACTGCGGGACACGCGGCGGGCCCGGGTTTTCCTCGCCCTCGAACGGATGGGAGAACCGAGCGACCGGCAGACGATCGCTCGGGAGTCCGGGCTCCGCGACAACTCGTCGCTGTCCAGTCTGCTCTCCTCCGACCCGCTCTTCGTTCGCTTCACCAAGGACAAGTGGGGCCTGCAGAATTGGACGGACCAACCCTACGGCGGCGTCGTGGACGCGTTGGTGAAGCGGATCGAGGACGGGGGCGGGCAGGCCAGGATCGCCGAGCTGGTACGCCAGATTCCCAGTCAGTTCGACGTCCTCCCGGCGACGGTGCGGAACTATCTCGGGACGCGGAAGTTCGAGATCCTGGGAGACCACGTACGCGTCGCGGAAGCTCCGTCCGCTCCGCGGCAGCGTCTTGCCGAGGCCCGGGACGTGGCCTGGGCGCCCGACGGGACACCGGCCCTGCGCTTCACGGTCGGCGAGCACCACCTGAAGGGGAACAGCCAGAAGATCTCCCCCGCGATCGCGCAGCACCTGGGGGTGGAGCTGGACGGATCGGTGAAGATCCCCTTCAAGCATCCTGCCGGAGTGCACGATGCGTCCGTCATATGGCGGTCGTACGACCCGAACGGGCCGGAGATCGGGCGCCTGCGCGAGGCGCTGGCGGCGTGTGCCGCCGCGCCCGGCAGCGAGGTCTTCCTGCTCCTCCGGCGCGAGGGATTTCGCGTGGTCACCGATGGCTCGGATATGTTGGAGGCGCGACCCTGAGCGGTCGGTGAGGCGCTGGTGGATCCTCGCGCTGCTCGGCGTGGCCGAGCTGCTGGGGATGTCCCTCTGGTTCACCGCGACGGCGGTGTCGGACGACCTCGCCGCGCGCTGGAATCTGTCGGCCGCGGGGGCAGGGTGGCTGGCCACCGCCGTCAATCTCGGATTCGTAGCGGGGACGGCGCTGGCGGCGATCCTGAACCTGGCCGACATCGTGCGCTCGCGGGTCTACTTCGCGGCGGCAGCCGCGCTGGCAGCGCTCGCGAATGCCTGCGTGCTGGCGGCCCCCGGCTTCGGCGAGGCGGTGGCGCTACGCTTCGCGACCGGCTTCCTGCTCGCCGGCGTCTACCCTCCCGCGATGAAGATGGCCGCCACCTGGTTCCGCTCGTCGCGCGGGCTCGCGATCGGGACGATCGTGGGTGCCCTGACGGTGGGCAAGGCCGCGCCCTACCTCCTCAAGGCGCTGCCGGACGCGGGCCCGGAACAGGTGATCCTGGGTGCGTCGGCAGGGGCGCTGGCCGGGGGCCTCCTGGTGCTGCTCCTCTACCGCGACGGGCCCCACGCGTTTCGGCGGGGCCCGTTCTCGTGGGGGCTTGCCGCGCGGGTCATCCGTCACCGCGAGACCCGGCTGGCCACGGCCGGCTATCTGGGCCACATGTGGGAGCTGTACGCGATGTGGGCCTGGGTGCCGGCCTTCCTGGCCGCGTCGAGCGAGGCGGCGGGGCAGGGGGGTGGCTACGTGGAGCTGGCCAGCTTCGGCGCGCTCGCGGCCGGGGGGCTGGGGTGCCTGTGGGGCGGATGGGCGGCAGACCGGATCGGCCGGGAGCGGCTCGTCAACCGGGCGATGGCCGCCAGCGGCCTCTGCTGCCTGGTGATCGGTCTCCTTTTCGGGCAGATGTTCCCACTTGTCGTGGCGGCCACGCTGGTGTGGGGCTTCTTCGTGGTGGCGGACTCGGCGCAGTTCAGCGCGCTCGTCACGGAGCTCGCGCCACCGGAGGCCGCGGGAACCGCGCTGACGCTGCAGACGTGCGCGGGGTTCCTGCTGGCGTCGCTGACGGTGCAGGGCATTCCCTGGGTCGCCGGGGAGGTGGGGTGGCGCTGGGCGTTCGCCGTGCTGGCGCTCGGGCCGGCCGCGGGGATCGCCGCGATCAACCGACTTCGGCGCGGCGCTTCCGGATGAGAAAAACGCCCCACGTCATCACCGGCAGAACAAAGATGGCCAGGTATCCGTAGGAGATATAGCGGTACCCGGCGCCGATCAGCGGGATCAGTCCGAACTGGGCGATCAGCGCGCCGAGCGCGAGCATGCCCACCGCGGCCGCGACCCGGGTGAGCGACCGCAACTCCCTGCCTCTCTCGTCGTAGCGCCGGGCGATCCGTTCGTTGACAGCGTGGATGAGTCCCGCGCCGGTCTCGGCCAGCGTCCCGAAGAGCATGACCTGGAAGACGATCTGGAAGCCCCGCGAACCCAGCAGTTCCAGCATGTGGTTCGCCGGCACGGTTTCCTCCACGATCCCGGGGTACTGGCCCGCGATCGCCACGAAGAAGAGAAACGCCGGAATCATCCCGATGGGACCTGAGAGCAGCCCGGACACGAGAGTATCCCTGCGACTGCGAGCGTGCCGGATGGTGATCAGCACGGCGGGCAGCACACCGAGGTTGTAGCCCACGTACTCGAAGCCGCTACGGATCCAGCTTCCTTCGACCCCGCCGCTCGCCAGCGCGCTCCGGATACCGGGGCTGAAGCTCGCCAGGCACCAGACGAAGAAGATCAGGTACACCAGGTAGAGGACGGCCGACCACCCCGCGAACGCGCGCTCGATGATCCGGTTTCCACCGAAGACCAGCAGGCCCACGGCCGTCATGATCCCGACTACGCCCACGAGGTAGTGGAAGCCGAAGGTCTCTTCGAGGATTGATCCGGCGGCGGCGGCGATGACGGCCAGCACAATCATCATCAGCGCGATGTAGAGGAACTCGAAGGCGACCCAGCCGGGGCCGAGGAGCCTCTGGAAGAAGCTCCTGTACTCGAAGGCCTGGAACACGCGGGCGAATTCGTAGCTCACGACGCACACCGCGCTGAAGAGGACCGTCGACAGAGTCATGGCCAGCAGCCCCCCGAGCGGCCCCTGCGACAGGAAGAACTCGACAAGCTCCCGGCCGGTGCCATATCCTCCCGCGATCACCACCGACTGGAAGATGAAACCGGGCAACAGGTATCGGCGCAGAAGGCTCATCGATGGCGATCCTCCGAGGTTCGGGCGACGGTGAACTTGGTGCTACCTCCGCCCCTCCGCCACCCCCCTGGGGGCGACCACGGCTTCGGCGCCCGCCAGTCCCCAGTCCACCACCAGCGCGAGGGCGGCGGCGGGAACGGCTCCCGAGAGGATCATCACCGAGTCGGTGAGGGACAGCCCCGCCACAATCGGATCGCCCAGTCCGCCCGCACCAATGAAGGCCGCCAGCGTCGCGGTCCCCACGTTGATCACCGCCGCCGTCCGCACCCCCGCCATGATCACAGGCGCGGCCAGCGGGAGCCGGATACGGCGCAGCAGCTGCCATTCGGTCATGCCCAGCGCGCGCCCCGCCCCCACGGCCTCGGGCGCGGCCTCGATGATCCCCGTGTAGGTGTTGCGCAGGATCGGGAGGAGCGAATAGAGGAAGAGCGCCGCCACCGCCGGGGCCACCCCGATCCCGAGCACGGGTATCATGAATGCGAGGAGCGCGATGCTCGGGATGGTCTGCAGCACTCCCGCGACCCGCAGGGCGGATCCGGCCAGCGCCCGGCGCCGCTCCAGCACAACGCCCGCCGGCAACGCCACCACGATCGCCGCGCCGAGGGAGGCGAGCACCAGGAAGAGGTGACGGGCGACCTGGCGGCCGAGATCGCGCCGGTTGTCCCACATGTACCGTGGCAGCGCCAGGAGGGGTGCCCGGGGGCCCTCCCGGCCGCCGATCCCCTCCGCGTCGAGCGCCGGCCCGGGCGGCCCCGCGCCGAGCCCGATTTCGGCCAGGAGCGCCGCCGCCACCTCCGCGACGGGCCTGCCGTCGACCTCGATCCGCTCGTTGGCCCGCCGCACGGCGTCGACACCGATTCTCCCCGACAGGCTGTTCAGGGCGAGCACCGCCTCCGGGCGCTCCTCGTGGAAGGCCCGGCTCAACAGCGGCGCGGCGTCGTAGGGCGGAAAGAAGCCGCGGTCGTCGGTGAGGACCGTGAGGTCGTAGCGGGAGATGGCACCGTCGGTGGAATAGGCGTCGATCACGTCGACCTCGCCCTCCTCGAGCGCCTGGTACTTGACCGCCTGAAGGAGGCTGCGCGTCCCGCGGAACTCGATCCCGTAGGCGGTCGCGAGTCCGTCCAGTCCGTCTGCCCGGCCGATGAAGTCGGGGGAAAACCCGCCCACGAGCTCCGGCGCGATCGCCGCGAGTCCGGAAAGCGTGCCAACGCCGAGGGAATCGGCGGCCTCCCGGCGCATCGCGATGGCGTAGGTGTTCTCGAATCCCAGAGGCGGGAGCCAATGCAGCCCCCAGCGCACCTCGTACGCCTCGATGACCCGGTTGAACACCTGGACCGAGCCTCCCGTCGCCGTCTCTCCCAGGACGGCCGCAAGCCCGGTGCCGGTATACTCCGGGTAGACGTCGACGTCGCCGCCGATGATCGCCTGCATCAGCAGTTCGGTCATGCCGAGTCCCGGACGCCGGTCCACGGCGTGGCCGTCGGCCTCGAGAACCTGGGCGAAGACCTCCGCAAGCAGGTAGGACTCCGCGAACGTCTTCGAGGCCACGACGATGGGGCGCTGCGGATTCTGTGCGTGCGCCGGCCCGAGCGCCGCCGGGAAGAGCGCCGTGAGCGCGAGGACACCGCACCTCTGGACGACGGTCACACCGCCACCCCCGCCTTCTCCAGGAGGTCGGCGGCGTAACCGGTGGCGCTGTCGGCGAGTTCATCCGCGGGCGTCTGGAGTGCGACCCTGCCTGCCCGCATCACTGCGATGTGGGTGGCCACCCGTATCGCCTCGGCCAGGTCGTGCGTCACGAAGACCGCGGTCACACTCGCCGACTTCCGCAACGCGATGAACGTCTCCTGCGCCTCGCTGCGGGTGATGGCGTCGAGCGCTCCAAAGGGCTCGTCCATGAGCAGGATGTCCGGGCCGGCCGCGATCGCGCGGGCGATGGCCACCCGCTGGCGCTGGCCGCCGGAGAGCTCTCGCGGGTAGCGATCCACAAAGGTGTCCGGGTCCAGGCCGGCGGCATCCAGGGCGCGCCGGCCGCGCCCGTCGGCGTCTTCCTGTCCGAGCAGTCCCGGCACCAGGGAAGTGTTCGCAAGGCAGGTCCAGTGCGGGATGAGCCCGCCGTCCTGCTGCACATACCCCATCGACCGGCGAAGGCGCACCGGGTCGAGGATGTCCACGGGATCGCCGCGCACCAGCACCCGTCCGGCGTCCAGGTCGGTGAGCCTGTTGATGGCGCGGAGCAGGGTGGTCTTGCCAGAGCCGCTCTCGCCGACCAGCCCCAGACAGTCGCCCGCTTCGACGTGGAGAGAGACCCCGTCGAGCGCCACCGCGGGGCCGTAGCGCTTCTCCGCCCCTTCAATCCGGATCAGGGCCACGGCGCACCCTCCCGCAGGGCGCGCACCATCACCTCTGCGTCGACATTCCCCCCGGTCACCACCGCCACCACGGTCTCGCCGGCCCTCACGGGAATGCGCCCGCACATCAGAGCCGCGACCGCCGCGGCACCCGACGGCTCGGCGACAAGCTTGGCGCGGGTGGCGAGCAGCCTCATCGCGGCGAGGATCTCGTTGTCGGAGACCAGCACCACATCTTCCACATGGTCAGCCACATACCTGTAGGTAAGCTCCCCCGCCATCGGCGGCGCAAGCCCATCGGCGATCGTTTCGGTCCGGTCCAGCCGGGCGGCCCGTCCCTCGTCCAGGCTGCGCCGCATCGAGGGGGCCCCCACCGGCTCAACCCCGAAGATGCGCATTCGGGACTTCCCCGCCAGCCGCCCCGCACAGGCCAGCGCGCCCGCGATCCCGGCGATCTGCCCCCCACCCCCGACCGGGACCACGATCACCCCCGGGCCGGGCACGTCCTCCGCGATCTCGAGTCCCGTCGAACCGTGGCCCGCGACCACCTCGGGCGCATCGAAGGGGTGGAGAAACACGAGGCCCTCGGCGGCGGCGCGACGATGAGCCTCCGCGAATGCCTCCGCCGCGTCCCCGTGCAGGACCACCTCGGCGCCGTAGGCCGCCGCAGCGGCGACCTTGGTGCGCGACGCGAGCTCCGGCATGACGACGACCGCCCGCGCACCGGCCCGGCCGGCAGCCCACGCCACGGCCTGGGCGTGATTCCCGGCGGAGATGGTCACTACTCCACGCGCGCGCTCGGCGGGGCCCAGCGACGCGATTGCATTGAGTGCCCCGCGGACCTTGAAGGATCCGGTCTTCTGCAGGTTCTCGCATTTGAGGCCGGGGCTGGTTCCCGAGTGGCGTCCCAGCGTCCGGAACGACAGCAGCGGGGTGCGATGGAGCGCCGGGGTGATCCGACGCCGGGCGGAGTTGAAGTCATCCGCTCTCAACCGAGTGCTCATGCGGATCCGCCGCCGGAAGTTCCCGGTGTCATCTCACGGGCCGCCTGCGGCGTTGCGTGCACGGATTCGGAACGCCTATTATTGGTGCATTGTGAATACCTGCCCCCTCCGGTCGAAGGGTCGGCGCACACCCACTCGCGAGGAAGGAATCTCATGCGCTCCATACCAAGGTTTGCCGCGTCAGTGTCGTTTGCCTTTGCGATTACCCTTGCTGCCGTTCCGGTCCAGGGACAGCAGGGAACCATAACCGGAAGGGTGACGGATGCTGAAACGGGAGAGCCGCTGGCGAGCGCGGCGGTTGCAGTGCTGGGACAGGAAATCACACAGGGGACGAATGCTCAGGGACGCTTTACAGTAACAATCGCGCCTGGCACCTACGTACTTGTGGTGACGCTTTTCGGCCACGAAACCACCCGAATCGACGGGGTCTCGGTCAACGCTGGCGACGAAACGGAGTTGACGATCGCGGTGCGCTCCCAGGCGCTGATGCTCAACCCCGTGGTGGTCACCGCCTCGCGCCGCCAGGAAAAGGCCCTGGAAGCCCCTGCCTCGATCTCGACCGTTTCCTCGCAGGAGGTCGCCCGGAGAGCGGCCACCACAATCGCCGATCACGTCAGAGCCCTGCCGGGAGTTGACGCGGCCCAGACCGGAATCAACCAGGGAACGGTGGTGTCGCGCGGATTCAACAACGTCTTCTCGGGCGCGCTGCTCGCGATCATCGACAACCGCTATGCGCGCGTCCCGTCGCTCCGGTTCAACGCGTACAACATGTTCCCCACCAACGACCTCGATATCGACCGCATCGAGGTGTCGCTCGGGCCGGGCGCGGCGCTCTACGGACCCAACGCGTCGAACGGGGTCATGCACCTGATCACCTCCTCGCCCCTCGACAAACAGGGGAGCAGCATCTCGCTGGCGGGGGGCGAGCGGTCGCTCTTTCACGGGCAGGTCCGCACGGCCCATGCCCCGAGCGAGAACTTCGGCTTCAAGATCTCCGCCCAATACATGCGCGGCGACGACTGGGAGTACGACGATCCGGCGGAAGCGGCGGCTCGCAGTGCCGGCTGCGCCATCTGCACCCGGGACAATCTGGCGCAGCGGTACTCCGCCGACGCACGCCTCGATTTCCGCTTTGCGGGTGACGGCGACCTGGTGCTGAACGCCGGAACCTCGACCCTCGTCAGCGGAGTGGAGATGACCGGAATCGGCGCCTTCCAGGTGAAGAACTGGGGGTACAACTACCTCCAGTCCCGGTTCTCCAAGGGCCGGCTCTTCGCCCAGGCTTTCGTCAACCTAACGAACTCCGGTTCGGATGTCGGAAGCACCGATGTCGGAGCGGGGACCTTCGGCCTGCGCACGGGAGCCCCGGTGGTCGACCAGTCCACGACCATGGCCTTCCAGTTCCAATACGGCTTCGATCTGGGGTCGCGCCAGAGCTTCACCTACGGAGTCGACTGGCAGCGCACCGAGCCGAAGAGCGGCGGCACGATATTCGGGGCCAACGAGGACGACGACATCATCTCCGAAGTCGGCGCCTATCTGCATTCGGAGACCTCCCTCCTCGACAACCTGGATCTCGTGACGGCCATCCGGGTGGATGACCACAGCCGTCTCGTGGACCCCAACATCTCGCCGCGGGCGGCGCTGGTCTTCACTCCGGCCGAGGCGCAGTCCTTCCGCCTGACCTACAACCGGGCCTTTGCCACACCCTCCAGCACGAACCTCTTCCTGGACATCGTTGCCGACCAGATCCGGTTGCCCGTCGGCGGGATCACCTACAACATCCGGGCGCGCGGCGTGCCGGAGGGCGGGTACACGTTCAGCCAGGCGTGTCCGGGCGGCTTCATGTCCTACTGCATGTACACGCCGGTCACGCAGGGTGCGATCCCCGCGAATGCGGTGCTGTTGTGGAACACATTGGTCGATGTCCTGGCCAGTGCGGATCCGGTTCTGGGCCTCGTAGCGGCCGGGCTCAAGGACCCTGGAGCCCTCACCAACGATCCGGAGATCGGCACGTTCGTGGGGCTTCTCAATACGGGCGCCGCGCCGGGCCGGAACCCGTTCGATCCGGTCACCGCGCCCCTTGGGGAAATCCCGGCGCTGGTGCCGACCATCAACAACACTTACGAGGTCGGGTACAAGGGTCTGATCGGGGGCCGTTTCTTCCTGTCCGCGGACGTCTACTCGACCACGGTCGAGAACTTCGTCGGTCCGCTGCGGGCCGTGACCCCCAGCGTCTTCCTGGATCCGCAGAGCACGCTGGCTTTCGTTCTCCACCGCCTGTCGCCGCTGATTCAGGGCGGGCTTCTGACGGCAGAGCAGGTTGGCGCCTTGGTCACCCAGGTCGCCAGCGTGCCGCTGGGCACGATAGCGCCGGACGGCGCCGCCTCGCACGATCTCCTGGTCACCTACAGAAACTACGGCGAGATCAGCTACTGGGGCGCCGACATGGCGGCTCGCTTCCTGGTCAGCGACATGGTCCAGCTCGACGGGAGCTACTCCTTCCAGAGCGAGGACTGTTTCGACTTCGAAGAGGACGACAGCTGTGTCGGTTCCCGGGACATCGCGCTGAACGCCCCGAATCACAAGGGGTCGTTGGGGTTGACCGTCGACGATCGGTCCGCGGGCTACACCGCCGGCTTGAGGGCGCGCTTCAACGCGGGCTTCCCGATGAATTCAGGCGTGTACCTGGGCGAGGTGGAGGGCTACCAGGTCGTTGACGCGTCACTGGGCTACCGGCTGCCCTTCCAGCCCGACGCCCACGTCTCGGTGACCGCGAACAACATCCTGAACAACATGCACCGGGAGTTCGTGGGCGCGCCCCAGATCGGCAGAATGCTCCTGCTGCGGGTGCGCTACGACTTCTAGCGGTCCGTGGATAAACCCGCTCGAGTGCCGCGCGGGTTTTGTCCACGGGCTGCCAGGCCGATGAGAAGGGACGAAGCACAATGATGTCGGGCGGAAAGCGTCAGCGCCAGAGTGCGCTTCTCGAAATCATCAGGGAGCACCGGGTGCCGCACCAGGAGGCGTTGCGCGAGCTGCTGGCCGACGCGGGGTTCCCCGTCACGCAGCCCACCCTTTCGCGCGACATCCGCGATCTGCGGCTGGTGAAGGTGACCGGGGCCAACGGCCGTCCGCACTACACGCTGCCCGAGGAGTGGGACCATGTGCCGCCGCTCGACTCCATCCTGCCCGCGCTCTTCGTGTCGGTCGAAACGGTGGGAAACCTGGCGATCGTGCGCACGCTGAACGGGGCCGCCCAGACGGTGGCGTCGGGGATCGACTGGGAGGAGTACGAAGGGCTCGCCGGGTCCATCGCCGGCGACGACACCGTGCTGCTGATCCTGCGGGATTCGCGCACGGCCGAGGAGGCGGCCAGGGCCCTGAGCGAGTTGGCCGGGAAGCGCTGAGACGGAAACCTCGCCCACTCCGGGAACCGGGAATCGTGGGAAACACTTGACGCTGGGAAGCGCAACGTATATTATTTCATTGTCACTGTATTATTTCTCATTCACACTCAGAGCCAACGGCGCTCTGCGGAGCGTCCGGGTTGGTCAGGGGCCGGGAGCGCAAGGACGTTGGACAGATTACCGTACGACCTTGGCGGGAGACGTACGGACCTTGCGCACCGGCCCGCAACCCGGCGGGTTGCCGGGCACTGACGGGACCGGAACAGGAACAGGCTTTCCATGAAGATCGTGCTGGGATATTCGGGGGGCCTCGATACCACGGTGATCGTTCCGTGGCTGCGGGAGAACTACCGGGCCGACGTCATCTGCATGGCGGCGGACGTGGGGCAGCGCGGCGGGGTGGAGAAGCTTGCCGGAAAGGCCTTCGCCACGGGGGCTTCGGGCTTCTTCGGAGAAGACCTGCGGGAGGAGTTCGTCTCGGACTACGTGTTGCCGGTGCTGAGGGCGGGCGCCGTGTACAGCCGCAAGTACCTGCTGGGCACGGCCATGGCGCGCCCCCTCATTTCGCGAAGGATGGTGGAGGTCGCCCGCCGCACCGGGGCCGATGCGCTGGCGCACGGGTGCACGGGGAAGGGCAACGACCAGCTCCGCTTCGAGGTGTCGTTCGCCGCGCTGGCGCCCGACCTGCGGGTGATCGCCCCCTGGAGAGAGTGGGAGATCCGGTCGCGCGAGGGCGCGCTGGACTATGCGCGGGCCCGCGGCATCTCGCTCGAGGGTATCGACGTGGAGAAGCTCTACTCCCGCGACGAGAACCTCTGGCACATCAGTCACGAGGGCGGGCCGCTCGAGGATCCGGGCAACGCCGCCGGACCCGATGTCTTCGTGTGGACGCACGACCCGGCGGACGCTCCCGACGAGGCCCTCGAGGTCGAAGTCGGTTTCGAGGCCGGATTTCCGGTGACGATCGACGGGCGCGGGCTGTCCGCCCTGGACCTCCTCGTGGAGCTCAACCAGATGGGCTCGGAGCACGGCGTGGGCCGCGCCGACGTGATCGAGGACCGGGTGGTCGGGATCAAGTCGCGGGGCGTGTACGAGACGCCGGGGGGCACGATCCTGCTGGCCGCGCTCCAGGAGCTGGAGCAGCTCGTGCTGTCGCGCCGCTGCCTCGCCCTCAAGGACACCCTGGCGCCGCGCTACGCGGATCTGGTGTACGAGGGCCTGTGGTGGACCCCGGAGCGTGAAGCCCTGGACGCCATGGTCAACACGATGATGAAGCACGTCACGGGCACGGTTCGGCTGCGGCTCTACAAGGGGCAGGCGACGGTGCTGGCGCGCCAGGCCCCCGCGTCGCTCTACGATCTCGACCTGGCCTCCTTCGGCGCCTCGGAGGGGTATGAACACTCCGACTCCACCGGCTTCGTGAAGCTCTTCAGCCTCCCGCAGCGGGCGATCGCCGAGCAGGAGCTGGCGGCGCGGGATGCGGTCCGGACGAACCGGCGGGGGAGTGGTGCGGTGGACGGTGTGGGGGGCGCCCCGGCCGACGGCGCAGGCGGCCGGGCCAGCGCGCCCCGGGGACTGGTCCCCACGGCGAGCCACTGACCGCGCGCACGGGCGGGGTGGGTTCCCCGCGGGAGGAATCCGGCCACGCCCTCTGGGGCGGGCGTTTCGAGGGCGGGCTCTCCCGCGAGATGGAGGCGCTCAACCGCTCGCTCGATGTGGACTGGCGTCTCTGGCGGCAGGACGTGTCGGGCAGCCGGGCCTGGGCCCGCGGTCTGGAGCGGGCGGGGATCCTGTCGGCCGCCGAGGCCGCCGAGATCGACGACGGGCTCCAGCAGGTGGCACGGTTGCTGGAGGCGGTGCCGGGACCGGAGGCCTTCGCCGACGAAGACATCCATACGGTCGTGGAGCGCCTTCTCACCGAGACGATCGGTCCCGTGGGAGGGAAGCTCCACTCGGGGCGCTCCCGCAACGATCAGGCGGCCACCGGGTTCCGACTCTGGGGTATGGACGCGGTCCGGACGCTGCGACGGGAACTCGTCACGCTGATCGAGGCGATCGCCGCGAAGGCCCGGGAGACGGCCCGGATCGTGATGCCCGGCTACACCCACCTCCAGCAGGCCCAGCCGGTTCCCGCCGCGCACTGGCTCCTGTCGCGCGCGTGGCCCCTCGTCCGGGACCTGGAGCACCTGCGCGCGGTGCTGTGCGAGTGCGATGTTCTGCCCCTCGGCTCGGGGGCGCTGGCGGGGTGTCCCTTTGCCATCGACAGGCGGCGGCTTGCCACCGACCTTGGATTCAGCCGCGTCTGCGAGAACTCGATGGACGGGGTAGGGGACCGGGACTGGGCCGCGCGCCTGGTGTTCGGGGCCGCCATGACCGGGGTGCACCTGTCCCAGCTCGCCGAGGATCTGGTCCTGTTCTCGACATCCGAGTTCGGGTTCGTGCGGCTCGGGGACGGCTTCACGACGGGGTCGTCGCTGATGCCGCAGAAACGGAACCCGGACGTGGCCGAACTGACGCGGGGCAAGTCGGGGAGGCTGGTCGGCAACCTGACGAGGATGCTGACGGTGCTGAAGGGGCTCCCGGCGGGCTACAACCGGGACCTGCAGGAGGACAAGGAGGCCGTGTTCGACTCGGTGGACACGCTGGCCGTGGTGCTGCCCGCGATGACCGGCGCCGTGCGGAGCATGAAGCTGGTGCGGGCGAGGATCGAAGCGGCGCTGCGCCCCGAGATGCTGGCCACCGACCTGGCCGACCACCTGGTCCGGCGCGGGGTGCCGTTCCGCGAGAGCCACGACCTCGCGGGGGCGCTCGTGCGGGCCGCCGAGGAATCGGGCCGGGAGCTGAGTGAGCTGACCCTCGAAGAGATGCGGGCGGTGCACCCGGAGTTCGACCCGGAGGTGTTCGCCCTATTCGACCCGAAGGCTTCGGTCGAGTCGCGCGCGGTTCGGGGCGGCACCTCCGCGGCGGCGATGGAAGCCCAGTTCGAGGCGCTGGACGAGGCCGTGGCGCACGCTTCGCGCGAGCCCCGGGCTCATTCGCGCGAGCCCCGGGCGCCGGGAGCGGGCTAACAGCCGCTGTCGGAATCCCCCCGGGCCCGGTGCTCGCACGGGTTTATCCACGGACTGCTAAAGCGTCCGTCCCGCAGCCTGGGCGAAGACCTCGAGGTCGCGCATCAGCGCCGCGAAGCCATCGAAGGTGAGCGACTGATCGCCATCCGACAGGGCGGAACCCGGGTCCGGGTGTACCTCCACGATCAGGCCGTCCGCCCCGGCCGCCACCGCCGCGAAGCTCAAGGGGGCCACCAGGTCGCGGCGCCCCCCGGCGTGGGACGGATCGGCGATCACCGGCAGGTGGGTCTCCATCTTGAGCCACGGGATCGCGGCGAGGTCGAAGGTGTTGCGCGTCTCGCCCCCGAAGGTCCGGATCCCCCTTTCGCAGAGAACGACCTGCATGTTGCCGCGGCTCATCACGTATTCGGCCGCGAGCAGCAGGTCCGTGAGCGTCGCCGACATGCCCCGCTTCAGAAGCACCGGCCGCTGCAGCTGACCGACCTCGCGGAGCAGCGCGAAGTTCTGCATGTTCCGGGTCCCGATCTGGAGCATGTCGACGTATCCCGCCACCAGTTCGGCGTGCCGGGGGTCGAGCACCTCGGTCACGACCGGCAGGCCCGTCTCCTCGCGCACCTCGGTCAGGATGCGCAGACCGTCCTCCTTGAGCCCGTCGAAGGAGTAGGGCGAGGTGCGGGGCTTGAACGCGCCTCCGCGCAGCAGCGCGGCGCCTTCCCCGGCCACGGCCCGCCCCGTCTCCGCCATCATATCGGCGCCCTCGACCGAGCAGGGACCCGCCGCGACCAGACAGGCCTCGCCTCCGAACATCCGGTTCCCCACCGGCACCTGGGTGGTCCTGTCGGCGGCGAAGTCGCGCGCCGCCAGCTTGTAGGGCCGCATGACCGGATGCACCGAATCGACCCCGGGAACGGAGAGCAGGGGAACGTGGCTCAGGCGCGCCTCGTCGCCGATGCATCCGATGATGGTACGGCTCTCGCCGATCGAGATGTGAGTGCGGAGCCCCAGCTCCTCCACGCGCTCCCGGATGTAGTCCAGCTGGTCTGTGGTGATACCCTTCGTTGCGACGATGATCATGGCATTCCGAGCCCCTTGAGCGCGTCCTGCCGCGCTGGATCGGGAAGAAACGTTCCTTGAGTGGCTGACGTGGGAAGATGGCCAATTCGACCGGGGAGTAAAGCGCGCGGACGCGCCGGAGTACCCATTCGGGTGCGGCGCCACGGGACTGTCCATCTGCTTCGGGGACGCCCCGGACGTGCAATCCGGGGGCGCAACTGGTGACTGTATTGCTGACGGCATAGATTTCACCTCGTGAAAGACAGGAGAACCCTCGAATCCGCCGAAGAGCCCTTGGTCCTATCCGCCATCGAAGACCTGAAGAGCGCGGCGGGGCGTGAAGCGGCCACGAGTGTGGCCTCGGGAATGCGTCTGGGGCTGGGAACGGGCTCTACCGTCGCCTACTTCCTCAGGCACCTCGGTGCCCGGCTGGCGAGCGGCGAACTAGCCGATGTGGTCGGCGTCCCCACCTCCGTCCGCACGGCGAAAGCTGCACGCCGACTGGGGATACCACTGGGTATCCTCAGCAAACTGGCACCTCTCGATCTCACCGTGGACGGCGCTGACGAGGTCGACCCGCAGCTCAACCTCATCAAGGGGCTGGGCGGCGCGCTGCTGCGCGAAAAAATGGTGGCCCAGGCGTCGGATCGCTTTGTGGTGGTCGTGGACGAAGCCAAGCTTGTGGGTCGCCTCGGCGAGCGTGCTCCCGTGCCGGTGGAAGTCGTTCCGTTTGAATTCGACAGCCATTGGAAGTGGTTTCAGGCTCTGGGGGCCGATCCGCAGTTGAGGAGGAACGAAGACGGCGACGTCTATACGACCGATAACGGATTGGTAATCATTGACTGCGGATTCGTCAATGGAATCGACGATCCGCAGGAGCTGGAGAGCCGATTGATGCATCGAGCGGGGGTCGTGGAGTCCGGGATGTTTCTGGGCCTGGCCGATGAGGCGGTGATCGCCGGGGCGAATGGTGTCTACCGCATGCAGCGCAGTTGAGGACTGACGTATGGTCAGGATTGCGCCGTCGCTGCTGAGTTGCCGCTTCGCCGAGCTGGGTGCGGAGGTGAGGGCGGTCGACGAAGCGGGTGCCGAGTGGATTCACGTGGACGTGATGGACGGTCACTTCGTTCCCAACATCACGATCGGTCCGCTGATCGCGGAGGCGGTGCGGGGCGTCACCGCGCGCACGGTGGATGTCCATCTGATGATCGAGGATCCCGACCGCTACATCCCCGACTTCGCCCGGGCCGGCGCGGACGTGATCACGGTGCACGCCGAGGCGGCGCGCCACCTTCACCGCACGCTGGAGCTGATCCGCGGGCTGGGCAAGCGCGCCGGGGTGGCACTGAATCCCGCCACCCCCCTGTCCGCCATCGAGGAGGTGCTGGACGGGATCGACCTGCTGCTCATCATGACCGTGAACCCGGGCTTCGGGGGCCAGGCGTTCATACCGCAGTCGCTCGAGAAGCTGGCGCGCGCGCGGGCACTCACGGAGGCGCGCCGCCCCGGGGGGATAGAGGTCGAGGTGGATGGTGGCGTCAGCGAGGAGACGGCACCGGCCCTCGTGGCGGCGGGTGCGACGGTGCTCGTGGCCGGTTCCGCGGTGTTCGGCCACCCCGGGGGCGCCGCGGCGGGAGTAGCGGCGCTTCGCTCGTCCGTGCAAGGGATCTCCTGGGCGGGAGGGGTTGGATAGGACATGCCAGGCTTCGTGTACGAGTGCGAGATCCCCTTCCCGCTCGAGGATGTCTTCGGCTGGCACATGCGGCCGGGCGCGCTGGAACGGTTGCTGCCGCCCTGGGAGGATGTGCGCGTGGTTTCCCGCGAAGGCGGCATTGCCGACGGCGGCCTGGTGCGGATCAAGGCGAAGCGGGGGCCCATCTCGGCGGATATGAAGATCCGTCATACCGCGTTCGAGGAGGGCCGGCTCTTCCGTGACGAACAGGTCTCCGGCCCTATGGAGTCGTGGGTGCACAGCCACGAGTTCGAGCCCGGGGGGAGCGGAGCCACCCTGATCACGGACAGGATCGAGTGGGAGCCGCCCGGCGGCGCCGCGGGGCAGATCTTCGCGCGGGGCGTCATCGAGACCGAACTCCAGCGCTTCTTCGCCTTCCGGGGCAGGCGGATCGCGCAGGATCTGGCGCGCCACGCGGCCTACCGGGGCCCCCGGCTGAGGGTTGCGGTCACGGGCGCGAGCGGCTTCATAGGGTCGGCGCTGTGCTACTTCCTGACCACGGGGGGTCACGAGGTCCTGCCGATCGTACGCCGCAAGCCCGACCGGGAGAGGGGAGAGATCGCGTGGGACCCGATGGAGCGCCGCATCGAGAGGGAGCGGCTCGAGGGGGTCGACGCCGTCGTGCACCTGGCTGGGGAGAGCCTGACCGGCGAACGGTGGACCGCGGCGAAGAAGCGAAAGATCTGGAGGAGCCGGGTCGAGGGGACCAGGCTGCTCGTGGAATCGCTCAACGCTCTGCGCAGCCCGCCCCGGGTACTGGTGTCCTCCTCCGCGATCGGGATCTACGGAAACCGGGGCGCCGAACGGCTTACGGAGGCCAGCCGGCCCGGGAAGGGGTTCCTCGCGGACCTCTGCCGCGAGTGGGAGGCGCAGGCCGCCGGGGCGCGCCGGTCCGGGATCCGCGTTGTCCCGGTGCGCAGCGGGCTTGTCCTCAGCCCGGCGGGTGGAGCCCTCGGGACGATGCTGCTCCCCTTCAAGATGGGAGTCGGCGGCCGTCTCGGGACTGGACGCCAGTACGTGAGCTGGATCGATCACGACGACCTCGTGGGGCTCATCTTCCACGCGATCACCACCCCGTCGCTGCGGGGACCGGTGAACGCCACCGCCCCCCACCCGGTCCCCAACGCCACCTTCACCACGATCCTGGGACGCGCGCTCAAGCGCCCGACGCTGCTCCCGGTGCCGTCGCTGGCGGTCAGGGGCATGTTCGGCGAGATGGGGAAGACCCTGCTGCTGGAGGGCGCGCGCGTGCTGCCCGAGGCCGCCACCCGGAGCGGCTTCCACTTCGACTTCGGTGGCCTCGACGAGTCGCTGGCCTACCAGCTCGGCCACGCCGGCCCCGGAAGACGGCTGCGATGAGCCCCGCCCCCCCGCGGCGCGGCCTCGCGCTCGCGGATCTTGCCGCCGATCCGGTCGAGGAGTTCGCGCGCTGGTTCGCCGCCGCCGAGGCCGAACCCGGGATCGTCTTCGCGGAGGCGGTGTGCCTCTCCACCCTGGGACCGGGGGGCACTCCCGAGGGCCGGATGGTCCTCATGAAGCACTTCGACGAGCGCGGGTTCGTCTTCTACACCAACCTCGACTCCGCCAAGGGCCTCGCGCTCGCAGCGCACCCCAGGGCGGGCATGACCTTCTACTGGCAGCCGCCGGGGCGCCAGGTGCGGATCCGCGGCCCCGTCGAGCCGGTGTCGGCCGTTGAGGCGGATTCCTACTTCGCCAGTCGCTCCCGGGAGAGCCGGATCGGGGCCTGGGCGTCGGACCAGAGCAGCCAGCTGGAGAGCCGCGCGGCGCTGGAAGCCGGGGTGCGGGCGCTGGAAGCGCGTTTCGCGGGCGGCGATGTCCCCAGGCCGCCACACTGGTCCGGCTTCCGCATCGTCCCCGAGGCGATCGAATTCTGGCAGGAGGGACGGGCGCGGCTGCACGACCGCTTCGTCTACGAGCGGGAGGGCGCGGGGTGGACGCGGCGGCGGCTGTGTCCGTGACGCGGCGCCCAGGTGACCGTCAGTTAGCTGAAGTTTTCTTAACTTAAGCTTAGTTTATCCAATCGACTGGATTCCGCAGCGCACTCTCGTTCAGCACCGCGCCCAGCGTCTCCACCAGCAGCCCGGCCTCCGCTTCGCCGAAGACCAGTGGCGGCTTGATCTTGATCACGTTGTGGTCGGGGCCGTCCACGCTGAGCAGCACCCCCATCTCGCGGGCACGGTTGACCAGGTACGTGCACGCCTCGGGGAAGGGCTCGCGGGAGGCTCGGTCGCGGACGAACTCGATCCCCAGGAAGAGCCCGCGCCCGCGCACGTCGCCCACGAACGGGTGGTCCAAGGTGAGTTCGCGCAGCTCGCCCAGGAGCGCGCCGCCCACCGTGCGTGCGCGCTCCTGCAGACCCCGGTCGCGGATCTCGGCGAGCACCGCCCGCGCCGCGGCGCAGGAGACCGGGTTGCCGCCGAAGGTGCTGAAGTACTCCATCCCGTTGGCGAACGAGTCGGCGATCTCGCGGGTGGTCACCACCGCCGCGACGGGGTGCCCGTTCCCCATGGGCTTGCCCAGGGTGACGATGTTGGGCCGGGCGCCCTGCAGCTCGAACCCCCAGAACGCGTCGCCCACGCGGCCGAAGCCGACCTGCACCTCGTCCGCGACGCAGACGCCGCCCGCCCGGCGGATGTGGCGATACGCGGCCGCCAGGTACCCGGGAGGCGGCTCGATCTGGCCCCCGCAGCTCAGGATCGGTTCCGCGACGAAGGCGGCGACGCCCGGGCCGCCGCTGGAGGCGTCCAGGCGGGCGGCGGCGCGGGCCACGTCTTCCGCGTAGCGCAGTCCCGGTTCGTCATCGGTCATACCCTGACCGCGCCGGTAGCGGCCCCGGTAGGTGTCGGGCATGGGGGCCACCGCCACGCGGTCGCCCGGCCCGCTCCCCCCGGGTCCGTCGAACTTGTACTGGCTGATCTCGACGAGCCCGCCGGTGTTGCCGTGGTAGCCGCCCTCCAGGCAGACCACACCGTCGTTGCCGGTGTGGCAGCGCGCCATGCGCAGCGCCAGTTCGTTGGCTTCGCTGCCCGAGCAGACCAGGAAGACGACCTCCAGGGGAGCGGGAAAGTGCGCCAGGAGCTCGTCCGCGAGCGCGACGATCTCGCCGTGCAGGTAGCGGGTGTTGGTGTTGAGGACGCGGGAGTGGCGCGCGACCGCCTCGGCGACGCGGCGGTTGCCGTGCCCGACATGCGGGACGTTGTTGACGGTGTCGAGGTAGCGGTGCGCGGCGTCGTCGTACAGGTATGCTCCCAGGCCGCGCACCACGTGGATCGGGTCCCGGTAGGACAGACTCGGGGACGAGCCGAGCAGCGCCGTGCGCCTTGCCGCGAGATCGCGCTTCCGGTGGGTGGGGTCGGCGGCCGGGGTGGTCGCGGTCACGGCGCCGGGGGGCAGCCCGGCCAGCGCGGAGGGGTCGGGAAGCACCGACTCCCACACCGAGCGCAGCCGCTGGAGCGCGACGCCGGGGAAGTTGTCCGGGTCCGCGCCGTCCATGCCGTCGTCGCACAGGGGGTCGAGGGCGATGACCTGGAGGTGCAGGTGGGGTGGCCATCCCCCGTTGACATCCGCGCCGCCGAGCCAGCCGAGCACGTCTCCCGCGGCGACGCGCCGGCCGGGTTCGAGGTGGCCGAGGGTGGCGTGGTCGAGGTGGCCGTAGAGGGTGTGGAAGGGGGGGGTGCCGTCTCCGGCGGTGTGCCGCAGGATGACGGTGGGGCCGTAGTCGCGCGGCTGGTCGTTGTCCGCGACCGACACTACCTCACCCGCGAGGGGACTGTGGACGGGGGTGCCCGGCGGCGCAAAGAGGTCCAGGCCGAGGTGGATGGTGCGGGCCTCGGAGCCGTCGTTCCCCGCGGTGCGGAAGCCGGGGGCGTTGTAGAGGAGCCGGGCTTCGCCGTAGCGGCCCACCCCCACCGTGGCCTTGTGGGCGGCCATCTCGGCCACAACCCAGCGATCGAGCGCGTCCTCGGGGGCCAGGTCGTCGGGGTGGGGGAGGTCCAGGCTGCCCACGGAAAGGTCGATGATGTGGGGGCGCGCGAGGATATCGAGGGCCATGACAGGGGCGGCCGCCGTTCGCCCCGCGACCGCCGCGAGTCCGGGATTGGGCGGGAGCCCGGCGGCTTCGCGAATCCTGAATTCGGCGATCCTCCAGTCCGTCCGCGCCAGCGTGCGCAGGAGCTCCCAGGCAGGCTCCTGGCTCACCGCGAGGTAGACGTTGTCCGGCTGGCGCCGCATCTCGCCCGCCTGCACGCAGACGGAGATGCAGAGCCGGAGGGCCACCATCGGCACGATGGCCGCGCACTCGGCGCCGCTCGGCGGCGACACGGAAGCGTAGCCGCGCACGATGGCGCACGCCGCCTCCAGCGGATCGGGCAGCCCCATCATCGCATAGGTGGCCGCTATGGCGATCTCGGCCGCCCGCCAGCCGCGCACCACATCGCCGAAGTCGATGAGTCCCGAGAGCCGCGCCCCCTCGAGTGAGGGGATCACGATCACGTTGTAGTCGTTGGCGTCGTTGTGGATCACCGAACGGGGAAGATCGCCACGCACCGGGTCCAGGCGGCGAAGGGCGCGGTCCAGCGTCGCGGCGATCAGGTCGCGGCCCCCGGCGAGGTCACCCAGGCGGGCGCGCGCGGTCGCGGGCGCGGTGTCCATCCGCCAGGGGAAGTCGCGAGCCAGCGCCGGGTGCTCGAAGTCGGCGAGCGCCGCGTCCAGCTCGGCGAGCAGTGCGCCGAGGGACTCGAGTACGGCCATCGAACGGGGCCTGAGCGCGGCCAGCGGAATCCCCGCGACGTAGGTGCAGGCGGAAGCGATGAGGGTCTCACCGCGCACGTCGATCTCCGCGATGGCGGATGGAGGAGTGCCGCCGGACGCGCGAACCACTCTCTGGACACGGCCACCGGGGCCGGAGCCTTCCAGGTGGGTCAGAGCGGCGGTGATCAGCTCGAAGACCGGCCGCCGGCCGGGGGAGCCGAGCTTGAGCACGAAATCCCCCGCGGGCCCGGAAACGCGGTAGTTCCAGTCGAACTCGCCGGGCAGGGGGGTCGCTTCGCCATCCACACCGAAGAGCCGGCGCGCGAGGGACCCGGCGTCGCCCGGGGTCGGGCGGTGGTTCACTCAGACACCGTAGGGGACCCAGATGTTCTTGACCCGGGTTCCCTTGCGCAGAAGCATCCCGCCGGCGTCTCCCGAAAGCCGGTGCCAGTCCACGACGCCTTCCCGGTCCACCCAGACCCGCTTGAGGTTCCCGGCGGACAGTCGTTCGGCTTCGCCGGAGAGCCTGTCGTCCACGAAATCCCAGATCTGGTCCACGTCGTCGTGCGCCGCGAGGGTCGGAACGACCTCGCCGTGGATCCCCGCCAGCACGTTCACCACTCCGGGGGGCACGTCCGATGTCTCCAGCACCTGGACCAGGTCCAGCGCGGGCAGGGGGAAGCGCTCGGGGACGACGACCACCGCCGCATTTCCCTGACAGAGCGCCGCGCCCACCGAGCCCGCCACCCCGGCCAGCGGCGCCGCATCCGCGCACCGTATGGCCACCGTCCCCACCGGCTCGTTCATCGCGAAGGTGACGTTGCGGAACGGAGTGGAGTGCACACTGCCGTCGTACTTGTCCGCCCAGGCCGCGAAGGTGAAGAGCGCCTGCACTGCCGCCTCCATCTCGGCGGCCGCGGCTTCTTCCGTCATCCCGGCGGCGCTTCTCAGCGCCCCGGCGAACTCGTTGGCGCGCGCCGCCAGGTTCTCGGCCACGAAGTACAGGATCTGCGCGCGCAGGTAAGCGGTCGTGGCGCCCCAGGGCCCCCGTGCCTTCCCCGCAGCCTCCACCGCGTCGCGCACGTCCTTGCGGCTGCCGCGGGGCGCTTCACCCCAGGGCAGCCCGTCCGGGCCCAGCTGCGTCAGCGAGTAGCCCCCGTCGGGACGCTTCTGCCTGCCGCCGATCCAGAGCTTCCGGGTACGGTCGATCGCGTCTCCGGAGAGCCCGTCCCGCGTCGGCATCCCATCGCCCGAAGCTCCGTCCCGCCCCGGCATCCCGTCGCCCGAACGCACCCCGGCCCGCTCGGCCACCGCCGCACCGGCAGGGCGCTCCGGCACAACCGGCTTCAGGTACTCCCACATCCCTTCCTTCCCGCCTTCGCGGCCGAACCCCGATTCCCGGTAGCCCCCGAAGCCGGACGCCGCGTCAAAGCGGTTGGTGCAGTTCACCCACACCGTGCCGGCCTTGACCGCGGGCGCCACATCCATCGCCAGACTCAGGTCCTCGGTCCAGACGCTGGCGGCCAGCCCGTATCGCGTGTCGTTGGCCAGGGCCACCGCCTCCGCCGGGGTGCGGAAGGTCAGGCTCACCAGTACGGGCCCGAAGACCTCCTCGGTGACGATCGGACTCGTGACAGGCGCCCCGGTGCAAAGTGTGGGCGGCAGAAAGAACCCGTCCCGGGGCACCTCGCCCGAAGGCTGCCAGATCTTTGCGCCATCGGCCTCTCCGGCGTCGAGGAACCCCCGGATTCGGTCCATCTGGCTCTGGTCCACCACTGCGCCCATGTCCATCGACTTGTCGAGCGGATGCCCGACCCGGATGCTCTCCATCCTTGCGCGGAGACGGGCGAGCATCTCCTCCTCCACGCTCTCCTGGACCAGCAGGCGCGACCCCGCGCAGCAGACCTGGCCCTGGTTCAGCCAGACACCATCCACGATCCCCTCGACGGCGGCGTCCAGGTCGGCACTGTCGAAGACGACGAAGGGTGACTTGCCGCCGAGCTCCAGCGAGAGATGCTTGCCGGTCCCGGCGGTCGCACGGCGGATTTCGCGGCCTACCTCCGTCGAGCCGGTGAATGCGATCTTGGCCACTCCCGCATGCCGCACGACAGCCGCTCCGGCGGCGCCGTCCCCCGTCACGATGTTGAGGACGCCGGGTGGCAGCCCGGTCTCGGCGGCCACCTCGGCGAAGAGCAGCGCCGAGAGGGGGGTGTATTCGGCGGGCTTCAGGACGACGGTGTTCCCGGCGGCCAGCGCGGGCGCCACCTTCCAGGCGAGCATGAGCAGGGGGAAGTTCCAGGGGATGATCTGGCCCACCACTCCGACGGGCTCGTGGTCGGGGAACTGTGCGGCGGCGAGCTGGGCCCACCCCGCGTGGTGTTGGAAGTGCCTGGCGGCGAGCGGGATGTCGAGGTCGCGTGCCTCACGGATCGTTTTCCCGTTGTCGAGCGACTCCACGACCGCGAAGAGGCGCGAGCGCTTCTGGATCTGGCGGGCGAGCCGGTAGAGGTGGCGCGCCCTCTCCTGGCCCCCGATCTCCTGCCACGGAGCCAGGGCTTCCCCGGCCGCAAGGACCGCTCGGTCGACCTCGGCGGCCGTCCCGTACGCGAATCGGGCCAGCAGCCTGCCGTCGGCGGGGCAGCGCGTCGCGTGCAGGTCGCCCCCGTCCGTCCAGCGCCCCGCGATGTAGTGCCCGAAGGACCGCTCGCCGCCGCCGAGCCACTCCATCGCGAGCGCCTCGCTCTCGGGGGCGGGCCCGTAGGCGGGATTCAGGAATGCTTCGCGGACGCGGTTCATGGCGGTCAGCCCAGCGGGTGGCGGTGGAAGGCCGAATAGCGCCCGGTCACGTGGTGTTCGAGCTGGCGCTCGATGTCCGCCAGGAGGGAGCTTGCGCCGATCCGGAACAGGTGCGGGTCCAGCCACCGGTCGCCGAGTTCCTCCTTGACCAGGATCAGCCACGCGAGGGCGTCCTTCGCCGTCTTCAGCCCCCCGGCGGCCTTGAGCCCGACCCGGATACCGGTGGCGCGGAAGTACACCCTGATGGCGCGGGCCAGCACGATCCCGACCGGAAGCGTCGCGTTCACCGGCTCCTTGCCGGTGGAGGTCTTCACGAAGTCGGCGCCGGCCATCATCGCGACGAGGGCGGCACGCTTCACGTTGGCCAGCGTTCCCAGTTCTCCGGTTCCGAGGATCACCTTCACGGCGGCAGGGCCGCAGGCTTCGCGAAACACCGCGACCTCGTCGTACAGCCTCTCCCAGTCTCCGGCGAGCACGCAACCGCGCGTGATCACCACGTCGATCTCTTCGGCCCCGGCGGCCACCGACTCCTCGATCTCCCGAATCCGGGTGGGGAGCGGCGAGAGCCCCGCGGGGAAGCCCGTAGAGACGGCCGCCACCGGGATGCCGGTGCCGCGCAGGGCCGCGCGGGCGGTCCCCACCAGCCCGTGGTAGACGCACACGGCGGCGGCGGTGATCTCGTCCGGCGACACTTCCAACGCGGCGAGGAGGTCGTTCCGCACCGGCCTTCGCGCCTTCCCGCAGAGGCGCTGCACGCGCCCCGGCGTGTCGTCGCCTGCCAGGGTGGTGAGGTCGATCATCGTGACCGCGCGCAGGAGCCATCCGGCCTGCCACTCCCGCTTCACCGACCGCCGCCGGGTCAGGGTAGCGGCGCGGTCGTCGGCGGCGGGGCGGTTCACCCGTACCGCGCGCACGGCTTGCAGGTCGAGGGGCATCCCGGGGTTGCGCTGCCCCGGGGAGGCTCCGGGCAGGTCCCCACTCTGCGCGCCGGCGTGGGCCGGCGCTCCCCGCTGCGGTGCTGCTCCGGCCAGTGACGTCCGCTGCGCGGAAGGCACGGCACTGGCCGGATCGACCGCTCGGCTCATCGGTTTCTCCTTGCTGCGCGGGGTGGCCGGTTGGATCCACGGAGCCACCGGACAAGGCGCTGGCCGTTGTGCCGGGTGGCGCATTTCCATCAGAATTGGCCAAGATAACGCGTAGCAGGCGATGAGACGAAGCGTGACCGCCGAGCCGGAATCACAAGCAGCCAACATAGGAGGGTACGAATTGGACCGGATCCCCCGGCTGATGACGGGCATCGCGGGCGCGGCGGCAGGTGTGTTCTACCGGGTTGACCGCCACGGACCGCCGCTGCCGGACGGCCCGCTGGTGGTCACGGCCAACCACCCCAACAGCCTTCTCGACCCGCTTCTGGTCTACCGGTGCAGCGAACGTCTCACCCGGCCCCTCGCGCGCGCCCCCCTCTTCGACCAGAGGATCCTCGGCCCCCTGCTGCGCGCACTGGGGGGCATTCCCGTGTACCGGAGGCAGGACGACCCCGACGCCATGCACCGAAACGAGGAGATGTTCCGGGCGGTCGTGGACTTGCTGCGCGAGGGCGGCGCGATCCAGATCTACCCCGAGGGGAAGAGCCACTCCGGGGCGCAGCTGGCCGCGCTGCGCACCGGGGCCGCGCGGATCGCACTGCAGGCGGAAGAGAGCGCCGGGTGGCGCCTGGGGCTGTCGATCGTGCCGGTGGGAATCACGTACTCGCGCAAGGAGCTTGCCCGCACCGCGGTCGCCGTGCGGTTCGGGGCGGCCTTCGGGTGCGCGGACCTGAGGGAGGCGTACCGGGACGATCCGGTGGTCGCCGTGCGGGAACTCACCGCGCGGATCGAGGCAGGGCTCAGGGACCAGACGCTCAACCTGTCGGATCACCGGGACAGGATGCTGGTGGAGGTTGCCGAACAGCTCTACGTCCGCCACCGCCGCCGGGTGCCCTGGCGGGCGCGGGAGCGGCTCGGGACGCGCTTCCCCCGTCTCCAGCGCTTCGCCGCCGGACTGGAGTGGCTGCGCCGCACCGCCCCCGAGGAGCTGGCCGAGCTGCGCCGCAAGGTCGGGGAGTACGCCGAGCTCAGCAAGCAGCTCCGGGCCGGGGAGGGCGACGTGCCGTACCGGTATGCTTTCCTTCCGGTCGCGCGCTACGTGGCCGCGAGGGGAGCCCTCCTCCTCCTGGGACTGCCCTTCGCGCTGGCGGGCGCCCTGCTCTGGGCCCCCGTTTCCCGCTTCCCCGGCTTCGTCGTCCGCCGTACCCGGCCCGACTACGAGATCACCGCCACCCACAAGCTGCTCGCACTGATGAGCGGGGTTGTCGCCGCCTGGGCCCTGTGGATCCTGGTCGGCTATGCGATTGGCGGTCCCTGGCTGGCGCTGACGGCGACGGCGCTGGCCCCCGTCTCCGGCTATACGACCCTGCGCTGGGTGGAGCTTGCCAACGAGGCCAGGGAAGACGCCTCGCTCTTCCTGCGCCTCCAGGGTCGCCCGGACCTGCGGCGGCGCTTCGCCGTTCTGCGCACGGAACTGGCCAGGACGTTCGACCTGTTGGAGGAGCGCCGGAGGGAGGAGGAGTTGCACCCGCGGGCCGGCGGTGACAACGTGTCCGCCGATGGCTGATGAGGGGGAAGGGTAGGGCGGGGGGGGGGGGGGGGGGGTCGTGCGGCCGCCGGACGCCGAGGCGACGGCGGCGCAGCGGGGGGGCGGATCGGGACTGGTGTTCCGTCTGGTCTTCAAAACCAGTGCGCCCGGCTAAGACCCGGGTGGGTGGGTTCGATTCCCACACGCCCCCGCCACCCTGCACGATTGCCTTATCTTCCTCTAATGAATACGAAACCGGCCCGTGTAATCATCAATCCGGCCGCGTCGGGGGGGCGTGGGCGCCGGGCGGCGATGGAGCTGCTGGAGGAGCTGGACGCGCGGTCGCTTCCCTGCGAGGCGCGCTACACCGAGGGTCCGGGACACGCGGCCGAACTGGCGGCGGAGGCGCGCGAGGCCGGTGCGCGGGCGGTCGTGGTGGTCGGTGGTGACGGCACCGTGCACGAGGTGGCGGGGGGCCTCCTTGCCGGGGGACCGGGGGTGCTGCCGCCGGTGTGCGTCTTTCCCGCGGGGACCGGCAACGACTTCTTCCGGATGGTGGGGGCGGAGCGGAGCGCCGCCGCCGTGGCGAGCGTCCTCGAGCAGGGCACGGTCAAACATTTCGACGTGGGACGCGTACGGTGGGACCGTGGAGAACGCGTGTTCGTGAACGTCATCGGTGTGGGTGTGGACGTCGACGTGCTGCGCTGCCGCGCCCGTTTCACGCGGCTGACGGGGCTGGCCCAGTATCTGGCCGCGCTCCTCTACGCCCTCGCGACCTATCGCGCGCCAGAGGTGCGAATCGATGTCGGCCGCGGAGGCCGCACCGTGCAGGGCAGGACCACACTCTCCGTCATCACGGTCGGCCCGTCCATGGGAGGCGGTTTCATGGTCAACCCGGGCGCGCGCTCGTCGGACGGAAGACTCGACCTGTTGCACGTGCCGGCAATGAGCCTGTTTCGGATCATGGCTCTCGTCCCCAGGGTCATCCGCGGGACTCATGCCGGAATGGAGGCGCTGACGATGTGCCGGATCGAGGAGGCCCGGTTGGGCCGCACCGACGGGAAGCCGGTCTGGTTCGAAATGGATGGTGAGCTGTCGCCGGAACCGGCTCGGGAGCTCCGGGTCCAGGTTGAGCCGCGGGTGCTGCCCGTGATGGTGCCGGCACATGTGTAGCAGCCCGTGGATGAACCCGCGTGAGCACCGGGAGCGTCGAGGCGCCGCGTTGGCGAGGCCCGCCCTGTGCGCCGCCGCCGTGGTGCTGCTCGCCGGATCCGCAGGCCCGGCGCGGGCCCAGGTCGCCGCCGCGGGGGACCCGGTGCGGGACAGCGTGGCCCCCGCGGACTCGGTGCCGGCGGGCCTCTCCCCCTCGGGGGCGTTCCTGCGCGGCGCGATCGTCCCGGGATGGGGACATGTGGCCACCGGTTCGGCCACGCGCGGCGCGTTCTACTTCGGGTGGGAGTCGCTGACCGGCTGGATGATCTACAAGAGCCACCGTCGCCTGGGTGCCGCCCGCCGGCAGGTCGTGCTGTGGGAGGACCGGGTCACGTCCCGACTGATGCACGAAGGGGTCCCGCCCGAGAGTGTCGAGGCCCAGCTTGAGCGCCACCCCGAAATCATCCGCTTCCGCGGGCTCGTGGATGCCCGTGCGGAACAGCGTGAGGACTGGTTCGCCCTCGGGGTGTTCATCCTGCTGCTCTCCGGCGTGGACGCCTTTGTATCGACGCACCTGCGGGACTTCCCCGAACCACTGACGGTCGAGGGCGACCCCATGACCGGGACGGTGGAGGTCGCGGTTCGCGTGCCGGTGGGAAGATGGTGAAGGCCCGGCGTCCATCCGGCGCCCGCGCCGTGCCGCTATTCCGCCCACTCGTGGAGGACCGGCGCGCCCGAGTCCGTCATCGTCACGTAGCTGCGATGGACCAACCAGTCGCCGGAATTGACGTAGTAGCGGCCGGGGAACACCTCCCGCACCAACGGCGTGTGTGCGTGCCCCGTGGCCACGATGTCGATGGTGGAATCCCCGGCGAGCACGTCGCATGCCCAGGCCGCGAGGAAGCCGGACCGGCCCTCGTTCTGCGTCCCCGGACCGGCCTGCAGCTCCTGCCTGGTGCCGGACACGCGGTCGGCCAGCCAGGCGCCGAGGTCGGGGTGGAGCCAGCGAAACAGCCACCGGGTGATCGGGCTGCGCAGGAGGAGCCGCAGGCACCGGTACCCCAGGTCCCCCGTACCCAGCCCGTCCCCGTGTGCGAGGAGCACGGACTTTCCCTGGACCTCGATTCTGACCGGTTGCTGGTGGAATTCCACGCCGATCCGGTCCCGCAGGAAACTGTCCCCCCACCAGTCGTGGTTGCCGCCCATGAGCAGGACCGGGACGCCGCCCTCCACGAGGTCGGCGAGCGCGGCCAGCACTCTCACGTGCTCGGCGAGCACGACCCGGCGGTATTCGAACCAGAAGTCGAAGAGGTCGCCGTTGATGATCAGGCGGCTTCCAGATTCCTTGACGTGGAGCAGCCAGCGCCGGAATGCTTCTTCGGTCTTGGGCGGAACCGCGCCGAGGTGAACATCGGACACAAGAAAGGCGGGTTTGGAAGGCATGACAGCCGAAAGTACCGGAACGCCGCTGCATAGGGTAGGGATCCTGGCAGGGGGACTGCTGGCGGTAGCCTGCGGCGCCCCCAGGGGACCGGCGCCGGGGACTCCGGAGCCCGCCCAGCCGGATCTCCGCGCCGAGGCGCTGCTCATCGAGTACACCACGAGGGTCGCGCGTCCGAGCCGGATCGAGTTCCGTTGGCGCGCGCAGGAGGCCGACTTTCGCCACGAGGGGGTCGGGGTGGCGCGGGTGGAGCCGCCGTACAGGGCGCGGCTGGACCTCTTTCTGGACAACGGGGAGGCCGTGGTGATCGCCGCGCTCGTCGAAGACGAACTGAGGATTCCCGCCGGCCTTCCCACCGAGCTCGTGCCGCTGCCGCCACTGATGTGGGCCGTATTCGGCGTCTTCCGCCCCGGCGCCGGGGCCGAGATGGTGCGGGGGCGCATCACCCGCGGTACGATGGAACTCGACTACGACCTGCCGTCACGGGAGCGGGTGCGCTTCCATCTGCGCGACCGCGCCGTCGTGAATGCCGAACGACTGGAGCGGGGATCGGTCGTGGAGACCGTGTTCATCTCGGATCGTGAAGGCGATACGATTTTCCCGGGGGTGGCAACCTACCGTAATCTTCCAGGCTACAGACAACTCAGACTCACGCTTGAATCCGTCGACCATGTGGACTCGTTCCCCCCCGATATCTGGTATCCGAACCAGCCGTAGCAGAGGCAGCGCCTGCAGCCGGCGGCGTTTCCTCTGCGGGCTCCCGCCCCTCGTCGTGCTTGCCGCGGGGAGCTGCAACTACTCCTTCACGGCGGGCGCGGGCCTGCCACCCTACATTCGCACCATCGCCATCATCCCCTTCGAGAACGACACCAACCGCTTCGAGCTGACCCAGGAGCTCCACGAGGCGCTTCTCAGGGATCTGCCCCGCGCGCTGGGGCTGACCCTGGCGGGGGAGGAGGCCGCCGATGCGGTCGTCTCCGGAACCGTCCAGGGCTACGAACTGCAGGCGCCGCTCTACCGCAGGGGGCAGCAGGCCGAGACGGTCCAGGTGCTGCAGCGCCAGGTGGTGCTGAGGGTGGCGGTGCAGATCCTCGACCGGGAGAACTACACGATTCTCTGGGAGCAGCAGCTGCGCAGCACGGGCCAGTACCTGGAGGCGAGCGAGACCGAAGAGGTCGGGAGGGCGGAGGCGATCGAGCTGTGCGTGCAGGAGATAGTGGACGGGGCCCAGTCCAACTGGTAGATTCGCTCCCGGCAGGATCCGACGAGATCACCCTCAACCCCGCCAACGGAGCGCGATGACTTGAACCGGGCACTCTGGCTGTGGGGCATCCTTTTTGCCGTCTGGTTGCTGCTTTCCTGGCACTTTGTGCCGCTCTTTGTCGTCTTCGGCTTCGTCACCTGCACGGTCGCGGTGTGGGTATCCGTGCGCCTGGGCGTCGTCGACCGCGAGTCCGTCCCCGTGCACCTGTTGGGGCGCGCCGTCATCTACGTGCCCTGGCTGGTGTGGGAGGTCTTCAAGTCGAACGTGCGGGTCGCGAGGATCATCCTGTCGCCCCGCATCCGCGTCGATCCGTCGATCGTCCACTTCCGGGCCTCGCAGCGCACCGACCTCGGCCGCTTCATCTACGCGAACTCGATCACGCTCACGCCGGGCACGGTTACCACGGGAGTCACGGGTGACGATATGGAGGTGCACGCGATCGTGCAGTCCGAGATCGACGGTTCGGAGGAGAACGACATGAACCGGCGCGTGGCGGCGCTGGAGGGGGAGGGCGCGGGATGATGTTCGCGGTGACCGCCGCCGCGCTGCTGGTGGCGATGGGGCTGGCGATGTGCCGCGCCCTGCTCGGACCCACGGCGTACGACCGTGTCCTGGCGCTGAACAACATCGGCACGAAGACGGTGGTGCTCATCGCGGTGCTCGGCTTCCTGAACGGGCGCCCCGACTTCCTGGACCTGGCGCTGGCCTACGCGCTGATCAACTTCATCGGGACGATCGCGGTGCTCAAGTACATCGAGTACGGCGACCTGGGCGCGCCGCCGAGGCCGGACGGCGGCGAGGCGAACTGATGGACACGGCCCTCACCCTCCTGACCTGGGTGCTGTTGATGGCCGGCGCGTTCTTCCTGCTGACCGGGGCCCTGGGGATGGTCCGGCTACCGGACATCTTCACGCGCATGCACGCCGCCGGCATGACCGACACCATGGGGGCGGGCCTGATCCTGGTGGGGCTGCTCGTTCACTCCGTGTCCACGGGAGGCCAGCTGGAGGCGGTGCCGGTGCGCCTGCTCCTCATCCTGGGCTTCCTGTGGTTCACAAGCCCCATCGCAACGCACGCGACGGCCAAGGCGGCGCTCTCCGGGGGCGTGCGGCCGTTTACGCTGGTGGGGGAGCGGTCGGGGAGCGAAGGGCCGGTTGCTTCATCCGGGGAGGGGTCCCGGGCAGGTGTGGCCGACGAAGGACAAGGGGGTGCGTCATCGTAACCGTAATCGACATCGTGCTGCTGACGCTGCTGGCCGCTGCGGGGCTGGCGTTGCTACGGGTGCGAAACCTGTTCGCGGTCGTGATGCTGGCCGGGATCTACTCGCTGTTGTCGGCGGGACTCTTCACCGTGATGGACGCCGTGGACGTGGCCTTCACCGAGGCGGCGGTGGGCGCGGGGATCTCCACCGTCCTCTTCCTCGGGGCGCTGGCGCTCTGCGGGCACCACGAGAACAAGCCCGGCCACACCCCGCTCCTGCCCCTGTTCGTGGTGCTGGTCACCGGCGGGCTGCTGGTCTGGGGGACGATGGACATGCCCGGATTCGGCGATCCCGCGAACCCCGTTCACCACCACGTCGCCGATCACTACATCAAGGAGAGCGAACACGAGATCGGCATCCCCAACGTGGTCACTTCGGTGCTGGCTTCCTACCGCGGCTACGACACCATGGGTGAGACCACGGTGGTGTTCGCGGCCGCGGTCGGGGTGATGATCCTCCTCGCGGGGCGCCTGGGGCGAACGCGGCAACCGGACGGGAAGGGGGACGGCGCATGAGGGAAGAGCTCATCGTGCGCGTCGGCGCCAGGATCCTGGCCCCGTTCATCATCACCTTCGCCCTGTATGTGCACTTCCACGGCGACTACAGCCCGGGCGGGGGCTTCCAGGCGGGGGTGATCCTGGCGGCTGCATTTGCGCTGCTCTCGCTCGTCTACGGCCTCGACACGATGCAGAGGGTGCTGCCTCCCGGGTTCGTACGGGCGTGTGCGGCGCTGGGCGTGATCATCTACGCGGGAGTCGGCGTGGTGACGATGATTCTGGGCCACAACTACCTCGGCTACGACGCCCTGGCGGAGGGGCACTATGGTCAGCACTACGGGATTCTGGCCGTCGAGCTGGGCGTCCTGGTCACCGTGTTCGGGGTGATGGTGACGGTCTTCTACCTCTTCGCCGGACGCCGCGGGAGGACGCAATGACCCTCGACCTGCTGGTTTCCCACTACAACTACTGGGTCGTCATCTTCCTGATGATGGTCGGGTTCTACATTCTGATTTCGCGGGGCAACCTGATCAAGAAAATCGTTGGCCTGAATGTATTTCAGACCTCCGTCTTCATGTTGTACATCAGCATGGGGAAGGTGAGCGGGGGGACGCCGCCGATCCTGGTCGAGGGCGATGTCCTCTACTCCAACCCGCTGCCGCATGTGCTGATCCTGACCGCGATCGTCGTCGGGATCGCCACGACCTCGGTGGGGCTCGCGCTGGCCGTCCGCATCAAGGAGGCGTACGGGACCATCGAGGAGGACGAGATCAACGCCATCGAGGCGCGCACCGAGGCCACTGACTGATGTCCGCGCACCTACCCGTCCTGCAGGTGGTGGTTCCGCTCCTGGCGGCACCGCTCTGCCTGTTCCTCAAGCGCGGGCGGGTGGCCTGGGGACTGGCCGTGCTGGCGAGCTGGTCGGCGCTGGCGATCGCGCTGGCGCTGCTGGGTCAGGTGATGCAGGCCGGCGTGCTGTCCTACGCCATCGGCGACTGGGCACCCCCGATCGGGATCGAGTACCGGGTGGACATCGTGAATGCCTGGGTGCTGGTCATCGTATCCGGCATAGGGGCGGTGGTGGCGCCGTACGCCATGGCGAGCGTTGAGCGCGAAGTCGAGGCGGGGCGCATCCCGCTCTTCTACGCGGCCTTTCTCCTGTGCCTTTCCGGGCTGCTCGGGATCACCATCACCGGGGATGTGTTCAACGTCTTCGTCTTCCTGGAGATCTCGTCCCTCTCGGCCTATGCCCTGATCTCGCTGGGCCAGCGCCGCCGCGCGCTCACCTCCGCCTTCCGCTACCTGATCATGGGATCGGTCGGGGCGACCTTCATCGTCATCGGCATCGGTCTGCTCTACGTGATGACCGGGACGCTCAACATGGCGGACCTGGCGCAACTTCTCCCCGAGGTGTGGGACTCCGGCACGGTGAAGGTGGCGTACGGCTTCCTTACCGTGGGGTTCTGCCTCAAGCTGGCGCTCTTCCCGCTGCACCTCTGGCTCCCCAACGCCTACACCTTCGCGCCCTCCGCGGTCACCGCCTTCATGGCGTCGACCGCCACCAAGGTCGCGGTGTACATGCTGCTGCGCTTCTTCCTGACGATCTTCGGCGCGCCCTTCTCCTTCGAGGTGATGGCGCTGGACCGGGTGCTGCTACCGCTGGCGCTGGTCGCGATCGCGAGCATGTCGCTGGTGGCGATCTTCCAGGTGAACGTGAAGCGGCTGCTGGCGTACTCGTCGGTCGCGCAGATCGGGTACATGATCCTCGGGGTGTCCTTCGCCACCGTGACCGGGCTGACGGCCACGCTGCTCCACCTCTTCAACCACGCGCTCATGAAGGGCGCGCTCTTCATGGCGATGGGGTGCGTGATGTACCGGATCGGGTCGGTGCACATCAGCGCGATGGCGGGGCTGGGGCGGCGGATGCCGTGGACGATGGCGGCCTTCGTGGCCGGGGGGCTGAGCCTGGTCGGCGTGCCGCTGACCGTCGGCTTCGTGAGCAAGTGGTACCTGATCCTGGGGGCGCTGGAGCGCGGCTGGTGGCCGGTCGCGGTCCTCGTGCTGCTGACGTCGCTGCTGGCGCTGGTGTACATCTGGCGGGTGGTGGAGGCCGCGTACTTCCGCGACTTCCCGGGTGACGAGCAAACCCGCGAGGCGCCCTGGACGCTCCTGGGGCCCACCTGGGCGCTGGTAGCCCTCAACCTGTACTTCGGCATCAACGCGGGACGCACCGTGGGGATCGCGCGGCAGGCGGCCGAGGTGCTGATGGCGGGGATCTCGCCATGACCACGCTGCTGCTCCTCTCGCTGGCGGTGCCGGTCGCCGGGGCTGCGTTGATCTTGCTGCTGCGCCGGAGCCCCAACGCGCGCGAAGCCGCCAGCCTCGTCACGGCGGGGGCGCTCTTCGCCATCGTGCTGGGCATCTACCGGTCGGTGAGCGGCGGTGCCCGCCCCGAGGTGACCCTCGCCGAGCCGCTCCCCGGGGTCCGGATCGCGCTGGAGGCGGAGCCCCTCGGGGTGCTCTTCGCGCTGATCGCGTCCTTCCTGTGGATCGTCACGACCGCGTACTCGATCGGCTACATGCGGGGGCACCACGAGAAGAACCAGACCCGCTTCTACCTCTTCTTCGCCTTCGCGATCGCGTCGGTGATGGGCGTGGCCTTCGCCGGCAACCTGTTCACGCTCTTCGCCTTCTACGAGGTCCTCTCGCTCGCCACCTTCCCGCTGGTCACCCACGCGGGGACCGACGCGGCCAAGCGGGCGGGCAGGGTGTACCTCGGCATCCTGTTCTCGACCTCGGTCGTCTTCCAGCTGCTGGGGATCGTGTGGGTGTACGCCGTAGCGGGCACCGTCGACTTCGAACCCGGGGGGATTCTGCGGGGGAACGTGGGCGCGGGGCTGGTGCCGGTTCTGCTGGGCCTCTTCGTCTTCGGGATCGGCAAGGCGGCGGTCATGCCCTTCCACCGCTGGCTCCCCGCGGCGATGGTGGCGCCCACCCCCGTGAGCGCGCTTCTCCACGCCGTCGCGGTGGTCAAGGCGGGGGTCTTCGCCGTGCTCAAGGTGACGGTGTACATCTTCGGCTTCGAGTTCGTCGCCGAGACGGGCGCCTCGGTGTGGCTGATGTGGGTGGCCGCGGCCACGATCATCCTGGGGTCGCTGGTGGCCTTCACCAAGGACAATCTCAAGGCGCGGCTCGCCTACTCGACGGTAAGCCAGCTGTCTTACATCGTGCTGGGGGCGATGCTGGCCAACAGCTTTGGCGTGGTGGGAAGCGGCATGCACATCGCGATGCACGCCTTCGGCAAGATCACCCTCTTCTTCTGCGCCGGCGCGATCATGGTGGCGGCGCACAAGACCGAGGTCAGCCAGATGAACGGGCTCGGCCGGCGGATGCCGGTGACGTTCGCCGCCTTTTTGATCGGCACGCTGTCGATCGTGGGGCTCCCCCCGACGGGCGGGGCCTGGAGCAAGTGGTTCCTGGGGGTGGGTGCGGTGGAAGCCGGCCAGATCGGACTGGTGGCGGTGCTGATGCTGAGTTCGCTGCTGTCGCTGGCCTACCTGATGGAGATCCCCCTGAGGGGATTTTTCGGGAAGGCGGAGGGGGGGGCGGCAGGCGAGGGAGGCGAGGCGCACGGCCACGGCGATGCCCACCACGGTGACGCCCACGACTTCCACGGTGCCCCCGCCTGGTCCGTCGCCGCGATCACGGTCACGGCCGCGGCCTGCATCGCGCTCTTCATCTATCCCGAGCCATTCCACCGTCTCATGACCATGGTGACCGGACCATGAGCGAGCACAAGCCGAACAGCGTGCCTTCCCCCTGGGCGGGACGGATCCTGGTCGGGTTCTTCGCGCTCTGCGCCGTCGTCCTCGGGATGGACCTGTTTGGACGACCCGAAAAGCACCACCCCCTCGAGGAATTGCCATTCATCTACCCGCTCTTCGGCTTCGTGGGGATCGCGCTGCTGATCATCATCGCCAAGGGACTGAGGCGGCTCGTGATGCGCTCGGAGGACTACTACGATGCCGAGTAGCATCCCTCCGTTCCTGGTTTTCTTCGCGGGGGCGCTCGTGGTGCCCTTTCTGCGTCACCTTCCCCGCCTGCGGATGGCGTGGCTGATCCTCATTCCGATCGTCGGGGCGCTGAACGTCTGGGGGATCCAGGAGGGCTACGAGGTCCAGTACCGGCTGCTCGGCCTCACCCTGACCCCCGTCCGCGCCGATTCGCTCAGCCTCCTCTTCGGCTACCTGTTCCACCTCGGCGCCTTCATCGCGATCATCTACTCGCTGCACCTCGGCAAGCGCGAGAGTGCGACGGTCCAGCACACGGCGGCGCTCGTCTACGCGGGCAGCGCCCTGGGCGCAGTCTTCGCAGGGGACTTCATCACGCTGTTCGTGTTCTGGGAGCTGCTCGCGGTCAGCTCCGTCTTCCTGATCTGGGCGCGGGGCACCCGGATCGCGATCCGGTCCGGGATGCGCTACCTGCTGGTTCAGGTCGTCTCCGGCGTGACCCTGCTGGCCGGCGCGATGGTGTACTGGCATCAGACCGGCAGCCTCACGTTCGGCGAGATCGGGCTGGTCGGCCTCGCCGGGTGGCTGGTCTTCATCGCATTCGGGATCAAGGCCGCGTTCCCGCTCCTGCACAGCTGGCTGATCGATGCCTACCCCGAGTCGACGCCCACCGGGACCGTCTTCCTGAGCGCCTTCACCACGAAGGTGGCGATCTATGCCCTGGCGCGCGGCTACCCCGGCGAGGACATCCTCATCTACATCGGCGCCGTCATGGCCTGCTTCCCGATCTTCTACGCCGTCATCGAGAACGACCTGAGGCGCACCCTCGGCTACTCGATGATCAACCAGATCGGCTTCATGGTCTGCGGGATCGGCGTCGGAAGCGTTCTGGCGATCCAGGGCGCCGTCGCGCACGCCTTCAACGACGTGCTCTTCAAGGGCCTCCTCTTCATGTCCATGGGCGCGGTCATGTACATGACGGGCAAGACGAAGGCGTCGGAGCTGGGCGGGCTCTACAGGACGATGCCGATCACAGCCACGCTGTGCATCATCGGCGCGCTCTCGATATCCGCGGTGCCCTTCTTCAACGCCTTCGTCTCGAAGAGCATGATCATGTCCGCGCTCCTGGAGGGGCACTACAACTGGATCTGGCCGGTCATGCTCTTCGCGTCGGCGGGGGTGGTGGAGCACGCGGGGATCAAGATCCCCTACTTCGCCTTCTTCGCGCACGACTCGGGCATCCGCACCCGCGAGCCCCCGGTCAACATGCTGGTGGCGATGTCGATCGGCGCGCTGCTGTGCATCGCGATCGGGATCTGGCCGGAGATGCTCTACGGGCTGCTTCCGGGCGAAGTGGACTACACCGCGTACTCCTCCACCCACATCCTCACCCAGCTGCAGCTGCTCTGCTTCGCGATCGCGGCCGTGGCGGCCTTCCACCTGTGGAAGATCTACCCGGCCGAGATCCGGTCGGTGAACCTGGACGCGGACTGGGTGTACCGGCGCGCGGCGGTGCGGGCGACGCGGTTCGTGGGGGGAGCGGTGGGGGCGGCGGACACGGCGTTCCGAAGTGTGGTCCTGGGGAGCGTGGGGCGCGTCATGCGAGGGGCCTTCCGGTCGCACGGACCGCGCGGCGTGCTGGCGCGCACCTGGCCGGCGGGCAGCATGGTGCTGTGGGTGTCGATTCTGCTGACCGCGTTCCTCCTGTTCCAGTTCCTCTGAGCCGGTGGAGGGGACCGCCCGCCCCCGCGATCCGGCCTCCAAGGTCATCTGCCGAGAGGAGGCGGTGCGGTGCGCGGGGCCCGGACGCTCCTTCCGGCTGGTCTTCACGAACGGTTGCTTCGACCTGCTGCACCCCGGGCATGTGGACTGCCTGAGCCGGGCCCGGCGGCTGGGCGACGTGCTGCTCGTGGCGGTCAACAGCGACGCGTCGGTGCGGCGGCTCGGGAAGGGAACCGGGCGTCCGCTCGTCGGAGAGCGGAGCAGGGCCGAGGTGGTGGCGGCGCTGGAATGCGTGGATCTGGTGACGGTCTTCGACGAGGACACGCCGCGCGAACTGGTGGCAGCGCTGGAGCCTGACGTGCTGGTCAAGGGGGGAGACTACACCGGGGAGGAGGTGGTGGGGGCCCGGACGGTGAGGGCTTGTGGGGGCGAGGTGGTGATCGTGCCGCTGCTGCCGGGCCATTCCACGAGCCGGCTGGTTGAGAGGATGCGGCAGTGCGCGGATGGATCCTCGTGAGCACCGAGAGCGGGGAGGCGCCGCGTTGGCAAGGCGGCTTGAGGGACGCATAGCGGAGCATCGAGACCGAGGATTGTAAAGAGAACATGACATTTCGTAAAGCAGACGCTACAGTGTGGCCGGGTGAGCGGAGCCGGCCGTGAAGCTGCTGCTGGCCACGCGCAGTACACACAAGGCGCGCGAGGTGCGGCGGGTGTTGGGGGGGGAGGGGCTGGAACAGTGCAGGGTCATCACCCTGGAAGACGCCGGCATCCCCTGGACTGAGGAGGAGGAAGGGCTGGAGCCGCATGACACCTTCGAAGAGAACGCTGCCTCCAAGGCCCTTTACTTCGCTCGCCTCTCCGGCCTCGCCACCGTTTCCGACGACTCCGGATTGGAGGTTGACGCGCTGGGTGGCAGGCCCGGGGTCAGGACCAAGCGCTTCGCGCCCTCAGGCCGCTATCCGGGACTCTCGCAGAACGAGGCCAACAACCGCTACCTCGTGCAGTGCCTGGATGGGCTTCCGCCAGCGCGGCGGAGCGCGCGATACGTCTGCGTGGCGTGTCTTGTCCGCCCGGAGAGCGCCATCGCCTCCTTCCGCGGAGAGGCCCCCGGCCGAATCCTCACCACCGCCCGAGGTGCCGGCGGCTTCGGTTACGACCCCCTCTTCTTCGACCCCGAACTGGGCCGCAGCTACGCCGAACTGACGCCGGCGGAGAAGGACGCGCGCAGCCACCGGGGCAGGGCGTTCCGGGCGCTCGCCGAGGATTTGCGAGCTCAGCCGTAGACCAGCGCGTCGTCCATGCGGTGGATGCCCAGCATCACCCAACAGACGCCCAGGTACAATGGAAGCACGAATGCCAGCGCTTCACGGTTTCCCTGTGCCAGAGGCGGAACCAGATGGAGTACCAGAGCTGCGATTGCGAGCCCCAGGGCGGCCGAGGCAAACCTGCGGCCCCACACGCTGGTTCGTCCTCTGACTATCGTGCGGATCAGGCTCGCGGCCACCAACGGCCCCAGCGGGCTGAAGAGCAGGATGTTCTGGTTCCAGTACGTGAAGGTGTGTTCGGTCCAGTGCAGGGCCACGATCAGGACGCTGGCGGCGATGCACAAGAGGCCCCACCCACAGGCGAAGACGATCAGCCCGGCCCTTGCCATCCGGCTCTCCGACCGGGCTCCGTAGGCGAGCAGGGAGAGGATCACCCCGGCGAGGAGTCCCGACAGCAGGAACAGGACATCCAGGCGAGGCGGGGAAGCGGCGGCGTACTCCCTGTCGGCGTCCTCCCACAACTCCTCGGAGCGAACCAGCGGAACCCGGCTCCCGTCGTTCTGCGTGATGAGCAGGGCCCCCACGGTGTCCCGCAGCTTCATGGGGATCCACATGCCCTCCCAGTCGGTGGCGGGTTCGTCGCCACGCGGGCCCATCAGGAGCTGTATGCCCATGTAGACGAACGGATTCTCCGCGGCCAGGCGGCGGGTGTGGTGGCGCCAGGTCGCGTCCGCGCGTGCATCGGGGGCCGCGCCGGCACCGTAGTCGGCCGCCCCGCCGCGTGGAACGTCGGCCGCCGCGCGAAGCTGTCCGTCCAGGACCATGTCGAGCACGTCCCGCACCTTCGTCGAACAGTTGTTGAGGTAGTAGTTGTAGCGATAGAAGCGATTATTCGGGAGAACCGCCGTACGCAGGAGCCCCAGGAGCCTGACCCTGGCCGGCTCGAGCGCGAGCTCCTGTGCCCACACCCGCCGCCCGGCCCGGCGGTAGCCCGCGAGCATGCCCTCCAGGTCCAGGGGGGCCACCATGTAGTCACCCCGGCCCCTGTAGAAGTCCGCGTAGAAGCCTGGAGCGGTATCGTCAAACAGCCCGTAGTTGTACGTCTCCTCGATCCCGGCCACCGTGTCTCGGACGAGCACGGCGTTGTGCCCCCACATCTCCTCGATCGCGTCACCGGGCCCGACCGTAATCAGGTAGACGGTCATGGACTCGCCGGGGACGGGCTCTGGCGGCAGCGCGCCGACCGTGTTGGAAGCCCCGGCAGGGACTTGTGGCAACTGGCCGGCAGCGTCCGTCGGTGCGGCCGCGGCGAGGAGCGCGACAGCGATGACCGCGGCCGCAGGGCGCAGCCGAACGGAAACAGATCCCGCCCGGATGGAAGCCGGGCGCGCGGTGCGGGCGGCTACCACCCGGGCGAACAATGAGCGATGTTCGAACACCATGTCATTACACTAGCGGGGCGTGGCGCAGCTCGGTAGCGCGCCTGCTTTGGGAGCAGGAGGTCGCCGGTTCGAATCCGGCCGCCCCGATTGGAGTTACGTGATTTGGTCAAACCGACTCCCGCTTTTTGTTCCCGCTAATTTAGCGGGAAATGGCCCTCTGGCGCTCCTCAAGCGCCTGCCGGAGCCGGTCCTCGTGGGCGCGCTGATAGCACTGAAGGACCGTCTCGGCGGTCTTCCCAGCGCCTTCTCGCGTCCCTTCAGATGAGAGATCATTCGTCGCTCCGCCTCTGTGGCCCCAGCCGTAGCCTGCCAACTCCAATCAATGGGGAGCACGCCTTCCGAGGCGTCAACCACGGCTAGAGAGGGGATGTCCGCGAGGATCCAGCCAAGTTCGAGAGCCTGGCGAAGGATGGGATGACCTTGCCAGGGTTATCAGTAAATGATAACCTTTTCTGCTGACAATACCTGACCGGGATCCGGGGCTGGACACGCTACTCGACCTTCACGGCGAGACGCTGCTCGTGGACGATGCGGGGCACTGGGTGAAGTTCGTCGTGGTGCGCACCGAAGTGACACCGGAACGACCACACGGTCTCAGCTATTCGCTGACGCTGCACGCGCCGGACGGCGCCAGGCTGGTCGGATTCGACAATGCGCACGCGGTGAGGGAGCGGCGAGGCCCAGGCGGCGGACAACGGGTGGAGCGCGACCACCGGCACCGGTTGCGCACGATTCGGCCGTACGAATACGAGGACGCGGCCACGCTGCTCGCGGATTTCTGGAAGGAAGTGGACCAGGTGCTTCGAGAAAGAGGATCGATTCCATGAAGACACTGAAGATTGGCATCGCCGGCTACGACCAGATGAAGGCGCGCACCATGGCCATTGCCCGTGGGGAGCGCACGCCTGCGAAGGGTGAGCCCAAGGTCTGGTTCACCTCGATCGAGAGCTTCGCGAGGTTGCTGTCCGAGCACAACCGGCATCTCCTGGAGCTGATTGCCCGTGAGCGACCGCGTTCGCTTACGGAGCTCGCGGAGCTGGCCGGGCGCAGCAAATCGAATCTCTCGCGAACTCTGAAGACGATGTCGCAGTACGGGCTCGTGGAATTGCGGCGAGGCGCGCGTGGGACGCTGGTGCCGCGGGTGCCCTACGACCAGGTGAGGCTCGATGTCTCGTTGACGGGGACGAGGAGTGGATCGGTGGGTGTCAGCCCGTGAAGCTTGGATGCATCGTGCTGAGGTCGCCGTGGGCCCGGCCGTGGCCGATGGCTTCCACGATGCGGCCATGACTCGGTCTCGGATAGGGCCTTGACGTTTCGCGCGGCTGGGACCTGGACTGCTTGTCGCCAAGCTCGCCCGCCAAGTAGCTTTCCCACTGCTCCATGAGCACCGGAACCCGTGATCTGCGTGGCCGGTAGGACAGCCTGACCCCGCGTGGTCAGCCACTCGCTTGGAGGATCCAAATGAGGATCAACCGTTGCCCCACCGCCCGTGCCGCCACGCCCCTTGCAATCGCCGCCGCAGCCATATTCCTTGCGACATGCGGCGACGGCGCACCCGCCGACCGCTCCTCGACCATGGTCACCGACAGCGCCGGCATCGAAATCGCCACCAGCGATCCGTGGACCGCAGAAGCTCACTGCGCACTCGGCGACGAGCCGGTCCTCTCAATCGGCACCACCGAAGGCGACGCTCCCCACTTGTTCTTTCAGGTGCGCCATGCCGCCCGCCTCTCTGACGGCTCGGTTGCGGTCGTGGACGGCTCCAGCCAAGAAGTCCGCGTGTTCGACGAGACCGGTGCACACCTCGTTTCCATGGGTGGTCGAGGCGAGGGACCGGGTGAGTTCCGGGGCGCCTGGCTCCTATGGGTCCTGCCGGGTGACACCCTCTGGGTGGGTGACTACCTGCCCTGGCGCTTCAACATTTTTTCTGCGGACGGTGTATTCATCCGCTCCGTAGCTCCAGAGGACTTTTCCCTGCACACCCTCATCCCTCCTGGCGGCGTGCTGGACGGCGGCTCCTCCGTGAATGTGACGCAGGCGACTGGCGGAGCGGGTGGTTTCGCCACGCCGGTGAACTTCCTGGTGATCGCACATGGCCCCGATGGTGCCGTTCTCGATACGCTTGCGACCCTGCCGGGAAAGCGTCTCGGTTCGTTGCCGGGATTCGCCGGTTTCGTCGAGCCACTTTTCGAGGCGTCTTCGCTGGTGGCCGCCCGCTCGTCCACCGTCGCGATGACCACCGCGCGGGAACCGGAAGTTCGGATCTTGGATGGAGCGTTCCGACTGCGCCGCATCATACGCTGGTCGGATCCGGACAGAGAGGTGACCGGCGTACACGTGCAGGCGGCTCACGAGGACTACGTCGCTCGGCATGGCGGTCGCGGAAGCCCGGGCTGGAGCGCAGGGCACGAAGCTGCCGTTAGCAACAATCGCCCCGTGGCCGAGTTCTTTCCGACTGCTTCGGATCTCATGATCGGGCAAGACGAGCGCCTGTGGCTGAAGCGCTACACGAGGCCCCGTGAGGAACCATCCTGGATGGCCTTCCAGGCAGGCGGGGACTTCTACTGCCACTTCCGTCCCGGTCTGGAACTGACACCGCTCGAATTCGGAGCCGACTACCTGCTCGCCCTGCACCGCGACGATCTGGGGGTGGAACGGGTCGTGATGTACAACCTGACAAGGAACTCTGGTTGAGCCCCCCGGTCCCTTTCGCCGCTCTCGGCGTCCATGGCGCTCGGAATGACCATGAACGGAGCCGCAGGCGAGACCTGGAACCAGATGCGCGACGTGTTGGGGTTCGGCGGCCTTGCCGAGGAAGAGATCAACGCCGCCTACGAGTCCTTGCTGGAGCTTCTCGTCGGCCTCGATCCCTCCGTGGAGACCGCGGTGGAAACTCCGTGTGGACTCGGCAGGGCTTCCCGGTACATGCGGACTTGCGGGCTGCCGTGCGCGAGACCTTCGACGCCGAGGTGGCGGAACGGCATCCGGTCGGATCAACGAGTGGGTCAAAGCCGCGACGAACGACCGCATCGAGGACATCGTTCCCGCCGTGATTCCGGGCGATGTCGTCATGTATCTGATCAACGCGATCTACTTGTCGACGCGTTCGATCGGGAAGGTCACAAGCCCACCGGCGGGCTGACCTGTAAAGAAAACACGACATTTCGTCATGTCCCCTTTACAGTGCGCCCAAGCCGCCAATAACCCCCTACGGCACCAGACTCATCCCGAACACCAGATACGCCCGGTCGGCGTCCGGGTTGACGATCCAGGAGACGCTGACCGGAAGCGCGAACGACTCGGTGATTTCGACCTCCGAGCCGGCGGAGATCCCGAGATTGATCAGCCCCGCGCCCTCGGTCCCGTAGAATCCACTCGCTCCGGCCACCATGCCGGCGACCAGCCCCACATCGACTCCTTCTATCGCGCTGACCGGAAGGCTCGCCTCGAGGTAGACCGAGCTGTCGTCGTCGTTGTACACGAGCATGCCCCCGTACAGGGATAGCGGAAAGCTCTCGGGACCGGAAAACCCCAGGGAAAGCTCGAGCGTATGGGCGTCGCCATTCCGGAAGCCCGCTTCCGCATCCGGCGCGGGGAAGTAGTAGTCGGTGAAGCCGAGCGTGAACGACGCGCCGTTGGGAGCAGAGACCGTGTACGACGTCCAGAGATCGTTCTCGTTGGCGCCCGCCCCGGAGGCCGAGATGGAGTAGGAGCCCCACGCCCCCACTTCCAGGTCCCCGAAGGCGAACGTGAGCCCGGGCTGGACCGCCATCGACTCTCCGAAGTCGGCCCCGCGCCAGACGTAGCGGCTGACCACGTCGGCGCCGACCGAAGCGGACTGTCCGCTCGCCGGAGCGGAGGATGCGGCTAGCCCCAGGGCAACCGGGATCCAGAGGGCGCTGCGGGCGAGGAAGAGCTGGTTACGGAGTCGCATGACTTGATGCTCCTTTTCCGGGTGTTGTCGTGGATGTCGATTGACCCATCGGATCGGGATTCGCGCTCCTCTCGCGTCACCACCACTCGAGTGGTCAGCGCGGAGGTCGCAAAACCCTGGAAAATCCCCCGCGAAGGGGGAATGTCGGCGTAGTCCCGGCCTACCGCCACGCGGACATGCCGGTCGTCGCATTCGCAGTCGTTGGCCGGATCGAAACCGACCCATCCGTGCTCGGTGGACTGCGGTCACGACGGCAGTCCTTCCTCGACGGGATAGTCCACGTAGGCGGCCATGGCGAGGTTGTGCAGGGTGCGGCTGTCCCTGAGGAGGGCCTCGAAGGAGCTGCCGCCGTCCGGTCCTGCGTTGCCGCTGCCTCCCGGCTCGCCTCCGTGCGGGTCCATCTCCGCATCCGCGGGCACGGAGGGTGGGGCAAGCCCAATGGCGTTGTACAGGATTCGCCAGCCGTGGGCGAGTTCACCGGCCGGCGTGTCGGCCAGGCGGCCGAGCTGATAGTCCAGCAGCCGTGCGGTCTGTTCCGCGCGCTCGAGGTAGCGTCCCATCCAGTAGAAGTCGGCCGCGGCCCGGGCGAGCATCATCTCGCCTCCTCCTCGCCGCGCAGGATCCACAGATCCTTGCACCCGCCGCCCTGGCTCGAGTTCACCACCAGGCCTCCCTTGCGCAGCGCGACGCGGCAAAGCCCGCCCGGCGCGATCCGGATTTCGTCACTGCCCCGCAACACGAACGGACGCAGGTCCACATGGCGCGGCTCCAGACGACCGTCCACGAAGCAGCCGGCGCGGGAGAGTGCGAGGACCGGCTGGGAGATGTAGTTGGCCGGGTTGGCCCGCAGCTGTGCGACGAAGGCTTCGCGCTCTGCGCGCGACGCATGGCACCCGACCAGCATGCCGTAGCCTCCCGACCCGCCGACCTCCTTGACGACCAGATTCTCGATGGCGTGCTCGTAATAGGCGGAGTTGTAGCGGCCGGGGGTCAGCACGGCCACACGGGGGTTGCGTCCCCACGAGCCCAGCGAGGCCAGGGTGGCGTAGAGGTCCTCGGGGTACTGGGCGATCTCGCGCACCCCGTGGGCCCGGTAGAGGCGCGGGTACGCCTGCTTCATGGCCGCCCGGCACGCCAGCATGTAGGAGACGCCGGAGGGCACGCGCAGATTGTCCTCCAGCACCGCGAAGCCGTCCCGTCGCGATGGAACATCTCATCGTATATCCCCGGCTCAAGCTCGTAGTGGGCGAAGGCCCCGGACCCGGCCGACCAGGTCCGGGGCTGCTCGCCAAAGCGCTCGTCGAGAGATGTCCTTATCGAGTTCGGCACTGGCTCGCGCCTTTCCGGGGTGCGTCCAGCTCCTATGGGTCGCGGAAGTCGCTTCCGTCTTCCGGATCGACCATCAGCACGAACTCGGGATAGGCGTCGATCCCCAGTTCGGTCGCGTCCTGTCCGATCTCCTCCACCCTCCGGGAGACCCTGGCGCCCATCGTCTTGTCCAGCACGGTCCAGAGGATCCAGGAGGTGGTGAACACGAAGGCGCCGACACTCACGACTCCGACCAGTTGAACCCACAGGGTGCCCCCGGCGGCGATGCTCACGGCCAGCGTGCCCCAGATTCCGGCGAAGAGGTGGGCGGGTACGGCGCCGACCACGTCGTCCACCCGGTAGCGCTCCAGCAGCTTCAGCCCGGCGGTGCAGAGCAGGGCCCCGATCGCGCCGATCAGGATGGCCATGCGTGCATCGACGATGTCGGGTCCGGCCGTGATGGCCACCAGCCCGGATATCGCTCCGTTGAGTCCCGCGAAGAGATCCAACCGACCGAGAATGGGCTTCGAAACCAGGATGGCCGTGACGACTCCGGCCGCCGCGGCGAGGTTGGTGTTGACGAGCACGTTGCTCATCAGGACCGCATTGGCCGCCCCGTCGAGCGCAAGCACCGACCCCCCGTTGAACCCGAACCAGCCGAGCCAGAGGATGAAGACGCCGAGCGTGACGCCGGGGATGTTGGAAGGCGGTGTGGGCTTGATCGATCCGTCCTTGCGGAACTTGCCCCAGCGCGGCCCGACCACGACCAGTCCGGCGAGCGCCGCCCAGCCTCCGGTGGAGTGGACGATGGTTGACCCGGCGAAGTCCTGGAAGTCCATCTCGGCGAGCCAGCCGCCGCCCCAGGTCCATGCCCCCACGACCGGGTAGATCACCGCGGTGAGGACCGCGGTGAACGCGAAGAAGGCCCAGAGGCTGACCCGCTCCGCCAGCGCACCCGATATGATCGAGGCCGTGGTCGCCACGAAGACCATCTGGAAGAACCAGTCCGAGGTGACGGCGTACCCGTTCTCCACCACTGCGGCCATCGCGCCCGCGTCCCCGTCGAGGAGCCGGATCTCGTCGGGCGACGGGCCGTAGAACAGGTTGAGCTCCCCGATGAAGCCGCCCCCCACCTCGGTGTACATGAGGCCGTAGCCGACGACGTAGTAGCAGAGTCCGGCGATCGCGTAGAGCCCGATGTTCTTCAGGCAGATCATCGACGCGTTCTTCGACCGCACCGACCCGGACTCCAGCATGGTGAAGCCCGCGCACATCCACATGACCAGCGCGCCCCACACCAGGAAGGAGAAGGTGTTGAGGACGAAGCCGGTCTCGGCGGCGGTGTCCTGTGCGGCCGAGGCCGCTGCGGGCCAGATCGCGAGGACGGCCAGCACGAGCGGAATGCTCCAGGCGGCGCGTCCGAACCGGCGCCGGCGATGATTGACTGTGTTGCGGGGCCTGTGTGATCTCATGGTGACTCCAGTGGGTGGGGACAGTGGTGTCGGGGGGTTGTCAGCGAATCACTAGCAGTTCATCGGCATCTCGTCACCGTACCGGGTCGTCGGGTCCGCGGTACGTGGGTCGGGAACGCCGAAGAAACGGATTACGGCCATCAGAATGTGGTCTGCCCGGTGGCCACGCAAGATGTACGGAGCACGAGAACCCCCACGGAGCCGGGGACTTGACGCGAGGGGTATCCGGTCCTTCACTTTGGGCCTGTCCCCACGGGTGGCGAACTGGCCCATGGTGAATTGATGCGTCACGAACGCCCAGGACCAGAGACAGACCGACCCCAAACTCAGGGAGAACCTCCGGATGAGAGAGCGATCGATTGCGACGTTGGCCCTGGTTCTTGTGGCATTTGCAGGTAACATGGAGCCCGTTGCGGCCCAGGAGATCCGCGCGCGTACCGGTTCCAGCGTGGTGCTGGGGGGGCGGGTGCAGGTCCAGTACGAGGCGCCCAGCGTCGAAGGACAGGCGGGGACGTTCTTCGTCCGGCGCGCCTGGGTGACGATGGACGGCTCCCTGAACGACCGGGTGGGCGGCCGCGTCCAGTTTGACGCTCAGGGCTCCGCCGTCCTGGAAGCCTACCTGGAGCTGAAGCCTTCCGACGCCTTCCAGGTCCAGATCGGACAGTTCAAGCGTGGCATGTCCTACTTCTGGCTCGTGGCGAACTCGGACCTCCCCGTCATCGAGCGCAATGCCCGCGTCACGGGAGTCGATCACTGCCCCGGCGTGGGAGGCGTCTGCTCCTTCGGCCAGTTCACCGGAGCGCTGGGACTGGACAACTACGAACCCGGGCTGTTGATGACCGGCCGCTTCGCCGGGCGGCGCCTGGGCTACCGGATCACGGTTACGAACGGCGAGGGGCTGGGGAGAAAGGATGTCAACACCAGCAAGTCCGTGTCCGGAAGGATTTCCACCTACTTGACGGACAACACCCGCCTGTCCGCGTACCTGGCACTGGACGAGACCCTGGACTCCCGGGGCGAGACGATGAGCGTCCCGGCCTACGGCGCAGAGTTCGAGTTCGGGACCTGGCGACAGGGGCCCCACCTGATCGTCAACAGCCTCCGCGGGCGCAACTGGAAGCTGAACGACGACGCGACCTTTTCCGCCTTCCAGGCAATGGCGTTCTGGTACCGGGAACTGCCGCCCGAGACCGGACTCTCGGGCATCGAGCCGCTCCTACGGGTCAGCTGGGCGGACTCCGGCGCGGAGGACCCGGAGACGGTGACGGGCACGGTGATCACGCCGGGGTTCATGGTCTATGCCGCGGGCCGGAACGGCATCTCCGCGAATCTCGACATCTACCGCTCGGGCGACCAGAGACACTGGTCGCTGAAGTTTCAGGCATTCACCTTCTTCTAGCGGCTTCCGGCGGGCCGGGGCATACCCCCCGCTTGCCATCGATCGCGGGGGTTGCGACCGCGGGCCGTCTAGTTGGAGAAGCTTGCCTGCGCCTGTTCGAGCGTATCGAAGACCTTGGTCAGACGGACGAACCCGCTCACCTCGAGGACTTCGCGAATGTGGTCGGGCACCTTGCACAGCGCCAATCCGCCCCCGGCGGCGTTGGTCTTCCTGATCGCGATCAACAGAACCCGCAGGCCGGCGCTGCTCATGTACTTGAGACCGCTGCAGTCGACGACCAGCCCACTGACACCCTGGTCGATGACTGAGCGCAGCTCCTGGTCGAAGTCCTTGGCGTTGGCGGAGTCAACGCGACCACTTACCGTCGCGACCGCGGTGGTTCCAGAATAGCTGGTTTCCACGTTCATGCATTTTCCTCCAGGTGCGCTTCCGTTGGCTGCACGAGGCTGAGGTGGTTCCATCCGTCTCGTCGCTCGTAGTCGAGCTCTTCTACGAATGCTTTGGTCAGATGAATGCCGAGGCCGCCAATACCGCGCTCCTCGGCCGAGAGGTCCAGATCGGGGTCCGCCGCGTCGAGCAGCGGGTTGAAGGCTCGGCCGTTGTCCTTGATCACGGCCGTGATGCGCTTGTCGGTCAGATGGAACATAACCTTGATGACGGGATCTTCCGAGTGGGGTTCGAAGGCGTACGAAACCACGTTGGTCAGGAGCTCGTCAAGAGCCAGCTGGAACTTGAAGACGATGCCCATGGGTACGCCATGTTCGAGGCAGATGGACTCGAACTGTTCGGCGACCCGTCTCGGCTCGTCGCCGTCGAGACTGATGTCCCACTCATAGTTGACCTCCAACCTTGTCCTCCTCCGAGGGAGCTGTCGGCTGCGTGCACTCACCGGCCGTGCATCCCCGGGACGGCGTACTGCCGCCCCCGCCGGCCGGTCCGGTTATCTTGACGCCCAAAAGCTACAGGCCAAGCGACCACAAGTCCAGAACCCGGGGGAATGCGGGCCGGTTGGGAATAGGCTACATTGGATCGGCTTTTCGCGCTACGGGAACCCCGTGCGCGTCGCAATTCCGACCCTGCGGCCGGCCGGTGCCCAATCCGGTGGAGTGGAGCAGCGTGGCGAAGATCCTGGTGGTTGACGACGAACCCGATCTGGAGGTGCTGCTGCGGCAGAAGTTCCGGAGGAAGATCCGTTCCGGGGCGCTCACACTGATCTTCGCTCAGAACGGGGTCGAGGCGCTCGAGCAGCTGAAGGCGCACGACGATGTGGACATGGTGCTGTCCGACATCAACATGCCGCAGATGGACGGGCTGACCCTCCTTCATCAGTTGAACGAACTGAATCGGGACCTGAGGGCCGTCATCGTCACCGCCTATGGGGATATGAAGAACATCCGCACCGCGATGAACCGTGGCGCGTTCGACTTCATCACCAAGCCGATCGACTTCTCGGACCTGGAGACGACGATCGCGAAGACGCTCGCGCACCTGGAGGTCATGCGCGAAGCACTCCGTACGCGGGACGAGCTGGTGGCCATACGCCGGGAACTCGGCGTTGCCGCGCGGATGCAGGAGTCGATCCTGCCCACCGTCTTCCCGACGGATCCCCGCTTCGAGATCCACGCCTCGATGACCCCCGCGCTCGAGGTGGGCGGCGACTTCTACGACTTCTTCAGGCTGGAAGACGACAAGATGGGGATCGTGATGGCCGATGTCTCGGGCAAGGGGGTGCCGGCCGCGCTCTTCATGATGGTGAGCCGGACGCTCATGAAGGGGACCGCGATAGGCGAGGCCGATCCCGCCACGGCGGTTGGGGAGGTCAACCGGCTACTGGTCGAGTCCAACGAGGAGTCCATGTTCGTCACGCTCTTCTACGCCACCTTCAACCCCAGGAGTGGCCGGCTGGCGTTCGCGAACGGGGGGCACAACCTGCCCTACGTCGTCAGGAAGGACGGCAGTGTCGAGCAAATCGATATTGACTCGGGGATCGTTCTCGCCGTGCTCCCGGGGTTCGACTTTCCCGGCGGTTCGATCGAACTCGAGCCGGGGGACGTGGTCTTCTTCTACACCGACGGCATTACCGAGGCGATGAACGAGGATGGCGAGGAGTTCGGGGACGATGCGCTCGCGCAGATCCTTGCGCAGTTCGCGGGATCGAACGCCGAGGGCTTCAGCAGGAAGGTGGTCGAGGCGGTGCGGGTTCACGCCGGCGAGGCGCCGCAGTCCGACGACATTACCTGTCTGTGCCTACGCTACGCGAGCCCGGAGGACTAGGAGCCCGTGGAAAGAACCCCCGCGGCATTCGAGCGGCGATGCACCCGCGTTGGGCCGCTCCGCCCACCCGGCCACACTGTAGCATCTTCTTTACGAAATGTCATGTTTTCTTTACAGTTGACGTCCTCGAGGCTCCGCTCTTCGTTGCCTTTCGGACGAATAGCCCGGCTATTCGCCTCTCAAGGCGCCTTGCCAACGCGGCGCCTCGCCGCTCTCGGTGCTCACGCGGATTTATCCACGGACTGCTAGGAGGATAGGATGCACCGGCTGTGCCTGCCGTCTTGGGCCTTGCCCGCGCTGGTTGTCCTGACCGGGGCCTGTGGCGCCCCCGTTCCAGCGGAGCAAGGGGATCCCCTCGCCTCCGATGACGCTTCCGCGGGAGCCCGGCAGGACCCGTCGCTTGCGGAGCAGGCGGGATCCCCCGCAGCCCCGGGGGATCCCCAGGACACCCCCGGGGACTTGCTTGCCGCCCACGGCGTCTTTGACGACTCGATCGTCTTCGGCCAGTCGGCGGCGCTGAGCGGCGAGGCCCGGGGATTGGGTGACAACATGCGCCTGGGCGTGCGGGCCGCCTTCGCCGAGGCCAACCGTGAGGGGGGCGTGCACGGCCGCCTGCTCAAGATCGAGTCGCGGGACGACCGCTACGAATCCGAACTGGCCGTGGAACGGACGCGGGAATTGATCGAACACGGGGTGTTCGGTCTGATCGGCGCGGTGGGCACTCCCACTTCCAACGTGGCGGAACCCATAGCCAGCGAGGCCGGGGTGCCCTACATCGGGGCGTTCACCGGCGCATCCCTGTTGCGCGGCGCCGACCAGCGCCATGTGGTCAATCTGCGAGCCTCCTACGATCAGGAAACCGAGGAGATGGTGGAACGGCTCACGACCGACCTGAGGTTCAGCCGCATCGCCATCCTGTACCAGGACGACAGCTACGGCCTCGCGGGGCTGTCCGGCGTGCTCAAGGCGCTCGACAAGCGCGACATGGCACTCGTGAGCGAGGGAACCTACGTGCGCAACACGATCGCGGTGAAGCGGGCGCTGCTGGGACTCCAGGACTCCCGCCCGCAGGCGGTGATCATCATCGGCGCCTACCGCCCGGCAGCGGAGTTCATCAAGTGGGCCCGCAAGATCGGCCTGGGGGCCGTATTCGTGAACATCTCGTTCGTGGGAAGCAACAATCTGCTCAGGGAACTCGGTTCATCGGGGGAAGGTGTCGTGGTGACCCAGGTGGTTCCCTTTCCCCGCGACACTTCGATTCCCGTTGTGGCGCGCTACCAGGACGCACTCGAAGAGATCGACAGCAGCGCACAGCCGGGCTTCGTTTCCCTCGAAGGATATCTGGCCGGCCGTCTGGTGGTGGAGATCCTGCGCGCGTCCACGGATCCGGGCGGCGACCCGCCAACCCGTGAAGCGTTTCTGCAAACCCTGACCGAAGCGGGCCCCATCGACCTTGGCGGCTTCATGGTCGAGTACGGTCTCCAGGACAACCAGGGATCGGACGCGGTCTTCCTGACCGTGATCAGGCAGGGGCGCTTCGTTTCCATCACCAGGCTGTCCTGATGAAGGATTCCAGGAAGACCCTCGACCACCGTCTCCATTCGGCCTTCGAGTGGATTCTGCCACGACTTCCCAGCCGTCTGGGCGACCGGATTCGCGAAGCCACCGGGGGCCGGTTGGGCATCGGCAGCCAGATCGTGCTGGGCCTGGGTGGCGGTGTGCTGCTCACGGTCGTTTCCATCGTGCTGGCGCTGATCCTGATGTCTTTTGTGAGCAGGCGCCAGACGCAGGTTGCGGAAGAGTACATGCCTGCGCTGGTGGGCGCCGTCGATGTGGCCCGGAGCAGCGCCGAGCTGGGGCGCGCCACCCCCGGGCTGCTGGCGGCCGCGACCCCGGAGGATCTGGACGAAGTGCGGATTCAGGTGGAAAAAACGCAGGACCTTCTCACAATCGCGGTCGACGAGGTTACCGAGGCTGCGGCGATGGGACAGGCGGATGCGGGGCGCGGACAGGAGGTGGTGCCGCTCGCCGAAAGCCTTTTGGGGATCGTGGAAGAGATCTACCAGTCGGTGTTTACCCGGATGAACCACCAACAGAATCTGGAGACGCTGAAGGCACGGTTGGAGGACGTGGGTTTCACCGTGGAGAACGACGTACTGGAGGGAGAGATCGACGACCAGTACTTCTTCATGCGGACCGGACTCCGTGAACTTGCCGATTCACCTGTGCCCGCTTCGCAGCGCCGGACTGTCGCGGAACTCGACCACAAGGACGGACTTTCCGACTTCAAGGCGGCCTGGAACCGTGCCACGGCCCTTATCGCACAGGCGATGACCGAGAACGACGTGCAAGGGCTGCGGGCAACGCGTGAGCGGGTCGACGCGGCGTTCACCGATATGACGGACGCGCTCGAAGCCATCCGCCGCCGGCCCAGGGACCGGCTGCAGGTACTCGTTGACGACCTCCGGGACCTGTACGGCGCGCCGGATGGTGTTTTCGCCACCCGGACCGCCGAACTGCTGGAGGTCGCCGCCGCGGATTCGCTGGTCGAGCGCAGCAACGGGGTCACGACCGAGCTGGTCAACCAGGTTCGGACGCTCACGGGCGGAGTAGAAGCGGACGCGCAGCAGGCGGCGAACCGCTCCAACACGCTGGTGCGGCTGGGTGTATGGTTCCTTCTCACGGTCACCGTTCTGACGATCTTCCTGGGCTACGTGGCCTGGAAGTTCTTCGGCGAACGTCTCCTGGTGCGGATGGGACGGCTTTCCGACGCAACCCGGCGGATGTCGAAGGGCGACCTCGAGGTCCAGGTGCAGATCGAGGGCAACGACGAACTGACCGACATGGCCGGCGCCCTCGAGGTCTTCCGCCAGCACGCGGTGGAGGTGCAGCGCCTCAACCTGGTGGAGAAGCTGGCCGCAGAGGTGCAGTCCAAGAATGATGAACTCCAGGACACGCTGGAGAATCTGCGCCGCACCCAGCAGCAGGTCATCAAGCAGGAGAAGCTCGCCTCCCTCGGTGCGCTCACCGCTGGCATCGCCCACGAAATCCGAAACCCGCTCAACTTCGTGAACAACTTCGCGATGCTGTCCACCGAGCTCATCGAGGAGCTCCGCGAGGAGCTCGCCGGCGGTGAGGACGGCAATGGAGAGGTCGACCAGGAGTTCATCGACGAACTCCTCGACGACCTCAACACGAACGTCGTCAAGGTCAACGAGCACGGCCAGCGGGCCAACAGCATCGTCGAGGGCATGCTCGCCCACTCCCGGGAAGAGGCAGGCGACACGGAGGCCGTGGACATCAACGGGATGGTGGACGAGTACACCAAGCTCGCCTATCACGGAATGCGCGGCATCGACTCGACCTTCAATGTGGACATGATCAAGGAGTTCGATCCGAACGCGGGCACGGTCGACGCGATCGCGCGGGATCTGAGCCGGGTCTTCCTCAACGTGGTCACGAACGCCTGCCACGCCACCCACGCCCGCCGACTGAAGGAGGAGGATCCGGGCTACCTGCCGTCGGTAAAGGTGAAGACCGAAGGAAGCGACAGGAGTGTGCGCGTGTCGGTGCGCGACAACGGCACGGGGATCCCCGACGAGATCCTCAGCAGGATCTTCGACCCCTTCTTCACAACGAAGGCGGGAACGGGTGGCACCGGGCTGGGGCTCTCCATCTCGCACGAGATCATCGAGGAGCACGGGGGGAAGCTGGAGGTGGACACGAAGCCGGGCGAGTTCACCGAGTTCGTGATCACGCTCCCCCGCAAGGGCCACGTCGCCGTCGGCGTGAACTGACTTCCCCTGGGTTCCAAAGTGCTGGGGATCCGGGACTTCCGCCCCTCGGGCGCGGAACTTCGGCGCCTCGTTGCGCTGGCGCTCCCGGTTGCGGTCGTGCAGATGGGCCTCGTGTCACAGGGGCTTGTGGACACCGCAATGGTGGGCAGGGTTACCGAAACGCAGCTCGCCGGGGTGACGCTCGGCAACCTTTACTTCTTCGGGGTAGCAGTCTTCGGGATGGGGCTCCTGCTGGCCCTGGACCCGCTGGTCTCGCAGGCGTTCGGAGCCGGGGACCACGGGGAGATCCGGGTGGCGGTGCAGCGTGGTCTCGTGCTGAGCGTGGTGCTGACCCTTGTCACCGCGGTGCTGCTCGCTTTCGCGGAGCCGGTGCTCACCGTTCTCGGGCAGCCGGCGCCTGTCGTGCCGATCGCCGGCGGATACGCCCGTGCGCTGATCGCCGGGATGTGGCCCTTCTACGGATTCGTCGTGTTCCGGCAGGTGCTCCAGGCGCTGGGAAAGGTCGCGCCCATCGTCTGGACGATCGTGCTCGCGAACCTGCTGAACGTCTTCGCCAACTGGGTCCTGGTGTTCGGCAACCTGGGGGCGCCGGCAATGGGGGCGGTCGGTTCGGGGTGGGCCACCAGCATCTCCCGCTGGTTCATGTGCGTGGTGGTCCTGGTTCTGGGGATGCGCCTCCTGGCCCCCTATCTGCGCGGGGCGGGCCGCGAGATTCTGCAGGTTGCGGCGCTTTGCCGAATCGCGCGGCTGGGCCTGCCGATCGGACTCCAGCTCTTCCTCGAATTCGGGGCCTTCGGCGCGACCGGGATCGCCATGGGATGGCTCGGCACGGCGGCGCTGGCGGGCCACCAGATCGCGCTCAACCTGGCCGCGTTCGCCTTCATGATCCCCCTCGGGATCTCGCAGGCCGCGGCCGTGCTGGTGGGGCGCGCGGTGGGGGAGGGGCGGGCGGGGAGCGCGCGGCGCTACGCGGGCGGCGCGATCCTGGTGTGCTGCGCGGTGATGTCGGTCACCGCGGCGATCTTCCTCACGCTTTCGGGGCCGCTGGCCGCGCAGTTCACGAACCAGACCGAGGTGGCTCGCGTGGCCATGGTACTGATTCCGGTGGCCGGGATGTTCCAGCTGTTCGACGGGCTCCAGGTGGTGTGCACCGGGGCGCTCAGGGGCGTCGCCGACACCCTGCGGCCGATGATGTACAACGTGCTCGGCTTCTGGGTCCTCGGGCTGCCGGTCAGTCTTCTGCTGGGCTTCCGCATGGGCGTGGGCCCGGTGGGCCTGTGGTGGGGGCTGGCGGTAGGGTTGGGTGCGGTAGCGGTCATGCTCCTCTGGAGGATGTGGGCGCGCTTCCGCGGCCCGCTGGAGCGCTTCGCGGTCTCGAGCACCGCGCGATGAGGGGTCGCTCAGAACTCTCCGACCAGGCCGATCTCGATCTCCAGCTCGTAGCCGGTGTCGCGCGCTACCCGGGTCCGGGCCAGCTCGATGAGCGCGAGCACCTCGGCGGCGGTCGCACCGCCGTAGTTCACGATGATGTTCGCGTGCTTGTGGAAGATTCCGGCGGCGCCGTGCACGTGCCCCTTCAGTCCACATTCGTCGATCAGGCGGCCCGCGCCGATCCCCTGGATCTTCTTGAAAATCGATCCCGCGCACGGATAGAGCCACAGGTCGGGGTGACTCTTGTCGCGCCACGCCAGGTTCTCCCGCATCACCCGCCTCAGCTCCGCCCGCGGAGTCGGAACCAGCCTCAGGCGGACATCCAGAACCAGATCCCCGGTGTCGTGGATGACGCTGTAGTCATACCCGAAGCGGAAGTAGCCGGCGGGGGCGGTCCTGATCTCGCCTGAGGGAGTGAGGATCGTGGCGCTCTCCATGAACTCCTCCCAGAACATCGTTCGCTCCCGTGCGGGGGCCGGGGACAGAAAGTGCAGGTTCTGCCAAACCGCCCCCCCCACGGTGCTGGGGATCCCGACGAAGTGGTGAAGCCCTCCCAGCCCGCGCGACACGGTCGCGTTGATCAGGCCGGGGAAGGTGTCGAGCCCGGCCCCCGCGACCACCACTCCTTCGGACTCGAACTCGAGCGTGGTGATGTCGCAGCGGATCACGACGCCCCGGAAGCCGCGGTCCCCGACGAGGACGTTCGCCCCCCGGCCCAGCACGAAGCTGGGGATCCCGAGTTCGCGCGCCGTGCCCACGGCGTGGCAGAACTCCTCCGCCGTGCGGGCCCGATGGAACACGTCCGCCGGTCCCCCGATCCTGAAGGTGGTGTGCGGAGCGAGCGGCACGTTCCACCGCACCCTCCCGGGTCCGACGATCTCCGCGTAGCGCCGGAGGAGCGAGGCTTCGGGAGCGTTCAAGGCAGAGCCCGGACGGGATCGGTGAGGCGCGGCATGTGGAAGTTTCGCCAAACCCGCACGGCCTTGGCAACGCCCGGGGCCTCGACACTGTTAGCTTTCGTCATGACCCCGCCGATCATCAGGCTCAGCGGCCTCAGCAAGGTGTTTCGCACCAGCGAGGTGGAGACCCATGCCCTGTCCGATGTCACCCTGAGCGTCGCGCAGGGGGAGTTCGTCTCGATCGCCGGCCCGTCGGGTTGCGGCAAGACCACGCTTCTGTCGATCCTCGGCCTTCTGGATTCGCCCACCGGGGGACGGTATCTGCTGAACGGCAAGGCGGTCGAAGAGCTTTCCGCCTCCGAGCGCGCCGGCATCCGCAACCGCGCGATCGGTTTCATCTTCCAGACCTTCAATCTCATCGGGGACCTTACGGTCTTCCAGAACGTCGAGCTCCCCCTGACCTACCGCGGCGTTTCCGGGGCAGAGCGGCGCGAGCGGGTCCGGGAGGCGCTGGACCGCGTGGAGATGGCTTCCAGGATGAGCCATTACCCATCGCAGCTCTCGGGCGGACAGCAGCAGAGGGTTGCGGTGGCCCGCGCGATCGTGGGCCGGCCCACGATCCTCCTCGCCGACGAGCCCACCGGCAACCTGGACTCGAGGAACGGCCGCGCGGTGATGAAACTCCTCGGGGAGCTGCACGCGGACGGGGGAACGATCTGCATGGTGACCCACGATCCGCGCTACGCGCACACGGCCGAGCGCGCGGTCCATCTCTTTGACGGCCGAATCGTGGACGGTGCGGAGAGCCGCGGGGGCCACGAACTCGAGGAGAGCGGGTTCGAGCTGGCTTGAGCGGGCCGGGCCCGGTGCGGTATCTTGCAGGCGGGTCCCGGCAGGGCACCCCGGATTGTACCGGCGCGCCAGGTCCGGCCGGCGCAGTCGGTACAGTCGATTCACCGACCCCTTTTGAGACGAATCCGATGCCGGTTTCCGACAGGCGAATCCGTGTGCTGGTGGCGAAGCCCGGCCTCGATGGCCACGACCGGGGCGCGAAGGTGATTGCCTCCGCGTTTCGCGACGCCGGCTTCGAAGTCATCTACACGGGGCTGCACCAGACGCCCGAGATGGTGGTCGCGGCGGCGGTTCAGGAGGACGTGGACGTCGTGGCGATGTCGGTCCTTTCCGGGGCCCACATGACCCTGTTTCCCCGCGTACGCGAACTCCTCGACGCGGAAGGCCTGGAACATGTTCTGCTGACGGGGGGCGGGATCATCCCCGACCAGGACGCTGCCGCACTGGGGGAAGTGGGCGTGGGACGGGTTTTCGGGCCTGGAACCGCCACCACCGACGCCGTCGCGTACATCCGGGACTGGTTCGCCGAGCGCGAGGACCCGTATTAGCAGCCCGGTGGACAAGGACCTCTCGTCGCACCCGGGGCGCATGGGACGTCGGCGGCGCGAGCTTCTGGCGCTTCGCAGCCGCCTGCGGCTGGGCGGGGGGACGGCGAAGATCCAGCGGCAACGAGACCGGGGGAAGCTGACGGCACGAGACAGGCTGCACCTCCTCCTCGACCCCGGCGCGACCTGGGCCGAGGTGGGTCTTCTGGTCGCGCACGACCTGTACGACGGCGCCGCTCCCGGGGCCGGGGTCGTGACGGGTGTGGGCGTGGTCGAGGGGCGGGAGGTCGTGGTGGTCGCCAACGACGCGACGGTCAAGGCCGGTTCGTGGTGGCCGGAGACCATCACGAAGATCCTGCGCGCGCAGGAGATCGCCATGCGCTGCCGCATCCCCATCGTCTACCTCGTGGATTCGGCCGGGGTTAACCTGCCGTACCAGGGCGGCGTCTTCCCCGGCCAGTACGGCGCGGCAAGGATCTTCTTCTACAACTCCGTGATGCGCCGCTACCTCAAGGTCCCCCAGTTCTCGGCGGTGATGGGGCCGTGCATCGCGGGCGGCGCCTATCTGCCGGCGCTCTCCGACGTGATCCTGATGGTGGACGGGACCAGCTTCATGGGACTCGGCGGGCCCAATCTGGTGAAGGGGGCGACCGGCCGGACCGTAGGCAGGGAAGAGCTGGGAGGGGCGGCGGTCCACACCGGCGTCAGCGGGGTGGCGCACTATCGCGTGGCGGACGACGAAGAGTGCGTCGCCAGGCTCCGGGAACTGATCGCTGGCCTGCCGGCCGGGGAGCGCGGGGGAAGTGCCGATGCCCGGTTCGAGCTGCCCGGCCGGCCCGCCACCGACCTCTACGAGATCCTCCCGGAGGATCATCGGGCGCCCTACGACATGTTCGCGGTCCTGGACACGGTGCTCGATGGCGGCGGCCTGCGGGAGTTCCAGGCCGAGCATGCGGCCGAGCTGATCTGCGGCACCGGGGCGATCTCGGGCATGCCGGCGGGAGTGATCGCCAACCGGCGCACGATGGTGAAAGACCGGCGGGGAGGGCCTGCCCGCTTCGGCGGCATCGTCTACACCGAGTCGGCCGAGAAGGCCGCCTACTTCATCGACACGATGAACCGGCAGGGGACGCCGATCCTGTTCGTGCAGGACGTCTCCGGGTTCATGGTGGGTCCCGAGGCCGAGCACACCGGGATCATCCGGGCCGGCGCCCGGTTCGTCGAGGCGATGGCAACGACCATGGTCCCGAAGCTCGTGCTCACCCTCAACCACGCCTCCGGGGCGGGCTACTACGCGATGGCGGGGCAGGGGTTCGATCCCGACTTCATCCTCACGCTTCCCACCGGCCGCATGGGAGTCATGGAGGGGGAGAGCGCGGTCGTGGCGCTCTTCGGACGGGAGCTGGAGCGACTCAAGGCCGAGGGACAGGTGCCGGACGAGGGGCTGGAGACCCGCATGGACGAGGTCCGGGCCGACTACGACCGGCAGCTGGATTCCACCTTTGCGGCCGCGCGCGGATTTGTGGACGCCGTGGTGCTGCCGGAGGAGCTGCGCGACACGCTCACGCTGCTCCTGCGAGCCGCGCTGAACAACCCGGGCCCGCACCTCGGCGCGTTCGTGCTGCCGCCCGGACTGGACGGCAGGGGACCGTGATCCGGATCGCGAGCGGCCAGGGGTTCTGGGGCGACGACCTCGAGGCCCCGGTGCGGCAGGTCGAGGGAGGGCCGATCGACTACCTCATGCTGGACTACCTGGCCGAGGTCACGATGTCCATCATGCGGAAACAGCGGTCGCGGGATCCGGCGGCGGGGTACGCGCGGGACTTCGCGGGGCTCATGGAGCGGATCTTTCCGGCGTGCGTGAAGCGGGGCATCAGGGTGGTCACGAACGCGGGGGGGGTGAACCCGCACGAGTGCGCCAGGCAGGTGGCCGAAGCGGGGCGGAGGGCGGGGGTGGGGGGGCGTGCCCGGATCGGGGTGGTCTCAGGCGACGACCTCATGGACCGCCTCGACGATCTGCTCGCGTCCGGGCATCCGCTGCGCAACATGGACACCGGCGAGCCCCTGCTGCCGATCCGGGACCGCGTGCGGAGCGCCAACGTGTATCTCGGCGCGCGCCCCATCGTCCGGGCCCTGTCCGGCGGCGCGCTCGTCGTGGTGACGGGCCGGTCCACCGACACGGCGCTCACCTACGCGCCGATGGTGCGGGAGTTCGGCTGGTCCCGGGACGCGCACGACCTGCTGGCCAGCGGTGTGGTGGCGGGTCACATCAACGAATGCGGAGCGCAGGCAAGCGGCGGAAACTGCCTCGCGGAGTGGTGGACCATCCCCGATCTCGCCGAGGTGGGCTTCCCGATCATCGAGGCGGCTCCGGACGGGACCTTCGTGGTCACGAAGCACCCGGAGCTCGGGGGCGCCGTCAACCTGCGCACCGTCAAGGAGCAGCTCCTCTACGAGATGGGCGACCCCGTCACCTACATTACGCCCGACGTCACAGCGGACTTCACCACGATCCGCCTCTCCGAAGAGGGCCCCGACCGGGTGGGCGTGCACGGGGTGCGAGGCCGTCCACCGACCCCGTTTCTGAAGGTGTCGATCGCCTGTTCCGCCGGGTACAAGTCGGTCGGGACGCTGGTATACTCGTGGCCGGATGCGGCCGAGAAGGCGCGCGCCGCCGCGGGGATTCTGAGGAGGCGGCTGGACCGCCTGGGCCTTGCCTTCGACCGCGTGCTTGTGGAGCTGGTGGGCTGGGACTCTACGCACGGCCCGCTGGCGGGCGATCCGCCCCGGGACCTCCCCGAGGTTGAGCTCCGGGTCGCGGTGCGGAGCGACGACCGCCGGGCCGTCGAGCGCTTCTCCCGGGAAATCGCGCCGCTCGTGCTCACCGGTCCTCCCTCGGTGACGGGCTTCGCCGGGGGACGTCCGCGGGTGCAGGAGATCATGGCGTACTGGCCGGCTCTGATCGACCGCTCCGTTGTCGAACCCGGTCTTTCCGTCGACTTTGTGACAGTATGAAGAGCGAGCCGCTGAAGACCGTACTGCTGCTTGAGCTGGCCCACGCCCGCTCCGGCGACAAGGGGGACACCGCCAACGTGGGGGTGATCGCCTACGACGAGGAGGACTACCCCGTGATTCTGGAGCAGGTGACCGCGGCGCGCGTCAAGGAGCACTTCGGGAGCATGGTGAAGGGTCCGGTGGAGCGTTTCCGCCTCGACAACCTGCACGCGGTGAACTTCCTGCTCCACGGGGCCCTGGACGGCGGCGGAACGGTGTCCCTGATGACGGATGCCCAGGGCAAGGTGTTCAGCACGGCGCTGCTGAGGATGGAGCTGGAGGTGCCCGGCAAGGTGGCGAGCCGGGTGCGCGGCCGGGGCCGCATACCCCCGGCGGGGGACGACCGGTGACTGACGCGCTGGTGGTGCGCCGGGACGCCGACGGGATAGCTACCCTCGTCCTCGACCGGCCGGCCAGGCGCAACGCGCTCTCTGCCGCGCTGGTCGCGCAGCTTTCCCGGTGTCTCGACGAGGCGGGCGCGGATCCGGCAGTTCGGGTGATCGCCCTGAGGGGAGCCGGCCAGGACTTCTGCGCCGGCGCGGACCTCGGTGAAATTGCGGCGTCCCGGAGCCGGGGGCCGGAGGAGGGACTGGCGGATGCCCGGCGCCTGGGGGAGGTCTTCGTGCGGATCCGGCGCCTCGAACGGCCGGTCGTGGCGTTGGTGGCGGGGCGGGCGCTCGGTGGGGGCTGCGGCCTCGCGACCGCGTGTGATCTGGTGCTGGCTCGGGAGGACGCCGTCTTCGGCTATCCGGAGGTGCATCTCGGCTTCGTGCCGGCCCTGGTCATGTCCATCCTCCGCAGGAAGATCGGCGAATCGGCTGCGCTGGAGCTCCTGTTGAGCGGTGAGCGGCTCGGCGCGGCACAAGCCCGCGCGGCCGGATTCGTCAACCGGGTCTTCCCGAACGACGAATTCGAAACCGGCGCCGCGGAGTACCTGTCGGCTCTCGCCGCGCGGCCGGCCGCGGCGGTCGCGCTCACCAAGCGGCTCTTCTACGGCCTCGACGGCGCGAGCTTCGAGGAGAGCATCGCCCGGGGCGCCGAGGTGAACGCGATCGCACGCCTGACACGGGACTTCGGCCTTGGCCTGGATCGCTTCCTCCACGGGAACCGGGAAGGCTGATCCGTGTTCCGGCCGTCCAGAACGCGCTCCGGCGGGGACGATTCCTTCGTCGTCTGGAAGGTCCGGCTCTTCGCGCTGGGCGCCGCGTTGGCACTCGGCGGGATCGCGTTCGGCAACTCATGGGTGGTGTGGGCGGGAGTCGCCGTCCTGGGGATCGGTATGGTGCTGCGGTTCATGGTCCCGCGCGACTGAGCGGATTGCTTCCCCGCCGCTGAGCGAGCGGCGGCCCACCTCCGAATTCGGGGCGCGTCCCCGCGGAGCGCACGGGGCCCATCCAGCCATTCCAACGCCCCCGACCAAGCCCCCTATTCCCGGTGTGAATCCGGAAACCGATGCCACGGCCCACCCGGCGGTGCGCGGAGCGGCAGGCCTCCACGCCACCGGGTCGCCTCGCGCGGCGGCCCGCCCCGCCGCCCGCGCGGTCCTGCGCGAGAAGTTCGGGTTCGACGGCTTTCGACCGGGGCAGGAACGCCTGATCGAGGGAGTCCTGGAGGGCCGGGATACCCTGGGAGTCCTCCCGACCGGGGGCGGCAAGACGCTGTGCTACCAACTTCCCGCCTTCATGTTCGAAGGCCTGATCCTCGTGGTCAGCCCCCTCATCTCCCTCATGCAGGACCAGGTCGACCGCGCCCGCCGCCTCGGGCTTCGGGCAGCCTCGCTCACCTCGCAGGATTCGCGCCCGGCCCAGCGAGGGACGGAGTCGGCGATCTCGGAGGGAGCGCTCGACCTCCTCTTCTGTTCCCCCGAGCGCCTGGAGGCGGCCCGGTTGAGAAGGTTGCTCGCCACCTCCCCCGTCTCGCTCATCACGATCGACGAAGCCCACTGCATTTCCGAATGGGGGCACGAGTTCCGGCCCGCATTCCGCCGCATTCGCCGCGTCCGCTCGATCGTCAGGGCTCCGGTACTCGCGGTCACGGCCACCGCGACCCCCGAGGTCCGCGAAGACATCATCCGGGTTCTGGGGATGACCGACCCCGTGCGGGTGGTCACCTCCTTCGACCGCCCCAACATCCGCTGGCTGGTCGACCGGCGCCCCGCCGGTGCCGAGCGCATCCGCGCCATGGTGCGGATCATCCGCCGCGCGCCGGCCGAATGCGCCGAGAGGGCTCTCATCGTGTACGCGCCTACCCGCCGGCTCGTCGTCAACGTACGCCGCGCCCTCGCCAGCCATGGCGTGATCGGCGACGCCTACCACGCCGCGCTCCCCAAGGACGAGCGGCAGGCCGTCCAGCAGCGCTTCATGTCGCGCGAATCCAACGTGGTCGTCGCGACGTGCGCCTTCGGGATGGGGATCGACCGGGGAGACGTATGGGCGGTCTTCCACTACGCGTTCCCGGGTTCGCTCGAGAGCTACTACCAGGAGGCGGGGCGGGCGGGGAGGGACGGTACCGGCTCGATGGCGCTCGGGTTCGTCCACCCGGGCGACTGGAAGGTGCCGGAGTCCTTCCTGCAGCGGTCGTGTCCGCCATCAAGGGAGGTCCTGCGGCTCTTCGCAAAGCTCCGCTCGGGGCGCATGGGCGCGCCTCGAAGTTCCCCCGCCGCCCTGGTCGGACCGGGATCGGCGAACGTGCCTCATCTCAAATGGCTCATGCGTTCCGGTGCATTGGAGCTGCCCCAGGAGCTGGCCGAGTGGGTCGAGAACTGGCCGGATGGCGAAGCGGAGGGTCCCCCTCGGATCCCGCGCGGCCCGCTCCTCGAGCTGACCGGCGAGGAGCCCGACCTCGGCTCGCTCCGGTCGGCGCGCGGCCAGGCACTCACCCGCCTGCGCGCCATGCAGCGCTACTGCAAGGGCTGGAGATGCCGGCGGATGGAGCTATTGCGTTATCTTGGTGAAACGCCCGATCGTCGTTCCTGCGGCTCCTGCGACCGATGTGAGCGCCGCGGAAGACCGCAATTCTGAATCTTCCGGGGCCGGGAGCGGCACCCCCCCACCAGTCGCATGCATCCTTTTCTGAATCAAGACCACCTGGACCTCAAGGCCCGGGCCCGACACTTCGCCCTGAACAGAATCGCCCCCGTCGCCCGCGAAATGGACGAGACGGCCCGCTTCCCCTGGGACAACGTCAAGGCCATGGCGGAGCGCGGCTGGTTCGGAATTCCCGTACCGGGCGAGTTCTCCGGGATGGGGCGGGACTATCTGAGCTACATTCTGGTCGTTGAAGAGCTGGCCCGGCACGACGCCAGTCACGCCATCACGGTGTCGGCGCACACGACGCTCGCCACCTCGCCCATCCTCGCCTTCGGTACGGAAGCGCAAAGGGCCCGGTTCCTTCCGCTGCTGGCCTCGGGGCAGGTCCTGGGGGGCTTCGGCCTCACCGAGCCGGGCGCGGGTTCGGACTCCTCCGGAACCCGGACGCGGGCGGTTCCGGCCCCCGGCGGCTACCGGATCAGCGGCAACAAGATCTTCATCACCCATGGCGGAGTAGGGGAGATCTTCGTGGTGACGGCGGTGACCGATCCCGGAGCGGGGACGCGCGGAATCACCAGCTTCATCGTCTGCAAACCCACCACGGATCCTGCGGAGGCCGAGCGGGTCGGGATCGGGCACCGGGCGCAGCTCCCGTACTCCGAGGGGGTGACCGCCGGGGCGAAGGAGGACAAACTCGGATGGCGTGCGTCGGACACCCGGCAGCTCTTCTTCCAGGACGCCTTTGTCGGCGCTGAACAGCGTCTCGGGGAAGAGGGACAGGGCTTCAGGAACTTCATGCAGACTCTCGACGCCGGACGGATCGGGATCGCGGCCCTCTCCCTCGGCATCGCGCAGGGCGCACTGGACGTGGCGCTGGACTACACAACCCGCAGGCGGCAGTTCAACCGGCCGGTGTGGGATTTCCAGGACATCAGTTTCGGCCTGGCCGGCCTCGCGGCGGAGATCGAGGCGGCCCGGCTGCTGACCTATCACGCCGCGTGGCTCAAGGACCACGGCCGCCGTTTCGGCAAGGAAGCCGCGATGGCCAAGCTCGTCGCCTCTGAACTGGCCGCCAGGTCCGCCCGGACCGGGGTCCAGTCGCTGGGCGGCGTCGGATACACATCCGAGTACCCGGTCGAGCGCATGATGCGCGACGCGAAGGCGTGCGAGATCGGGGAAGGAACAAGTGAAATACAGAAAATTGTAATCGGCCGGCATCTGTTGAAAGAGATGAGCGGGTGACCGGGCCTCGTCTGGACGCACGGCGGACCTGCCAGGGTCCGGGAATGCGCCGGGACGGGGCGGAATGGCGAAACCGCGGCGCCGGCCGACCAGTGGAGACAACAATTGAAAAGAGAAATTCTCATCAGCGCCTCGGACGAAGAGTCCTGGGTGGCGCTCAAGGAAGACGGACGGCTGACGGAGCTGATGTTCGACCGGCCCGACCAGGGCCGGCATGTCGGTGACATCTTTCTCGGCCGCGTCGAGGCGGTCCTTCCCGGCATACAGGCTGCCTTTGTGGACATCGGCGAGGAAAAGGCGGCGTTCCTGCACGCCTCGGACCTGTCCACCGAGATAGCGAACGGGAACGGAACGGAAGACGAAGCGCCGCAGGGCCGGGGCAGGCAGCGCAAGGTGCCCCCGATCCAGGAGGTCCTCAACCGGGGGCAGAAAGTCCTGGTCAAGGTCACCAAGGATGCCATTTCCACGAAGGGGCCGCGGGTCACGACCGAAATCGCGCTGCCCGGGCGCTTTCTGGTGTACATGCCGGAGTCCAACCATGTGGGGGTGAGCCGCAAGATCGACCACCGGCGAGAGCGGGCCCGCCTGCGGGCGATGGCCAAGAAGCTGGTGGTCGCCGGGTCGGGTGGCGTCATCGTGCGGACCGCCGGCGAGGAGCTCACCCAGGAAAAGCTCGAGAAGGAGTACCAACACCTCCGCCGACGGTGGGAGACCATCAAGCGCAAGGCTGCCAGGTCCGAAGCACCCGCGCTGATCCTGGAGGAGGCAAAGCTCATCTCCGGGGTGATCCGCGACCTCTTCACCAGCCGCTTCGACGGCGTCACGATCGACAACCGGGAGGTCCACCGGCAGATCGTCGAATACATGCGTGCCTTCGACCCCGAGCTCACGGACCGCGTCCACTTCTATGATGACGCGGTGCCGCTCTTCGATCACGCGGGCATCCAGGACGAGATGCAGCGCTCCTTCCAGCGGAAGGTCGACCTGCCCTCGGGCGGCCATGTGATCATCGAACCGACGGAGGCCCTGGTGTCGGTGGATGTCAACACCGGACGCTTCACCGGGAAGAAGAAGGATCCGGAGCACACCATTCTGAAGACCAACCTGGACGCGGCGCACGAAATCGCGACGCAGCTCAGGCTCCGCGACATCGGTGGCATCATCGTCATCGACTTCATCGACATGGAGTCGCAGGAGGGCCGCGACCGGGTCCTGCACGAACTGCGCAGCCATCTGGGACGCGACCGCGCTCGAACGCGGACCTGGGAGGTCTCGGAGCTGGGCCTGATCGAGATGTCCCGGCAGCGCGTGCGGCCCTCGCTGCTGCAAGCGCTGACGGAGCCCTGCGACGCCTGCCAGGGAACCGGGCATCTATGGACGGCCCCCACCCTGGTCCGGGACATCGAGCACTGCGTGCGGCGCGCGGCCGCCAGCGGTGACGAGCGTGAACTCGTCATCCAGGTCCACCCCAGCGTGGCCCTGAGGGTGATGGAGCACGAGCCTCGCTTCGTGCGGAAGCTGGCGCGGCGAACCGGCCTGCGCCTCGATCTGCGCGACGACCCGCTGATGCGTCGTGACGAGTTCCGCCTCCTTTCGGGCAAGGCCCGTCTGGACGTCACTTCCAGGTACGGCGCGATGGTGGCGGCTTGACCGCCGGGCCGGCTCTTCTACCTTTCAGTGGCTGTCCGGCCGGGCAACAACCGGCCAGGCACATTCGCACACCTCGTTTCACGGCAGGAATCTCATGTTTGCGGTTTTCAGGACCGGCGGGAAGCAGTTCCGGGCAGAACGCGGGACGACCCTGCTGATCCCCACACTGGATGCCGAGCCCGGCACGACCGTCACCTTCGACGATGTCTTGCTGGCCTCCGGCGACGGAGAGGTGTCCGTCGGCATGCCCGGCGTTGAAGGGGCAACGGTCACCGCGGAGGTGGTCGCCCACGACCGGACGAAGAAGATCACCGTCTTCAAGCGGAAGCGCCGCAAGGGATACCGCCGGAAACAGGGACATCGCCAGGGCTTCACGGTGTTGCGCGTCACCGACATCAACATCCAGGGGGAATCCGATGGCTCATAAGAAGGGCGTGGGTTCGTCCAGGAACGGACGTGACTCCAATGCGAAGCGCCTCGGCGTGAAGCGCTTTGGCGGTGAGCAGGTCGTTGCCGGGAACATCCTGGTGCGTCAGCGCGGCACCCGGTTCCACCCGGGGAACAACGTCGGGCTGGGCAGGGATCACACCCTGTTCGCCACGGCCGATGGAATCGTCAGGTTCGAGAACCTGCGCCGCCGGCGGGTGGTGTCGGTCTACGGAGAGGACCGCTAGCGGTCCGAACGGGGGAGCCTCGGGGGCAACGGAGGCGCGGTCTGGGGCGTTGTGGGAGCAACGGGGGTGCCAGGTTGGCGTCCGGGGGTGCTATTCTCGCCCAAATCCGCCTTTGGAGGTGTTCCGAGGGCCGTTTTCCGCGGATTTGGGCCATTCGGCCAAGAAAAGTGTTGCGCTTTCGTGATCGAGGTGTTAATGTACTTGTCCGCCAGCGGAAGTGACGGAGCCGAAAGGAGCCGAAACGGAAGCGGCGGAAGGTGGAGGCGAGGCCCAGGAAGGGGGCAACCCCGGAGAGGGAACGAGCCGAAGCCGAAGCGCCGAGGGAGCCGGAGACGGAGCCTGAGGCGAGCGCGGTTCCGGGTTCGGCGGAAGCCGCGATGGCTGCGAGGTCGCTGGATGCAGCCGATGGCCCCGGGGAACCGGGGTGCCCGCACGGCGGAAACGTCGAGCGGGATGAGGGACGGGAAACCGGTCGTCGCACATGGCGGCGCCGAAACGGAGCTTCCCGGCTCGCCAGCGAGACGAAGTCCCCGCGCGGGTAGTGTGCTGCCCGCCGGGGGCTTCCTTTTTTTAATTGTGTACGGGCTGCGCGGGAGACGCCCTGTCGCTTCAGCCGGACGGCGTTCCCTTGTCCAGGTCCGCCGGAGAATACTGCTGTTTTCGCGCCGCGGACATGATGCTCCAGATCACGTTGCGGATCAGCTCCTCGTCCAGTCCCGCCTCCCGTGCCAACTCCGCGGCGCGGCGCACCACCTGGGCCTCGCGGCGGGGGTCCGTCACCGGGAAGCCCAGGCTTGCCTTCAGCTCCCCGATCTCTCGCACGAGATCCCGCCGGCGCCGGAGGACCTCGACCAGTTCCCGGTCGCACTCCATGATCCGGTCGCGAAGCCGCTCCATGCGCTCTGTTTCCGCGGGTCCGCCGGGAGGATTGCCCACCGGCTCGCCCGGAGGATCGCACGCCCGCCCCGTGCCCGGGTCAGACACGGAGGTAGCCATCCACGTGCTCGTCTTCCTGGGGGGCGCCGGCCAGGCTGACTCCGATCAGCACGGGCAGGTGCACGGCCAGTCCAAGGATGCCCTCATGCATCCCGAGCGGCTTGAGATGCGGGTACAGGAAGAAGAACACCGATACCGCCGACCCCGCGACCAGGCCGCAGAAGACTCCGGCGGTTGTGGCCCGCCGCCAGTACATCGCGGAGAGAAGCGCGGGCATGAACTGGCAGATGATCCCGTACGACGCAAGCAGGAGCTCGACGAGCGAGAAGCCCTCATACAGGGCAGAGACATAGGCCAGCCCCCCGACGGCGAGCACCAGGACCCTCATCAGGGTGCGCTGGGCGCGGTCGGACAGGTGCATGAAGGGCTGAACGCCGTCCTCGACCGCCACCGAAGCCGCACCGTGCAGCAGCGCGTCGCCGGTGGACATCGACGCCGAAAGGGCGCCGGCGCAGAACAGTCCGACCACCAGCGCCGGCAGGTCCGAGCGCAGGATCAGGAAGGGGAGGATGAAGTCCGGCTGGTCCGGCCCCTCGGGGAGGAGCACGCCGGCGAACCCGATCAGAAAGACCGGGATCAGGAACAGCTGGAAGGTGGGAAAGAGGATCACGGTACGGCGGATGGTGGCGTCGCTGCGTGCGGTGTACGCCTTCATGAAGAGGTGTGGCCACATGGTGAGGCCGATGGCGCTCGCGAGGATCGCGGTCGAGTAGCCCGTCCAGCTCCAGGGATTGCCACCTCCGTCAAGTCCTGGCAGCGACAGTAGTTCCGGTCGTTGTGCAAGAATCTGCTCGAACATCGGGCCCACACCGCCATACATCTGATTGGGCAGGTAGATCCCAAGGGCCCAGGCGATCGCGACCATGAACACGCCCTGGAAGGTGTTGGTCCATCCAACGGCCGTAACACCGCTCGTCAGTACGTAGGCGAGCACGATCCCGTACGCGAGCGCGGCGCCCGCCCATAGCGGGATCGCGCCGTCGGTGACCGCCTCGATCACGATGCCGGCGCCGCGCATCTGGATCGTCACATAGGGAACGAAGGCCGCCAGGGTGAGCACGGCCATCAGCAGCGACAGCCCCCGGGACGGGAAGCGTCCCACGAGCAGCTGCGTCTGCGTTACGAACCCGAAGCGGCGGCCGAGCGCGGCCGCCTTCGGGCCGAGTGCGTACCAGGGCGCCATCCCCAGTACACCGTAGGTCAGGATGTAGAAGGCGGCGGCCCCCCGGGAGTACGCCCAGCCGGGACCCCCCAGGAAGGCGAACGCGGAAAACACGGTGGCCCCGGTGATGAAGTACATGACCAGGAGACCGAAGTCCCGGTCGCCGGCCACGTAGCCCTGAACGCTACGCGACGCCCGCCGGCCCGCGAGCAGACCGACGCCGAGCGTAACCGCCAGGTACAGGAAGATGATGAGAGTGATGAGGCTGGATGTGTCCATCGTCACTCACCCCCGAGGGTGGCTGCCCCGGTCTCGGAAGTGCGGATTGCGCGGATCTCGCGGGTGCGGGCGGCGTCGAGGCGCCAGAGCACCACCAGGCTTCCCAGCACCCACCCCGCGGCCCACGCCATCTGTCGGGGCAGGCCGAGGACGAAGGGCGTGGGGTTGTTCACCAGGGCCTGCACCGGCCAGGTCACGGCGATGGCGAAGAGGATGTAGTAGATCCACGTGATGCGGCGCCAGGTGCGGAGGGGCATGGTGTGGGCTGTTTCCCGGGGTGTGGGCTCGGAGCGCGGAAGGCGGGACTGGGGGACGGATTCGATTGTATGACGCCGGGGCCGTGGAGGCGAGGGGTTACCGCCCCCGGAACCGCGGCCGCCGCTTTTCCACGAAGGCCCGCACGCCCTCCTGGCCGTCCTCCGAGGCGAAGGCCTCCAGGAAGAGTTCCTTCTCGGCGGCCAGGCCGCCGGCGAGGTGCTGCTGCCCCGCCTCCCTGACCGCCTTCTTGACCAGCCTGAGCGCGACGGGGCTCCACCGGGCCATCCTGGTGGCCAGTTCGCGTGCCCGCGTCAGGTGTCCGCCCTCCTCGGTGAGAATCTCGACCAGGCCGATCCGGTGGGCTTCCGCGGCGTCCACGAAGTCGCCGGAGAGGCCGATCCTCAGTGCCTGGCCCGGCCCGACCAGGCGAGCCAGGCGCTGCGTCCCCCCCGCGCCCGGAATGAGGCCCAGCCGGATCTCGAACTGGCCGAAGCGTGCGGTTGCGTCGGCGACGCGGATGTCGCACGCAAGGGCCAGTTCGTTGCCGCCGCCGATGCAGAAGCCGTGGATGGCACAGATCACCGGTTTCGGGAACTCGGCGAGGGCGTCGTAGACACGCCGGTGGCGGTAGACCTCGCGCTGCTCTTCCGGGGAGCGGGCCGCGAACTCGCTCACGTCGGCGCCGGCTGCGAACGCCTTCTCTCCCGCGCCGCCCAGGATCGCGACCTTCACGTCTTCCCGACCGGCCAGGTGGTCGAATACTTCGGTGAGTTCGCTGCGCACGGTCTCGTTCAGGGCATTCAGCTTCCCGGGACGGTTGATCGTGACTTCGGCGATACCGTCCCGGACGGAGAGCAAGACCGTACTGCGGTTCACGGTTCGTTGTCCCATTCGTAGAACCCCCGGCCGGACTTCTTCCCGAGCCGGCCCTCGGCGACCATGCGCTCCAGCAGGGCGGGGGGGCGGAAGGCCTCCGAGCCCAGCGTCTCGTGCAGGTGGCGCGCGATTTCGAGGCGCACATCCAGTCCCACCAGGTCGGTGAGGCGAAGCGGCCCCATCGGGTGGCGGTATCCGAGTACCATGGCCCTGTCGATGTCTTCCGGCGAGGCGACGCCGGCCTCGACCATGCGGATGGCCTCGAGGCCGAGCACGATCCCCAGCCGGGACGAGGCGAAGCCGGGGGAGTCGGAGACCAGGATCGATTCCTTGCCGATGCGCTGCACGAACCATATAGCAGCATTGAGGGCCCGCAGGTGCGTGTGTTCTCCCTGCACGATCTCCACCAGGGGCATGATGTGCACCGGATTGAAGAAGTGAAGCCCCAGGAAGCGTCCCGGCCGCCTCAGCCCGGCTCCCATCTCGTTGATGGACAGCGAGGACGTGTTTGTGGCGAGGACCGTGCCAGGCCCCGCCACGGCCTCCACCTCGGCGAATATCCGCTTCTTGAGCGCCATCACCTCCGGCACGGCCTCGATCACCAGCTCCGCGCCCTCCACCGCCTCACGCAGGGTGCCTGCCGGCGCCAGGCGCGCCAGCGCCGCGTCGCGGTCCGCCTCCGCCACCTTGCCCAGGCGCACCCCCTTGTCCAGGGTGGCCGCGATCCCGGCGAGCGCGCGCTCGAGCTGCCCGGCGTCCACATCGCACAGGACGGTCTCGTTGCCCGCCACCGCCGCCACCTGCGCGATCCCGCGGCCCATCGTCCCGGCGCCGATCACGGCCACCTTTCCGGTCCAGGATGGTGACATCGCTCAGCTCCTTTCCACCACGGCCGCGATCCCCTGGCCGACCCCGATGCACATCGTCGCGAGGCCCAGCGCGGCGTCCCGGCGCGCCATCTCGTGGACCAGCGTGGCGAGGATGCGCGCGCCCGAGCACCCCACCGGGTGTCCCAGCGCGATCGCACCGCCGTTCACGTTCACGCGTTCGGGGTCAAGCTCCAGTTCGCGCAGGCAGGGGATTGCCTGCGCCGCGAAGGCTTCGTTGAGCTCGACCAGGTCGAGTTCGGAGGCAGACACCCCGGTGCGAGCCAGGCAGCGACGCGTCGCCGGAATGGGGCCGATGCCCATGAGGTGCGGCTCCACCCCCGCCACCGCCGCCCCGCGAATCACCGCCATCGGTTCCAGGCCGTGCGCGCGGGCCGTGCCCGCCTCCACCACGAGCAGGGCGGCGGCTCCGTCGTTGATCCCGGACGAGTTCCCCGCCGTGACGGTCCCGTCCCGCTCGAAGACGGGGCGCAGGCGGGCGAGGGCCTCGACCGTGCTGCCCGGGCGGGGGTGCTCGTCGTGCGCCACCACCACCGGCTCGCCCCGCCGCGCGGGCACGGTCACCGGAACGATCTCGGCGTCGAAGCGCCCGGCCTCGATGGCCGCCGCGGCCCTGGCCTGGCTCGCCGCCGCGAATGCGTCCTGCTTCCCGCGCGTTACGCCGCACTGGCGCGCGACGACCTCGGCCGTGCGCCCCAGGCTGATCGTCCATTCGTCGGGTAGCTGCGGGTTCGCGAAACGCCACCCCAGCACGGTGTCGGCCACCTCGGGCACGCCGCGCGCATACCCGCGCTCGGGCTTGAGCATCACGAACGGCGCCCGGCTCATCGACTCGACGCCGCCCGCGATGAAGGCGTCGCCCTCGCCGGCGCGGATCGCGTGCAGCGCGCTGGCCACGGCCTGGAGGCCGGAGCCGCAGAGCCGGTTCACCGTCTGGCCGGGGACTTCCACGGGGAGGCCGGCCCTCAGCAGCGCCATGCGCGCAACGTTGCGGTTGTCCTCGCCGGCCTGGTTGGTGCACCCGAGGACCACGTCGTCGAGGCGGCCGGCGGGGAAGGGGTTGCGATCGAGGAGCGCGCGAATGGTCACCGCGGCGAGGTCGTCGGGGCGGACGGGTGCTAGCGCTCCACCATGGCGTCCGATGGGGGTGCGGACCGCGTCGATGATCCACGCTTCACGCATGGGCGCGCCTCCTACCGGTCGAGCGCCACCCAGACGCTCTTGAGGTGCGTGTACTTCTCCAGCGCCGAATGGAAGCCAAGATCCCGGCCGAAGCCGCTCTCCTTGTAGCCGCCGAATGGGGACCCGGGAGCGTACTGGTTGAAGGTGTTCACCCATACGGTTCCGGCGTCGATCTCCTGGGCGAGACGGTGCGCCTTGCCGATGTCCCGGGTCCAGACGCCGGCGGCGAGTCCGTAGAGCGAGTCGTTGGCCTTGGCGATGGCGTCGTCGACGTCATCGAAGGGGATGACCGCCGCCACCGGGCCGAAGATCTCCTCCCGCGCGATCGTCATCCCGGGGTCGACATCGCTGAAGACCGTCGCGCTCACGAAGTTGCCGCGTCCGTTCACCTTCACGCGCTCGCCGCCGGCCACCAGATTCGCCCCGTCACGCCTGCCGGCCTCGACGTACCCCATCACCCGGTCGAGCTGCTCCTCGCTCACGATCGCGCCCAGGCGCGTCGTGGGAGCCATCGGGTCGCCCACGGTCGCCTTCGCGGCTTGCGCCTTCAGCCCCTCGACGAACTCCTCGTGTACCGCGCGCTCCACCAGGATGCGGCTACCCGCCGCGCATACCTCGCCCTTGCCGTAGAACACTCCCGTCGCGGCGCCCTTCACGGCCACCCCCAGGTCCGCGTCGGCGAAGACGATGTTGGGCGACTTGCCGCCCAGCTCCAGCGACACCTTCTTCAGCGTCGCCGCGGCCTCGCGCATGATGATCCGCCCCACCTCGGTGGAACCGGTGAAGGAGATCGTGTCCACCCCGGGGTGCCGCACCAGCGCCGCGCCCGCGGTCTCTCCGAAGCCGGGGACCACGTTCAGCACCCCCGGAGGGAACCCGGCCTCGGCGGCCAGCTCCCCCAGGCGCAGCGCGGTCAGCGGCGTCTGCTCGGCGGGCTTGAGGACCACCGTGTTCCCGCACGCGAGCGCCGGCGCCACCTTCCACGCCGCCATCGACAACGGGAAGTTCCACGGGATGATCGCGCCCACCACGCCCACCGGCTCGCGCAGCGTGTAGTTGAGGAAGGGCCCCGGCACGGGGATCGTGTCGCCCTGCACCTTGTCGGCGAGTCCGGCGTAGTAGCGGAGCGTCTGGGCCACCCCCGGGACGTCGATCCGCCGCGCTTCGAAGTAGGGCTTCCCGTTGTCCTGCGTCTCCAGCAGCCCCAGCTCGTCGGCGTTCGCGTCCACCAGGTCCGCCAGCTTCCACAGAAGCCGCGACCGCTTGTGCGGGTTCATCCGCCGCCAGCGGCCGTCACGGAAGGCCGTGCGCGCCGCCGTCACCGCGCGGTCGATGTCCTGTGCGCGCGCCTCGGCGACCTCGGCGATGACCTCGTCGGTGGCCGGGTTGACGGTCGCGAAGGTGGCGCTGTCTTCTGGATCGGCCCATTCGTTCCCGATCCAGAGGCGGGTGCGGATCGCTACGCTCATTCGCTCGCCCGGCGCGGCTGGCTGGCGGAGGGCCTGGCGGACGGCATCGCGGGCGCCCGGCTTCAGCTGCCCGAGAATTCGGGCTTGCGCTTCTCGACGTAGGCGCTGAGTCCCTCGCGCGCGTCGTCGCTGGCGAAGAGCTGTTGCTGGAGTTCGCGCTCCAGCGCCAGCGCGGTCTCGAAGGGGATTTCGGCGCCGGTCTGCACCGAACGCTTGATGAGGCCAACCGCCCTGGAGGCGCGATTCGGAGGGCAGAACCCCTTCGCATACTCGAGCACCTTCGCCATGAACTCGTCGAGGGTGTCCGCTTCCCACACCTGGTTGACGATCCCGAGTTCCCCGGCGCGGTCGAAGCCGAAGGTCTGGCCGGTCGTCATCAGTTCGATCGCCTTCGACTTGCCGACCAGGCGCGTCAGGCGCTGGGTTCCGCCGGTGCCCGGGAGCACACCCAGGTTGACTTCGGGAAGCCCGCACATGCTGCGGCCCGCCCTGGCGATGCGGATGTCCGCCGCCATGGCGATCTCCAGTCCCCCACCCACGGTGTGCCCGTTCAGGGCCGCGATCGTGAGCTTCGGCGTGTGCTCCAGGCGGTTCAGCGTCTCGTTGGCATGAAGGCAGAAGCAGTACTTGAAGCCGGTCGTCACCTTGGCGAGCATCCCGATGTTGGCGCCGGCGGAGAAGAACTTCTCTCCGTTCCCCGTGAGAACGATCACGTGGATGTCGTCGGCGAAACGCGCTTTCAGGATTGCGTCGTCCAGCTGCCGCATCATCTCGTGGGTGTACGTGTTCGCGGGCGGGTCGTCGAGGGTAATCAGGGCAACGCCACCGCCGGCGTCGGCGTAGCGAACGAGGGTCTTCTCGGTCATCGGGGAGGCATCCTTTGGGGTTCCGGGTGAGGGTGAAAGATAACATGCCGCGACGCGGGGGCGTCACCTGGATGGACGGCGAACCCGGACTCCCTGAACGGCCCGCGACGGACGGGGCGGCGACCGGCAGGCGACGCAGCCGACCGGCCGTTGTAGATTGATTGCACCGGCTGGCGCGTATTGAGGTATTGTTTCGGGATGCCTCGCTACACCACGGTCGCAGGAGCTTGAATGTGATGAATACGAATTTCTTCCTGACCCCGATGCGGTTGCTTGCGGTCTCGTGCCTGGCCGTGACGACCGCCTCTTCCGCGCTGGCGATTCCGGCGGCGGCTCAGCAGACCGTGGTCCGCGTACCCGTCACGGGCGACGTGGAAATGGGACTGGCCCCCTTTATCGAGCGCACACTGAGGGAGGCTGCCGCCACCGGAGCCGCGGCCGTGGTCCTGGACATCGAGACGCCGGGAGGACGCGTGGACGCTGCCGAGCGGATTACGTCCGCGATCAGCCGCTCCGAAGTGCCGGTGTACGCGTACGTCAACATGCACGCCTACTCCGCCGGGGCGATGATCGCGCTCTCGGCCGAGCGTGTGTTGATGCGGGTCGGCAGCGTCATGGGTGCGGTCACCCCCGTGGACGGCAGCGGGACCAAGGCCTCCGAAAAGATGGTGTCCGCCATGCGTGCCCGGATGCGTGCGCTTGCCGAGGCGCGCGGGCTCGATCCCGCGATCGCCGAAGCGATGGTCGACGAAGAGCTCGGGATCGAGGGGGTGGTGGAGCCGGGCAAGCTGCTCACCCTGACCACGCAGGAGGCCGCCCGCCTGGGCTACGCGGAGGTGGTGGCGGACTGGGACGGCTTGCTGGAAGCGATCGGGCTGGAGGGGGCGGAGGTGGTTCAGGCGGAGGTGAACTGGGCCGAGCGGATCGTGCGGTTCTTCACGAACCCGCTGATTGCCCCGTTCTTGCTGTCCCTCGGATTCCTGGGGCTGCTGGTCGAGATCAGGACGACCGGATTCGGACTCGCGGGGACCGCCGGGGTCCTTTCCCTGTCTCTCTTCTTCGGAGCCCACCTGCTCGTCGGCCTGGCGGGCGCCGAGGACCTCATCCTCGTCGTGGCGGGGGTGATTCTGATCGGGATCGAGGTTCTGGTCATTCCGGGCTTCGGGATCTTCGGCATCCTCGGGGGACTGACCCTGCTGGGTGGACTCTTCATGGCCCAGATCGGCAATCTCCCCACCCAGGCCGACCTGGCCCGGGCGAGCGGAGTGTTGAGCGCAGCCATCATCTTCGTTGCGTTTGCGGCCTGGATGCTCGTGCAATCCATGTTCGGCAGCTGGCGTCTGAGGCGCAGCGGGGTGATCCTGCCGCAGAGCACGGACCGCGACGAAGGCTATACATCCGCCGATGTCCGCACCGACATGGAGGGAGCTACCGGGGTGGCGATCACGTCGCTCCGCCCGGCGGGTGTGGGGCTTTTCGGCGAAGAGCGGCTGGATGTGGTCTCGGAAAGCGAATGGATCGAAGAAGGAACCAGAATCCGCATCCTCAGCGCGGAAGGATACCGGCACGTGGTTCGTGCTCTCAAGACGGACTGACAACTCGAATCTGAACAAAGGAAAAACCAGCTCATGGAGTTCACTCTCTTACCAGTCCTGCTCGTGGCCGGCCTCGTCGCCGTCCTGCTCGTCCTCAACTGGGCGATCCCGGTCAGGCTGTGGATCGAGGCCTTCTCCGCTGGCGTCCCGCTTGGGCTGGGCACGCTAGTGGGGATGCGCCTCCGCAAAGTCAGCCCTCCAACGGTGGTGAGGCCGATGATCGCCTCCGCCAAGGCCGGCCTTCCCCTTAACGTCGGGCACCTCGAGGCGCACTTCCTCGCCGGTGGCAACGTGGACCGGGTGGTGCGGGCGCTCATCAGCGCCGACAAGGCCTCGATCGACCTGCCGTTCCAGCAGGCCGCGGCCATCGACCTGGCGGGCCGGGACGTCTTCGAGGCCGTTCAGGTGTCGGTGAACCCCAAGGTGGTGCAGACGCCGCGGGTCGCCGCGATGGCCAAGGACGGGATTCAGCTGATTGCGATTGCGCGGGTCACCGTGCGTGCCAACATCAACCGTCTCGTGGGCGGTGCGGGCGAGGAGACGATCCTGGCCCGGGTCGGTGAAGGCATCGTGTCGACGATCGGCTCGGCCGATTCCCACAAGGCCGTGCTCGAGAACCCGGATGCGATCTCCAAGACCGTACTGCAGAAGGGGCTCGATTCCGGCACCGCCTTCGAGATCCTCTCCATCGACATCGCGGACGTCGATGTCGGCAAGAACATCGGAGCCGAGCTCCAGACCGACCAGGCCGAAGCCGACAAGCGGGTCGCGCAGGCGCGGGCCGAAGAGCGCCGGGCCATGGCGATGGCGCAGGAGCAGGAGATGCTCGCCCGGGTCCAGGAGATGCGCGCGGAGGTGATCGCTGCGGAGGCCCAGGTCCCGCTCGCAATGGCGGACGCCTTCCGCAGCGGCAACATGGGCATCATGGACTACGCGCGGTACCGCAACATCGAGTCCGACACAAACATGCGCAGGGCAATCTCGGAAGGTGACAAGCCCGGGCAATCGTCGGTCGAATAGGGGACTGAACCATGGATTTCAGACTCATCGTGGCCATCATGATCATCGCGATGATCATGGACCTTGTGGGCAGGATGGCGAAGAAGCGCCAGGGATTGATCCCCCCGGGGCCGGACGCCCCGGCCGATGGCCTCGGCGACTTTGCCGAATCGGTCGTGGTGGACCGGAGGCTGTCGGGAACGCAGGCGCGGGCTGTTCCGGCGGAGAGGATCGGGGTGCCGCCGGCGGGCAGTGAGACGGGCGGGGTTCCCGCGATTCTGCCGGCCCGAACGTGGACGGATCCCGCCGAAAGGGTTCCGGCACCTGTGGATCGGCCCCCGGTCCGGGAAGCCCGCGTGCTCGAACTGCGCGACCGGGCTCCGCGACCGAGAGAGGTCCGATCCCGGGATCCTCGTGCCGCCGGCCCGCCGCCGGCTGCGAAGCCGATTCCGCTGCCGGAGGCGCCGCGGGAGCCGTCAGCGCCGCCGCGGGAGGCGCCGCCGCAGTCGCCGGCACGTGGCTGGGACCGCATCCAGGCAACGCCGATGGCCGACCTCAGTGACCGGCTTGACCTTGCTAGCCCCGCCGCGCTTCGGCGGGCCGTGCTGGCGCGCGAAGTGCTCGGACCACCGGTTGCCCTGCGGGATGAGTAGGGAGGCGCACCGCGTGGGCGAAGCCGGCAGCGGGCCGGCCCGTCTGTCAGGCGGCGACGCGCAACTCGCGGGAGAGCCAGCGCATGTAGGTCATGGGGCGCCGCCGCTTCGGCCGGGGAGGGCCGGGCGTTCGGAGCCCTCAAGAGCCGGTTGCGAGGGCCGCACGTAGGCTGCGATCTGATCTGCCAGCGCCTCCAGCTTCACCCGGCGTTTTCGCCCGATGGACTTCATGACCGGGCGCATCGCCACGTACAGGCCACCGATCAGGGCGCAGGGGAAGAGTGTGGCGAACAGGGCCGAACCGAGCGCCCCAAGGCCGACCCCGAAGCCGACCCCGAGACCGACAAACACCACACCGGCATAGATGCCTGCCGCGCAGCCGTGGATATCCTCCTCGGCCAGGATCTTGGTCTCCCCGTTGCGGGACGTCACCGTCACCTTGAGCGGAACATCCGCCAACAGACTTCCCGTCTTCCATGTCAAGGTGCGTCCGACCATCGACGCATCGCCTGGCGCATCGGCAACGCTGTGGATCTCCGCGGCAATCTGCTCGTAGTCCGCGTCCAGAAGCTCGCCCGGGATGATCCGCTCGGCCCGGATCCTGAGGGGCGTGCCTGCGAGCGCGCGCGTCAGTCTCGATGAGTCGGGGCTGTCCATGCGGCCCGCGGCCAGCTGAATGTAGCGGGCTTCAATCCCGACCTCCGCGGCCACTTCCTGCAACGCGGCCAGCGTCATTCCCCCACCTTCGTCGGCACGGCGTCCGGCCTCGTCCCCCTCCTGCAGGTCGGTGGCGTGTTTCAGGAGCCGGCTGACCTCCTTGTCGCTGTAGCGGCGGGGTCGACCCTGGCCGGGGTCGTCAGGTGGCATGGAACATCCTCGGCCGGCGGTCACTCGGCCGCCAGCCGCCGCAGCACCGTATGGAGGATGCCGCCGTTTTGGTAGTAGTCGACATCGACGTCCGAGTCGAGCCGGACCGTGGCCCGGAATGCGACCGTCGAGCCGTCGTCTCGGGTCGCCGTCACCTCTACCTCCCCCCCGTGCTCCAGTCCGCCGGCGATCCCGGTGATGTCGTAGACCTCGGTCCCGTTCAGCCCCAGCGACTCGGCCCCCTCGCCGTCCCGGAACTGGAGGGGCAGCACGCCCATCCCCACCAGGTTGGAGCGGTGGATGCGCTCGTAGCTCTCCGCGATCACGGCCTTGACCCCGAGCAGCATGGTCCCCTTCGCCGCCCAGTCACGGGAACTCCCAGTGCCGTACTCGCGCCCCGCGATCACGATGAGGGGCGTGCCGGCGGCGCGGTACCGCTCGGAGGCTGCGAAGATCGTCGTCATTTCGCCGGTCGGCAGGTGTACCGTGTAGCCGCCCTCCTTGTCCTCGAGGAGGAGGTTGCGAAGCCGGACGTTCCCGAAGGTGCCGCGCATCATCACCTCGTGGTTGCCGCGCCGCGACCCGAAGGTGTTGAAGCGGATCGGGGCGACGCCGTGGGCCTCCAGGTAGCGCCCGGCGGGCTCGTAACGCGGAATCGCGCCCGCCGGCGAGATGTGGTCGGTGGTGACCGTGTGGCCGAGGAGCGCCAGGACGCGGGCGCCGTTCACGTCCTGTAGCGGGGCCGGATCGCTGCGAATGCCCTCGAAGAAGGGAGGATTGCGGATGTAGGTCGACTCCGGGTCCCATTCGTAGAGGCTCCCCTCCTCGGGGAGGGGGAGGGCCTTCCAGTGTTCGTCGCCATCAAAGACGCGGGCGTATCGTTCGTGGTACATCTCCGGCTTCAGTGAGGAGGCGACCGTATCCCGGATTTCCTCCGCCGACGGCCAGATGTCGGAGAGGAAGACCGAGCGGCCATCGGCACCCTGGCCCAGCGGCTCGTTGTACAGGTCGATGTCGATGCGTCCGGCCAGGGCGAAGGCCACGACCAGCATCGGCGAGGCCAGGTAGTTGGCTCGAACCAGGGCGTGGATGCGGGCTTCGTAGTTCCGGTTTCCGGAGAGGATCGAAGCGACGACCAGGCCGTGCATGTAGACCGCGTCCGCCACCGGTCCCGGGAGCGGCCCGCTGTTGCCGATGCAGGTGGTGCAACCGTAGCCGACCAGGTTGAAGCGCAGCTCCTCCAGGTAGTGCATCAGTCCCGCGGCCCTGAGGTAGTCGGTGACGACCTGGGAGCCGGGGGCCATGCTGGTCTTCACCCAGGGCCTCACGTCCATCCCCAGGGCGCGCGCCTTCTTCGCCATGAGCCCCGCGCCGACCATCACCGACGGGTTGGAGGTGTTGGTGCAGCTGGTGATCGCCGCCACGACGATCGTGCCGTCGCCGATTTCCATCCGCTCCCCGTCCATCTCGATCTCGACCGTTCTGCGCCGGGCGGTGGCGACCGCGGTGCCGCCGCCCCCCGCTTCGCCGCCCTCGTCCAGGGAGTGCCCTGCGGGAACGAGCCCGGGCAGATCCCTGTCGAAAGCGGTGCGGATGTCGGTCAGCGCGATCCTGTCCTGCGGGCGCTTCGGGCCCGCCACGCACGGCTCGACGGTGGCCAGATCGAGCTCCATCGTCGAGGTGAACTCGGGGTCGGGGGTGTCGTCGGTGCGGAAGAGTCCCTGTTCACGTGCGATGCGCTCGACCCGCGCGACCAGCTCCGGGCTGCGGCCGGTGCCGGCGAGGTAGCGGATGGTCTCGGCGTCCACGGGGAAGAACCCGACCGTGGCTCCGTACTCGGGCGACATGTTGGCCAGCGTGGCCTTGTCGGGCAGGCTCAGGCCGGAGAGACCCGGACCGCAGTACTCGACGAACCGCCCCACGACCCCGTGCGCGCGCAGCATCTCGGTGACCCGCAACACGAGGTCCGTGGCCGTGGAGCCCTCCGGGAGGGAGCCGGACAGCTTCACGCCAACCACCTCGGGGAGCAGCATGTAGTACGGCTGGCCGAGCAGCACCGCCTCCGCCTCGATCCCGCCCACGCCCCAGCCCACGACGCCGAGGCCGTTGATCATGGTGGTGTGGGAGTCGGTGCCGACCAGGGTGTCGGGGTACGCGAGGTGGGTGCCGCCCTCTTCGCGCCGGTGGATGACCGAAGCCAGGTACTCGAGGTTGACCTGGTGCACGATCCCCGTTCCGGGGGGAACGACGCTGTAGTTCTCGAAGGCTTCCTGGGCCCAGCGGAGCAGGGCGTAGCGCTCCCGGTTGCGCTGGTATTCGCGCTCGACGTTCTTCTCGAAGGCATATCCCGTGCCGAAGAAGTCGACCTGTACGGAGTGGTCGATGACCAGGTCGGCGGGCACCAGCGGATTGATCCGCGCCGGGGCGCCGCCCATCTTGAGGATCCCGTCCCGCATGGAGGCGAGATCCACGATCGCGGGGACGCCGGTGAAGTCCTGGAGGACCACGCGGGTCGGCATGAAGGGGAAGTCCGCGCCCGCGTTCGTGGGGCTCCACGCCGCCACGGCCTCGACGTGCTGCGCGGAAACGTAGTCGTCTCCGGCGTTGCGCAGGACATTCTCGAGCAGGACGCGGATGGAGAAGGGGAGCCGGTCCAGGTCGGTGATGCCGGCCTCTTCCAGGCGGCTCAAACGGTAGAAGGATGTCGGGCCCTCGGGGAGGTCCACGGTGGCGAGGGCGCCGAAGGGGTCTGTCAGGTGGGGCACGGGGCTCGGGCTCCGGGCTTCGGGTTGAAGGACTTGGGTGGGTGTTCAACAATAGCGAGCCAGGGATAGGGCGAACAGCGTCCCCACTTCACGTCCGGCGGGAACCCCGGTACAATGATTGTGCCAGCAGTTGATGCGGTCCGGGGCGCAGGGAGCCCGTGGCGCAGTCCGCCGGGACCGCCGGGGCGGGCGATAGGGGCCGAGGTGGCGGAACCGGTAGACGCGAAGGTCTCAAAAACCTTTGCCCTTGCGGGCGTGAGGGTTCGAGTCCCTCCCTCGGCATGGATGCGTCAAGACAAGAAAGGGTGCAAATCATGAACCGTACGAAATTGGCCGCGGGAATCCTGCTCGTTGGCGGCCTGGCCGTGGTTCTGGCGTTCCGGACCTCTACGCCGAGCGCGGGCACGGCGATTCACGTCTACAAGACCGAGGCCTGCGGGTGTTGCGGGCTCTGGGTGGACCACCTGGGTGCGGCTGGATTCGAGGTCACCGTGGAAGACCTGTCGAATGCGGACCTGGCGGCAGTAAAACAGCGTCACGGGATTCCGGTGGAGCTCAGCTCGTGCCACACGGCGCTGGCCGGCGGCTACGTACTGGAGGGACACATCCCGGCGGGGGTGATCAAGTCCTTCCTGGAGGCGGCTCCCGAGGTGAAGGGGATCACCGTGCCCGGCATGCCGATCGGTTCGCCGGGAATGGAGGGGGCCTACCCGCGACCCTACGATGTGATCGCATTCGACGGCAAGGGCAACCGGACCGTATTCCAGCACATCGACCCGCGGTAGCTGCGGTTTGCCGCGAGCTGTGGCTTACGGCCCGCTTCGGAGTCGCGAGCCGCTCCAGCAGTCCGTGGGCGGAGCGGTCCAACGCGGATGCATCGCCGCTCGAATGCCACGGGGGTTTTGTCCACGGGCTGCCAAGGGCCCACGCTGTCGGAACGCCTGCGGCTGCGCCCCCTTTCTGGGGACCATGCGCAAATGGTATGATTCATGACCGAGAGCCCCGCGAGTATCCCCAGCCCGGCCTGGCCGGCCCCCCCCGAAAGCAAAATGTCCAATAACTCCAGCAACACCCTGACGATCACCGACAACCGCACGCAGCGCGAGTACGAAGTACGGATACGTGATGGAGACGTGATCCGCGCCATGGACCTGCGGCAGATCAAGGTCCATGACGAAGACTTCGGGATGATGGCCTACGACCCCGGATTCACCAACACCGCCTTCACGACGAGCCGCATCACGGATGTGAAGGGGAGCAAGGGGATCCTTGAATACCGGGGCTATCCCATCGAGCAGCTCGCCGAACAGGCGACCTTCCTCGAGGTGGCGAGCCTCATCCTGAACGGCGAGCTCCCGACCCGCGAGGAGCTGGACCAGTTCGTTCACGACGTGACCTTGCACACCTACGTGCACGAGAACGTCACCACCATCCTGCAGGGATTCCGCTACGACGCCCACGCCATGGGGATGATGATCTCCACGGTCGCGGCGCTGTCCACCTTCTACCCGGAGGCCAGGGAGGTCGACGACCCGGCGAACCGGCGGGTGCAGATCACTCGGCTGATCGCCAAGATGCCCACCCTGGCCGCCTTCGCCTTCCGCCATCACAAGGGACTTCCCTACGTCTACCCGGAGAACGGCCTTTCCTACACGGCCAACTTCCTGAACATGCTCTTCCGCATCGGGGGGAGGGAGTACAAGCCCAACCCTGTCCTCGAGCGCGCGATGGATGTCCTCTTCATTCTGCACGCCGACCACGAGCAGAACTGCTCCACCACGGCCATGCGCGTAATCGGAAGCTCCCGGGTCGATCCCTACTCGGCGCTGGCCGGGGCGATGGCCGCGCTTTACGGCCCACTGCACGGGGGCGCCAACGAGGCTGTACTGCGAATGCTCAGGGAGATCGGCACGAGGGACAACATCCCCGCCTTCATGGACAGTGTGCGCAGGGGCGAGCGCCGCCTGATGGGGTTCGGCCACCGGGTCTACAAGGCCTACGATCCGCGCGCATCGATCATCAAGCGCACGGCCGAGGAAGTCTTCGAGGTCACGGGCCGCAATCCGCTCCTGGACATCGCCCTGGAGCTGGAGCAGATCGCGCTTCAGGAAGAGTACTTCGTGAAGCGCAACCTGTACCCCAACGTCGACTTCTACTCGGGCCTCATCTACCAGGCGATGGGCTTCCCGGTCGCACTCTTTCCCGTTCTGTTCGCGATTCCGCGCACGGTTGGGTGGCTGGCCCAGTGGGAGGAGATGGTCGTCGACCGCGAGCAGAAGATCGCGCGGCCGCGCCAGGTCTTCATGGGTCACCCGCGCCGCGACTACGTCCCGATCGACTCGCGCTGAGGGAACCGGAGCCGTGCGGAGGAGCCCTTGGTGAAGCCTCGCGCCGCCGGCCGGAGTCACAGGTTCGCCGCCCGCGCTACGCGCCGCCGTCTCGGGGTCGCGTCGGTCGCGTTTGTGCTCGTGCCGTGCGCCCTGCCGGGGTGCGGCGTGCTGCGCGGGACCCCGGGGGACCCGTTCGAGGAGCGCGCCGCGGAGGAGGAGATCGAGATCCTGGTCCGCAATCTCAACTTCAGCCAGGTCACCGTGTACACCGCCCGGGCCGGCTCCGGCCAGCGGCTGGGGATCGTTCCCGGGAAGGGCGAGGCCACCTTCAAGCTGCGCTGGACCCTCCCCGACATCCGGCTGCGGGTGAGGCCGCTTGCCGGTCGGGAGTACTACACCGAGACCCTCTCCGTCGCTCCGGGAGAGCTGCTCGAGTTGATCATTCCGCCCCGGTAGGGAGGCGCGACGTGCGTGTGTCCGGTTCCGTCATCCGTGTAGTCGTACCCGCCGCGGCCCTCCTGCGCGCCCCGGAGCCCGGGTGATCCCGCAGCAGGTCATCGCGCGCAAGCGGGACGGCGAATCTCTCTCGCCGGACGAGTTCGCGCAGTTCCTCGCGGCTTACCTGAACGGGCAGGTGGGGGACGAGCAGATGGCCGCGCTGCTGATGGCGGTCCAGTTCAACGGCCTCTCCGCCGGGGAACTCGATGTGCTGGTGGAAGTGATGCTTCACTCGGGGCGGGTGATCGAACCGGGCGGCGGCTGGCCGGGTCCCAGGGTCGACAAGCACTCGACGGGCGGGGTGGGTGACAAGGTCTCTCTGGTCGTGGCGCCGCTTGCGGCGGAGATGGGGATGGTGGTGCCGATGATGTCCGGACGGGGGCTGGGTCATACCGGCGGCACGCTCGACAAGCTCGAGTCGATCCCCGGCTTCCGGACCCGCATTTCGCTGGAGCGGTTCGACCAGGTGCTGCGCGAGGTCGGCTGCGCGATGATCGGCCAGACCGGGGAGATCGCGCCGCTCGACCGCAGGCTGTACGCGCTGCGTGACGTGACCGCCACCGTGCCGTCCATTCCCCTGATCACCGCCTCGATCATGTCGAAGAAGCTGGCCGAGGGGCTCGACGCCCTGGTTCTGGACGTCAAGGTTGGCCGTGGTGCCTTCATGACGCGGCTGGAGGATGCCCGCGCGCTGGCCCGGGCGATGACCGGAGTGGGCGCCGCGCGGGGAATCACGGTGACCGCGGTGCTCTCCGCGATGGACCGGCCGCTGGGAAGCGCCGTCGGCAACGCGCTGGAGGTGCGTGAGGCGGTGGCGTGCCTGGCGGGTGGTGGCCCGGCCCGCTTCCGCGCGCTCTGCGTCGAGCTGGCCGCCGAGATGGCGCTGGCCGGGCGACTGGTTTCCAGTCTGGAAGAGGGGCGGAGCCGGGCCCAGGCGGTGCTGGAGGGGGGTGGGGGGCGGGAGCGTTTCGAGCGGCTGGTGGCGGCGCAGGGAGGGAAGCTGGATCCCGGGCAGGCCGCCCTGGGGCTCCCGGTGGCACCGTTCGTGGAAACCGTCTCCGCCGACCGGGAGGGGTGGGTCACCGCCATCGACCCCATGGCGCTCGGCTACGGCGTGATCTCGCTCGGGGGCGGGCGGATGCGCCAGGACGATGTCGTCGATCCGCGGGTCGGTTTCGAGCTGGAGGTGGAGGTCGGGACGCGCGTGGCGCGCGGGAACCCGATCGGGGTGGTGCACGCGGCGAGTACGGACGGCCTGGCCGCGGGAATTCGAGTGCTGCGGGACGCGGTTGCCATCGGCGCCGAAGACGAAGCTGCGCCGCTGCCCGGCCTGCTGGAGCGGATCCGGAGCACCGACTGACGAACCTCTAGCAGTCCGTGGATGAATCCGCCCGAATGCCGGGGGGCGGGTGTCCGACGGGCTGCTACAGCACCCGGTAGAGGATACCCTCCTGCTTCAGGGCCGCGGAAAGCTCCGATGTGCGCTCTGGCGATACCTGGAGCGCGGCGCCGCACTTGGCTCCGCCCTCGGGGGGAGCGGGCACGACCTCGGCCGGGATCGCCTGCTCCCGCGCCACGTCCTCGGCCCACATGGCGTGATGGGTGGTCTCGAAGATGAAGATGCTGGTGCCGTCCGGTGGGGTCATGGAAGCGAATCCTCGGTAGTTCAGGGTTGTGGGGGGCGGGAGATGGGCCGGGCCTGGAGGTCGCAGGGGACCGTGGGCTCCGTTCCCGGCAGGTAGAGTTCCTCGTAGGCTTCCTCCGCGGGACACCACCTCGAGGCCAGCAGGCCGGTCTTGCGATCCACGCGGCGCCGGATGAGCCCCGGGGGGACCGGCCATGGTTCCGGGATCTCGAGAAGGTGGGCGGCTCCCCGGTTCCCGGCGCCCGCTGCTTCCCCCGTGTCCGGGTCGCCGTAGTACACGCGCCGCATGAAGTCTCCCCAGACCGGCGCCGCCAGCCCTCCGCCCGTGGCCCGGCCCACGATCGACACCGGCAGATCCATCCCGAACCACACGCCCGCGACCAGGTTCGGGGTGAAGCCAAGGAACCACACGTTGCTTCCCTCATTCGTCGTGCCGGTCTTGCCGGCGGCCGGGACCTCGTACGGGAGGCCCGCGGTCAGGCGAACGGCGTTGTGCCCCGTCCCCGACCGTACCACCTCCTCCAGCAGGGAAACGGTCAGGCGCGCCACACGGGGATCGAGCTCCTGCGTACGTTCCGGCCTCGGTTCCCAGAGGACCTCGCCATTCGGATTCATCACCTTGAGCACGGGGAAGGGGCGCACATGCGAGCCAAGGTTCGCGAGCGTCGCGTAGGCCTCTACCACCTGGAGCGGGACGACCTCGGCCGCTCCGATGGCCGTCGACGGAAACGGCTCGATCTCGGTGCGGACCCCCAGCCGGCGGGCCATCTGCGCCACGGCCGGGAGGCCCACCCGCATCGCCACCTTGATCGCGACCATGTTGATCGACTTCGCGATGGCTTCGCGCATGGTGATGTCGCCGAGGAACTCGGGGTCGTAGTTGGATGGACGCCACGTGGTGCCGTCGACCTGGTCGAGCACGACCGGCGCATCCTTGACGATCTCGGACGCCGGAATCCCGCTCTCCAGCGCCGCGGCGTAGACGAACGGCTTGAACGAGGAGCCCGCCTGGCGCTTCGCATCGGTAGCGCGATTGAACTTGGAGTGGACATGGTCCCTGCCGCCGATCATCGCGCGAACCGCGCCGGTCAACGGGTCCAGTGCGACGAACATGCCCTGGACGTAGGGAATGTCCCGGTAGTCCGCTCCCTGATTGGCTTCCGCGAACTCCGCGTAGGTCGTTTGGCTGAACCCGGGCCAGCCCTCAATCCGTTCCCACCCGGCTTCCATCGCAGCCTTGGCATCGGCCTGCATCTCCAGATCCAGCGTCGTGTAGATCTCGAGGCCGCCCGTGTACAGCTTCCCGCCGAACCGGTCGTCGAGCATGCCGCGAACCCATTCCACGAAGTAGGGAGCCTGGTTCTCGACCCTCTGGGCCCTCTCGGTCGGGATCGGCTCGCCCTTCCAGCGCGCGGCCTCGTCCGGGGTGAGGTACCCCTGTTCGGCCATCAGGTTCAAAACCAGGTTTCGCCGCTGCAGCGCGGCGTCCGGGTTGTTGAGCGGGCTGTAGCGCTCAGGACGGTTCGCGATCGCCGCCAACAGGGCGGCCTCGGCGGGATTCATGTCGATGGCGTTCTTGCCGAAATAGCTTTCCGAGGCCCTCTGAAGTCCGTACCACCCATGGGCATACCCGATCTGGTTCATGTATGCCTCGAGGATCTGATCCTTCGTGTAGGCGCGTTCCAGCGCCATGGCCACCTGCCATTCCTTCAGCTTGCGCAGCAACCGCTTCTCGAAGCCGAGGCGGTCGGTCCACATGTTGCGGGCGAGCTGCTGGGTGATCGTGCTGCCTCCGGCACCCGACAGCGAGCGTGTACGCAGCACCCCGACAGCGGCGCGCGCGATTCCGCGCCAGTCCAGGCCGTTGTGCGAGTAGAAGCGGCGGTCCTCGATCGCGATGAAGGCCTGGGGCACATACGCCGGAAGACTCGCGAGCGAAATCAGCGTCCGCCGCTCGTCGCCGAACTCCCAGACGAGGGTGGAGTCGCGGGCGTACAACTTGCTCGTCTGCCGAGGTTCGTAGGTGTAGATCTGGGCGATCGAGGGGCAATCGGCGCAGAGGTTCCGCCACGCTCCAACCGCGAGCCCGAAACCTGCGGTGAAAAGGAACAGCAGGCCAAACCAGACCTCGCTCGGAATCCGCGCCCTGCGTATCAGCCTTCCGGCGGTCTTGAACACGACGTTGTATCCTCCCCGTTGACGATCGCGCCCCCCGGTGGGGCCGGAAGGCGCGGACAGGCTCAGGGGGCCGGGATTCCCGTGGCCGGGAGACGGGATGGGCCCCACCCCAATTTACAACCTTTGGACCCACACGGTGGCGACTGCGTTGCTCCGTGCGGGAAACGGGACGGACGGCTGCCGCGGTGCCGGGCACCATCCACGCGGGGCGCCCGCGTCTTGACCCGGCGCAGCCGCCCGATGATGGTACAACCGGCGAAGCGGTCCCGCGTGCACGCGGGGCTTACCCACAGGTCTGCAAGGGGGGGTCCCTGATCAGCTACAGCGAAGTACCGGTCCGCTCCTCCTCCGGGGGCTACCCCGTCCGCGTAGGAAGTGGCGTGCGTGGAATGCTCCCCGAGGTGGCGGCCCCCAACGCGGCTTCCGGGCGCTGCGCCGTGATCGCGGACGAGCGGGTGGCGCGGCTGTGGTACGACGAGGTGGCCTCGTCGCTCGCCAGCCACGGACTCGAGGCGGTGCCGGCCTTCTTCCCACCGGGCGAGGCCAGCAAGACCCGCGAGAGCTGGGGCGCCCTGACCGACGCGCTCATGGACGCACGGCTCGGACGGGACTGTTGCGTGGTGTCGCTGGGGGGCGGGGTGACGGGGGACCTGGCCGGCTTCGTCGCCGCCACCTTCCTGCGCGGCGTGCCCTTCGTGCAGCTTCCGACCACGACATTGGCCATGATCGACGCTTCGGTCGGTGGCAAGACGGGGGTCGACCACCCGGCGGGCAAGAACCTCGTGGGCGCGTTCCACGCACCGGCGGCGGTCCTGGCCGATCCCGACTTCCTGGCTACGCTGGATGCGGGGCTCCGGGCTCAGGGGTATGCGGAGGCGCTGAAGCACGGCGTGATCCTGGACGCGTCGTACGCGGGATGGCTCGCCTCGCGGGCGCACGCCCTCCTGGACGGCAGCGGAGAGGCCGTGGAGCGCGCGGTCGTCATCTCGGTGAAGCTCAAGGCGGGGGTCGTGTCGGGCGACGAATTCGAGGCCGGGCGGCGAAAGATCCTCAACTTCGGCCACACGGTGGGGCACGCACTGGAGCTGGAGTCCGGCTACACCCTCCCGCACGGTCACGCGGTAGCAGCGGGGATGGTTGCCGAAGCCCGGATCGGTGAAGAACTTGGGGTCACCGCGGCGGGGACCGCGGACGAGATCCGCGCGCTCGTGACCGCTTTCGGGTTGCCGGCGAGCCACCCGTCGCTCGTTCGCGCGCGGCGCCTCGCCGCGCTGATGGTCCGGGACAAGAAGACCCGCTCGGGTGTAGTACATATCGTGCGTCTGGAGGAGCTGGGACGCACCGGAGTTGGCGATGCGACGACCATCCCCGTCCGGGAGGACGAACTGGTCCGGATCATCAGGAGTTTCGTGGCGGAGGACTGACGGACTGGAGGATGCATGGCGCCGATCGAGCGCTCGTCGAATCTCACGGTCTCTTCGATCCTGGCTCTCGGGGCGACCCGGGATCCCGGGGGGACGTTCCTGGTGGCCAACGACGCGCCGGTCTCATTCGGGGACATCGACGACCAGTCCGACGCGCTCGCCGCGTCTCTGGCGAACCTGGGGGTCGAGCCCGGCGACCGGATCGCCCTCCTGCTCCCGCCCTGGCCCGAGTTCGCGGTATCGGTCTTTGCAGCGGCGAAGCTCGGCGCGACCATCGTCCCGCTCAATCCCCGCCTCACGCTCCCGGAATTGCGCTACATGCTCCGCCACTCCGGCGCGGCGTGCGCGGTCACGGCGGAGAACGCCTACGGAACCGAGTATCTCCACATCTTCGAGGACCTTCTCGTCGAGCTGCCCGAGCTGAACCACCTGGTCACCGTGGGCGAGGAGGACCTCTGGTACGACGACCGCGTCTTCCAGTGGGAGGACCTCCTCTCGGCCGGGCTGGGCCGCGACTTCCGTGCCCACGCGGCACGCCCCGAAGACGCCTTCGCCATCGTCTACACCTCCGGCACCACCGGCAAGCCGAAGGGGGTCGAGCTCACACACCGGGGGCTGATCCACGCGGCGCGCGAGACCGCAGCAGCGGCCCGGCTGGCCCCCGGTGACGTGGTGGTGGGGATCAGTGCACTGTTCCACGTCTTCGGCCTCGGCCCCGGTCTGCTGGGCACCTTGATCGGCGGCTCCACCCTGGTCCTCCACGACGGCCTGGACGCGGAGGAGACCCTGGAGCTGGCGGAGCGGCACGGCGCAACGGTCCACTGCGGAGTCCCCACGCTATTCGCGAGGGAGCTGCGCCACATTCGCGAGCGGGGAGGAGCGCCCGGGACCCTGCGCCTCTGCCTGGCCTCGGGCGCACCGGTGCGGGACGACCTGGCGCGCCGCGTCGAACGCGCATTCGGGGTCCCGCTGCTGATCGCCTACTCCCTCTCCGAAGTCTCGTCGACCCTTGCAATCGGTCGCCTGGACGACGCCCCGGACAAGCGTATCCTGACTGTGGGGCGCCCCGTCGCCAATACACACGTGCGCGTCACCGAGGCAGACGGAGAGAACCTCCCGACGGAGAGCGTCGGCGAGATCAGGGTGCGGGGCCCTGGCGTCATGCGCGGGTACTACCGCCAGCCCCGCGAAACCGCGTCGGCGACCGACGCGGAGGGCTACCTGCGGACCGGCGACATCGGCATGGTCGACGAGGAGGGGTATCTGCATATCGTGGGCCGCCGCGAGGACGTGATGATCCGCGACGGATCGAACGTATCCGCAAGAGAGGTCGAGGACCGGCTGCTGGCCCACCCCGCAGTCGAACGGGGCGCCGTTGTGGGCATTTCGGACGAGATCCTGGGCGAAGCCATATGTGCCTGCGTCGTCCGGGTTGAGGGCGGCGTGGTGACCGAAAGCGAACTCCGCAGCTGGTGCGCGCTCGCCCTGGCGGAGTATAAGGTCCCCGATCTTGTTACCTTCATGGAGGATCTCCCGTTGACCGGGACCGGCAAGGTGTGGCGCCACGAGCTCGCCCGCCGCGTCTCTGCGGAGCGGCCGCGACCGGTGTCGGGGGAAAGCAAGGACATGCTGCAAGACTGAAGAATGATCAATCCATACATGAAGGTGCCCCACGCCGACCCTGGAAGGCCGATGTCGCCCGAGGCGCCCAACGCGGCCCTCCTCATCGACTTCGACAACGTCACCCTGGGCATGCGAAGCGATCTCGCCAAGGAGCTCAAACGCCTGCTCAACTCCGACATCATCAAGGGGAAGGTGACGGTCCAGAGGGCCTACGCCGACTGGCGCCGGTATCCCCAGTACATCGTCCCCCTCTCCGAGGCCTCGATCGACCTCATCTTCGCCCCGGCGTACGGGAGCTCGAAGAAGAACGCCACTGACATCCGCATGGCGATCGACGGGATGGAGCTCGTCTTCATCCGCCCGGAGATCGGTACGTTCATCCTGCTCACCGGCGACTCCGACTTCTCGAGCCTGGTCCTGAAGCTCAAGGAATACGGCAAGTACGTGATCGGGATCGGGATCCAGGAATCCAGCTCGGACATCCTGGTCCAGAACTGCGACGAGTACTACTCGTACACGTCACTCACCGGACTGCACAAGGCGTCCGAAAGGGATGCCGCCGAGCCCGATGCCTGGCAGTGCGTGGAAGAGGCGGTCGGGAAGATGGTGACGCGCGGGGACGTCATGCGGTCGGACCGGCTCAAGCAGGTGATGATGGAGCTTTCTCCCGGGTTCGACGAGCGCGGCCTCGGTTTCAAGAGCTTTTCCAAGTTCCTGTTGGCGGCCTCCAAAAAGGGGATCGTCGCGATCGAGCGGGGCCAGAACGGACAGTACCTGATCGCTCGCCCGGATGGCGCCACCGAGTCGGTGGCGCGCGGCAAGCGCGGGCCGGAGACTGCCGAGAACGGGCAGACGCAGCGCGCGAAGGAGCGCCGCGGCCCGGTGGCGCGGGGCAGGGCGGAGCGCGGCCGGACCGGTCCCGGCAGGCGGAGCGCGGAAGCACGGAGCCAGGGTGGAGCCGCGCCGGCCGCTCGAGAGCCGGAGTCGCGCCGGGATCCGGGGCCAGCGCTCGAGCTGCTGGGACGGGCGGTCCGCGAACTGGCCGGGCAGGACGGCGCTTCGGTGCGCGATTCCGATGTCAAGCGCAAGATGCTCGCGATCGAGAAGGCCTTCGACGAGAGCGAGTTCGGTTTCAGCAAGTTCAGCAAGTTCCTTCAGTTCGCCGAGAGCGAAGGGGCCATCGTCGTGGGGCGCGGCAGCGGCGGCAGTTTCGAGGTGCGGCTCGCCACGCGGACGCCCGCGACGGACGCCGGCGCCTTCGACGCCAAGGCGCTTGAGCTGCCGGTCGCCGAGACCGCGATCCGGAGCTACCTGGCGAACCGGTACAAGGGCGTGGGGGTGAAGACCGCCGAACGCCTCGTGGAACACTTCGGCGCCGATGTCTTCAAGGTGCTTCAGCATGCCCCCGAGCGGGTCGGCAAGGTGCTTTCGCGGGCCCGGACGGGCACGGTCCTGGCCGAGTGGGAGAAGGACTACAAGCGCCGGAGCAAGGCCGTCGCGAAGGCGCAGGCGCAGGCCGGGCCAGCGGGCGGGCGCAGCCCGTCTGCCGAGGAGTCGCCCGCTCGGACACGTGCCGCGCAGACTTCGCGGCCGCATCAGGGGACGCGTGGCACGGGTGGCCGGGGCGGGCGCACGGGAGGACCCCGGCGCACGGACGATGGGCGGTCCGGCCAGTCGCGACTCGGGCTCGATGAGGAAGCCGCAGCGGGCCGGACCGACGATGCCGACTCCGCCCCGGCTGGGAACGACCCCGAGCCGGCGGGGGCCCGTGAGGGTCAGGGCCGCCCGGGGCTGCTCGGCCTGCTTCCGTGGGGGCGCCGCAAGCGGGATTCCGGCGACGGCGGGCGCTGAGCCGCCGGACTCCGGGGCGTTGCAGCATGACTGGACGTTCCTGGCGGGGGACACGGCGGAGGTAGCGCGCCGCCTGCTGGGATCGACGCTCTTCTCCACCGTGGACGGCCTGGAGACAAGCGGCGTCATCGTCGAGACGGAGGCCTACCTGGGCCTGAGCGATCCCGCGAGCCACGCCCACGCCTCGAAGGGGCGCACGCCGCGCAACGACGCGATGTTCGCGGCCCGCGGGACCCTCTACGTATACGTCTCCTACGGCATCCACCACTGCGTCAACGTGGTGACGGGGGAGGAAGGCGACCCCGCCGCCGTCCTCGTGCGTGCCCTCGACCCCGTTTCGGGACAAGACGTCATGGCGCGCCGCAGGGGGCGCACCACCGACCTGTGCAGCGGCCCGGGACGGCTGGCCCAGGCGCTGGGGATCACCATGCGGCACAACTACCACGACCTCGCGCTCCCGCCGGTGCGGCTGCTCCCCGGTGCCCCGCTGGAGGAGTCGAAGACGGGGAATTCCGGACGGATCGGCGTATCGCGCGCCGCGGACTGGTCTCTCAGGTTCTTCGTCAGGGGACACTCGGTGGTGAAGGCGCCAAGGTGGTAGGTTAGTTGGTCATGAACGAACCGACCTGGATCTCGTTGCTGCCGCCGCTCCTCGCGATCGCGCTGGCGATCAGGACCCGGCAGGTCTACCTGTCGCTCGCGGGCGGGATCTGGCTCGGGTGGACTATTCTGCTGAACTGGAACCCCGCCGCCGGGATCGCGGAGTCGATCGAATCGGCCGTCAGGGTGCTGGGAGATCCCTACGATGCCAGAGTCATCATGTTCACCCTGGTCATCGGAGCCCTGATCGCCACGCTGTCGTCGTCCGGGGGGGTCGCCGGTTTCGTGGCCTGGCTGGAGCGGAATCGCTGGGTCACCAATGGGCGGCGCGCTCAGCTGCTCGCCTGGCTCATCGGGGTGCTCGTCTTCATCGAATCGAACATCACGGTGCTGGTCGCGGGGTCGGTTTCCCGGCCTCTCTTCGACCGGCACCGCGTCTCGCGCGAGAAGCTGGCCTATCTGATCGACTCCACCAGCGCCCCCATCTGCATCCTCATCCCGCTAAACGCCTGGGGAGCCTACAATCTGGGCATCCTGAACCGTCTGGGCGTGGAGGACTCGCTCGGAGTCTTCCTGCGTTCGATCCTGTTCAACTTCTACTCCTTCGCGGCGGTGATCCTCGCGCTGGCGGTCGTTCTGGCCAAGCTGGACTGGGGGCCCATGAAACGGGCCGAGACTCGCGCCGCTGCCGGAGAGGTCCTCTCGCCCGGCGCCACGCCCATGATGGACGAGGGGGTGCTCGCATCGGACGAAGACGCGGCGATACCGCCCCGTGCGCTGAACATGATCCTTCCGGTGGTGGTCCTCGTGGTGCTCATGCCCTTCGGGCTTTGGGCGACCGGTGACGGCGACCTCAGGGCGGGGGATGGGTCCATTGCCGTGCTATGGGCCTCGCTGGGGGGCCTCGCAACCGCCTGGATCCTCCTGTTGGTACAGAAGGCGTACAAGGTCAACGAGTTGGTGGGCATCGCCCTCCGAGGGGCGGGCGGACTTGTCCCGCTGGCACTCATTCTGCTCCTCGCTCTGGCGCTCGGTGACGTGGCGGGCGAACTCGGAACCGGCAGGTACGTTGCGAGTCTCGTGCAGGACACCCTCTCGCCGATGGTGTTCCTTCCCCTGGTGTTCATCGTTTCATCCGCGATCGCCTTCTCGATCGGGTCGAGCTGGGGCACGTTCGCCATCATGATCCCGATTGTCGTGCCCGCCGCGGCGACCATGCAGCTGGAGCTCGCCCCCTTCCTGGCAGCGGCGCTCTCCGGAGGGATATTCGGCGACCACTGCTCCCCGATCAGCGACACGACCGTGATATCTTCCATGGCCTCCGCGACCGACCACGTCGACCACGTGCGCACGCAGCTGCCGTACGCCCTTGCCGGTGGGGCGGTTGCGACCGTCTGTTTCGCGGTGGCCGGCGCGTTTTTGTAGTAGACCGTGGCCCGAAGCATGTATGGGAAACCTTACATTTCGTAACGTTCTCTTGACACGAGGCGCCCCTTGAACATCACCGTATGCGTGAAGCGCGTGCCCGACACGGAGACGCGGATCCGGATCGCCGCGGGCGCGGCCGACATCGTGCGTGACGGCGTGAAGTACGTCCTGAGCCCCTACGACGAATTCGCGGTGGAGGCGGCGCTGCAGCTGGTGGAGGGGGCCGCAGAGGGCCAGGTCACCCTGCTGAGCTACGGACCCGAGGCCGCGAAGGAGTCGCTGCGGGCGGGCCTCGCGCTGGGCGCGCACCGGGCGGTGCTCCTGAAGGGGGAGCCCGGGATGGACGGGTGGGCGACGGCCCGGGTGCTCGCCGGCGAGCTGGATGGTGACGGCGCGGACCTCGTGCTCTTCGGCGTCAAGGCCGTGGATGACGACCAGCAGCAGGTGGGCCCCATGGTGGCGGAGTTGCTGGCGCGTCCCTGCGCGACATCGGTCGCCGCGATCGACGTGGGCGAAGGGACCGCGACCTGCCGCCGGGCGGTGGAGGGCGGACAGGAGGTGGTCGAGATAGACCTCCCCGCGGTCGCGACCGTGACCAAGGGGCGCTACGAGCCCAGGTACGCGTCGCTGCGGGGCATCATGATGGCGAAGCGCAAGCCGCTCCTGGAGAAGGATGCGCCCGCGATCGAGGCCGGGCTGGTGGTGGAGCGGCTGGACCAACCGCCCGCGCGCCCCGAGGGGCGGATTGTCGGCGAGGGTCCGGACGCGGTTCCCGAGCTCGTGAAGCTCCTGAGAGAGGAGGCGAAAGTTCTCTGATGGCGGACGTGCTCGCAGTCGCGGAGATCAGGGACGGGGCGCTGAGGAGCGTGTCGCGGGAGGTGGTGTCGGTCGCACGCGAGATCGCCGACGCGCTGGGGTGCGCGGTGGACGCGGCCGGGTGCGCCGGGGCGGGCGTGGGCGGGGCGGTGGGGACTCTGGCGGCGCAGGGCGCGGACCGGGTGATCGGGATCGAGGCCGCGGGGTGGGAGCCGGGCCGGGTGGATGTGAGCGCGGCGGCGCTGGCCGGACACATCCGGAGCCGCGGCTATGCGGCCGTGGTGTTCGCGGCGACCGGGCCGGGAAGGGATCTCGCCCCCCGGGTTGCCGCGAAGCTGGGCAGGCCACTGCTCACCGACGTGACGGGCGTGGAGGTGGACGGCGGAGATATCGTGGCCACGCGTCCGGTCTTCGCCGGAAAGGCGCTGGCGCGGGTGCGCGCGACAGGCGCGGCCGTGCTTCTGTCCATAAGGCCGAACGTCTTTGCGGTGACGGAGTGTCGCCGTGAAGCGGTCACCGAGGTGGTGAGCGCGAATCGGGCGGAAGGCGCGGGTGGCTATCGCGTGAAGGGGTTCGAGGCGTCGGAGGGCGCCGCGCTCGACGTCTCCGAGGCCGAGATCGTGGTGTCGGGAGGGCGGGGAATGAAGGATCCCTCCAACTGGCACGTTCTTGCCGACCTGCGGGATGCACTGGGAGAGACCGCCGCGCTGGGAGCGTCGCGTGCGGTGGTCGACGCCGGCTGGCGTCCGCACGCCGAACAGGTGGGGCAGACCGGCAAGACCGTCACCCCGAAGCTCTACTTCGCGATGGCGATCTCGGGTGCGATTCAGCATCTCGCCGGGATGCGCACGTCGGGGGTCATCGTCGCGGTCAACCGGGACCCCGACGCGCCGATCTTCGGCGTGGCCGACTACGGGATTGTGGGGGACGTGTTCGAGGTCGCGCCCAGGCTGGCCGATGCCATCCGCGAGCTTCAGGGCGAGTGACCGGGCCGGCGGCTACCCCCCGGGGCGGCCGAGGAAATGCACGGGATCCACTTCGCGTCCCCAGCGCCACACCTCGAGGTGCAGGTGCGGCCCGGTGGCGGACCCCGATTGTCCCGACAGCCCTATGACGGTTGCCTTGGTGATCTCCTGCGCGGGTTGCACCGAAATCTCGGAAAGGTGGGCGTAGACCGTCAGCAGGTCGTCGCTGTGGTCGACCCAGACGACGTTGCCGTATCCTTCCATAACTCCGGCAAAGCGTACCCGTCCGTTCAGAATCGGCCTGACCCGGGTGCCTGTCGGGACGGCGACATCGACGCCCCGGTGGACCTCCCCGACGAACCCGCCGCCCCGCACCCCGAAGGGTGAGCGGATCGGACCCTCCACCGGCCACTGCGGCGTCTGGCAGGCGGACGCGGCCAATACACCCAGGACAAGGACGGTCGCTCTCATCGTCTCCCCGGCAGAAGAATGGCTGAAACGGGATCGTGCCGGCAAATGTCGGCGCGGCCTTCCGGGACCACGGCGAGGCCGTCCGCACCGGGCAGCGATCGCACCAGCCCGCTTCCCTGAGGCCCGGTGAGGGTGCAGCGGGTCCAGCCGGACCCGTCCTCGTGCAGCCTGACGCGATAGAACTGGGTGAGGCGCGGCGCGGACCGGAGTTCGTCATCGGTGCGTACGGTCACCGTCACCCCCGCCGGCCGCGCCGCCCCCAGCCTGGCTCGCAGAAAGGGCGCCACGAAAACGTGGAAGGTGACAAAGGCGGATGCCGGATTGCCGGGCAGACCGAAGACCGGCAGCTCCTTCCCCTCGCTGGTGCGAAGGTGCCCGAAGGAGAGCGGGCTGCCGGGACGCACCCGTGCCCGCCAGAAGTCGAGCCGGAAGGGGAACCGGAGGAGGATCCGCTTGAGAAGGTCCTTTTCACCCATGGACGCTCCTCCGGTCGTTACGAGGAGGTCGATTCCCTCCAGGGAGGCCAGCCGCGACTCAAGCCCGGAGGGATCGTCGGGGGCGATTCCCAGGTCGACGGGCTCGCCCCCGACCTCCACCACCGCCGCGGCGATCATGCCCCGGTTCGTATCGGGAATGCCTCTCCCCGCGATCACCTGCTCGAAGCGGTCCGTCCCGACCAGCTCGTCGCCGCTGGACAGGACCCCCACGCGGGGCCGCCGGAACACCGGGACCCGCTCGCTGCCGCTTGCCGCGATCACAGGCAGCGTCCCTGAGTGCACCACCGCCCCCGCCGCAACGGTCTCGTCGCCGGCGCGCATGTCCTTTCCCGCCCCCCGGACGTGCTTGCCCACATCGTCCAGACGGCGAAGGATCACGAATCCGGGGGTGTCCTCGGCGTCGGTGTGCTCCACCCGGATCACCGAGTCGAAGCCAAGCGGCAGGGGCCCCCCGGTCATCACGCGCACGGCGGCCCCGGGCGCGATGTCCTCCAGCGGAACCGATCCCGGGTAGGAGCGCCCCGCTACGGGGAGGCGAACCTCCGCTGCGGGGTCGCGTCCGACGAGTTCACCGCTTCTGACGGCGTAACCGTCCATGGCGCTGTTCGGCCACGCGGGGAGCGTCGCCCGGGCGCGCACGGGACGGGCGAGCGAACGACCCAGCGCACGAAGCGGAGCCAGATCGGTCTCCGGCATTGGCGAGGCGGCGGCCAGGATCCGCGCGAGCGCCTCGTCGAACGAGAACCAGTCGGCCCGGAGGCGCTCGAAATCGGCCATTCGCCCCGGAGGATCAGAACCGCCAGCCGAGGCTCAGCGTCAGTCCGATGCCGGCAACCCACTCCCCTTGCTGCAGGTTCTCGGCTCTCTCCGTTACGGGCCGCTTGGCGGGATCCTGAAATCCACCCGGCGTGTTGATCTTCCAGAGCGTCATGCTCGCGTCCGCCCGCAGCATCAGCTTCGAGGTGAGCGACGCCCTCAATCCGGCACCCGCGTTCGCGGTGAAGGCCGTTCCGAAATCGAAGAGGTCCTCCGGGAGGAGTTCCTGCTCGGCCTCGCCTTCGGCGGCCAGGTCGACCGCCACCCCGCCCCCGACGAAGAGGTGGGGGCTGATCCGGTGCCAGGTTCGCCGTCCGGTAACGCTGAAGTCGAATCGGGCGTCGAGCATGACCAGGTGAACGGGTGTCTCGCCGATCGACCAGTCGTCCCTGGCGCGGCGGGGATCGATGACCGCTCGATTGGTCGGGACATAGGTGACGAGGCCCTCGAAGAAGATGGGGCCGGTCGCCTCGATCGCGTACCGGGCCCCGAAGAGCGGGCCCGACTTCGGGCCGAGGTCGTAGATGCCGGGATCGGCGGGCAAGTAGCCGGAGATGAGGGAAACCTCCTGGCGTCCTTCGATGAAGCGATACGAAGAGGGAATCGTCTGAGCGCCTGCGGAACTCGCCAGGGCCGCGAACGCGACCAGCAGAGGTGCGGCGGCATACAGGGTGGAACGGATCGTCATCGACTCTTTGAGAAGGGGCATGCTTGGCGTTGGGCTCATGTGAATGTAATCTGTTTCGGCGGGATGGTCCGGGGCCGGCCGCTCGTAGCCGTGACTCCTGGGACCGGCCGTCTCCGTAGGGATCCGGATACGGATGTGGTGCGCAAGCGCTTTGAATGGTTGTCGGCCCCAGTGCCGATCGGGGGGACTTGGAACTGATGCGGTGTTCAACTTGTGGTGAGAATCTTCTCCAGGGAGAGGACCGGTGCCCTACGTGCGGCGCCGTCGTGGTGCGACGTCCCGTCTCCGATTCAGGGGATCGGGACAGGGGCGTAAGGGAGTGCGCGCGCTGCGGCTATCGGGGGGATGGCGTCCCATATTTCCGCAAGCCACTGCACGCCGCGTTGCTTGTCGGCGTGAGCTTTCCGACCTTCGGCGTTGGCGGGCTGCTCTACTACGCGGCGTACCGGCGCAACCTCGTGTGCCCGGACTGCGGACTGGGATGGGAGAAGGCCCTCCAGTCCGGCCGGTTGGAAGCACCGGAGCGGCCGGCGCCACTGGCAACGCGCCCACGCGCGGGCGCCCGGCCGGGCACGGGCCCGCTGCCCCCGAGCGGGATCGGCAGGAGGGTGTTCGGGGTCGGACTGGGGGTGCTGGCAATCCTGATGATCGTCAGTGGTGTTGCCGATGGATTCGTTCCCGAACTTCTGGTGACGGGTTCGATGTTCGGTATGGGAGGGTCCGGGATGTTCCTGTGGGGGTGGCAGGCCCTGCAGAAGCGCCGGCGCGCCGTCCTCCAGGGCCTGGGCCGGAAGGTGCTCATGCTGGCCACCGAAAGGAGCGGGGTCCTGACGGTGACGGAGGTCGCCGCCGAGCTGGACCTCAGCCTGGAGGCGGCCGAGAAGCTGATGATCGGGATGGACGACGGTTTCAGGGTCCGTTCTGACATTTCCGAGGACGGGGTCATCTACTACGAGTTCCCCGAGTTGCGGCACCAGGGGCGGTTGGCGCCGGGAAAACCGGCGTAGCGCCGCGCGCCTGGAATCCACCGTCCGCCCGGGCCGGTGGAGCGTTGCGGATTGGCCCAACCGTCGGGGCGTCCGGATTGGCCCGGCCGGCCGCGCACTCCGGCTTCGCCCGGCCCGGCTTCGCGTTATAATGTGTGGATCATCCCAAGACCTTCACCCCGATCAGGAGTGCCGGTGCGACAGTTCGTTGATGACCGAGGAGATCCCTGGGTGGCCTCGGTGGCAGAGGAGGATGGTGGCGACTACAAGGGACGCTTCTACCTGGTGCTCGAAGGTGCCGGGCAGGAGCGCGGTCGCCCGCCGGTCGCCCTGACCGACGTGCGCTGGAATTCCCTCAAGACCGCCCGGCGCACCATGGACACGATGTCGGGAGTCGAACTGCGCCGGCGGTTGCGCTCGGCGCTGGGAAGGAGCCGGGCCTTGTGACCGATCCCGCCGCCCTCGAAGCGCTGTTGACCGAAAAGCGCAAGTTCCCTCCACCGCACGACTTCGCTTCCCGCGCCTCCGTCTCGGACCCGGCAATCTACGAGGAAGCCGAAGACTACGAGGCGTTCTGGGCCCGCTGGGCCGAAGAGCTTCACTGGTTCCGCAGATGGGACCGGGTCCTCGAATGGGACCCCCCCCACGCGAAGTGGTTCACGGGGGGCAAGCTGAACGTCTGCTACAACTGCGTCGACCGTCATCTGGACGGCCCCAGGGAGGACAAGCTGGCCCTTGTCTGGGAGGGCGAGGCCGGCGAAAGGCGGGAGCTCACATACTGGGATCTGGGCATGCAGGTGAGGCGGTTCGCCAATGTGCTCAAGGATCGGGGAGTCAGGAAGGGCGACCGGGTCGCAATCTACATGCCGATGATCCCGGAGACGGTGTATGCAATGCTCGCCTGCGCCAGGATCGGGGCTGTGCACTCGGTCGTGTTCGGAGGTTTCAGCCCCGATTCACTTGCCGACCGGATCAACGACGCCCGGGCCGAAGTGCTGATCACCGCGGACGGCGGATACCGGCGCGGGGCCGTCGTGCCCCTCAAGCGCAACGCGGACAAGGCCGTCGCACAGTGCCCGTCCATCCGGCATGTGGTGGTGGTGGCCCGGGGCGGTCTCGAGCTCCATCGGGATTTCACGATGGTGCAGGGCCGGGACCACTGGTACCACGACCTGGTGGCCGAGGTGGATTTCCGGTGTCCCGCGGAGGAAATGGACGCGGAGGATCTCCTCTACATCCTCTATACGTCGGGTACGACGGGCAAACCCAAGGGCGTCGTCCACACCACGGGCGGGTATCTGACCCAGGTCCACGCCACGACCAGAACGGTCTTCGACCTGCGGGAGGACGACGTCTACTGGTGTACGGCCGATGTGGGGTGGGTGACCGGACACAGCTACATCGTGTACGGTCCCCTGTCCGCCGGGGCCACGGTCGTGATCTACGAAGGGGCCCCGGACTGGCCCGACAAGGGGCGGTTCTGGAAGATCTGCGAGGAGCGGGGAGTCACCATCTTCTACACGGCCCCGACGGCGATCCGCGCGTTCATGCAATGGGGCGACAGGTGGCCGGCCCAATACGACCTGAGCCGGCTGCGGCTGCTCGGCACGGTGGGCGAGCCCATCAATCCGGAAGCATGGATGTGGTACCACCGCGTGATAGGAGGTGAACGCTGTCCGATCGTGGATACATGGTGGCAGACCGAGACCGGCGCCATCATGATCTCGCCTCTGCCGGGCGTGACCCACACGCGCCCGGGCAGCGCCTGCCGCGCTTTCCCGGGCATCCGGGCCGGCCTCCTGAGCGATTCGGGAGACCCGGTCGACGCCGGCTACCTTGCGATCACCCGGCCATGGCCCTCCATGCTGCGGACGATCTACGGCGACGATGAACGCTATCGCGAAACCTACTGGTCGAAGTGGGACGGGGTCTACTTCCCCGGCGACGGCGCCAAGCTCGACGAGGACGGCTACCTGTGGATCCTGGGAAGGGTCGACGACGTGCTGAACGTAGCCGGGCACCGCATCGGCACCATGGAGGTGGAGAGCGCGCTGGTCGAGCACGCCGCCGTGGCCGAGGCCGCCGTCGTGGGCAAGGCCCACCCCGTGAAGGGGCAGGCGATCGCCGCATTCGTCACCCTGATGGAGGATACGAGGGGGACCGACGCGCTCGCCGCCGAGCTCAAGGCCCACGTCGCCCGTGCGATCGGGCCGATCGCACGGCCCGAGGACATCCTCTTCACCGCCGATCTGCCCAAGACCCGCTCGGGAAAGATCATGAGGCGGCTGCTGGGCGACATCGCCGCGGGGCGGGCACTGGGTGACACCACGACGCTTGCCGACCCGGCGGTGGTCGAGCAGCTTAGGGAGCGCTACGAAGAGCAGGAGGGGTGAGGGGTAGTCGTCCATTGCAACAGGAGTGCCGTATGACCGGGAAGAAGAACCGTGAAAAAGCTGGCCGGAAGAAGAGGCGCGGGCTCGCCGCGATTCTGCTGGCGGGGCTGGTGTCGGGGTGTGCCACGGGATCGTCCGGCAGCGAGAACTTTCTGACGATCTTCGTGGACAACTTCGAGGCGCAGGCAGTCGTACTGAACATCGGACCGGATACCTGGTGCCAGGTGAACGCACGCCTGACCCGTCATGCGTGCCGCTTCGCGTGGGACGGGACGGGGGACTTGAACCTGCAGGTCAGCAACCCGTCTCAGGGCACGAGCCGCGACGTCCAGGCCGAACAGGTTTCGTCGGGTGACCGCTTGTGCCTGCAGGTGCGGAACACGGGGGTGCAGCTGCGAAGCTGCTGATCGCGAAACCGTTGCCGGCGCCCGGCTGATCGCCGTGGTGTGCGCCGTCCCGGTCGCTACTCCTCCCCGAGGGGATCCCGCGTCTCGGGCCGCTCCAGCGGCTCCGGCTTCCGCCTGACGAGCCGCGCCGGCACACCCGCGTAGACCGCGCCTTGCTCGGTGTCCCGGGACACCAGCGCGCCCGCGCCCACCATCGAATCGGGTGCCAGCTTGACGCCCGCGAGGATTGTGGCATGGTAGGCGATCCGCACCCCGGCACCGATCACCGTGGCCGGTGTGCGCACGTCCCGCGCCTCGCCGACATGGTGGCTGTGCGAGTAGACGTTGGTGTAGTCCGAGACCGAGGCGCCGCTGCCGAGACGGATGCCCCCCCGGTCGTCGAGGAGGACATGGCGGTGCACGACGACATCGTCGCCCACCTCCATCCCGTATCCGAAGCTGAACTTCACGCAGTGGAACGCCTTGAAGTTCCTGCCGCAGCGCCTGAAGATCCGCCGGGCCAGCATGCGCCGGAACTTGACCCCCAGATGCACGTTCTCCCCCAGGACGCTCTTGTCGAACATCTCCCACAGCCAGAGCAGCGGTTTGACGCGGTAGTACCGGTCGGGGTCGAGATCCCTGTAGTACTCGGGCTCCAGCGTGATGTTGCGGGGGTCCAGCTGGTCGAGCGCAATCCTGGCGGCCAGGGACGCGGCGTCGGCGCCACCGGGGAAATGGATGCTCTCCAGCACGCGCCGGCAGAACTCGTTCCGGTCGGTGGCGGGGTCGGAGAGCTCCTCGTCGAGCTGCGCAAGCCAGCGGTCGCCGGCGCGCTCCGACGCCTCGGCCAGCGGCACCCTTCGCAGGGGGAGGAAACGGTAGTCGCTCGGGGAAGACATCCTGTAAGATAGCGATGTCCTGGTGGCCCGTGGCTTGCGCGCGGGCTCCATCACGCGCTTCATTTGTAGCATGCACGATGTCCTGCACAACCGCATCCTGCGGAAGCTCGAGAGTCTGCCCGAGGAGCAGATCTACCAGGTGCTCGACTACATCGAGTTCCTGGAGTCCAGGTATTCCCGGGAAGGGGAGGAGAGTCGCGCCGGCGGTTTCCAGCGACTGGGAGAGGGGATTGAGGACGGGCTCCGCAAGCGCGCGGTCAATCCGTCGAATCTCCGGGAGGCCTTTCAGGTGATCGCCGCCGCCGACAAGGCCCTCAGCGGCGTCGCCAAGGCGGGGCGCAAGCTGTTCGGCGAGCTGGCGGAGGGAGTCAGGGGTACGGCCTCCGAAGACCGCCCTCCCGACGATCAAGATTCTCCTTCGGATGACGAGCCACCCACTCCCGCTGCCGGCCGGGACCGGACCGGCGGTTGACGAGGCCCCGCGGCGGGCGCGAAATTCCAAGATGGAAAGCGGCAACGAGCCCCGACTCCCGTTGAGAGGGACCGTCCTGAAGGAAGCCCTCACGTTCGACGATGTCCTGCTGGTGCCGGGCCACTCCCGGGTGATCCCGAAGGATACGGACATCTCGACCAGCCTCACCCGCCGCATCGCCCTTCAGGTCCCCCTCATCTCCGCCGCCATGGACACGGTGACGGAGGCGCGCATGGCGATCGCCGTCGCGCGGGAGGGCGGGGTGGGGGTCATCCACAAGAACATGTCGGTAGAGCGCCAGGCCCAGGAGGTGGACCGGGTGAAGCGCTCCGAGAGCGGCATGATCCTCAAGCCCATCACCCTGGGCCCCGGCGCCTCGCTGAGGGACGCGCACCGCCTCATGGCGCGCTTCTCGATCAGCGGCGTCCCGATCGTGAAGGGGAACGGAACGCTCGTCGGCATCATCACCAACCGGGATCTGCAGTTCGAGACCGACCTGGACCGCCCCGTGGAGACGCTGATGACATCGCAGGGCCTGGTAACGGCGCCCGTGGGGACTACGCTGGGGGAAGCGGAGCAGGTCCTGCACCGGCACCGCATCGAGAAGCTCCCCGTCGTGAATGACGAGGGCAAGCTCAAGGGACTGATCACCGTCAAGGACATCTTCAAGCGCCGCCAGTTCCCCAACGCCTGCAAGGACGAGCACGGCCGGCTCCGGGTGGGCGCGGCCATCGGGGCTGGCAGCGGTGACCTGGATCGCGCCAGGGCGCTGGTCGAATCGGGGGTGGATTTCCTGGTTATCGACACCGCGCACGGCCACGCCGAGGGGGTGCTCCGGGCCGTGGCCCTTGCCCGCGACGCCTTCCCGGACACGGATCTGGTCGCGGGCAACGTGGGAACGGCCGAGGGCGCGAGCGCGCTGATCGAGCGCGGCGCCGACGCGATCAAGGTCGGGGTGGGGCCGGGTTCGATCTGCACGACCCGGGTGGTTACGGGCGTCGGGCTGCCGCAGCTCACTGCCGTGATGGATGCGGCCGACGGCGCGGACGGTCGCGTGCCGCTGATTGCGGACGGAGGCATCCGCTACTCGGGAGACGTGGTCAAGGCACTCGCCGCCGGTGCGCACAGCGTCATGATGGGGTCGGTGCTGGCGGGCACGGAGGAATCGCCGGGCGAATCCTTCCTCCTCGAGGGACGCCGTTTCAAGACCGTGCGCGGCATGGGGTCGCTGAGCGCGATGGAGGAGGGATCGGCGGACCGCTACTTCCAGGATGCTCCGGACAGCCGCAAACTGGTGCCCGAGGGAATCGAGGCCCGGGTGGCGTACAGCGGTCCGGTGGCCGACACGGTGTATCAGCTCGCCGGCGGCCTGAGGAGCGGCATGGGATACTGCGGCGCCGCGACGCTCCAGGCCCTGCGGGGCACGGCGCGCTTCGTGCGCGTGACCGCGGGCGGCCTCCGGGAGTCGCACCCACACGACGTGACGATCACCCGCGAAGCGCCCAACTACAGCAATTGAGGAGCGCCATGGCCCCAGCACCATGGAGGCGTGGTGTTCTCCCGGGTGGGACCCTGCGGTCAACGCGTAGCCTTCGCGCCGGCGGGGCCCCGTGGCTGAAGCGCGGCGTTCTCGCCAGCGCGTCCATTTTCGCGGCACTCCTCGCGTCGGCGTGCGCAAGGCAGCCCCCTCCGCCCCAGCCGGCACCCAGTCCCGCCACCACCACCCGCCCGCCGGCGGTTCGTCCCCCGACCCGAACACCCGTTCGCAACCCGCCGCGGCCCCGATCCACGGGGACCACCCCGGTCCCGGTGGAAGAGCCCGATCCCATCATCTCGTCCTCGTCGGCCGGCGACGGCTCGATCGAGGAGGGCATCCAGTGGTGGCTCGACCACTGGCAGAACCGGGGGAAGGAGTTCGTCGAGCGAGGCCTGGCCCGCATGGGGAGGTATGAGGACTACATCGACGCCGAGCTCGCGGACCGGGGGCTGCCCCCTTCGCTCCGCTACCTCCCTCTGATCGAGGCCAACTACTCGCCCACGGCGGTGTCACGGGTCGGCGCGGCCGGGCTGTGGCAGTTCATGCCGGAGACCGCAAAGTGGCTCGGGCTCGAGGTCGGTTCGCTCGTCGACCGGCGTTTCGATCCCTATGCGGCAACCCCTTTCGCGCTGGACTATCTTACCGAACTGCACAACCAGTTCGGGTCCTGGTTCCTCGCGCTCGCGGCCTACAACGGCGGCCCGGGTCGCGTGGAGCGGGCCATCCAGCGCTACGGCGGCGACCGTCCCCGCGACGATGCCCTCTTCACGCACATCCGCGACCGGCTGCCGAATGAGACCCGCGACTTCATCCCCAAGTACCTCGCAGCGGTCCGCCTCGCCGAGGACCCGGCCGCCTTCGGCCTGGTGGTCCCGGACAAGGTCCCGCCGGAACGGTTCGATGTGGTGCAGGTGGAGGGTGCCGCCTCGGCCGATGTCCTCGCGGAGGCTGCGGGAATCGCCGAGGACGAGATGCGCAGCCTGAATCCCCACCTCCGCCTGGGCCTCTCGCCGGCCAGCGCGTCGACGGAGGTGCGCGTGCCGGTGGGGACGCGGGACGCCTTTCTGGCCCGTTTCGCCGAGATCCCGCCGGGAGACCGCGTCACGCTGCGGGAACACACCGTCGTCCGGGGCGAGACGCTTTCGCAGGTCGCGCGCCAGTACGGGGTTTCCCTGGATGCGCTACGGGGGGCCAATCCGGAGATCGAGCCGCGCCGGATGCAGATCGGAACGGTGCTGGTGATCCCCCGTCGGTAAGGGGCGCTGGAGCTGGACTGGCAGCCCGTGGACAAAACCCCCGCGGCATTCGAGCGGCGATGCATCCGCGCTGGGCCGCTCCGCCCACCCGGCCACACGGTAGTGTCTTCTTTACGAAATGTCATGTTCTCTTTACAGTTCACGTCCTCGAGGCTCCGCTCTTCGTTGCCTTTCGGACGAATAGCCCTGCTATTCGCCTCTCAAGGCGCCTCGCCAACCCGGCGCCTCGCCAACCCGGCGCCCCGCCTGACCGGCGTCTTCCCGCCGCCACTCCCCACTCCGACCCCCCGCCTTCTCCACCAGTTCGACCGATTCGATCGTCATGCCGCGGTCGACGGCTTTCAACATGTCGTATGCAGTCAGCAGGGCGACGGCAACCGCCGTGAGCGCCTCCATCTCGACTCCGGTACGCCCGGCGATCTTCGCAGTGGCCGTCGCGCGGAGCCCGGGGAGGGAGGCGTCCGGTTCGATCTCCACGCTCACGCTCGCACCCGGCAGGATGTGGCAGAGGGGAATGAGTTCGCCGGTGCGCTTGCCGGCCATGATCCCGGCGACGCGGGCCACCTGCTGTATGTCTCCCTTGGGGTTGGCGCCTCCGGTCAGCAGCCCGAAGGCCCGCCGCGAGCAGCGCAGAACGCCGCGGGCGACGGCCCGGCGCGCCGTCACGTCCTTGTCCCCCACGTCCACCATGGTGGCGTCTCCGCCCGGGTCCAGGTGGGTGAGGGACCCGGAGGCGGAATCGGGCGCGGAGCCGGGCCGGTGTGGGGGCGTGTCCTTCATCGTGTGGCCGGGGGCTTGAGGATCTCCTCCAGGGCGAGGAGCAGGGTGGCCATGAAGAGCTGCGGGTTGACGTTCCCCTGTGCCAGCATCCGCGCCTCCTCCACCTGGCTGACCGCGTGCGCGATCCGGTGCGGTACGATGTTCAGCCGCCGCGCGGTTTCGCGCAAGAAGGGCAGTTCGGCGCGGTTCACCACCCGGTCGTCCCGGCCAAGCGCCGCCGCGCCGAGATCACGGATCCACAGCTGCAGGGACGCCAGCAGATCGAGCAGTCCGCGCGCGCCCGCCGGCTTGAATTCGAGCGCGGCCCGGTAGGAATCGGCGCGGCGCCCTCCCGCGATGGTTCGCAGCAGGGCCAGGGCCTGGTCCCGCTCACGGGAAGCGATGCCGTCCGCGTCGAGATACCCCAGCGCGGTGCCGATCGAGCCCTGGGAGAGCGACGCGGCCTGGTCCGCCGTCTCCGGCTCGGCGCCGCACTCCTCCACGAGGAAAGCAGCGACCTCGGGGATGGAGAGGGGAGGGAGGTGGATGGGGAGCGCGCGCGAGCGGATGGTGTCGAGGAGGCTGCCGGGTTTGCTCGAGGTCAGGATGAAGCGGCTGCCGTCCGGAGGCTCCTCCAGCAGCTTCAGGAGCGCGTTGGCCGCCTCCGGGCTCGCCTCCTGCGGGACCAGCTGCTCGGAATTGCCGACCACGAAGAACTGTTCCCGGCTCATGGCCGGACGGCGATGGGCAAGTCTGCGGATGGCGAGGACGGCCGCCAGGTAGATTCCCTTTACCCCGGTGCCGTCCTCCGCCCTCAGCGGCTCGCGCCGGAACTCCGCCAGCCGCTCGTGGCGAGCCGTCTCCAGCAGGTCGGCCAGCCTCTGGGGGCTGGGGCTTCCCTTCGGCCGGGGCAGGGGGAAGTGCCAGTGGATATCCGGGTGCTCGAGGCGCAGCGCCAGGCGGCAGCTCTTGCAGCGGTCGCACGGAGCCGCTTCGCCGGTGCAGAGACGGGTGCGGGCGAGCCACAGCGCCAGCGACTGCTTTCCGCACCCGGGCATCCCGTGGATCAGCACGGTGGCCGGCAGCGCTTCCCGCGCGAGGGCGCGCTTCAGCGAATCGCGCAACTCCGTGTGGCCGCGGAAGCGGGGTGGGGCGGCGGGCATCTTCGTACGGCGGGTCATCCGCCCGGGTCTCCGGACCGGGTCCCGGCGCGCCGGCGCGCACCCGCGAGGCGGATGGCCAGACGGAGCGCCTCGGTCATCGAGGAGGGGTCGGCCACCCCCTTTCCGGCGATGTCGAAGGCGGTTCCGTGGTCGGGGGAGGTGCGGATGAAGGGCAGGCCGATCGTGACGTTCACGCCCCGCCCGAACGCCGCGGTCTTGAAGGCGGCCATCCCCACATCGTGATACGGCGCGACGACGGCGTCGAATTCGCCGCGGAAGGCCCGCACGAAGACCGTGTCGGCGGGAATGGGACCGCTGACGGACCACGGCCCACCCGAGAGGCGCTCCAGGGCGGGGCCGAAGACCTCGCGTTCCTCCGTCCCGAACATCCCCTCGTCCGAAGCGTGCGGATTCAGAGCGCACAGCGCGATCCTGGGCGCGGCCAGTCCCCAGTCGCACCTCAACGCACTGCCCAGCAGCCGGGTCCGGGACACCAGCAGGTCCTCCGTCAGCGCCTCCGCGACGCCGCGCAGCGGGATGTGAATCGTGGCGAGGAGCACGCGCTTCGCGGGCCGGTGATCTCCCCCTCCCCCCTCGTCGCACATCAGCATCCCCACCTCCGCCGCCCCCGCCAGCGCCATCAGCATCTCCGTGTGCCCCGGGTGGTACCCCGCGGCGGCGAGGGCAGGCTTGTGCACGGGCGCGGTCACCAGCGCATCAACCGCCCCCGCCAGCGCCAGCTCCACGGCACGCTCGATCGCGAGCCCCGCCGCCCGTCCCGGATCGAGCCGGCCTCCGTCTCCCACCGCCTCGTACCGGCCCAGCCCGGCGAACTCGCCCTCACACTCGGCCGGTCCGAGGATCCATGCGGCCTCCCGCCCGGTCCCGGCAGCCGCAAGCGCCCGGGCGGCCACCTCCGGACCGATGCCGCGGGGGTCGCCCAGCGTGACGGCAACGCGCACATCCAATGAGCGTGCCAATTCCTGGCTCCGGCTCAAGTCCCCTTGATCTCGATGTAGGTCTTCGCCCTGAGACCGTCGACGTGCGCTCGGATCCGCTTCTGTTCCCCCACCTGCAACCGGAGCTCCGGTTCGAACTCCTCGAAGGTGTAATCGCCGGCGGGCCTGCGCTCGATGACCCTGACGACCGCAAAGGCATCCAGGCCGCTCTGGGTGGTGAACTGGATGGGGCCCGAGATCTCGCCGGGTTGTGCCACGGTCAGCGGGGCGAAGTAGGCGGCCCCGAGCCTTCCGGCGATCTCCCGTTCGGCAATGGTGCCCGAATCGGGTTCAAGAGAGTCGTGGTACTCTTCGACCAGCGTCCGGAAATCCTCCGTCTTCGCCCTCTCCGCGATTTCCGTCGCCAGCTCGCGGACCTTGAGCCGGTCCGCCGGGCCCGTTGCGGGGCGGATCACGATATGGCGAGCCTTCCGTTCCGAATAGCGGATGCGCTCGACCAGGACGATGTGAAAGCCGTAGTCGGTCTCGAAGACGTCGCTGATCCCTCCTTCCAGCAACGCGAAGGCGGCGTCCTCCAACTCCGTTACCCAGCGTCCCCTGCGGAACCAGCCCAGGTCGCCGCCGTTCTGGGCCGAACCGGGATCCTGGGAGTAGGTACCCGCGAGTTCGGCGAAGTCTTCTCCCGCCAGGGCCCTTTCCCGGACCCCCTCCAGAAGGGCCCTCGCCTCGGCCCTGGCGGAGTCGGACGCCTTCACCTCCTGGACGATCTGATCGAATGTGACGCTCGCGGGGCGCTGCTGGAGCATCGCCCCCTCGAACGCGGCCCTCAACTCCTCGTCGGTCACCTCCACAGCGACTTCACCCTGTCCCGTGCGGGTACGGACGTAGAGCCGGATCAACTTGCCCAGGGCGATCTGCGTGCGTTGCAGCTCGCGGAAGCTCTGGAGGGTCAGGCCTTCCAGTCGCAGGGCCTCGATCATTGCGGCGTGGTCGACGTAGTTCGCCTCGATGTTTGCCATATGCGCCTGCAGCGAGTCCTCCACCTCTTCTTCGTCCACCGTGAGCAGGGTATCCCGAGCCGCAGCCTGCAACAGCACCATTTCGTCGATCAGGCTCTCCAGAAGAGCGGCGCGGAGATCCTCCGATTCGGGCGTGCCGGGTGCTGGAACCTGGACCCCCAGGGCCCGCTGCTGGTTCTCCCGCTGGATGACCTGCGAGAAAAGGACCGCGGAGTCGCCCACGATCGCGACCACCCTGTCCACCAGTTCGCCGTCGAGCTGAGCCGCCTGTTCCTGTGCGGTGGCGGTGAACGGGGTGGGGAGCGCGAGGAGCGCAACGGCGAGGAGCCAGCCGGGGCATGGGGCACACAACCGGGCCGGCCGCGATGGGCCCGGGCAGCTTTGGCCCGGCGTGTGCGGCAGAGGTATTCGTTCCATGGGTCTTGTCTACTTGTCCGTTCGGTGTCCCTGGAGTGGAGCGGCGGGCACGATCTGACGCCGTTGTTGCCGTTGCCGCTCGATAATTATATAACGGGCTTGCTCCAGCCAACCGTGTGCCCTCCCCCGGGGCGTCCGGTCACGACGCCCTTTGGGCCCAACTCCGATCAGCAGGTAGCAGTGTGACTCCATTGTACAGGACTTGCGTTGCCATGGCGCCTCTCGCCCTTGCGGCGCCAGCGCACAGAACCGCGGCGTTGTCACCGACGCAGGCACGAGGGGTCGCCGTCGCCGGGGCAGCCATCCGTGCCCTCACGACGACCGGATCTCCTGCAGCCGTTCCAGCACTGCGCCGATCCTGCCGTCGTTGACGCGCCAGTCGCCCTGGTTGCGTAGCAGGAAGGCCACCGCGCCAAGAGGGAAGATCTCCTGCTCGCCCGAAATCACGCGGATGAGGGCCGCCTCCACGAGGGCTTCGGGGCCCGTTGCCACGGGATCGTCCGGGCCCGCTTCCGCGCTGTCCCCTGCGTCCGGCACCACCGGTTCGGTCGCCAGGGCGTCCCCGCGGGGAACCAGCCCGATCACGGCGGTGCGTTCGCGAATGACCCGGCGCGCGTCGGCCGCGAGCGAGTCGACCACCGATTCGGCCGGTTCGAGACCGCGCGCGCGCGCCTCCTCCATGAGAAGTTCCTCCCTGCCCAGGCGGAGCAGCGCTGCCTCCAGCTCTTGGTCGCCGGCGATCGCCACCGACTCGGCGAGCCCCCCCGGGGAACCGAGGAGCAGCTCCAGGAAGTCCCCGGTGGTGTAGGCGCCGTCCGTCCAGGTGAGCAGCGGCCGCCGCGCGGCCCCGCCGGAGAGACGCGAGGGGGCGGCCTCCACCAGGCCGCGCGCGATCTCGAGCGCCCCCTCCGCGAGGGCCAGCTCGGCCAGCGAATCGAGCTGCAGGATGTACGCCGCCTCGGCCGCGCCGATGCGCTCGAGCTGGATGCGGCTGCGGAAATCGTCCGCCACCTCCGAGAGCTCCGGAATCTCGAGGCCGTCCAGCCGCAGGAGGTGGTAGCCGAGCGTGGTCTCCACCGGGTCGCTCAGCTCCCCGGGGCTCAGCGCGAAGATGGCCTGGTCGATCGGGGCGAGCATCTGGCCGCGCGGGAAGGTCCCCATGTTGCCGCCCTGCCTGCCGCTGCCGGGGTCGCCGCTGAACCGCCCCGCCAGGGCCCCGAAGTCGCCGCCCCCGTCGAGCTGATCCTTCAGCGAGCGCGCGAAAGTGAGGACACTGTCCCGCTGCCGGGTGGTGGCGCCCGGCGGGAAGGGGAGGAGGATCTGCGACGCCGTGGCGCGGGCTCCGGGGAGCTCGGCGGCGAACCGCTCGGTGAGTTCCTCGTCGCTGACGGCCGTGTCGACGTCCAGGACCTCGTCGCGGAGTCCGCTCATCATGATGTCGAAGCGGGGCTGCTCGATGACGGGCTCGACATCGAGGGTCGTGAGGGTGGTGTCCGCGGCGAGGTGCAGGGCGAGCAGCGTGTAGTCCACCCACAGCTCCGCGACGACCCGCACGACCTGCGAGTCACCGGGGAGGCTGCTGTGTTCCGCGATGAGCTGCGCAGCGTCTTCGACCGTCAGCCGCCGGCCTTCCGCGTCGGCCAGCGAACCGGGTCCGCACCCGGCCAGGAAGGAGGCGGCGGCCAGAATGGGCAGCAGTCTCGTCTTTGCCATCCTCCGGTTCCTCCCGGTAGTGATATGTGATCATATATAATTACGCATCAATTATATTCGATCAAATATATTGACGTACGGTTTATGGCTTATTGTATATCAGGAATCGTCAGCTGCACCGTTCAGCGCGTCGACGGCCCGTACAACCAGACTAACCAACCGCTCCCGCTGCGTACACTCCAGCACGAGCGACAGCGGCGCGATGCGGCGCACCTCGACCGCGACCGACTGGCCCTTCAGCGCCTCCTCGAGCCGGGACATGCGTACCGCGACGCCCGGCAGAAAGTTCACCCGCGCCCGCCTGCCCCGCACCAGGATGCTGTCCACCCCGGCCCGCCGACCCGCAATCGCCAGCCGCGTCTTGTGAAGCAGCCGGGTGGCCGCGGGCGGGAGCCTGCCGAAGCGGTCCGTGAGCTCCTCGGTCAGCGCACGGACCTCGTCCGGCTCGGAGATCCGCGAGAGGCGCCGGTAGAGGTGCAGCTTCTGGTGCTGGTCCGCCACGTAGTCGTCCGGCAGGTAGGCGTCGGCCTCCATGGTGACCTCGTGGCGCGGGTATTCCTCCCGGGCGGCCCCACCCTGCAGGTGCTTCACCGCCTCCTCCATCAGGCGCATGTAGGTGTCCAGCCCGACCGCGTGCGCGAACCCCGACTGGTCTTCGCCGAGGAGGTTGCCCGCGCCCCGGACCTCGAGATCGCGCAGTGCGATCTGATAGCCGCTCCCCAGTTCGGTGAAGTGCTCCAGCACCCGCAGCCGCCGCTCCGCCTCCGGGGTCACGCGCTCGGGGACGATCAGGTAGCAGTAGGCGCGGCGGTCCCAGCGCCCCACCCGGCCCCGGATCTGGTACAGCTGCGAGAGCCCGAAGCGGTCCGCGCGGGTGACGATGAGCGTGTTGGCGTTGGGGACGTCCAGCCCGTTCTCGATGATCGAGGAGCACACCAGGACGTCGGTCGCGCCCTCCACGAAGCGGGTCATCTCCCGGTCGAGGCGCCGCGCGGGCATTTGCCCATGGGCCATCCCGACCGCCGCCCCCGGCAGCAGCGCCTGCACCCGCCGGGCCGCCGTGTCGATGGTCTCGACGCGGTTGTGCAGGAAGAAGACCTGCCCGCCCCGGTCGAACTCCTTCTGGCAGACCTCCGCGACGAGGTGGTCGCTCCACCCGATGACGTGCGTGATGACCGGCATGCGGTCGCGGGGCGGGGTGCGGATCAGCGACAGGTCGCGGATCCCCGCGAGCGACAGGTAGAGGGTGCGCGGGATGGGGGTCGCAGTCAGCGTCAGGACGTCGACGGTCGTGCGCAGCCGCTTGAGGCGCTCCTTCTGGCGGACGCCCAGCCGCTGCTCCTCGTCGATCACCACCAGTCCCAGATCCCGGAAGGCCACGTCCCCGGAGAGCAGCCGGTGCGTCCCGATCACGATGTCGGCCTGCCCGTCCGCGGCCGCGGCGAGGACCTCGCGCCGGCGCGCGGGCGGGTCCAGCCGCGACAGCGACCCCACCCGCACCGGGTAGTCGGCCAGGCGGTCGCCGAAGGTCCTGGCGTGCTGCACCACCAGCACGGTGGTGGGAGCCAGCACCGCCACCTGCTTCCCGTCCTGTACGGCCTTGAAGGCGGCGCGCACCGCCACCTCCGTCTTGCCGTACCCGGCGTCGCCGCATACCAGCCGGTCCATGATCCCGGCCGACTCCATGTCCCGCTTCACATCCTCGACGGCGCGGCGCTGGTCGGGCGTGTCCTCGTAGAGGAAGGAGGACTCCATCTCGCGCTGCCAGCGGGTATCGGGGGGGAAGGAGTGGCCGGGGCGGGCGCGGCGGGCGGCGTACAGCTCGACCAGTTCGGCGGTCATCCGGTTGATGGCCGCCTGGGTCTTCCGCTTGAGGCTCTTCCAGCGCTTGCCGCCGATGCGGTGCAGCCGCGCGGGGGCGTCGTCGGGATGCGTGCCCACCCAGCGCTCCACCTGGTCCAGCAGGTTGACGGGGACGCGGAGGATCTCGTCGCCGTCGTAGACGATCACCAGCGACTCGATCGCTTCGCCGCCGATCGTCACGCGCTCCAGGCCGCGAAAGCGACCGATGCCGTGCTCCATGTGCACGACGTAGTCGCCCGGCGAGAGCTGTGCGAGGCTCTCCAGCGAGGCCGCGCCACGAAACCGCTTCCGCCGCCTCAGCTTCCGGCTGCGGCGGAAGATCTCGTGGTCGGTAAGGACGTTGACGGGCGGAGCCGAGTCGGCGAGGCGGAAGCCGCCGCTGATCGAACCGACAACCAGATGGCAGCCGGCGGGGACGCTTCCGCGGACGGCGACGAGCTCCTCCAGCCGCGCCGCCTGTCCTTCGTTGTCGCAGAGGATGTGGGTCTCGGCGCCGGCCGCGGCGGCTCCGGCGAGGAACGACCGCAGGCGGCGGGTGTCCCGCTCGATGGGTGGAGGACGCTGCGCCTGGAAGACGGGGTCGCCGGCGTGTTCCTCCACGAAGACGAGCTGCGGGTGCCGGCGCGCCTGCTCGGCCAGCGCTTCGGGGGAGCGGAGCAGGGCGTCCGGACGGGTAGCCCGCGAGCCCCAGCGGACGGCCTCCCGGTAGAGGGCCTCCGCGCGGCGCCACACCGGTCCGGCCTCCTCGGCCCAGCCGCCATCGCCGATCCGGACCAGGACGGTGTCGCCGGCGAGGGGTTCGAGGAGGGAGCAGAGGATGGGGGGCGCGGCCCGGCGTCCCGCCCCGAAGCTGACCGGCAGGATGTCGATCCGGCCGGTTTCGTCGGTAGAGCGCTGGTCGAGGACGTCGAAGCAGCGGATCGACTCCACGTCGTCGCCCCAGAACTCGACGCGGGCCGGGCCGGCGGCGCCGAAGGAGAAGAGATCGATCAGGCCGCCGCGCACCGCGTACTGGCCCGCTTCCTCGACCGTGGGGGCGCGCTCGAAGCCGCGTTCGTCGAGCGCGTCGACAAGGGCGGCCGGGCGGAGCACCTGGCCGGTGGTGACCGTGAAGCGCAGCGCCGCGAGGTCGTCCGGAAGCGGTGCCACTTCCTGCAGGGCGCGGCGGGTGGCGACCAGGATCCGCGCGCGGCCCGCGAGAAAGGCCTCGAACGCCTCGACGCGCTGGCCCTGGGCCTCCAGCCGGGGGTCGTCGCCGTCCGGGTCGAGACCTTCCCGCTGTGGGTAGTGGACCGCCGCGCCGGGGCCCAGCAGGGTCTCGAGGTCGCTGAGGTGCTCGCCCGCCTCGCCCGGGGAGGAGGCCGCGACGACCCAGCGGCGGTGGGGGAGGAGGGTGGCGAGCGCGGCGAGGGCCGCGAGAGGGAGCGAGCCGGGGGCGCCGCCGACCGTCCGTGTGGTGCCGGGGGAGGGGAGGGTGCGGGAGAGCGTGCGCAGCGCGTCGGTGGCCAGGACGGCCTTCGCGGCGGGGTGGAGTTCCGGGCCGGCGCCCCCCTCGCGGCTGGAGACCGTCTCCTGGCTGACAGCCGGTTCCGGGCTACCCACCGGCTGCGGGGTTCGGCGCGGTGCCGCCGTGGCGCGACCCCTCGCGGGGACCGGGCACGTCCATTTCCCGGCGCGCTTTGCCGCCCCCGGGTCGGGACCTCAACGTCCGCGACGCCGCGACGACCGTCTCGACGATCAGCAGGGCGAGGATGAGCAGCGCCATGGAGCGCCACGGTTCGGGACCCCGGCCCGCACGGAAGATGTACCGGGGCCAGGACGAAAACTCGTCCACGATGTCGCGGGTCCCGGGGATCGCGCGGCGCACCTCACGCGCGGGCGCCGCGGTCAGGTCCGACTCCCGGGCGGGTGGGTTGACCGGGACGGTGCCCAGCACGCTGTCGCCCGCCAGCAGGCGATAGAGTCCCGACCGCGCGGTGGCCAGGAAGGGCTGGTCGCCGTCCACAGCGTGTTCGTTTCCATCCGGATCCCGGACCCGGGTGGCGGTGGGTGGCGGGCGGAAGTTCGTCCCGGAGGTCACCGACCCGATCTCGCCGCCTCCCTGGGCCCAGCGCTCGACGGCCCACTCGAGGAGGGGGACCATCGCGGCGGAGACGGGGAGGCTGGTCGAGACCTCGTCGAGGGGCGATGCGAGCAGGACGTAGGGACCCGCCGGTCCGGTGCCCGCGACCAGCCAGGGGTCGCCGTTGGAGAGGGAGGCGGCGGAGGTGGTGGGGGTGGGGCCGGTGGGGGCGGTGGGGGCGGGGTCGCGGTCGGGGGGCGGGGGGGTGGAGGCGGTGCCGGGCGAGGCCCCGGAGGCGCCGGCGTTCGCGGCGACTGGCGACAGCTGGAAGTAGTGCCGGATCTCGACGTCGCCGAGGTCGACGGCGATGTCGCTCGCCGTGACGCGCGCGCCCCCGGCCGGGGCGGGGCCGTACCGGAAGGGGATCCCCGCCTCGGCGAGACGGCGGTTGAGCGCGGGGAGCCGGGCCGGGTCGGGGTGCGGCACGACGACCGCGCTCTGCGTGAGGCCGCGCCGCTCCAGCCCTTCGCCGCCGACGCTGACCAGGGTGGCCGCGCGCGCCGCTTCTCCCAGCGAGATGCGTTCGCTCTCCGCGAGGACCGCGAGGGCTTCCGTGAGGAAGATGGAAGCCGGGCCGAGGGTGGCGACGGGGGTGGGGTCCCGCACGGTGAAGGAGAAGTAGCGCCGGTCGTCCGCCGTGAGGGGGTCGGCGTCGATCTCGACGTGGCCCTCCACCCTGCCGGCCGGAAAGGGGCCGGCGGGAAGGCGAACGGTCGTGCCGGCGGAGGCCCGGGCCGCGGCTCTGACCTGCCCGGCGATGTAGAGCCGCACGCCCACGGTGTCGCCCGCCGGGGAGCCCGCGATCGAGACCGCCGCGTCGGTTCGGTGCCCCGCCAGCGGAGGAAGTCCCCCGCCGAAGGAGACCCCCTCGATCCCGCGGTTGCCCGCCGCGGTGTTCGGCGCGCCGAACACCACGATCGGGATGTCGCCGGGGCCGAGCGGTGGCTCCGGCAGGGCCGTCGCCTGGAGATCGGTGAAGACATGGACTTCGTGGTTCGGCAGGTCGCTCTGCCCGACGAGGGCGCGGGCCCGCTCGATCGCCCGGCCGAGATCGCCGAAGGTGTGGGCGGGTCCGGTGGCGTCGATCGCGGCCAGCGCCTGACTGGTCCCTCCCGGCACCGCCGGCTCCCAGGGCGTCCCGGCCCGCACCACCCAGATGACGTCATCGTGGCTGGCGTTCGTCACGCTCTGCCGGGCCACGGCCTTCAGAGTGTCGAGGAGGCGGCGCCCGTCCTGGATGATCGTGGTGCTCAGCGAGTTGTCGATCACGATGGCCAGCGCGGTCGGATCGTGGCTGCCTCCCGATCCCGGGAAGTGGATGCGGGCTCCCAAAAGGACCAGAAGGACCACTACGGCGGCGCGCAGAAGGAGAAGCAGGAGCTGTTGGGTGCGGATCTGGCGCGCGTGCTCCCTCTCGGTCCTGAGCAGGTAGCGAATCGCCGGAAAGGTGAAAGTCTTGCTCTCCTGGCGGTAGAAGAGGTGCAGGATGACCGGCACCAGAACGGCCGCGCCCGCCAGCAGGAAGAGCGGATTGAGGAAACCCATTCAGGGGAGCCGCTGGCGTTTCCAGAGGTAGAAGCGCAGGGCGCGCGAGAGCGGCTCGTCGGTCCCGATGGTGGAGTACGCGATACCGCGGCTCGTCAGCTTGGCGGTCCACTCGGCGATCGCGCTGCTCACCGCGTCGCGGTACTGCCGGCGCATGTCGGCGACCGAAGTGCGGAGCGAATCGCCCGTCTCGGGGTCCACGAAGCGGGTCTCGCCGGTCGTGGGCAGGTCGCGTTCGCCGGGATCGATGAGGTGGAAGACCAGCACTTCGTGACCGGTGTGCTGCAGGTAGATCAGCGCCTTCGCGGTTGCGGCCGGATCCACGAGGAGATCCGAGATCAGGATCACGAGCCCCTTCCGCTTCAGCCGCATCGCCACGCGCTTGATCGCCGACTCGGAATCCGTCCTGCCGCTCCCCTGGAGCGCGTTCAGGTGCCTCAGCAGCATGCGCCAGTGCATCTTGCCTCCGCGGGCGCGGATCTGGCGCACGATCTTCTCATGGAAGGCCATGAACCCCACGATGTCGCCCTGCCGGGTCAGGATGAGCGAGATCGCGGCGGCGAGGTGCTTCGCATACCACAGCTTGGTGGGAAGGCCGGTCCGGGAGGACCACTCCATGGACTCGCTCACATCGATGAGCATGTAGGCGCGCAGGTTCGTCTCTTCCTCGTACTGCTTCACGAAAAAGCGGTCGGAACGCGCGTACATGCGCCAGTCGAGCGTCCGCAGGTCGTCACCCGGCTGGTACGCCCTGAGTTCCGCGAACTCGGCGGAGAAGCCCCGGTTGGGGGAGCGGTGCAGACCGAGCATGAACCCGTGCACGACCTGGTGGGCGATGATGTCGATCCCGCCCAGCTGCGCAAGTGTCGCCGGGTCCAGCAGGTCGGTCCGCCTGTCCAGGTGCGGAGTGACCGTTTCGTTGGTAGCCATGGCCTCTGAATCTGAGGCCGGGGCCCGGTGTGGGGAAGAGGCTCAGCCTCCCGGACGATAGGTAACCGACATTTTGATCCGGCGGCCCTTGGGGCTGTGGGTGTAGCCGTCGTACGACTGTTCCCAGTTGACCAGGGGTGGGGGCGCGTCCAGCAGATTGATGACCGAGAGCGCAACGTCGGCCTTGTCGGACGCACGCCGGAGCAAGCTCAGGTCCCAGGTCACGAACGCGTCGATTTCCGCGAATTCGCTGTCCGGGAAAACCTCGTTCTCGTAGGACGATATCGTGTTGATGTAGTTGACCAGGCTGAAATCACCAAAGTGGTAGCCGACCGAAGTACGGGACTTCCAGCGCGGGAGGGGGGGGGCGATGGGATTGTTCCAGTTCAGTTTGCCCGCCGCGTCCTGGGCCGCGAAGACCTCGACCCCCTCCAGGTCCAGGGCCTTGACGAAGTAGTCGGCGATCCAGGTGCCGTCCGTGCTCATCGACAAGATGGATTCTCCCACCGGCAGCCGGGTGCTCAGGTGCCAGTCGATGCCGGACAACTGGATGCCGGGCCAGTTGATGCTGTTGACCCGAATGCGCTCGACCGCCGAGACGGCGCAGGTTCCGGTGCCCCGCCCGTCCGGACAGGTGATGAAGTCCTGAACCGCGGCCCGTGAGGCTCCGCCCATGGCGTAGAGGCGCGTGATCCCCGTCGAGGGGAGGACATCGATGACATCCTTGAAGTCGTAGTCCCAGTAGTCGAGCGACGCACGCACGCGCGGCAGTGCGAGAGTGACCCCGAGGTTGTAGGTAAGCGCCCGTTCGGGCGTCAGTTCACTGTTCCCGTAGCTGTCCAGCGCCTTGTAGATGCCTGCCTCGGCAACGTACTCCAGCGAGGTGCTCTGGTCCTCGTTGAGGTCGTCCACCGACGGCGTGCGGAACGTTGTCTGCAGCGAACCGCGCAGTGCCAGCGGCTCAGCCACCTGCACGCGCACGGCGACCTTCGGGTCGAAGCTGCTGACCCCTTCGTGGGTTTCGAAGTTCGCGGCAAGGTTGGCGTGAACCCGCTCCGACAGATCCAGGGGCACCTCGGCGAAGAGCCGGTGGACGGTCTGTGCGTCGCTATACTCGTAGAACCCTGTGGTGAAGGTGAAGGCGCCGGCCTTCTCCAGACAGCTCCGGTCGCCCACCACGGGGCACGGATTCACGGACAGGTCGCCCGGGCGGTTGGGTGTGGCCGACACGTCCAGACGGCGGAACTGATACCCGAGCGCGTAGTTGGCGAAGCCCTCGATCAGTTCACCCTTGATCAGCGCATCCGCGACGAAGAGGTTGGCCACGTTGTCGAGGTTGACTTCCTCGTTGATCCAGCCGATGAGTTCCGTGCTGTTCTCGAGGCCGGGGGCATAGTCCGGATTGCTTTGGCTCTGGTAGCGGGCTCCCGGCTGTGCGGAATACTGGTGCGCGTTGCTGAAGGGGTTGTAGTACATGCAGTTGCCCTGTCCCGCCACGGCACCGTTCAGGCCTCCGAGCGCCATCCCGGAGTAGCTCGACGGATCCGAGACCACGGACACGCCGCAGTTCGGGCCACCGAATCCCCGGAAAGCCAGGAACTTCCTGTAGGCATACTCGGCCGGAAGGTTGGTGTTGCCCGTAGCCCTGGAGACGCCGGCGGCGAACTCCAGCGTGGCCTCGCGGCCCCCGAAAATCTCGATGTCGCGCTCCAGGGTGCCGGCGAACCGCAGCGTGCGCGAGCTGCGTTCAAGCTCCCTTCCGGGACCGCTGTTGCCCACCAGGCGGCCATAGAAGTACCAGTCGTTCTCCAGACACTCTGCCGCCGTGGAGAATCCCGCGCTCTGCCCGTAAGATCCGCAGAACGCCTGTCTGCCCGGATTGCCGGGTTCGATCACCTGGGCGCCGTTGTAGGGTGAGATGGGCGGGAAGGAGGGCGTGGTCACCCAACTGGGCGTGCTTGCCTCCGCCCACAGCGCCTCGACGCGATACCTCGACCGCTCACCAAGCTCCCCGTGCAGCTCCGCAAAGCCGCGCGCCAGCTGGTTGGCCTGGATGAGGTTGTCCCAGGGCTGGTAGCGGAAACGGCAGGTCGCTCCCTCCATATGACCGCCGAATGCCACGCATTGAGGATCGATTGCGACGCCGCCCCAGCCCCCGAACTGCGCGTCCGAGAGCGCGGCGACGAACTCCGACCGGGTCTCGCCACCGGAGAGCCGGGGCATGAGGAAGGCTCCCGGATTCCCGGTGTAGGACCAGGCGCCGCCACCCGAGGTGAAGTCACGCAGGGACCAGTCCCGTTCTTCAGGGGTCAGTTCCTGCTGCATGAGTACTTCGCCCGCGACCACCAGGTGGGCGCTCTCGGAGAAACGCCGGCCCCAGATGGCGCCCACGTTGCTGTCGCCAGCGCCGGAGTAGTACTCGTGGGCGGCCTCGAACTCGAGACCCTCGAAGTCGCCGCGCGTCAGGAAGTTGGCGACGCCGGCCACGGCGTCCGAACCGTAGATCGCCGAAGCGCCTTCCTTGAGCACTTCGATCCGGTCCAGCGCGATCGCCGGGACGGCGTTGACATCCACGAAACGGCCACCAATCAGGCGCGCGGGCACGTAGACCTGGCGGCGTCCGTTGAACAGCACGAGCGTACGCGAGGCGCCCAGGCCCCGCAGGTTTACGTTTGCCACCGTCTCCGGTACGGCTGTTGCGGGTCGGGTCGTGTACCAGCTCTGCCGCTCGCCCAGCACCCCTGCGGAGGCCCCAAGACTCCGGAAGAAGTCCACCGCCTGCGGCGACCCCTGCTCGGCGAGGGTCCTGCGGCCAGCGACGGATATCGCATAGGGTAGCTCGGTGGGAGACTCCGCGAAGGCGGTGCCGGTCACCACGATCTCATGGAGGTGGAGGACCGTGTGTCCCATCCGGAGCTCGACGCGGACGGTATCGCCCGCCGTGACCGTGACGGACTGGGTGACGGTCAGGTGTCCGATCATTTCGGCTGTGATTTCATGAGTGCCGACGGGCATCCCCGGCAGGGTGAACCGGCCCCTTTCGCCCGCGAGCATTCCGGTGCCGAGTGCCGCGAGACTGACCTGCGCGCCTACGAGCGGCTCGTCGGTCTCGGCGTCGACGACGGTCCCGGTGATGGTGCCTGTCGCCTGCGCCGCCGCGGGTCCGGCCGGAAGCGCGGCGAAGGCGCCGAGGATCGCCAGAAGTGTCAGCAGCCTGATTCGTACGGACATCTCACCCTCCTGGATAACTGGCCAGTCATGTCAAATAAAGTCGCCACACTTTCACTTTGAGACCGTGACCGCTCCAGGTCAAGGAACCGCGCACGATTGACCGGCCAAAATCCGGCCGGTTAGCTTCCCTGAGCCCGCCGGTCGGTCGCGCGGATGTGCGAAGCGGCTTCCCGATCCCCCTCAATCCCGGCTTTGCTACCAAGTGCGGACCGACCTGATTCGCAATTTCTGCATCATCGCCCACATCGACCACGGCAAGTCCACGCTGGCCGACCGGCTCCTGGAGTCCACCGGCACCCTGGACAGCCGCCAGATGCGTGATCAGGTGCTCGACTCCAACGAACTCGAGCGGGAGCGGGGGATCACGATCAAGCTTCATGCGGTTCGCATGGCCCACCGCGCCAAAGACGGCCGGGACTACGACCTGAACCTGATCGACACCCCCGGGCACGTCGACTTCACCTATGAGGTCTCGCGCTCACTGACCGCTTGCGAGGGTGCAATCCTGGTGGTCGACGCGACACAGGGAGTGCAGGCCCAGACCCTCTCCAACCTCTTCCTGGCGCTCGACGCCGACCTGGAGATCATCCCCGTGCTGAACAAGATCGATCTTCCCGGGGCGGAGCCCGAGCTGCGCCGCAGGGAGGTTGCCGAACTCATGGGCATCGATCCCGGGACGGTGCTGGAGGTGAGCGCGAAGGAGGGCAGTGGGGTCGACGAGGTGCTGGAGGCCGTTGTCGCCCGTATCCCCGCCCCCGGGGGCGATGAATCGGCTCCCTTCCGCGCGCTCATCTTCGATTCCTACTACGACCAGTACCTCGGCGCCGTGCCGTCCATCCGAGTCTTTGACGGGACGCTCAAGGCGGGCATGACCATCGGCTTCGGGGCGGTGGACTCCCGCTACGAGGTCACGGAGGTGGGCCACCTGCGTCTCGGGCGGATGCCGGCGCAGTCGCTGGGGCCGGGGGAAGTGGGGTACCTGGTGGCGGCGATCAAGGCGGTATCCGACACCCGCCCGGGAGATACCGTGCTCGACGCCGACAGGCGTGCCCCCGAACTTCTGCCGGGGTACAAGGAGGCCAGGCCGATGGTCTTCGCGGGCCTCTATCCCACCGATACGGACGGTTACGAGGACCTGCGCGACGCGCTCCACCGTCTTCATCTCAACGACGCCTCCCTCCACTTCGAGCCCGAGACTTCCAGGGCGCTGGGGTTCGGTTTTCGCTGCGGCTTTCTGGGGCTCCTGCACATGGAGGTGATCCAGGAGAGACTGGACCGGGAGTTCGGCGTTCAGCTCATCACCACCGTCCCGAACGTCAAGTACAGGGTCGCGATGTCCGACGGCGCCGTGCTCTCGGTCGAGAACCCGTCGGAGCTTCCCGACCGGGCGTTGGTGGACTCGGTGGCCGAACCGGTGGTGCGCGCGCACATCGTGGTGCCCTCGGAGTACATCGGGAACGTGCAGAAGCTCTGTCACGAACGGAGGGGGACGTTTCGCGGAATGAACTACCTCGATCCGCGCCGGGTCGAGATGGACTTCGAACTCCCGCTCGCGGAGATCGTACTCGATTTCTACAACCGCCTGAAGAGCGGCACCCGGGGCTACGCGGCCCTGGACTACGAATTCCAGGAGTACCGCAAGGGGGACCTGGTGAAGCTGGACGTGATGGTGAACCGCGAGCCGGTCGACGCGTTCTCGGTGATTCTCCACCGCGACAACGCCTACCGGCACGGCCTCGCGCTCGTGCGCAAGCTCAGGCAGCTGATCCCCCGGCAGCAGTTCGATGTCGCGCTGCAGGCTGCCATCGGGGGCCAGATCATCGCGAGAGAGACCGTGAAGGCCGTGCGCAAGAACGTGACCGCGAAGTGCTACGGCGGCGACATCACCCGCAAGCGCAAGCTTCTGGAGCGCCAGAAGGAGGGTAAGAAGCGGATGAAGCAGGTCGGCTCCGTGGAGATCCCGCAGGAGGCGTTCATGGCGGTCCTGCAGCTCGACGATATCCGCTCATGACGGCGGGGGCACCGCGCTGGATCGCGGGGGTGGACATCGGCGGGACCAACCTGCGCGCCGGGATGGTCCCGTTCGCGGGGGGAGAGCCCGCCGCGGTGATGAGCGGGCCGACGCGGGCCGGGGAGGGCGCCGAGCGCGTGGTCGGCCGGATCGCCGGGATGATTCGCGCGGCGATGGAGGCCGTGGGGGATGGGGGGGGCGGGGTGGCGGGGGTGGGGATCGGGGTCCCGGGCCCGCTCGACCGGGAACGAGGGATCGTGGTCGAAACTCCGAACCTGGGATGGCGCGAAGTGCCGCTGCGGGACATGGTCGCGCGCCGGCTTGGCCTCCCGGTCGCCGTGGATAACGACGCCAACTGCGCGGCCTACGGCGAGTGGTGGCTCGGTGCGGGACGCGGCGCCGACCGGCTGATCGGCCTGACGCTCGGCACCGGGATCGGCGGCGGAATCGTTCTCGGCGGGGAGATTTATCACGGGGCGTCCGACGCAGCGGGGGAAGCCGGGCACATGTCGGTACACTTCGCGGGCCGCCGCTGCGCGTGCGGCTCCCGCGGCTGCGTGGAAGCCTACGCATCGGGGCCGGCGATCGCGGCCAGGGCGATCGAGGGCCTTGGGACAGCCGGGGACACCACGCTCGCCTCCCTAGTGGCGGAGGATCCGGGCCGGGTCACAGCCGAGGCGGTCTGCGACGCGGCCGCGGCCGGTGACGGCTATGCCGCGCGGGTCGTGGAAGAGACGGCCCGCATCCTCGCGGTGGCGGTGGCCAGCCTGGTCCACCTCTTCAACCCGGACGTGATCGTCATCGGTGGCGGGGTGGCCGCCGCGGGAGACCTGCTCTTCGACCCGCTCCGCGCCGAGGTGCGGCGGCGGGCGTTCCGCTCGGCGACCGACGTGTGCCGCATCGTTCCCGCCGAGCTTCCTGAGACCGCCGGGATCATCGGTGCGGCCGCGGTCCTGAAGCGCGCCGTGCATGGCTCCCTGTGACCCGCGTCCAACGCCCCGTACCAACGCCCCGGACCTCCCTGTTTGCGGTGGCCGCCGCACCCCTGGGTTATCTTCTCTCCGATGAACAGAGCACTGCACCTCCTGCCGTCCCCCGGCCCCTGAGATGCGCGTCATCGAGGTTCCGGCTTCGCTGGACTACCGCAACCTGGAGGTGCTCTACCGGCAGTCCGGCGCCGGCGACGCGGGTCCGGTGCTCTTCGACGCCCGCCGGCTGCGCTGGATCGACCCCAACGGAATGCTGCTCCTTCTCGCCGCGGGCAAAGTGGCGGCACGCGGCGGCGCGGTGCCGCGGATCTCGCTGCCGGCCCGGCAGGACGTCACGGACTACCTGGACCGGATGGGCTTTCATCAGGCGGCTGCCGGCATCTTCAAGTCCGGCGCGAGGCGGCGGCGGCGCCCCCTTCCGTCCTCGGACGTACTGCTGGAGATCACCCCGGTCACCACGAACTCGGATGTGCACGACGTGGTGGACCGGGTCCAGTCGCGGGCCGGCGCGATTCTCTCCAATACGTTGCACTATCCGCCGTCCGCGGTGGTCCAGTTCTCCGTGATTCTCTCCGAAGTGTGCCAGAACATCATCGAGCACGCGGAGGCACCCGGATGGGTCGCCGCGCAGGCCTACAACTGGAAGAAGAGGCTCGGCCGCCACGTCGCGGTCATCGCGGTTTCGGACCTCGGGTGCGGCTTTCGCGCCTCACTGGAGGCGGAGCACGCGGCCCGGTTCGGCGATCGCTGGGGAGATGCGACGGCGCTGGAGGCGGCGTTTCTCCTCGGCCTGACCCGCTTCGCCGACACGGGACGGGGACAGGGGATCCAGCAGATACGCAAGCAGGTGGGTCGCTGGCACGGCATTCTGTCGATCCGGAGCGGCACTGCACGGATCGCCGACACCCCCGACTGGAGCAGCCGGCCCCCGCTCGAGGAAGGGCTGGCACGCTTCCCCGGCTCCCAGATCAACATCATTCTGCCCGAGCGAGTCGGATGAGAAGGGCGGATGCAATGGGCGGGCGGACCCGATGAGCAAGGTGCCGGCTCTTCCGCTGACGATCGACGTGGGCGCGATCGTGAGCGATGCGGTCGCCCAGGCCCGCCCCGACCTGGTCACCCGTCCTACCGGGCGGGCCGTCAGGGAAGCGATCGAAGTGCGCATCGCCCGCATCACCCGTTCCCCGTCGGTCTCCCTGTTGGACTTTACGCACGTGAGGATCCTGGACTTCAGCTGCGCGGACGAAGTGGTCGCCAAGCTGCTCGTCCGCTATATGCGGAACGACCGTCCCCGCGAAGCCTTCTTCCTCTTCCGGGCCGTGGGCGACATTCACCGCCACGCGGTCGAAGAGGTGCTGGGGAGGCACGGACTCGCGGCGGTTTGCGACCTCGGCGGAGGGTACGAACTGCTGGGGTCCGCGACCGAGGAGGAACGGACTGCGTGGAGGGCTCTCGAGCACCGGGGCAGAATCGCCCCCACGGAACTCGCCGCGGAGTTCGGCGAACACGGCGTGCCGGTGATCCTCGGACTGGCCGACCGGCGCCTGGCCTGGTGCGGTCGCCGGGGCGGCGCGTGCGCCCTCAGCGCGCTGACCCACAATTCCTGACCGCACATGCACAACGGAGGCGAGATGAAATCCCCGTCAACCACGAACGGCAGACCCGGAACGGCGACCAGCGCGGTGCATGCGGGATGTCCCGAGCCCCGCCCGGGCGACCCGGTGGTGCAGCCCATCGTGCGCAGCTCCACCTTTCACTGGGCGGGTCCCGGCGACGGCCTGGAGCTGAAGTACAGCCGGTACGGCAACAACCCGAACCAGCTGTCGGTCGCCGGCAAGGTCGCCGCCCTCGAGGGAACGGAGGCCGGCCTGGCGCTCGCCAGCGGGATGGCCGCGATCTCGATGACCATCCTCTCCGCAACCGGCCCCGGGGACCACGTCGTCGCCAGCCGCCACCTCTACGGCGCCACCCACGCCCTGCTGTCCGGCGAACTCCCGAAACGCGGGATCACCACCACCTTCGTGGAACCGTCCGACCCCGCGGCCTGGAAAGGGGCACTGACGCCGCGCACCCGGGTCGTCCTCATCGAACTGCCCACGAACCCCACGCTGCGCGTCTTCGACATCGAACCCGCCTGCCGCGCCGCCCGGTCGGCGGGGGCGGTCCTCGCGGCCGACATGACCTTTGCGACCCCGGTGAACATCCGCGCGGCGGAGCACGGCGTCGACGCGGTCATCCACTCGGCCACCAAATACCTGGGCGGCCACTCCGACCTGATCGCCGGGGTCGTCGCGGGGAGCCCGGAGCTGATCGCCGGCGTGACGAAGATGATGAGGCTCTACGGCGGCTCCATCGATCCCGGTGCGGCCTGGCTCCTCGAGCGGGGCATGCGCACGCTCCCGGCCCGCATGGATCGCCACAACCGGACAGCCCACGCTCTGGCCCGCTGGTTCACGGAGATCGAGGGGGTCCGCGCGGTGATCTACCCCGGGCTGGAGAGCCACCCCGACCACGAGCGCGCCACGCGCATGCTGAGCGGGTACGGGGGAATGGTGTCGATCGTGCTCGAGGGTGGTGGCGACGCCGCGGACCGCTTCTGCGCAAACCTCAGGCTGGCCGTTCCGGCGCCCTCGCTGGGCGGGGTCGAGACGCTGGTGTCACAGCCGCGCCACACCTCGCACGTCAATCTGGGCAGGGAGCAGCGGGAGGCCCTGGGGATTCCCGATGGATTCGTACGCATCTCGGTCGGCCTCGAGGATCTGGAGGATCTCAAGGCGGACTTCCGCGCGGCCGTTGACGCGGCCCGCGCCTGACGCTGCCGCCGGCCCGCACGGGGTGAGCAGTCGCTACTCCGCCCCCATGAACGGGTACTCCACGCTCGTCGGGGGAGCCAGGTTCTCCTTGATGGTCCTCGGCGACAGCCATCGCGAGATGTTGAACGTGGATCCGGCCTTGTCGTTCGTGCCCGACGCCCGTCCGCCCCCGAAGGGCTGCTGCCCGACGACGGCTCCGGTCGGCTTGTCGTTCACGTAGAAGTTGCCGGCGGCGTAGCGCAGCCGTTCGAGCGCCTGGCGCACGGCGGGACGCTCCCGTGCGAAGACGGCCCCGGTGAGCGCATACGGCGAGGTGCGGTCCACGAGATCGAGCGTGCCGGACCATTCGGCGTCCGGATAGACGTGGATCGACACCACCGGGCCGAAGATCTCGTCGCACATGGCCTCGTGGGTGGGGTTCTCCGCCTCGATGATCGTCGGCCGGATGAAGAACCCGTCGGCATCCGAGTACTGGCCGCCCGCGAGCACCCGCGCGTCGGGGCTGGCAGCCGCGCGGTCGATGTAGCCGGAGATCGTATCGAAGGCGCCGCGGTCGATCACCGCGTTCACGAAGTTCCTGAAGTCGGCGGGATCTCCCATGGCGAGCCCGTCCGTCTCCTCGATGAGGGGTCCCCTGATCTGCTTCCAGAGCGAGCGCGGAATGTACGCCCGCGACGCGGCCGAGCACTTCTGCCCCTGATACTCGAAGGAGCCGCGCACGATCGCGGTCCTCAGCGCGTCCGGATCGGCCGACGGGTGCGCCAGGATGAAATTCTTGCCCCCCGTCTCTCCGACCAGGCGCGGGTAGGACCGGTACCGTGCGATGTTCCTGCCCACGGTCGTCCACAGCGACTGGAAGACCCCGGTCGACCCCGTGAAGTGCAACCCGGCGAAATCCCGGTGCGCGAGCGCCGCGGCGGTGATCTCCACCGGGTCGCCCGGCACGAAGTTGATCACGCCGGGCGGCAGCCCCGCCGCCTCCAGCAGCCTGTAGATGTAGTAGGCGGAGAGCACGGCGTGCTTGGAGGGCTTCCACAGCACACCGCAGCCGACCATGGCCGGGATCCCGGCGAGGTTGGCTCCGATTGCAGTGAAGTTGAACGGGCTCACCGCGTAGACGAATCCCTCCAGCGGCCGGTAGTCGAGGCGGTTCCAGATTCCCGTCTCGGAGTGGGGCTGATGGTCGAAGATCTGCTCGGCGAAGAAGGCGCCGTAGCGGAAGAAGTCGATGACTTCGCATGCGGCGTCGATCTCGGACTGGAACGCGGTCTTGCTCTGGCCGAGGATGGTCGACGCGTTGACCCTCGGCCGCCAGGTCGTCCTCAGCATCTCGGCGGCCCGGAGGAAGACGGCCACGCGGTCCTCCCAGGGCCAGGAAGCCCATTCACGGCGCGCTTCGAGCGTGTTGGCGATGGCTTGCCGCGCCTCTTCGGCCCCGGCCGCGTGCCACACGCCCAGGCAGAGCCCGTGATCGTGGGGGGAGTGGATCGGGTGGGTCCTGCCGGTGCGGATCTCCTTGCCGCCGACAATGACCGGTATGTCGGGCCTCTCGCTCCCGACCTGCTTCAGGGCCGCCTTCAGGGCGGTGCGCTCGGGCGTCCCTGGGGCGTAGGAATGGACGGGCTCGTTCGTGGGCGGGGGAACACGGATCGTGCCGGACATGGGTCTTCCAGTCTGTGGGTTGGCGGGAGCGCTCGGGGCCGTCTGCCCGGAGGCCGGCGGTGAGCGACAACGGAGGCAATTTTACCAGGCTGGCGGAGCGGTGCAACCCGGGGCGCAAGACCGCCCCGTGGGCGCTCCGGTTGACGGGCGGCGGAGACGGGGTAGCTTCCTCTGCGTCATGTACGGCTTTTTTCTGCGATGGGACGGCACTCCGCGTGCCGAACGGAGGCATGGGTACCAGAGATCGGATCGAAGCGGTTCTCACGTCGATTCGGCCAGCCATCCGGTCCGATGGCGGCGACGTTGAATTGGCGGGTTGGAACGAGGAACTCGGCAGGGTCGAGGTCCGCCTGATGGGAGCCTGCGAGGCGTGTCCCATCTCGATGTTGACCCTGAAGGAGGGAATCGAGCGCCGCCTCAGGGCCGCCGTTCCCGAAGTGCAGGTCGTCGATGCCCGGTGACCGCACATGAGCCGGAACGGAGTGGCCGCAGCGGTGACCCGCGCCCTCGCGCGGGTGGTGAATCCGGCCACCGGACAGGATGTGGTGGCTGGCGGCCAGGTGGCCGGCGTCGCGGTTGACGACGAGGGCAGGGCCCGGTTCGCCTTCTCTCTGCGGAAGGGGGACCCCGGGACGCTGGTGCGCCAGGCCCGGGCCGCCGCCGGGTCAGTCGACGGAGTGAGCAGCGTGAAGGTTGACGTGCAGCTCCCGCAGTCTCTGCCGTCGGGGCCCGGAGGGGGGGCAGGTCCTCGGGTCGCGGATGGCGGTGGCCGGCACGGGGAAGGCGCTCCAGCCGGGGCGGTTCCCGGTCGGCCGCCAGGGGCCGCTCCAGCAGCGGTGACGGGCCGGCCGCAGAAGCGAGGGCTTCAGCCGGGCTCGGTCCCCGCACCCGTTCCGAAGCCGGGCATCCTTGCCGGAGTTGCGCGGATCGTGGCGGTGAGTTCGGGGAAGGGGGGCGTCGGCAAGTCGATGGTTGCGAGCAACCTCGCAGCCTACGCCGCCTCGAAGGGCCTTGCCACAGGACTTCTCGACGCGGACATCTACGGCCCCAACATCCCCATCATGTTCGGCGAGGCACGCCGGCCTGGCGTGACCGGCGACAAGGGATCCGAGATGATCGTCCCCCTCGAGGCCCACGGCGTCAGGCTCATGAGCCTCGGTTTCCTCCTGGAGCGCGAACAGCCAGCGATCATGCGGGGGCCGCTCATCGCGGGCATCCTCAAGCAGTTCATGGAGCAGGTGTCGTGGGGCGACCTGGATCTGATGATCGTGGACATGCCGCCCGGCACCGGCGACGCCCAGCTTTCGCTCGTGCAGACGGTCGAACTTGACGGCGCGCTGATGGTCACCACCCCCCAGAAGGTGGCCACCGGAGACGTGCGCCGGGGCGTGAAGATGTTCGAACGGGTGAACACCCGCGTGCTCGGGATCGTGGAGAACATGTGCGGGTTCCGGATCCCGGGGTCGGGGGAGATTGTCGATCTGTTCGGGCGCGGCGGCGGGGAAGAGCTGGCAGTGGAACTCTCGGCGCCGTTCCTGGGCAGGATCCCGCTGGATCTGGCCGTCCGCGAGGCGGGGGACCAGGGGTGGCCTACCGTGCTATCTGCACCCGCTTCGCCGGCAGGTCGTTCGCTGGCAGAGATCGGCGACCGCCTGCTTTCTGCTCTCGGCGGGCTGCCGCCACGGCTGTAGAAACAGCGCGGCGCAGCTACACCGCTACTCGCCCTCGAGCCACTTCCTGTCCGCCGCCGAAAGCGAGCCCCCGCCGCGCACCCTGTCCAGGACCTTGAGCACCAGCCAGCCGACCAGCATGATCGGCGCGACCTTGAAAAGGAGGAAACTGGCGATTCCCACGGTGAGCCCCAGGATCGCTCCGACGACGGTGAGCACAATCCAGACCACGACGATGCTCAGAATGCCCATCGCAAGGAACGTCAACAGGGTCCCGATCATGTTTCCTCCAGAGATATCTTCAACGCCGGCGACCGGTGGGGCATCCGCCCCCGGCCGTGGAAGCGCGAGTTGGCCATGGAGAGCATCGCCGTGCCTCCATAATCATAATGCCTACAGAAATAAATGTAACGAATCGCTGCCGGTGCCACGTCCACCATCTCCGGTCGGGATCAGGAGATCCAGACGAATTCGACCGACACGATCGTCGCAGACAGGTCGACCTCCAGTCTACGGTCGGCGCGGCGCCAGTTGCGGGACGTATAGACGTCCTTGTCCTTCTCGAATCCGTCCGCGTCGATCGACGCCAGAAAGCTCCCCTTGTGCCGCACCCGGACCCCCAGCGACTCGGGGATGTGGATCCGCAATGCGCCCAGCCCCATCCCGATCGACAGCCGGGCGCCCTCGGGCCAGTCGCCCTCGAGTCCAAGAACCACCACCCCCAGCCCGGCCTTCACATCCAGCTGCCGGGCATTGAGGTTGCCCAGGCCATGCGCCTCGAAGTCGGCTACACCGACGTTGATTTTGGCCGAGTCCATTTGTTGGGGGTTGACCGATGAGATGCGAAGTTGGGTGTCGGAGGCGCCGCTGTTGAGGATCATCCACTCCAGGGGCAGGCCCGTGAGATCCAGTTCCGCCTCCCCGGCGATGAAAGCGAGGTGGAGGTCCATCGGGATGTCCGGCGGGAGTTCCAGGTCGATCGACGGCGTCTCCGAGGGGTTCTCGGGTTCGTCCTCGATTTCCATGGTGACCTCGAGCCTGCCGTCCTCGTATTCGGTCGTCGGGGTCGCGAACCGCTCATCGAAACGCATCCGGGCGCGGTAGAGGAGGCCGGACGGGCCGCGACGCACCCTCAACTCCCCGATTCCGTACATCACCCTGACCTCGATGTGGTCCTCGTTCGTTACCTGGCGGGAATGCGTGAGTGTGCGAAGCTGCTGGGCCCGAAGTTCGCCGGCGCCTGCCACGGTACCCAGCCCCGCGGCCAGAACCAGCCCGGAAAGCCGGATCGGGCGCAGCGAGGAGACCCGGGTCGCAGCAATCACGGAACCTTCTCCTCGGTGGGCCAGTCCTCCCCATCCAGGGGGTCCCCGTCCGTGAACTTCCCGGACCAGCGTACCGGGACGGTGCCGCCCCGGGTGATGAGCACTGCTCCGAAGCCGGCGACCGCAGCAACCACGCACGCCAGCGTTCCCACAACGAACAGGACGCCCGCGACCCAGTCGATCAGGGGCAGGGCGATGAAGATGCTTCCGACCGCGAAGGGGAGCAGGAGGGTCGCGAGCCCGGCGAGCCTGGCGTTGAAGGGCCGGCTGGCGTCGAACCGCTCAAGCCATCCGAGGCCCAACCCCAGCACCCACCCCCCGATGTGCTCAGCCGCGCCCACGAAGCCCGCGAAGAACGCCAGGGACACCACAAGCGGAAAGAGGGGCACCCAGAGGAGGAGGGCGGGGATTCCGATCACGGTCACCGTGAGCGCGGCGATCCCCAGCAGGAAGATCGGCAGTACCGCATAGCCACCCGCGAAGCCCACCAGCGTGCTGCCCATGGGATTGCTCGAGAGCTCCCCGACCACCGACCGGACGCGGTGTCCGCCGAGCACCGACAGCAGCAGCGCAAGCGCGCCTAGCACGACGAAGGCCACGACCGTGCCCAACACGCCCTGTGCGGCGTCCTGTACCCTGTAGTAGTACGCCGGACCGCGCACCGGGGACGACCCGCCGCGCCGCTGGGCCTGCGAGAGGGCATCGGCCCGGATGCGATTGCGCAGCCGTTCCTCGCGCTCCTCGAGTTGAAGGCGCAAGTCGACGCGCTCGCCCGCAACCGCGGCCCCGGCGTCCGCGATCTCGGAATCCAGAACCCGAATGTCGCCGTCGACCCGGCTGCCAGCTGCCAGGGCGACGGCGCCGTTCATCACGATCACGTGGCCGCGTACGTGACCGCGCACTCCCAGAAGGCCGTCCAGATGAATAACGCTGCCATCGACCGATGTGCCCTCGGGGATGGTGTAGTCCGTGCCGATGCGCACCCGGGTTTCGTCGAAACTGATGCCTTCGACGGCGGCCGCCCAGGCCCGCAGGAACTCGGCGTCGCGACCGAGGATGGCGGCCGCCTGGCCGACTCCTACCGCTTCGCCTCCCATTGCAGGCGGGGCGTTCTGCCGAGGCGGCGATGCGGCAGCCGCGAATGCCGCGTCAAATGCTTCCTCAATGCTGCGCAGCAGACGCAGATCCGCCTCCGGAAGCGCCGCGTCCGGGCTCCACTGGTCCAGTCCTTGAGCCAGCCGCTGACCCGAAAGCGACTGCACGCTGCCGAGCAGCCCCCGCCAGGCCTGGTCGGACGCACCCCCGGGGGTGAATGGCCCGAGGGACTCCCCGTTCAGCCTCGCGGTACCGTCCGCGAAGTCGACAGCCAGGGTTTGGCCGTTGGCGAACTCCAGCCGCAGCGAAGCTTCGCGATCGGAAACCTCGATACTGCTGGACACGACTTCGTGCTGCTGGGCAGACCCCGCCGGGGCCCAAAGGAGCAATAGCAGCCCGGCGCCCAGCCCGGGGCTCCAGCGCGGATGCGTCGCCCCGAACACGCCGGGAGGACTGTGTCGGCGGGTTGCCAACTCCGGAGCTCCATGCCTATGCCGGTACATGACGACGATCCATTCCTGAATGGTTGACGAAGATCCTGTACAGAATCCTCCCCGAAATCAGCGAGAGTCCACCGAAGACGAGGAGCGCCAGGAGAGCCAGGGGCACAATAGCCCCGAGCACGTTGCCCGATCCGATTGCGGAGGCGGCTCCGGGCGACCACCCGCCCAGGAGCCCGTCGGACAGGGCGGAAACGGCGGAGACGCACTTCTCCCAGATGAAGCCGGCCGCGTGCCCGGGCGTGACCAGCGGATTGCGGAAGATCCCGACAAGGACGTAGCCGAGCGACGCGACCAGCGCGGTCGGCGCGAAAGCCATCCCCAGCGCCGCGGCCAGTCTCTGCCTGCGCTCGGGCCAGAGCATGAGGACACGCCGCCACGTCTCTTTACGCACCCTCGCCCGGGCGGGCGCGGCCCCGATGCGGGCCATCACCCGTTCCTCGAAGCCCTCGTGAGGCGCGAGGACGGGAAGCCTGCCGAGCCGCCGGTGCAGGCGCCTCCAGTTTGCCAGTGCGGCGGCCGCCTCGCGATCACGCGCCACGAACGCCGCGAGCGCCCGGGCCTGGCGTGGAGGGAGCCCCTCTTCGAGCAACTCGCTGAAGACGTTGCGAACAGCCGGGTGGCCCGCGCCCGTGATCGACTGCCAGACCCGAATCCAGCCCGGGCGCCGGGCCCTGAGCGCTGCCAGCACCCGTGCCTTGAAGTCTGCGGAGGGGGCGAACGCGGCCAGCCGGCCCAGCGCGGCCAGCAGCGACCGAAACACGTGCACTTCGGCGGCAACCCGGGGGTCGGCCGCCATTTCGGCTTCGAAGGCGGCACGCTCGCTCGGGCCCAGGTCTCCGTCAAGGTACGCGAATAGACGCCTCACCGCCGGATCGATTCGTTCCGGGGCCGGTGGCGCGGGCTTCGCTCTGTCGGTTCCTTTTCGCATGTGTGGCAGTACGCCGCTTGCTCCCGGAGGGTTTCAGTCCGCTCCGCCGCCGGTGTCATCGACAAGATGGCCCAGGGCTTCCTTGAGTTCCAGACGGGCGCGATGGATGTAGGTCTTCACGGTTCCGAGCGGGACGTCCATGATCTCGGCGATCTCCTGGTACGAATAGCCTTCCACATGTCTGAGGAGCGTGGCGGCCCGGTATTGGGGCCGCAAATGCCCGATCGCCTCTTCGATCTGGCTTCCAAGCTCCATATTCTCAACATAAGCGTCCGGACGCTCAAGGTCAGACTCCAGGATCGGCCGGGTGCGCGCCTGTTCTTCCTCGGTGAGCGCGTGCGGCGACCCGTGGATCGAAATCGTCTTCAGCCGTTTGCGCCTGAGGTGGTCGATGGTCAGGTTGTGCGCGATCTTGAAGATCCAGCTCGAGAACTTGTAGCGCGGATTGTAGCTGCCGATGGCGTTGAAGGCACGGATGAACGCTTCCTGGGCGAGGTCTTCGGCCAGGGCACGGTCACGCACCATTCGGTAGACGAGCGAAAAGACCGGTTTTTCATACCGGTTCAGCAGTTCCCGAAACGCCCTCTCACGCCCGTCGGCGGCCTGCCTGGCGAGCGTGCTGTCGGGGACGGGTTGTTCCAAGTTCGTACCGATCTTCCGTGGGATTCAAGTTGCGGGACCTCCCCGGCGTTGTACCGGTTGGACGCCCCCGGCACCCGTGGTGGATGCCGGCCCGCACTGGAACAAATCGCGGGCTCGTCTACCTTACGGGATTCCGAAATCCTTCCTTCACGAGATTTCGAGGCGGCGACCCATGTCCCCGGCGGGCCACGATGCTCAGTCCTGAGAAGAAGGTGACACATTGACCGCCCTCCGGGAAGCGGAACCTGCCGCGGGTCGGGACCGGGCCGAACAGGTCCGCACGCTCTTCAGCGAGATTGCGCCCCGCTACGACCTGCTCAACCACCTCCTGAGCCTGAACATCGACCGGAGGTGGCGCAGGCGCGCGATCCGCGAACTCGGATGGGAAGCCGCACCCGGGGGCACCTACCTCGATCTCTGCACCGGCACCTTCGATCTGGCCGCCGAACTGGCCGGACGGCGCGGGTTCGAGGGGACGGTCCTGGCCTCGGACTTCGCCTTCCCCATGCTGGCCCGGGGCCTCGGGAAGATTCGCGCCAGTCCGGTGCTGCCGGTCTGCGGGGACACCCAGCTTCTCCCCTTCGCGGACTGCACCTTCTCGGGCGTTACGGTGGGGTTCGGCGTACGCAACCTGTCGGAGCTGGAAGCCGGCTTCCACGAGGCCTGCCGGGTGCTCAAGCCGGGCGGGCGGTTCGTCGTGCTCGAGTTCACCGTGCCGCCGGGAAGGCTCATGCGCGCCGCATACCTGCTGTACTTCAACCACGTCCTGCCCCGCGCGGGAAGGCTGGTCTCGGGGCACCCGTGGGCGTACAGCTATCTGCCGAAGTCGGTAAAGGACTTCCCGGGCCCGCGGCGGCTGGCGGAGCTCATTCAGGGGGCCGGCTTCGCCAGGGTCGACTGGTTCCGGCTCAGCGGGGGGATCGCGGCGGTCCACGTGGGGGTGAAGCGGTAGTCGGCGGGCTCAGCCGCGGCGTGGGAGGGTCGGCGCCCCCCCGGGCCGGCGCCCGCGCCGGGTTCCGCAGAACGCCGCTTGCGGGCCCGCCCGGTCCCCGGTCCAGCACGGTGACCGTTCCGAGTTCCGAGGGAGAGCCGTCGAAGCGGGTGGTGTCGCCGACCAGCAGGATGGTCATGCGCGCGGGGTCGACCTCGCGACGCAGAACCTCCTGCACGGCGCGGGGCGTCACTCCCTGGATACCGAGCACGTACCGTTCGAGCCAGTCGCCGGGCAGCCCCAGGGCCCGGTAGGCCATCCCCCGCGAAATGACCTGGAGCGGCGTGCGGAAGTTGAAGACGAAGCCGTTGACGGTCTCGTCGATGGTCCGCGCCACCTCCTCTTCGGTGGGGGGCGCGGCGCGCATGGATTCGATCGTCGCGAGGATTAGACGGGTCGCTTCCAGCGTGGACTCCGGGCGGGTCCGGGTCAGCGCGCCCACCAGGCCGTCGTTCCGGCTGGATGTCGTCCAGAGCGACGACGCCCCGTAGGCGAGGCCCTCCCGGGTTCTCACTTCGGTCACGAGGCGGCTTGAGAAACCGGAGGCACCCAGGATGGAGTTCGCGACGCGGGATGCAAAGTACTCGGGGTTGTCGCCCTGGCGCAGGCGCGAGGCGTGGGCCATGACGATCACGCTCTGCTCGATCTCCCTGTGGATGACGAAGACGCCGGGCTCTTCGCGGATGTCCGGGACCGGATCTTCCAGAAGTGCGCCTGAACAGGGGGGCCAGCCGTCGAGCACCTCGTCGAGCAGCGCGGAGGCCCGCTGCCAGGTCAGGTCTCCTGTGACGCCGAGCACCATGTCGTCCGGGCAGATGATCGCCCCGTGCACATGGCGCAACTTTCCGGAAGCCAGGTCGGCCGGCTCCAGGTCGGCGTCGTTCATCTCCCAGCCGACAGGGTGGTCGCCGTACATGATGTGGTTGAAGCGGCCGAAGGCCAGCGTTCCCGGGTCGTCGCGGCCGCGCCGCACCCGCTCCAGTTCGGCGCCCCGCCAGCGCTCGACCTGGGCGGAGTCGAAGCGTGGCGTCCGCAGCATGGAGGCCCACAGGCGGACCGCTTCGTCCAGGTGGTCGGAGAGGGTGTTGACCCAGGAAGAGGCGCCGCCGCCGCCCTGGCCGAAGCTCATCGCCAGCGACATGAACTCGATGCGCTCGTCGACGGAGTCCGGGGGGAGGGCCGCCGTGCCGCCGGTGCGCAGGAGGTTCGGCAATGCCGAGGCCGCCGCCAGATGGTCCCGGGTCAGGTTCCGCACACCGCCCTCGAAGCTGGCGTAGAAGGTGACGAGGGGCAGTTCGCTGTCCTGGTAGAAGTAGACGGGCACGCCCCGCACCGTGTGCAACTCGGGCTCGATCGGGGTGAAGCGGATCTCCGGGAAGCGAATCGCCTCGATCCGCTCCCGCACGGTGCCCTGGGCGGAGGCACGATCCGGGAGCGCCACCGGCAGCAAGGCCGCCGTCACCGCCAGCAGTCCGTGGATAAACCCGCGTGAGCACCGAGAGCGGCGAGGCGCCGGGTTGGCGAGGCGCCTTGAGAGGCGAATAGCAGGGCTATTCGTCCGAAAGGCAACGAAGAGTGGAGCTTTGAGGACGTGAGATGTAAAGAGAACGCGACAATTCGTAAAGAAGACACTACAGTGTGACCGGGTGGGCGGAGCGGTCCAACGCGGATGCATCGCCGCTCGAATGCCACGGGGGTTTTGTCCACGGGCTGCCAGCAGCCGGGCCCCGGCGCCGCTCAACGGGATCCCCCTCGCACCATGACCGCGACCGTCCGGGTGCCGGGGTTCAGGTACTGCCTCGCCACGCGCTGCACGTCCTCCGGCGTCACGTCGGCGATCCGCCGCGAGAGCCGGAATGTCTCCCCCCAGTCTCCGAAGGACGCTTGCGACTCCGCGATCTGCATGGCCAGCTCGAGATTCGACGAGAGCCTGCGGAATTCGCCGGCGCGGTACTGGTTCCTGATTCGCGTCAAGGCACCCGGGTCGGGGGGCGCGTCCCGGATCGCCTCGATCTCCTCCATGATCGCGCGTTCGATCTCCTCGGTCGTGTGCGGGGATCGGGGGACGGCGGCAATCGTGAAGAGGCGGGGGTGCAGGGTGCCCGGCCCCAGGTAGGCGGCGACCTGGATCGCCGAACGGTCCTCGGCGATCAGCCGGCGGTAGAGACGCGTGGTGCGGCCGGCCGTGAGCAGGGAGGCGAGCATCGAGAGCGCGGGCGCGTCCTCGTGAAAAATCGACACGGCCCGCCAGCCCATCAGCAGCCGCGGCTCGGCGTCGAATTCGACGGTGATGCGGCGCTCGCCGATCTGCGCCGGCTCGCGCGCCAGCACCGGCGTGGGCACCCGGCCCGCGGGAACCGGAGCAAAGTACTCGTCCGCCAACCGGATCACCTGGTCCGCATCGACGTCCCCGACGATCGCGGCCACCGCGTTGCCGGCCCCGTAGTAGTCGCGGAAGTACTCCACGGCCTGCGGACGGGTCAGCACGTCGAGGTCGGCCGCGTGCCCGACCACGGGGACGCCGTAGGGGTGCACCTGGAACGCGGTGGCCAGAAACGCGGTCTCGAGGATGCCGCCGGGACTCGTCTCGAGCCGCATGCGCCGCTCCTCCCGCACCACATCGAGTTCGGTGAAGAATTCCCGGAAGACGGGGTTCGCCATGCGATCGGACTCGAGGGCGAACCAGAGTTCGATCCGGTTCGCGGGCACCTCGACGAAGTAGCGCGTGGCCTCGTGGGAGGTGGTGGCGTTGAGGCCCTGCGCGCCCTCGGTGGAGAGGATGTGGTCGAACTCGTTCGAGATCACGTAGGCTCGGGCGCTGTCCTCCAGCGACGCGACGCGGGCCCCGAAGCGCCGGATGGCGGCCGTGTCGGGGCGGGGCCGCCCCATCTCCGCGACCATCGAATCACGCACCGCGTCGATCGCGTCCATGAGCGGCGCCTCGAGCGCCCGGTTGCCGGTGCCGATCTCCTCGGAGCCCTTGAAGAGCATGTGCTCCACCACGTGGGCGATCCCGGTGTTGCCCAGATGCTCGTTGACGGAGCCGACGGGATAGTGGACGACCAGTGCGGCGGTGGGGGACTGGCGGCGCTCCAGGATGAGGAACGTCATGCCGTTGCCCAGGGTGTGGGTGATGACGGGGAGCTGCGTGCCGGGGACGGGTGGGGCGGGGGGGGGCTGGACGCCGAGGGCAACCGCGGGCGTCAGGGCGAGTGCGGCGGCAAGAACCAGCGTCCTCGCGCCGGCGCGCAAAGTGGCACGCGGCCGGGCCGCGACCGGAGAGCGAGCGGGACGGAGCCGGCGCTTTACCATGGCTGGCACCGCGGGCAGCAGAAGGCCGAGCGGCCGCCGAAGACGATGCGCTGGACCGGGGTCCGGCAGCGCAGGCAGGGCCGTCCCTCCCGGCCGTATGCGTGGAGCCGCCTCTGGAACTGGCCCTCGTTGCCGTCGGGGGCCCGGTAGTTGCGCAGGGTGGTGCCGCCGGCGCTCACCGCGGCCCGCAGGACGCGCCTGAGTGCGCGGTGGAGGCGGGCGGCGCCCGCGTCTCCGATTTGGTTGGCGGGCGTGCGCGGGTGGATGCGCGCGAACCAGAGCGCCTCGACCGCATAGATGTTTCCGGTGCCCGCGATCTTGCGCTGGTCGAGCAGCAGAGAGCGCACCGGCGAGCGCGACCCCGACAGGATCGCGCGCAGCCGCCTCCCGGTGAAGGAGCGCGAGAGGGGTTCGGGGCCCAGGCGCCGCGACCATCGCGTCCACTCCGCCCGCGAGAGCCGCTCCAGGCGTCCGAAGCGGCGGACGTCGTCGTAGGCCACGCAACCGCCGCCCTCCAGGTGGAAGAGGACCGCCGGGTGGGTCGACGCCGGCGGAGTCCCGGGGCCCGCTCCCGGCACGAGACGCCCGGTCATTCCGAGGTTCACCACTACCCGCGTGTCGTCTTCGAGAACCAGGACCACGTTCTTGCCCCGCCTGCCGACCTCGCTGAAGCGCTTTCCCTCGAGCGCGGCGCCGAATTGCAGGGGCGGCCCGGCCACGACGTCCTCCCGCAGCACGGTGACGCCACGGATCATCCTGCCCGGCAGAACCCCGGCCAGCCCCCGCGCGATCGTCTCGGCCTCTGGAAGTTCGGGCATGGGCCTACCAGCCCGTGGACAAGACCCGCGCGGCATTCGAGCGGCGATGCATCCGCGTTGGGTCGCTCCGCCCACCCGGCCACACTGTAGTGTCTTCTTTACGAAATGTCATGTTCTCTTTACAGTTCACGTCCTCGAGGACCCGCCACGGGATGCTACTCCAGCGCCACAGCGGTGCCGCTCGTGGTGACCATGAGCATGCCGTTTCCCGTCCCGAGCACTTCGTAGTCCAGATCCACCCCGATGATCGCGTCGGCGCCGCGGGCATGCGCCTCGGTTGCCATCTCTCGCAGCGACTCCTCCCGGGCCGTCCGCAGTGCTTTCTCGTAGGCGCCCGAACGGCCGCCGACGATGTCCCGGATCCCGGCCAGGAAGTCCTTGACGATGTTGGCGCCGATGATCGCTTCGCCGGTGACGATCCCGAGGTATTCGCGGATGCGGGATCCCTCTACCGAGTTCGTGGTGGTTATGATCAACGCTGTTGCTCCTCCAATCCGTGTGGTTTCGGTGTCTTCCGCTAACCGAGGCGCTCGGCCTCGCGCCACCCGATGTCCCCGCGGAACCGCCGCCCCTCGAAGGTGATCGCCGCCGCCGCATCGCGGCTCGCCGCCCGCGCGCGGCCGAAGTCCCGGTCCACCGCCGTAACGGCCAGAACGCGCCCGCCGGAGGTGACCAGCCGGCCGGACTCGAGGGCTGTGCCTGCGTGAAAGACGTGTACCCCGCCGGGAAGGGGCGGGATCGTGATGGGCGCTCCCTTTCCGTATGTCCCCGGATACCCGTCGGCGGCCAGCACGGTGGTCACCGCCGCCGCGTCCTCGAAGCTCGGCGCGTGGCCGGAAAGCCCCGATCCCTCCGCGACCGCAAGCATGGGTTCGAGGAGGGACGAAGAGAGCAGGGGGAGCACGGCCTGGGTCTCCGGGTCGCCGAAGCGACAGTTGAATTCTACCACCCTGGGGCCGTCGGCGGTGATCATGAGCCCCGCATACAGCAAGCCGCTGAACGGGTTCCCGTCCTCGGCCAGCGCCCGCAGCACCGGGGCCGCGATCCGTTCCGCCACCTCCTCCATCAGCGCATCGGTCGCAAATCCGACCGGGGCGTAGGCGCCCATTCCGCCCGTGTTCGGCCCGGTGTCGCCCTCGCCGATCCGCTTGTGGTCCTGCGAGGCGAGGAGGGGCACGAAGTCCTCCCCGTGGGCGAGGAAGAAGACCGAAAGCTCCTCCCCCTCCATGTACTCCTCGATCACGACCCGCCGGCCCGCCTCCCCGAAGACCCCGGAGAACATATCCCGGGCCGTCGCCACCGCCTCTGCGACCGTGCCGCACACCACCGCTCCCTTGCCACCCGCCAGCCCCGACGCCTTGACGACGATAGGAGCGCCCAGCGCCTCGATGCGGGCGGCGGCCTCGCCGGCATCCGTGTGGACCTCGTACGCCGCGGTCGGCACCCCGGCCTCCGCCATCAGGTCCTTGGCGAACGCCTTGCTGGATTCGATTCTGGCCGCGTCCGCCGAGGGGCCGAAGACGGGGATTCCGACGCGCCTGAGCCGGTCCGCCAGCCCGGCCGCCAGGGGCGTCTCGGGGCCGACGACAACGAGATCGATCCGGTTGGCGGCCGCCCAGCCGGCGAGCGCCACGACGTCCATGGGCGAGATGCCCACCGCGGTGCAATGCGCCGCCATCCCGCCGTTCGGCAGCGTCGCGAAGAACGACGCCCCGGGAGCGTCGCGGCCGAGCTTCCACAGCAGTGCGTGCTCGCGCCCGCCGTTGCCGGCGATCAGGATGCGCATCCGGTGGTTACCTCCTGAAGTTCTCCCAGAAGGTCTCGCCGGCCCGTTTGGCGGCGCCGGCCATTTGACCGAGCACGTCCTTCGCTCCCTTGCCGTAGGCGTTCGCCGCCTGGGAAAGGTCTTCCGCATAGGACGGATCGGGGTCGCCTCGCCGCTGGTACTCTCCGCGCAGCACCCTGTCGTAATCACCGCTCTCGATCCAGGCGCGGAGCTCCGAGACCCGGAGGACCGAGAACGGGTGGGTGGCCATGATCAGCGCCAGCACCTTGAAGACCTGGTCGGCGAGATCCCCGGCCTCGCGGTACTCCTCCGCCTGCCGGATGAACTCGGGGAGCGAGGTCTCCTCGTCGGAGCCGCCTCCGGCCATCTTGAGCATCGTCGACATGGCCTGGTCGGGATCCTGGATCGCAAGCAGGCCCGCCCGGTCGGCCGACAGTTCGCTCTTCCGCGACCACTCCAGCAGGCCCAGAAGTATGGCCGCGGCGGCCAGCCCCACGATCGGGAAGCCCAGGGTGGCAAGCCTGGTGAGCAGTACCGTCATGGTCCTGTAGAGGACGTGGTCACTCATGACGTGCCCGACTTCATGTCCCATGACGAAAGAGATCTGGCGGTCGTTGAGCAGCGACAGGGCACCGGAGTTGAGGATGATGAACGGCTTGTCCATCCCGTAGGCGCCGGCGTTGACGACAGGATTCTGGGACACGAAGAGCGGGTAGCGCTCGGGCGCGTCCAGAGTGTCGCAAACGTCCGTGTACAGATCCCAGAGGTGCGGGAACTGGTTCGGGCCCACGTGCACGGCGTTCGCCTGGAACGCGAGACGGATGGGCTTCTCGCCGAAGAAGCCGAAGAGCGCCCGGAGAACCTGGTCAAAGAGCGGCAGCTTGCGGAGCGCGGCCAGGGCGGCCCGGTCGGCGGGGTGCTCCCAGGCTCGCGAGGAGATGTCCGTGAGGATCCGTTTGCCGCCGGTGCCGCTGCCGTTCGAGTCGGACAAGTCGTGGTCGGTCATTTTGCGTTCCTGTTCAGAGTGTGCGAATTCAGGGAATACGAAGTGCCTGCTCCAGATCTTCAACGAGGTCCCGCGCGTCCTCGATGCCTACGGAAAACCGGACCAGGCCGTTCGTGATCCCCATGCGCAGGCGCGCCTCTTCGGGAACGGAGGCATGCGTCATCACGGAAGGGATCGAGATCATCGACTCCACCCCGCCCAGGCTCTCTGCGAGGCGGAAGAGCCGCGTGCGCTCCACCATCCGCTTCGCGTCGGCCTGCGAGAACTCGGCCGAGAGCATGCCGGAGAACCCGGCCATCTGGCGGCGCGCCAGGCCGTGCCGGGGGTGGTTCGGCAATCCCGGGTAGTGGACAGCCCGCACTGCGGGGTGGGACTGGAGGAACTCGGCGAGCAGCATCCCGTTCCGGTTATGGCGCTCCATGCGCAGATGGAGGGTGCGGGTGCCGCGCAGCGTCAACCACGAGTCCATGGGGCCGGGAACCGGGCCCGTGGACTTGCGCACGAAGTGCAGTTCTTCCGCCAGGGAGTCGTCGTCCACGACGAGGATGCCGCCGAGCACATCCGAGTGGCCGCTGATGTACTTCGTGGTGGAGTGCATGGCGACGTCCGCGCCGAGCGCGAGGGGCCGCTGGTTGCATGGGGAGGCGAAGGTGCTGTCCACGCAGAGGAGCACGCCGTGACGCTGCGCGATCCCCGCGATCGCCTCGATGTCGGCGATGCGCATGAGCGGGTTCGAGGGCGTCTCGAGGTGAATCAGGCGGGTCTGCGGCCGGAGCGCCGCCTCGATCGACGCGAGGTCGCGTGTGTCCACCAGCGTTACCTCGATCCCCAGACGGCCCAGGATCTGCGTGAACATCCGGGTGGTGCCGCCGTAGGTGTTCTCCTCGCTGACGATGTGGCCGCCCCCGGCAACCGCCTTGGCGAGGCACTCGATGGCCGCGAGACCGCTGGAGAAGGCGATCCCGTGGCATCCGCCCTCCAGCGCCGCGATGTTGGCCTCGGAGGCTTCCCGGGTAGGGTTCTGCAGGCGCGCGTATTCGTACCCCCTGTGCCGCCCGATCCCGTCCTGGACGTAGGTGGAGGTCTGGAAGATGGGCGTGGTGATCGCGCCGGTCACCGGTTCCGGAGCCTGTCCGGCGTGTACGCAGAGGGTGTCGAAGCGGCCTGCCCCGGACTGGGGTCCCGGTTCCCTCTGCGACGAATCGGACAACGGCGGCTCTCCTGTGGATGTTGGGGTGGCCGGCCGGCTGGTTCCGCAGGATCCGCCGGTCCCGGTCGGTCTGAATATAGCATCGGGCCGCGGAGCGCATGGGCGACTCCCGCGGTGGTGGCCCCCGGCAGGGGCATCCCTCACACGCGGTGCACCCGGCGCTGTGCTAACTTTCCGTGCGCGTCCGGGCTCCCGGTGCGAGCCCCTCCTCACTCCGACCCCCCGCCCAGCATGCCGATCCATCTCCCCGCCGACCTCATGGTGAGCGTCTCCGGCTTCCGGGGGCGCGTGGGGCCGTCGCTCACGCCGGAACTGATCGCGGGCCTGGGGGCCGCATACGGTGCCTTCCTGCGGGACGAAGGGGACGGCGACACGGTGATCGTGGGGCGCGATTCGCGCACCTCGGGGCCGATGCTGATGCGTGCGGCGGTCGCGGGGCTGCTCTCGGTGGGGTGCAGGGTGGTCGAACTCGGGGTCGTCCCCACGCCCACGCTGATGCTTGCGGTCAGGGACGCGGGCGCCGCGGGGGGGATTGCCGTCACCGCGAGCCACAACCCCGCCGAGTGGAACGCGCTCAAGTTCGCCGCGCGCGGCGGCGCCTTTCTCGAGCCCGGGCGGATGGCCCGCTTCCAGAGACGAGTGTGGGAGGAGGAACCAGCGCGGGCGGCGTGGGACGCGATTTCGACCGTATCCAGCGATGCCGGTGCGCCCGGCCGCCACATCAACCGGATCCTGGGGCTGCCCTTCGTCGACGTGGAAGGGATCCGCCGGGAGCGGATGGCCGTTGCGCTCGACTGCGTCAACGGCGCGGGGGGCGTCGTGCTGTCGGCGCTGCTGGAGCGGCTCGGTTGCGAGGTGCACGCGATCGGGGTGGAGCCGCACGGGAGGTTCCACCGGGACCCGGAGCCCAACGCGCGGAACCTGGCCGCGCTGGGCGAGCTCGTGCGGGGATGCGGGGCCCGGGTCGGGTTCGCGGTGGACCCCGACGCCGACCGGCTGTCGCTGGTGGACGAGCGGGGGCGGGCGCTGGGCGAGGATCTGACCCTCGCGCTGGCTGCGGACGTGGTGCTGCGGCGCGAACCCGGCCGCGTTGTGACCAACCTGTCGACGAGCCGCGTGGTGGAGGACGTCGCGCGCGGCCACGGGTGCCGAGTGGTGCGGGCCCCCGTGGGCGAGATCAACGTGGTGGTGAGGATGGTCGCGGAGGGGGCGGTGGTGGGGGGGGAGGGGAACGGCGGCGTGATCGTTCCCGCGCTGCATCACACCCGGGACGCCCCGGCGGGAGCGGCCCTGCTCCTCCAGTACCTTGCCGACGCGCCCGATGTCCCGCTCTCGGAGCGTGTGGCCGCCCTCCCCTCCTACACGATCGTGAAGGAGAAGGTCGCCTTCCCCCGGGAGGCTCTCGACACGGCGTACGCTGCCCTTGCGGGAGCATCGTCTTCGGGCAGCCGGGACGACTCCGACGGACTGCGGATCGAGTGGACTGCCGAGCGCGCGTGGTTGCATGTGCGCCCCTCGGGCACCGAGCCCGTAGTGCGCCTGATCGCCGAGGCGCCGGAGCCTGCGTCGGCACGATTGCTTGTGGACCGGGCGCGCCGCGTGCTGGAGGGTTGCCTCGCGGAGGGTGGGCGCCGGAAGCCGCGCCGCCAGCGGGCGACGGGCGATCCGACCGGCTGATGTGCGGGATCATCGGCTACATCGGAGCGCGTCCTGCCGGCCCGATCCTGATGGAGGGACTCAAGCGCCTTGAGTACCGGGGCTACGATTCGGCGGGGCTGGCCATCGTGACCGCCGACCGGCGCCTGGCGGTGGAGAAGCGTCCCGGCAAGATCGCGGAGCTGGAAGACGCGCTCGACGGTCACTTCCCGGAGGGCAGCTGCGGGATCGCGCATACCCGCTGGGCGACCCACGGCGTCCCCAACCAGGCGAATGCCCACCCGCACCTCTCTCCCTCGGACGACATCGCCCTGGTCCACAACGGCATCATCGAGAGCGCGGCCCGGCAGCGGCCTCTGCTCCGCGACCTGGGCTACACCTTCCGCAGCGACACCGACACGGAGGTCCTGGTCCACCTCATCGACCTTGCCTTTCGCGAGTGCGACTGCCTGGAGGACGCCGTGGCCGGTGCGCTGGCGAGGATCGAGGGGACCTACGGGATCGCGGTCGTCAGCGCGCGCGATCCCGGCAAGATCGTCGTGGCCCGGAACGGCAGCCCGATCCTCCTGGGTATCGGCGGGAACGACGAGTACCTGGTGGCCTCCGACGCGGCTGCGGTGGTCGCGCACACCCAGAAGGTCGTGCGGCTGGGCGACGGCGATTCCGCGGTTCTGAGCCGGGAGGGCTACCGCACCTTCGATCCGGCCAGGCGGGCGGTCAGGCGCGGCTCCCACATCGTCACCTGGGATGCGGAGACGATCGGCAAGGGTGGCTACAACCACTACATGTACAAGGAGATCCGCGAGCAGCCGTCGTCGCTGCGTGACGTCATGCGGGGACGGCTTCTGGAGGAGGAGGGCGTCTCGAGGCTGGGCGGGATCACCATGTCGGACCTGGAGCTGCTGGAGGTCGACCGGATCGTCATCACCGCCTGCGGGACGAGCTGGCACGCGGGACTGATCGGCGCGCGCATGATCGAGGACATGGCCAGGATTCCCGTCACGGTGGAGTACGCGTCGGAGTTCCGCTACCGCAACGCGGTGCTGGAACCGACCACCCTGGTCATGGGGATCAGCCAGTCCGGCGAAACCGCCGACACCCTGGCCGCGCTCAGGGAGGCGAAGCGGCGCGGCTGCCCGATCATGGGGATCGTCAACGTGGTCGGCTCCACCATCGCCGCCGAGACGGATTTTGGCGTGTACCTGCATGCCGGACCGGAGATCGGCGTGGCTTCCACCAAGGCCTTTTCCAGCCAGGTCGTGGCGCTCGCCCTGTTCACCCTCTACCTGGCCCGGCGCAGGAACATGTCGATCCTCGAGGGACGGAGGCTGGTGCGGGCGCTTACAAGGCTGCCGGAGCAGGTGGAGGAGGTCCTGAAGGTGGACGAGCATGTCAAGGAGCTGGCCCACACCTACAGGGACGCGCCCAACTTCCTCTACCTCGGGCGCGGCTACCAGTTTCCGGTCGCCCTCGAGGGAGCTCTGAAGTTGAAGGAGGTAAGCTATATCCACGCAGAGGGTTACCCGGCCGCGGAGATGAAGCACGGTCCCATCGCACTGATCGACGAAAACATGCCGGTGGTCGTCCTGGCGCCGCGTGACGGCGTGTACGCGAAGACCCTCTCCAACATCGAGGAGGTGCGGGCCCGCCGCGGCCGGGTGATCGCGGTCGTCAACGACGAGGAGGGAGAAGTGGTCGACCGGGTGGACGATGTGATCGTGGTTCCATCCACGACGCCCGCGCTCATGTCCGTGCTCGCCACCGTGCCCCTTCAGCTGCTTGCGTATCACATGGCGGTGATGCGTGGCTGCGACGTGGACCAGCCGCGCAACCTCGCCAAGTCCGTGACGGTGGAGTGAGCCCCGCGTGAGGATCGTCGTGCAGCGTGTCCGCGAAGCTTCCGTCACCGCGGACGGGGAGACCCTCGGCGCGATCGGCCGGGGGCTGGTGGTGCTGGTCGGCTTCACCGCCGGCGACGACCGGAAGCAGGCGCACTGGATGGCGGAGAAGGTCGCCCATCTGCGCATCTTCAACGACCCCGCCGGGCGCATGAACCGGTCGGTGCTCGACGTTTCCGGCGAGGTGCTGGTGGTCTCGCAGTTCACTTTGTACGGCGACGCAACAAAGGGCCGCCGGCCGTCCTTCATCCGCGCAGCCCCGCCTGAGGCCGCCACTCCCCTGTACGAGTCCTTCCTCGCGGAGCTGCGCGGACTTCTGCCGGCCGCCGTACAAAGTGGTCGCTTCGGCGCGGTCATGGAGGTGGCGCTGGTCAACGACGGCCCGGTGACCCTGTTGATCGAGCGGTAGCGTGGACGTTCCCGTCGTCCTCGCGTCGGCCTCCCCCCGGCGCGCCGAGGTTCTCTCCATGCTGGGGATTCCGTTCACCGTGGCGCCCGCAGGGTTGGAGGAGCGCCGGGGTCCCGGGGAGTCCCCGCGCCGGTACGTGGAGCGGCTGTCGCGCGAGAAGGCCGCTGCGGCGACGCCGACCCACCCGGGCGCGCTCACCGTGGCGGGGGACACGGTCGTCGTCCTCGACGGGCGCGTTCTGGAGAAGCCGGCCGGCCCGGAGGACGCTGCCGCCATGCTCGCCGCATTGTCCGGGAAGGCACACACGGTCTACTCTGGTCTGGCACTGGCCCGAGGGAAACGGATCGGATCACGGGTCGCCATGGCCCGGGTGGTCTTCCGCGATCTCGGGCGCGAACTCATCGACCGTTATGTGGAAACGGGGGAACCGCTGGACAAGGCCGGCGCGTACGGGATCCAGGGCTACGGCTCCGCCCTGGTGAAGGAGATCGAGGGCGACTATTTCACCGTCGTGGGGCTGTCGGTGGCCGCGTTCGTGACGCTGCTGCCCGAGCTGGGGCTGGAATACCGGCCGGGAGAGGGGGTGGTGGAGCGATGAGCGCCGGGGAGTGCCGCAATCTGCGCCGCAGGGGTGCTGCAATCCGCACGGAGGCCGCACCACGATGAGCGCGGGAGCGGTGCTCGCCATCGACCAGGGCACGACGGGGTCGTCCGCGCTCGTCATCTCGGCCGATGGAAGGGTGCTGAGCCGGGCGTACTCCGAATTCACGCAGCACTTTCCGCAACCCGGGTGGGTGGAGCACGACGCGGAGGAGATCTGGGCCGTGACCGTTCGGGTCGCCCGGGAGGCGCTCTCCGCCGCGGGGACCGAGGTCGCGTCCCTGGGCGTGACCAACCAGCGCGAGACGGTCGTGGTGTGGGATCCCGCGACGCTCCGGCCCCTCCACCGGGCGATCGTGTGGCAGGACCGGCGCACCTCGGGGCTCTGCCAGCGGCTCCGGGAGGCGGGGCACGAGGAGATGGTACGGCGCCGCACGGGCCTGCTCCTCGATCCCTACTTCTCGGGCACGAAGCTGCGCTGGCTCTTCGAGGGCGCCCCGGAGCTGGCTGCCCGGGCCGAGGCCGGGGAGCTCGCGGCCGGCACCATCGACAGCTGGTTGGTGGCACGCCTCACGGGCGGCGAGATGCACGCCACCGATCCGACCAACGCTTCCAGAACCCTTCTCTACGACCTCGACGAGGGCCACTGGAACGACGAGCTCCTGGGGCTGATGGGGGTGCCGCGGCGCATCCTGCCCGAGGTCCGCCCCAGTTCAGGGGACTTCGGCGTCGCGCGTGGCGACGTGCTGGGTGCCGAGATCCCCATCGGCGGGGTGGCCGGGGACCAGCAGGCGGCCCTCTACGGCCAGGGTTGCTGGGAAGCCGGCACGGGCAAGTGCACCTACGGGACCGGCGCGTTCCTCCTCTTCAACACCGGCAGCGAGCGCGTCGCATCGCGCCACGGGCTGCTCACGACCGCTGCCTGCAACGCCACGGGCGGCTCCGTCTTCGCCCTGGAGGGGTCGATCTTCATCGCCGGGGCGGCGATCCAGTGGCTGCGGGACGGCCTGGGGCTGCTCGAGGATGCCGCGGACAGCGAAGAGATGGCCCGCTCCCTGTCCGGCAACGCGGGCGTCTACCTGGTTCCCGCATTCACCGGACTGGGAGCTCCGTGGTGGCAGCCCGATGCCCGGGGCGCGATCACCGGCCTGACCCGGGGCACGACCCGCGCGCACCTCGTGCGGGCGGCGCTGGAGGCCATGGCCTACGGAACGCGCGACGTTCTCGGCGCGATGCAGCGCGACGCCGGAGTCGGAGCCGCCGCGCTCAACGTGGACGGTGGGGCCGCGCGCAACGACTGGCTGATGGAGTTCATGGCCGGGATCCTGGGGCTGCGGGTGCGGAGGCCCGCCATGGTCGAGACGACGGCACTGGGAGCGGCCGGGCTGGCCGGTCTGAGCGCGGGGGTGTGGCGTTCGCCGGAGGACTTTTCGGTGGCTTTTGCGGAGGGTAGCGCCTTCGCCCCCGGTATCGACGAAGCATTGCGGGAGGAGCTGATCTCGGGTTGGGAGCGCGCGGTCGATGGGACGCTGGCGTCATCCGGACTGTCCCCCGGGGCCGTGGACACCTTAGGTTAGAGGGTCACTGGCCTTTCCGGCAGTGCGGGTCCGGGACGCCGAAAGGCGGGCCAGGCCTGGCGGGTGCAAGTCGCCGGAATCAACCCGGAGTGAGAATCCAGGATGAAAAACGGACGCTTTTTCGTGGGGCTGGTCGGAGTCGCCGCGGTGGTGGCCTATCTGATGTGGACCGGCATCAGCGACAGCATGGTGTACTATCTCACGCCCGTGGAGCTGATGGCGCGGGTGGAGGCCGACCCTGGCTTTCATGAGGTGGGCGTGAAGGTCAGCGGACGGGTCGTCGAGGGATCGTGGGAGCGGGGTGCGGCGGGCTCCGGGACGCATCAGTTCGTGGTCGCCGACCTGGAACTCACGGACGTGTTCTTCACGGTCGTGTATGAAGACGTCCTCCCGGACACATTCAACGACACCGCCGAAGTCGTGCTCGAGGGCACCTACGGGACGGACGGCGTATTCGTCGCACACACCGTCCTCACCAAGTGCGGCAGCCGCTACGAGGCGGCCGAGGAGGAGTTGGCGGCGTGACGATCCTGGGCGAAATCGCCCTGTGGATCGCCCTTCCCGTCGCCCTCTGGGGCGCGGTGGTGTCGTTCGTCGGGGGCAAGACCGGCAGGAGCGACCTGGTCCTCAGCGGTGAGCGCACCGTTCATATCCTCACCCTCCTGCTGATCGTGACGTCCCTGGGGATCATCGCGGCTTTCCTGGGCAACGATTACCAATACCTGTACGTCGCCAACTACTCCAACCGCGAGCTCGACACCTACTTCAAGGTCGCCGGTCTCTGGGCCGGACAGCGCGGATCCCTCGTTTTCTGGACGCTTCTTCTCTCGGTCTTCTCGTCGATCGCGGTCTTCCGCAACCGGCGGAGCAACCGGGAGTTCATGCCCTATGTGAGCGGAACGCTGCTCGGGCTGCTCTCCTTCCTGGTCGTCGTTCTGCTCTTCGCGGACGTGAACCCGTTCGAAAGGATGGGCTTCACGCCCGCCAACGGACGGGGACTCAATCCCCAGCTGCAGAACTACTGGATGACCATCCATCCGCCGACGCTCTACCTGGGATTCACCTCCTTCGCGGTCCCCTTCGCCTTCGCGGTTTCGGCGCTGCTCACGGGCCGGCTCGATTCCCGCTGGATAGCGGTCACCCGGCGCTGGATCCTCCTGAGCTGGTTCTTCCTGGCCTGCGGAATCATCTTCGGGATGCGGTGGGCCTACGAGGAGCTGGGCTGGGGCGGCTACTGGTTCTGGGACCCAGTGGAGAACGCCTCGCTGCTTCCATGGCTGACCGCCACCGCCTTCCTTCACTCGATCCAGATCCAGGAGAACCGGGGGATGCTGAAGGTGTGGAACATGGCCCTGGTGGTCATCACCTTTCTCCTCACCCTCTTCGCCACCTTCCTGACGCGCTCCGGCCTCATCGAGTCCGTCCACAGCTTCGCCGAGAACCTGAGGATCGCGTACATCTTCCTGGGGTTCATGGCCGGGCTGGCCGTCTTCGCCTGCCTCCTCATCGTCCACCGGCTCCCGTCCCTCAGGTCGGAGAACCAGATCCAGTCCTTCCTGTCGCGCGAGTCCGCCTTCCTCTTCAACAACCTTCTCCTGCTCGGCGTCACCTTCGCGGTGATCTGGGGAACCCTCTTCCCGCTGATCACCGAAGGTTTCTTCGGCGAGAAGATCAACGTCGGACCGCCCTTCTACAACCGGGTGAACATCCCGATCGGGCTGATCCTCCTGGCGCTCATGGGGATCGGGCCCGTGATCGCGTGGCGGCGGGCGTCGCCGCGCAACCTGCGCAGGAACTTCACGCTTCCGCTCGCGGCGGGCGCGGTCACCCTCGCCGTCCTCCTGGTGGCGGGAGTACGCCACGCCGCGGCCCTCGCCACCTTCACGATCGCTGCCTTCGTGATGTCGACCGTCGTCACCGAGTTCTGGAAGGGAACGAAAGCTCGCGCACGCATCGCGGGTGAAGGGGTGCTGCGCGCATTTGCGAGCCTGGTGAAGCGGAACCGGCGCCGCTGGGGCGGCTACGTCATCCACGCGGGCGTCGTCGTGGTCTTTACGGGTCTGGCCGGCGCGGCCTTCGACACCGCGGTGGTCCAGGAACTGGCGCCGGGGGAGGCGGTCACGGCCAGGTCGGCCTTCGGCAACGAATACCGGCTCGTCTACGAGAGCCTCTCGCATTCGCGGCCCCGCGTGGCGGAGGACGCGCGGGAGAACGACTGGCGCTGGACCGCGCTGATGACCGTGTACAGGAACGGCGAGCGGGTCGACATGGTGCGCCCCGAGCGGCGATTCTACCCGGTCATGGAACAGACGTCCACCGAGGTGGGGATCGTGAGCGCTCCGCTGGAGGACCTCTACGTGATCCCGAGGGACGTGGACCTCGACAGCGGTGCGGACCGCGTGATCTTCGAAGTCAAGACACTGCCGCTGGTCCCCTGGATCTGGTCGGGCGGACTGCTCGTGGCGATCGGCGCCGTAGTCGGTCTCTGGCCCCCGGCGCCCAGGCGCGCGCGCGCTTCCCAGCGCCGGAGCGTCCGCGGCCCGTTGCCGGCCGGAGCATCGGGGTAGCGCTTCAATGACCGTGATGCTCGGAGGCATCCTGCTTGCCGCGGGCGTGATGCTGTACATCCTCGAACCGGTCTTTTCGGGGCGCGGGGCCCCACTCTACGACGGGGTGGACGACTTCGACGAGGGGGTCGCGCGGCGCCAGGTCGCGCTCACCGCCCTCCGCGATCTCGAGTACGACCGCGCGACCGGCAAGCTGGACGGCAGCGACTATGACCTGCTGAAGAACGAGCTTTCCCGCGAGGCCCTCCAGCATCTGGGGCCGCAGACGCCGGGGGGTGGGAATCCGGCCACCGAACGGGCGTCGAGGGAGCTGGAGGAGGAGATCGAGCAGATCCGCACGGCGCTCCGCGAAGGGCTCCAGTGCGGGGATTGCGGCCACCTCAACGCCTTCGGTGCGCGCTATTGCGGGCGCTGCGGCGAAGCGCTGGGAACCGGCGGAGGGGCTTCTTGACGCTGGCGGCACGCAACCTGGTGTGCAACTACGGCCCCACGCGCGCCGTCGATGGTGTCGATCTCGACGTGGCCGGCGACTCGATCCTGGCCGTCTTCGGGCCCAACGGGGCAGGGAAGACCACGCTGCTCAAGGCGCTCAGCGGCGAACGCAAGCCGGACGCGGGGCGGGTGGCCCTGAACGGCAAGGCCGTCACGGGATCGGATCCGGCGTGGCGCGGCCGGGTTGGACTGGTTTCGCACCGTACCGGCCTCTACATGAAGCTCACCGTGATGGAGAATCTGCTCTTCTTCGCCGCGCTGCACGGTGTGGCGGGGGCCGCCGTGGCGGCGGCGGAGGCGCTGGCGGCAGTGGGCGCCCGGGAGCTCGCCCGCACCCGGGCGGAAGCGCTGTCCCGCGGGCAACGGCAGCGCGTTGCTCTGGGGCGCGCCCTCCTCCACGATCCCGACATCCTCTTCCTGGACGAGCCTTTTTCGGGACTCGACCCGTCCGGCGTGGCGGCCCTGGAGGTCATGCTGCGCGCGCGCAGGTCGCCGGAGAGGATCGTCGTGCTCGTGACGCACGACCTGCATCGGGGACTCAGGCTGGCCGACCGGGTGGTGGTGTTGCGGCGCGGCCGGAAGGTGCTGGACGCCGCACGCGCGGAGTGCGAGGCGGAGGGGTTGCTGGGACTCTTCACCGGCGAAGAGGGCGGGGACGCGTGACGTCGCTGCGCTGGATCGGCCTGATCGCCTGGAAGGACCTGCGAGCCGAATTCCGCTCCGGGGGAAGGATCGTGGCGATGCTCGCCTTCTCCGTGCTGGCGTGCTTTCTCTTCAGCTTCTCGCTGGGGGGCCTTGTCCAGGGCCGGGAGGTCGCGGCCGGCCTCCTCTGGCTGACGGTGCTCTTCGCGTCGATCTCCGGAGCCGGACGCACATTCGACGCGGAAGAGGAGGACGGAGCCTTCCGCCACCTGCTCCTCTCGCCGGTCTCCCGTCACGCGATCTTCCTGGGCAAGGCCGCCGCCAACCTGGTGCCGGTCGCGCTGGTGGCCGCCTTCACCCTGTTCGCCCTCATCCTCTTCTTCGGGATTGCGGCCCCCGGTCCCGTGGTGCTGCACGCGGCGATCCTGCTCCCCGGCGCCATCGGGCTCGCGGCCGCGGGGACCTTCTTCGGTCTGATCTCCAGGCAGAGCAACCTGGGCGACTCTCTCCTCCCTGCGCTCACCTTCCCGGTGCTGGTGCCCCTCGTCTTTTTCGGTGCCACGGCATCGTCCAGGGTTTTCCTGGACCGGCCCTGGCCCGAGATTTCGGGTTCGGCGCGATTGCTGTGGGCCTTCGCGATCGCATTCGTTGCCGTCGGCACCCTGCTGTTCCGCTACCTTACGGAGGAGTAGCCCCGTGGATAAACCCCGTTGGCAACGAGAGCGGCGAGGGCGCCGCGCCGGCAGGGCATGCCGAGGGAGAACAGCGGCGCTAGTCGACTCAGGTGCGACGCCGAGCGGAGCTTTGGAGATCCGGATTGTATGGTGAACATGGGACACGAGGGAGGGGGCAGGTTCGCGTACCTGGGCTTCGGCCTTGCCGCGGCGGGTGTCGCGACGATCCTGCTGGTGCACTGGATGGTGGCGTTCTGGGTGCCCACGGAGGCGGCTCAGGGAGTGGTGCAGAGGATATTCTACATTCATGTCCCGGCCGCATGGACGACCTTCCTCGCCGTCATATTGGCCGGACTGGCCAGCGCCGCCTACCTCTGGCTGGAGGACGAGCGCGGGGACATGGCCGCGGTCGCGGCGGCGGAGGCGGCCCTGGTCTTCGGCGCTATCATGCTCCTCACCGGCCCGCTGTGGGGACGGATCGCGTGGGGGACCTACTGGGTCTGGGAGCCGCGTCTCACGCTCACTCTCCTGCTGTGGTTCAGCTACCTCGGGTACTTCATGATCCGTGGATCCGTCGCCGACCCGGGGAAGGGGAAGCGCTTCGCGGCGGTGGTCGCGATTATCGGCGTTCTGAGCATCCCGCCGATCCACGTCAGCGTGGTCTGGTTCCGCTCGCTGCACCCCGAGCCGGTGGTCCTCAAGACGGAGGGTCCGTCGCTGCCCGGAGAGATGTTTGCCACGCTGATGACGTCGCTGGCCGGTTTCACCATGTTGTTCTTGGGACTCTTCACGATCCGCTATGCGATTGAACTTCACTCACGGCGCCCGTTATCGGGCCCTTCACCCGGCAGCGACGGAGCGTTGACATGATCTGGCGCAGCTCGATCGGCTTACTCTGGCTTCTCACCGCTCCGGCGGTGGCGGCCGCCCAGGTTGTGGATGGGGGGCGCGGGGCGCTCCGCCCGTATTTCCACGTGTTTGTGGCGTACGGCGTGGTCTGGATCATGATCCTGCTGTGGGTCTGGTGGATTGCGCGAAAGCTCTCGCGGCTGAATAATGGACCCAGGGAATCGGAACAGGGTTCCGTGAAGGAGGCCGATGGACTATGAGTCCCTGCATCGAACGCTTATCTTGCCACGCTGAATCGAGATGCCCCGGGGTGCAATGGAGTCCCGCCCGACCCGTTCGCCCACAGAATCGGCCCGACAGGGCTCACAGACACTGGAGACAATTCCGATGACGCACCGACGCTCGAAGCTGCTTTACACAGCCGCCGTCGTCCTTCTGGCGCTGGCCTTGATGGCGAGGCCCGGCACCGCCCAGAACAACGGTTCGACCAGTACGCTGAGGTACGGCTCGGGGCTCCTGGACATTCCCGTGGCAACCGTCCTCCCCCACCTGACCATCACCGGAACGTACTCCGGGTTCGGCATCTCGATCCCGAATACGCTGGTCATCGACCGCAACGGCAATGAGGTTGGCCAGGGGCCGGCCTTCGAGAAGTGGCTCTCGGACGGTTCGATCGCGATTGGCCTCTTCAACCGTGCGGAGGTGGGCATCAGCATCCAGCACTTCGACGACGCCGAAGAGGGCGGCAACCTCCTGGGCGCGTTCGGACGGGTATCGGTTCTGCCTGCATCCATCCAGTACTTCGACCTCGCGCTCGGAGCGCGCTACGTCACGTCCCCATCGTTCGGCGACGATTACGGCAACTACGAGTTCCAGCCGTCCCGGTTCGGCTTCCCGGACGCGCGCGTCTACAATGGCTACAACGGCCACAACGAGTTCAGCAGCAACTTCACTCCGTATGCGGTCGCGACCGCCACGCTGCCCGGATTCGACGCCGGCCCCGACTACGACATCACGCTGAACCTGGGTTGGGGCGCGGGGATGTTCTCCGCGGGCAGCGACCTGGAGTTCTACCGGACCAGCTCCTCGAACGGCCTCTTCATGGGTTCCGCGCTCAACTTCTCGATGGGTGGCGGCCGCTTCCTGCACCTCATGGGGGAGTTCAACGGCTTCGACGCGAACGCGGGTCTGCAGGTCGACTTCGGGGGGTTGCGGGTCGGCGCCTTCATGCTGGGGCTGCAACACGACGGTTCCTCGACCATCAAGTCGCGGAAGTTCGGCATCCTGGGCTCGGTGGCCTTCTGCGCCGAGCGCGGCGGCCTCTGCAGCAACGTGCCCGAGCCGCCCGTCCCCGACACGGTCATGCTGCCCGCGCCGCCGCCGGACACGGTGGTGATCGAGCGCACCACGACACCGCCGCTTCCCACCGGGACGCCGGCCACGATCTGCCTCGCGACCGGGATGAGCGTGCAGGTGATGCTCACCGCGGCCGGAGACACCCTGGTGGGACCGTCTCGCGTGTCGATGCGCGCACTGGGCCCCGGGATCGTCTTCGCGGGCTCCTATGCCGGCGACGCCGAGTGGTTCACGGAGGATGAGCCGGTGATGGTCGAGGAGCGGCGCTTCGACAAGTCCGGCAACCCGCTGCGTCTGGACTGCGACGACATCATGCAGATCGCCATGCACGAGGGCGTTGCGGTCTTCGTGCAACGGTCCGCCGAAGAGCCCTACACGATGGTCTACGTCCCCGTGGCCGCGGGCGAGTGGCAGGGCTACGAGTACGGTCTGCAGGGAACGCGCGGCCAGCTGCAGGGGAATCGCGAGTAGAAAGGTTCCCCCGGCCGTCAGACCTCGCGCCCGAGGGCAAGGGCAACCCCGGGCGTGAGGTCGGCGGCGGTATCGATGTCGGATTCCACTTCCAGAAACGTCACGACCAGCCCTGCGGCCGTCGCGCGGTCCACGGTCTCCAGCATCACGGATCCGGTGCTCCAGCGGATGTCCGTGAAGAGTTCGGGCCGGGGCCGCCGCAGACCGAGCAGGTAGTAGCCGCCGTCCCGCGAGGGACCGAGAACCACATCCGCCGAGTCCAGCGCCTGCAGGGCCCGGCGGATCGTGTGTTCGTCGACTGCCGGCGCGTCCGTCCCTATAACGACGGCCCGGCTGGACGCATCGAGTGCTCGGTCGAACATCCGTGACATGCGCTCGCCCAGGTCTCCGGATCCCTGGGGCCAGTAACGCGCGGCCTCCGGGCCCAGCCATTCGCGGAGTTCCTGCCCCGCGCCGTCCGGGGTGAAACACACGGTGACGGTGGCCGGAGCCCTCGCCACCCCGTCGATCACCAGGCGGCCCATGCGGCGGTACAGCGCAGCCGCGCGCTCGTCGCCCAGCGTGCGGGCGAGGCGCGTCTTGACCTCACCGGGTCGCGGTGCCCTGGCGAAGACGAGCAGGGCGGGCGGGGCGGGGTCCACCCCGGTGCTTGCCCGGTCCGCGGGACTCCCCGGCCTCCCGGTGTCCGCGGAGCGCGCCGTCCGTCTTCGCGGGGGGTACGCGGTGGCTAGCGTGGCGGGGTCGGCCCCCGCGAGGAACCGCGAGATCAGGCGGATGTTGCGGAGCAGGGCGCGGATGCGACCCTCCTCCTCGTAGCGGCGCGGGCTGGTGGTGACGGTCGCGGGGAGGGGGCGGAGCCGTCCCAGCCGCGCAAGCTTCCGGTTCAGGATGACATCCTCCATCAGCGGCACGTCGGGGTAGGCGCCCGACGCGAAGAACAGGTCACGCCGGATCAGGAGGCCCTCGTCCCCGTAGACGAGACCGAGTGCCCGCGCCCGGATCTGCTGCCCCCACTCAAGGACGCGGTAGAAGCGCCCGGGGTGTCCGAAGCTGAGCGCGAAGTGGGCGGCGTCGGGTCCGTCTGCCCGCACATGACGCTCGATGGCGGCGAGGGCGGATTCGTCCAGCCGCGAGTCGGCGTGCAGGAACAGGAGCCAGGGGGCCGTGAGGAAGGCGGCGCCGGCATTCATCTGCCGCGCCCGGCCGGGGCGGCTCCGCAACACCAGCGCACCCCCCCCGCGGGCGGCCCGCACGGTCTCGTCACGCGAGCCGCCGTCGACGACCAGCAGCCGGCTGGGCAGCGCCAGCCGGGACAGATCGGCCAGCAGCGCCGGAAGGGTGACGGCTTCGTCCAGTGCGGGGATTACGATGCCGAGCGCGGGGGGGCTGGCCACCTACCTCGGGATGTCGTTCAGGGTCCAGTCGTAGGCGATGAAGACCAGCCGAGCGCCCGAATCCTCCAGCGCTTCACGGGCAGCTTCTCCGGCGTAGCGCGCCAGGAACGCCCTCACCCCATCGTGCCCTCCGAAGTCCTCATTGAACCAGTCCACCAGCACGTTCACATGCACCTCCGGCCGCCCTCCGGAGGCGTCCACACCGAACTGGTCGGGGTCGCCCACGAACGCCATCACGCGCGCGTCGAGTTGCTCGCCCAGCGTGGCGGCCCGGTACGCTTCCCGCGTGAGCGGGGGACAGCTGATTGCGGCGCAGTTGATCGCGAAGTGAATCCGCGGATCCCCCAGCGGGCGGATGATCTCATGCTCGATCTCGTCCTGCGAGCGCTCCGCCCCCGCGACCGGACAGTGGGCTCCGGTGAATACGTCCGCGATCTGCCAGACCGAGTTCGCCGGACGGCCGGTGGCGGCGTTCCTGATGCCGCGGATACCACGGGCCGGCCGGATCGGGTAGTGGGAGACGACCCGATTGAGCATGCAGGCGTTATAGGCGTTGATCCAGAAGGCGAGGCGCTCGTCGCGGGACGCGCGGTCGAGGGCAGCCGGGGTGGTGGCTTCCAGTTCGGCGATGTACCGATCGAGGCCGGAGGGATCCGCCGCCAACGCGGCGTAGTCGGTGCCCGCGTCGGTGACCACCGAGGCCAGGACAGCCGTGAAGGCCGCGTGGTCGGGCAGCCCGGATCCGGGAGCGGGCTGTTGCGCGGACGCACCTGCGGCGCCGGCGGCAAGGGCGAAGAGGAGGAGGATTGCGCCCATGCCGGGAAGCCGGACGCCGAGGCGCTTGAGCAGCGCGGGGAGGAAGCTGAGGAGCACCAGCAGCCCTCCCGCGAAGATGACGCGCCACAGCGCCTGCGTGCTGGCCTCGCGGGAGCCCTCGAGCAGCGCGTCGGCGAAGAAGGTGTAGATCGCGGTCCCGGGCACGATGCCGATCAGCGTCGCCATGGCGTAGGTGCGCCAGCTGAGCGACATCAGACCCGAACCGAAGTTGAGGGCGTTGAAGGGAACCAGTGGGATCAGCCTCAGGGTGAGCAGACCCTGGAAGCCGTGCCGCGTGACGACGTTGTCGAGCTTCTCGAGAGCTCGCGAGTCGTTGCCCATGAGGGTTCGCACACCGTCCCTCCCGAGGGAGCGCGCGAGGAGGAAGGCCACGTTGGCGCCGATGTTGGCGGCCAGCATGTTGAGGAGCGTGCCCCACCAGAAGCCGAAGACGGCGCCACCGGCAAAGGTGAGAATCGTTCCAGGAACGGCCAGCGCGGTCGCGCCGGCGTAAAGCGCGACGAAGACGACCGGCGCCCAGGGATGGCCTCGCAGCCAGTCCATGAACTGGAAAATCCCTTCGCGAGTCAGGTAGGCGCTCAGAGGCGTCCGCGTGGCGATCAGGAACACCGCTACAAGGAATACGGCCAGCAGCCCGAGTTTCATCAATGGGCCGGCGCGGCGGCCGGTCGAGGTTACTTCAGCCATTGGATCACCTTCTTCAGGGTTCGCCCCGCCGCGGTGTCCAGGCGGGAGCGGAGGAACTCGGCGGACGCCCTCTTAACGCCCTCCGCCATGGTCGGGTAGGGGAAGATGGTGTTCGCGATCGCGCTCAGTGTCAGCCCATGCTGCTTCGCGAGCACGAACGGGAGGATCAGGTCGCCGCCCCCGTGCGCGACGACCGTGGCGCCCATGATCTTCCCCTTCCTGTCGGCGGAGACCTTCACGAAACCGACCGCCGTTCCGTCCACGATGGCCCGGTCGAGATCGTCCAGCCCATAGCTGTAGACGGTCCCGCCGTTCGCGGCCGCCTCCGCCTCCGACATTCCCACGTGCGCCACCTCGGGGTCCGTAAAGGTGACCCGGGGGACGTTGTCGTAGCTGATCTTCGTCTTCGCCGGCAGGGTCGCGTTGCGGAGCGCCACCTTGGCCATCAGTTCGGCCACGTGGGTGAACTGCATCGCGCCGGTAACGTCCCCGACCGCCCAAACGGTGCGCGCCGAGGTGCGCAGGTGGGGATCCACGACGACCGCCCCACCCTCGGTACGGACCCCCGCGGCTTCCAGGTCCAGTCCCTCGGTGAGGGGACGTCGGCCCGTGGCGACGAAGACCTCATGGGCAGCGACCGAATCTCCTCCCGCGGTCTCCAGCACCTTGCGTCCCCCCTCCTTTCGGACGGCGGTGACGGCGGCCCCGGTGCGGACATCGATGCCCTCCTCGGCGAGGAGGCGCTGCATGAACGCCGCCACGTCCGGATCCTCGTTGATGAGAATGGTGGGGGCCATCTCCAGCACCGTGACCCTGGACCCGAGCCGGGCGAAGACCTGCGCGAACTCGGTCCCGATGGGCCCGCCGCCCAGGATGGCGATCGATTCGGGCAGCTCGTTCTCGTCAAAGACGGTTTCGTAGGTCCAGTAGCCCGCCTCCCGCAGGCCGGGGATGGGGGGGACGGCTGCGACTGCCCCGGTCGCGATGACGAAGCGCTTCGAGCGGAACGTACCCACCCCCTCCACCTCCACCGAGTCGGGGGCCGTGAACCGGGCGGCTCCGAAGTGCACGGCGACGCCCATCTTCCGGAAGCGCTCGGGATCGTCGTGATGGGCGACGGTGGCGCGGGCCGACCTCATCCGCTCCATCACCGCCCTGAAGTCGTGAGCGTGCGCGGCGGAGCGGAGGCCAAGGGCGCTCGCTCCGTTCATCTGGTGCGCCAGGCGGCCGGAAGCGATCAGCGCCTTGGACGGCACGCATCCGGTCCAGAGGCAGTCACCCCCCAGGGCGGCCTTTTCGACGATTGCCGCGTTCAGGCCCAGGTAGGCACCGCCCGCGGCGGAAACCAGTCCTCCGGTGCCGCCTCCGATGGCGACGAGATCGTAGGTGGTGTTCATGGGATCCGTGGCTGTGTGGGCGCCCTGGGAGCCTGCCTGGGCACCGTGTGCTGAAGGTTGGCCGATTCCACCATGGAGTCGCCCCTGGATAACGATACCTTGATCCTGCCGTTCGTGATCCCGGGTTCCATCGGCAACGGCCTCGGCTGCGCCGGCGCGGAGCGACACCGGCCCTCAACAGGGTCGGGCAGCTTGACCTCGGCCTGTTTCGTGTTATCTTCGGTTTATGTTCGCCGGAGTGCCAGGGACCGAGGGGCTGCAGGTGGCGCGCCGCGCACGCCCGGTCGATCCGGAACGGTAACGCAACCACCCCAACCGCAAAGGAACAGGCCCGAAGATGTCCAGCAAGCAGCAGACCCGCACCACCGGCAGAGAGCAGGAACAACGCACGAAGGCGCTGAACACGGCACTGACCCAGATCGAGAGGTCGTACGGGAAGGGCGCCATCATGCGCATGGGCTCCGAACAGGCCCACCTCAAGATCAGGAGCATCTCCACGGGAGCCATCAACCTCGATGCGGTGATCGGCATTGGCGGGATGCCCCGGGGACGGATCAGCGAGATATACGGCCCCGAGTCGTCGGGGAAGACGACGCTCTGTCTCCACGTGATCGCCAACGCCCAGCGCGAGGGGGGAATCGCCGCCTTCATCGACGCCGAGCACGCGCTCGACATCCAGTACGCGAAGAAGCTCGGAATCAACGTCGACGACCTCCTCGTCGCGCAGCCGGACACGGGTGAACAGGCGCTGGAGATCGCCGAGGTGCTGATCCGCAGCAGCGCGGTCGACGTGATCGTGATCGATTCGGTGGCCGCGCTGGTCCCCCGGGCGGAGATCGAGGGCGAAATGGGCGACTCACACGTCGGCCTGCAGGCCCGCCTCATGAGCCAGGCGCTGCGGAAGCTCACGGGCGCCGTCAGCCGGTCCAACGCGGCCATCATCTTCACCAACCAGATCCGCGAAAAGATCGGCGTCATGTTCGGCAGCCCCGAGACGACCTCCGGCGGCCGCGCTCTCAAGTTCTATGCCTCGCTCCGATTGGACATCAGGAGGATTGGGGCGCTCAAGGACGGTCCCGAGATCATCGGCAACCGCACCCGCGTGAAGGTCGTCAAGAACAAATGTGCGCCGCCCTTCAAGCAGGCCGAATTCGACATCCTGTACGCCAGGGGGATCAGCCACACCGGTCTCCTCATCGATATCGGCGTCGACAAGGGGATCGTGGAGAAGTCCGGGTCCTGGTTCTCGTACGGCGACCTCCGGCTTGGTCAGGGCAAGGAGAACGTCCGGAGCTTCCTCGAGGAGAACCCGGACATCGCCGGGGAGATCGAGGCGCGCCTCCTGGTCGCGCTCGGTATCCGGATGCCGGAGGAACAGGCGGCCGCGGGCAAGCAGGCGCCGGAGGCTCCAGCGGTGAAGGTGGTTTGACGGAGCAAGGGGCAGCAGGGGTTCGCGGGGCGGCTGGCTGGCGCCACCGAAACGCTACCGGGCGTAGCGGGCGCGGTTGGGCTAACTTTGGGGAACCGGCCAGCCGTCGGCAGGCTGCTCATGCCCTCGTAATCCCGTAACGCCTTGCGATGAAATCCGCCGAAATCCGCCGGAGATTCCTGGAGTATTTCGAATCCCGGGGCCACGCGATCCGCCCGAGTGCGTCCCTCGTCCCGGCCGGTGATCCGACGTTGCTCTTCACCAACGCCGGGATGGTCCAGTTCAAGGGGGCCTTTCTGGGGCTGGAAGAGTTGCCGTACAACCGCGCGGTGACGTCGCAGAAGTGCGTGCGGGCCGGGGGCAAGCACAACGACCTGGAGGAGGTGGGCCGCACGGCGAGGCACCACACCTTCTTCGAGATGCTGGGCAACTTCTCCTTTGGCGACTACTTCAAGCGCGAGGCAGTCGGCTACGCGTGGGAGTTCCTCACCGGTGAGATGGGGCTCGACCCCGACCGCCTCTTCGTGACCGTGCACTACAGCGACGACGAGGCCGCCGGGTTGTGGACGGAGGTGGCGGGGGTTGCGGCCGAGCGGATCTACCGGCTCGGGGACAAGGACAACTTCTGGCAGATGGCCGACACCGGACCGTGCGGCCCCTGCTCGGAGGTCCACTACGACATGCGGCCGGAAGCGGAGCGGGGTACGGTCCCGGACCAGGAGGAGTTCGAGGCGAAGGGAGAAGCGGGGGAGTTCCTGGAGCTGTGGAACCTGGTGTTCATGCAGTTCGACCGCGATGAATCGGGAACGCAGACGCCTTTGCCGGCACCCAGCATCGACACCGGGCTCGGGCTGGAGCGGCTCGCCGCGGTGATGCAGGGGGTGGACTCCAACTATCACACGGATCTGTTCCTGCCGTTGCTGGAGCGGGTGGCCGAGGTGTTGGGGCGGCCTTATGACGCGGCTGGTGAGGAGGGCATCTCCTATCGCGTGCTCGCCGACCACGCCCGGGCCGTTGCGTTCCTGTTGGGCGACGGCGTCTTCCCCTCCAACGAAGGGCGCGGGTATGTGCTGAGGCGGATCCTGCGCCGGGGCGTGCGGCACGCGTGGCTGCTGGGTAGGCGGGAGCCGACGCTGACGTCGGTCGCCGGGGCGGCTATCGACGAGATGGAGGGGGCGTACCCGGAGCTGGGTGTGCGGCGCGACAGTGTGCTGGCGACGGCCCGTGGTGAGGAGGAGCGGTTTCTCGCGACAATCGACGGGGGGATGGAGCGGCTGGGGGCGGTGGCGCCGGTGCTCCCGGAGGAGGTGTCGCCGCGGCCAGTGATCCCCGGTGCGGAGCTGTTCCGGCTGTACGACACCTTCGGTTTCCCGGTGGACCTGACCCGGATCGTGGCGGAGGAGCGGGGCTACGATCTGGACATGGCGGGGTTCGAGGAGGCGTTGGAGGGGCAGAGGAGGCGGTCTCGGGGGGGGCGCTCGAGTAAGGTGAATGTTGAACCCATTCGATGGAGCTTCGAGATTCCGAAGGCCGGTACGACCGTTTCGCGCCCCCTGTCCTCGCCACCCAAGTTCGTCGGTTACCACACGCTGGCAACCGACACCAAGATCATCAGCTTCTCGCATCGTGGAGATGGCCAAGCCGCCCTCGTCCTCCAGGACCGCCCCTTCTATCTCGAAGCCGGCGGCCAGGTCTCCGACCGCGGCCGAGTCTTCGCCGATGGGTGGAGCATGGAAGTGGCCGGAGTCCAACGCGAGGGCGACCACATCCTCCTCTTCGGCCACCCCACCGGCGACTTCCCCGACGAAGCCATCCTCGGCACCACCGTCACCGCCCAGGTCGACGCCCCCTTCCGTCGCGACACCGAACGCAACCACACGGCAACCCATCTGCTGCACGCGGCGCTGCGCTCGGCGCTGGGAGACCATGTGCGGCAGCGCGGTTCCCTTGTCGCCCCGGACCGGCTCCGCTTCGACTTCGCGCACACGGCGCCCACGACCGACGCAGAGCTCGCCGCAGTCACGGCGATGGTCGCCAGCGGGATCTGGGCCAGTCACTCCGTCCGCACGGAGATCCGCCCCTTCGACGAAGCCGTCCAGGCCGGCGCGATGGCCCTCTTCGGCGAGAAGTACGGCGACGAGGTGCGCGTCGTGGAGATCCCCGGAGTCGGTATGGAGCTCTGCGGCGGGACCCACGTGCGGCACACAGGCGAAATCGGGCCCTTCGTGATCACCTCGGAGACAGGGGTGGGCGGTGGTGTACGGCGCATCGAGGCGCTCACCGGGCGGAAAGCCTTCGAGTACCTGGCCGGGTACAAGAGCCGCGTCGAGGAGCTGGCGGTTTCCGTCAAGGCGCAGCCCGCCAACGTCGAGCGCCGGGTCGGCGAACTCCTCGCCGAGAAGGCCGCCCTGGAGGCGCTGGTGGACGACCTGCAGCGCCAGGGAGGGGGCGGCGCCGAAGTGCTGGCGGAATCGCAGTTCGATGTCGACGGCGCACGCCTGACCTACCAGGGCGTGCGCATGAAGGCGCGCGGACCCCAGGACGTGCGGAGCTGGGGGGATCGGTTCCGGAGTTCGGCCGGGGCGGGGGTCGCGGTCGTCGCCGCCGAGATGCCGGGTGACAGGCACGTCCTCTTTGCCTTCGCGACCGACGGTGCGATCGCCGCGGGCGTCCGCGCAGACACGGTCGTGCGCGAGGTGGCCGCCCTGGTGGGAGGCAGGGGAGGGGGGAGGCCCCACATGGCACAGGCGGGTGTCGCCGATCCGGCCGGGCTCGGGGATGCGGTCCGTCGTGGCGCCGAGATTCTCGCGAGTCAGGGCCGGGGAGGGTCGGCATGAAGGGGGCAGCGTGGTCGACACCGTTGATGGACCGGGCATGACCATCGGCGAGTGGATCGATCGGCGGGAGCGTCCCGTCCCGCCCGAGTTTCGGCCGCATCTTTCGGCCGGCGGCCCTGTCTCTTCGGATGCCCTTCTGGCGGCTGCAGAGCGCAAGGTCACCGGCTGCGGTGTCGAGAATGCGCGGGACCGGAGGGCCGCCTTCTCGCTGCTCGCCGCCGACGCCTACGTGACCTATGCGTGCACGCTGGCCATGATGGAGGACACGGACGCTTCTACGCTCAGGGGCACTGCGCGGCGGGTTGCGCGCGGCTGGTGGGAAAGTCTGTGATGGCCAGAAGCTATGGGGATTTCCACAGTCACCTTGTACCCGGTGTGGACGACGGTTCTCGTACCCTGGAGGACGCCCTCCACTCGATCGACCGCATGGTGAGCGCGGGAGTCACACGGGTGATCACGACGCCCCACTTGCGAGCCTCCCTCGCAGGCCAGGGTGAATTCGAAGCGTACATGGTCTTTATGGATGCCCGGTGGAAGAAGGTGCGGTGCGCCGTCGCCGAAGCGTACCCCCACCTGGACTTCCGCCGCGGCTTCGAGGTAAGGCTGGACACCCCGGCGCCCGACCTGTCCGACCCCAGGCTTCACCTCGGCGGCAGTCCGTTCGTGCTTGTCGAGTGGTCCATGTTCACCGCCCCACCCGGGGCGCCGGAGATGCTTGCCCGGCTGGCCGCGGCGGGCCACGTCCCGATCGTCGCGCACCCCGAGCGCTACGCCGGCATCGACGAGGATCTTGACGCGCCGCGCGCCTGGAAGCAGGCGGGAGCCCTCCTCCAGGGGAACTACGGGTCCCTCGCGGGTCAGAACGGGCCGCGCGCCCGAAAGCTGATCTTCCGGATGTTGGAGGAAGGCCTCCTGGACTACCTCTGCTCCGACTTCCACGGTCGCCCCGAGTACACGTTCTACCTGCCCGATGGCGCTACGGAGCTCACCCGTCGGGGCGGAGGCGGACAGCTGGACCTGCTCGGCAAGGTCAATCCCCGCCGACTCTTCGAGGGGGAGCAGCCCCATCGCGTCCCCCCGCTGCTGATAGACGATGCGGCCATGCAGATGCTGCACGGTTTTCTCACATGAGCGGCCGAACGGCAGCCTCTACCCGGCACCCTCGCCTCACCGATTCGCTGCTGGAGCTCGCGGATCTGGCACGCGAGGTCGCGGACAGGTGCGGCGCCGCGCTCGCCGCCTACGCTGACTGCGCACTCGAGACGCTCGCCCGTGGCGGCAAGCTGTTCTTCTGCGGCAACGGCGGTTCGGCTGCTGACGCCCAACACCTCGCCGCCGAATACGTCGTGCGCATGTCCCGCGACCGGCGGGCCCTCCCGGCCGTGGCCCTCACGACCGACACCTCGGTCCTGACGGCCTGCGCCAACGACCGGGGATACGAGGAGGTCTTCGCGCGGCAGGTGGAGGCGCTCGGATATCCGGGGGACCTGCTCATCCTGCACTCGACCTCGGGCGAATCGCCGAACCTGATCCGGGCCGCCCGGGCTGCGGCGGCTTCCGGGGTTCGCACGGTGGGCGTTCTGGCCCGGGGGGGCGGCAGCCTGCGGCCCCTGGTCGACATCGCGGTGGTCCTGCCGACCCACAGCGTCTCGAGAGCGCAGGAGGTCCAGCTTGCGATCGGCCACATCGTCTGCCGCCACGTCGAGGATACTCTGTTCGGAAGCGGGGCCCAAACCCCGCAGGGAGGGAGCACGTGAGCGGACTGGATCTCGGACTCGAGGGCAAGCGCGCGCTGGTGACCGGGGGGTCGCGCGGCGTCGGAAGGGCGACGGCCGAACTCCTCGCGCGGGCAGGCGCGCATGTGGGCATCTTCTATCACAGCCGCGCCGAAGAGGCCGGCCGGGTGGTGGAGAGCGTCCGGGCGCTGGGGGTGGAGGGCTGGGCCGAAGGGGGAGACCTGGCCGACCGCAAGGTGGTGGACAGGCTCTTCGCCCGCGCCGACGCCGAATTCGACGGACTGGACATCTTCGTCGGCAATGCGGGTATCTGGCCGGTGGCCGACGTTCCCCTGTCCGAGATGGGCGATGAGCGCTGGCACACCACCGTTGCCGTCAACCTGGACTCGATCTTCTTCACGACCCGGGCCGCGCTCCAGCGAATGAACATCGACGGCCGGGTGGTGCTGGTAAGCTCGACCGCGGGTCAGCGGGGCGAGGCCTTCCACTCCGACTACGCCGCCACCAAGGGCGCGATCATCTCGCTCGTCAAGGGGCTCTGCGTCGAGGTGGGGCGCCGCGGAATCACGGTGAACGCGGTCGCGCCGGGCTGGATCGACACGGAGATGTCCGTAAGCGCGCTGGGGGGGCCGGAGAGGGCGGCGATCGACGACGCGATTCCGCTCGGCAGGGTGGCCACGGCCGAGGACGTGGCCGGGCCGATCGTGATGCTGTGCTCGCCGCTGGCCCGCCACATCACCGGGGAGACTCTGAACGTCAACGGGGGAGCGGTACTGGTCGGGTGAGCATCCGCATCGAGGTTCCGGGCCCCGTCCGGGAACTGGTCGAACGGCTGGAAGATGCCGACTTCGAGACCTGGACGGTCGGCGGTGCGGTCAGGGACACGCTCCGGGGCAGCCCCGCCGAGCGAGAGGACTGGGACCTGGCCACCCGCGCCACCCCGGAGCAGATGCGGCGCGTCTTTCCGCGCACCGTCCCGCTCGGCCCCAGGTACGGCACGCTCGGCGTCTTCGGCAGCGACGACGTCCTCTACGAGGTCACCACCTTCCGTCACGATGTGGTCACCTACGGGAGAAAGGCCCTCGTGGCCTTCGCGGAGACGCTGGACGAAGACCTCTCGCGCCGGGATTTCACCATCAACGCCATGGCGTGGCACCCCCGCCGCGAAATCCTCCACGACCCGCATGGGGGCGCGCGGGACCTTCAGGCGGGGATCCTGCGCGCAGTGGGCGACCCCGCCGAGCGCTTCCGCGAGGACTACCTGCGCGTGCTGCGCGGGCTGCGCTTTGCAGGTTCGCTCGGACTCGAGATCGAACCGGGCACCTGGTCCGGGATGACCGCCGCCGTGCCCGGCCTCGACCGCCTCTCGCGGGAACGGGTCCGGGAGGAGCTGATGAAGGTGCTGGCCGGGCGCGTGCCTTCCCGCACGCTGCGCCTTTATCGCCACTGCGGTGCGCTGGACCGGGTGTTCGGCGAGATGGCTCCGCCAGCGGGCCGGGCCGCGCTCGCCACGGTGGACGCGGTGCGCAGGCGCAGCCTTCCGCGCATGGCGGCGCTCCTGCTCTTCGGTGCGGGGGCCGGGACGGGACGCGGCGCGGTGGCCGAGCTGCTCGTCGGGCTGCGCTTTTCCAGGGACGAGGTGGAGCGCGTCACCGCCGCGATGAGTGGCGGGCTTGGGCCGAACCCGCGGCAGATGGCCGACCCCGCGACGCGGCGACGCTGGGTGGCCGAGACGGGGTGGGGCGGGGTGCGGGACGTGTTCCGGGTGTGGCTCGCGGCCCTGCGCGCGGGCACCGCCACCCGGAGCGAGGACGAAGTGCTCCGTGTGATCGCGGGGGCAAGGCGGGACCGGGACGAGGGTGTGCCCCGGTCGGTGGCGGACCTGGCCGTCGCGGGGCGCGACCTGGTGGCGCGCGGATGGGAGCCGGGACCGGGGATCGGCAGGGCACTGCACCGGTTGCTGGACGCGGTGTGGGAGGACCCCCGGCGGAACACGCGCGCCGCGCTTCTGGAGATGGTGGCGGCGATGGAGGAAGAGCGGTGAGCAAACCATGAGCGAGAATCGCGACCTGTTCGGCGGTGGTGGGGCGGGGCGGGGAGGCGCCGGGGGGGGTGGGGACCCCGGGGGTCCCGCCGAACCCGGTTCAGCCGCACCCCTGGCGGCACGAATGCGGCCCCGGACGCTCGACGAGTTCCGCGGGCAGACGAAGGTCGTCGGGCCCGAAGGCCCCCTGCGCGCGATGATCGAGAGCGGCCACATCTCGAGCTTCATCCTCTGGGGGCCCCCTGGGTGCGGGAAGACGACCCTGGCCCGGCTGGTCGCCGCCTGTGCGAACGCCGCTTTCGTCTCTTTCAGCGCGGTCACCGAAGGGGTCGCTCGCGTGCGGGAGATCATCGCCGAGGCGCGGACACGGCGCCGCGCGACGGGGCGGGGGACCATCCTCTTCTGCGACGAGATCCATCGCTTCAACAAGGCCCAGCAGGACGCCTTCCTGCCGGTTGTGGAGGCGGGCGAGGTCGTGCTTATCGGCGCGACCACCGAGAACCCGAGCTTCGAGGTGGTGCGGCCGCTGCTCTCCCGCGCGCCCGTCGTGGTGCTCGAGCCCCTCTCGCCCGGCGAGCTGGCGACCGTCGTCGGTGACGCGCTCTCGGACCGGGAGCGAGGCCTTGGCACCCTGGGAGTCCAGGCCCCCGAAGAGGTCGTGGGCAGAATCGCCGAGGCCGCCGATGGGGATGCCAGGCGTGCGCTCGGGATTCTGGAGCGGGCGGTGGAGCTGGCGGGCGGAGCCGGGGCGACGCTGACCCTGAAGGTCGTGGAGACCGCAGTCCAGCGGCGGTTCGCGGTCTACGACAAGTCCGGCGACCAGCACTACGACCACATCTCGGCGCTGCACAAGTCCGTTCGCGGCGGAGACCCCGACGCCGTGCTGTACTGGCTCGGACGCATGCTGGACGCAGGCGAGGATCCGATGTACATCGCGCGCAGGCTCGTGCGCATGGCCGTCGAGGACATCGGCCTCGCGGACCCCGGCGCTCTCTCCGTGGCCGTGGCCGCACGCGACGCCTTCCGCTTCCTCGGGTCTCCGGAGGGCGAACTCGCCCTGGCCCAGGCCGCCGTCTACCTGGCCGGGAGCCTCAAGTCGAACCGCCTCTACAAGGGTTGGGGCCGGGCGCTGCGCCGCGCTCGCGAGACCCCCGGCGAAGCCATCCCGCTGCACCTGCGCAACGCGCCTGCGCAGCTGATGAAGGACCTCGGCCACGGAAGGGACTATCTTTACGATCCGGACCAGCCCGGTGGCGTTTCGCATCAGCAATACCTGCCGGCCGGCATGGTGGGGGAGGAGTACTACCGCCCCGGGGACGCCGGCTGGGAGGCGGAGCTCGGGCGGCGGCTGGCCGAGTGGCGACGCAAGAGGAGGTAGCGGCCCATTCCAACTCAGCTCCTGGACCCGCGCAGGCCTGTCGAACGCGCGATCCTTGTGGGTGCCCCCCTGGGGACGGAAGCCGGAGAGGACACGCAGGAACACCTGGCAGAGTTGCGCCGCCTGACCGACACGGCCGGGGGAATGGTCGCCGGGGAACTCGTCCAGCGCATCCGCGCGCCCGGCTCGCGGTACTACCTCGGCAAGGGAAAGGCCGGGGAACTCGCCGACCTGGTGCGCGAACTCGAGGCGGAGCTGGTCATCTTCGACGACGAGCTCACCCCCGCCCAGTGCAAGAACCTCGAGAAGCTGTGCGGCGTGCGCGTGATGGACCGCACCGAACTCATCCTGGACATCTTCGCGACCCGCGCCCGCAGCTACGAGGCGAGGATGCAGGTCGAACTCGCCCAGCTTCAGTACCTGCTCCCCAGGCTGCGGCGGATGTGGGTCCATCTGTCCCGGATTCAGGGCGGGATCGGCTTCCGCGGCCCGGGGGAGACGCAGCTCGAAACCGACCGCAGGCTGATCGGCACGCGGATCTCGGAGCTGAGACGCAAGCTTCAGGCGGTGGCGCGCGCCCAGGCCACGCAGCGCAAGGGACGCGGCGGCCGCTTCCGGGCCGCCCTGGTGGGGTACACCAACGCGGGCAAGTCGTCGCTGCTACAGGGGCTCTCCGGCTCGCCCCAGTTCGTGGAGGACCGTCTCTTCGCCACGCTCGATCCGTCGACCCGCGCGGTTCCCCTGGGCGACGGCTACGAGGCGCTGCTGACGGACACGGTGGGCTTCATCCGCAAGCTGCCCCACCACCTCATCGCCTCGTTCCGCACGACGCTGGAAGAGGCCCGCGAAGCGGATGTCATTCTGCATGTCGTCGACGCGTCGCACCCGCACCGCAACGGGCAGCGCGAGGTGGTGCGCCGGGTGCTCGACGAGCTGGGGCTGGACAAGCGCCCCAGAATCCTGGTCTTCAACAAGATCGACCTCCTGCCGAGGGAAGAGCTCCTGTCGCTCAAGAAGCGTGTTCCTCACCGGCCGGATTCAATCGCGCTGTACACTTCCGCTCCGAAGCCCTCGACGCTGGAGCCCCTGCGACAGGAACTCAAAAGGCGCATAAGGGACCGAATGCGTCAGATCAGCGTGGAGTTCCCGGCCCACGCGGGCCGGGTCCTTTCGGCGCTCTACGAACGCGGCGAGGTGCTTTCCCGCAGTCAGAAGGGAACCACGGTCAGGGTCGTGGCCAAGGCACCCCCGGCGCTCATCGGATGGCTTCGGTCGCGCGGCGGGGTCCGAGTTGTGGATAGCACCTGATGACAACCATATAAGGGCATTTACATGCGACTTTACATTAACATCGATCATGTGGCCACGGTGCGGCAGGCCCGCAGGGCCATCGAACCCGATCCCGTGAGGGCGGCGGTGCTCGCGGAGCTGGGCGGGGCCGACGGGATCACGGTGCACCACCGCATCGACATCCGCCACGTCTCCCCCCGGGACGTGGAGCTGCTGATGCGAACGATTCGGACCGGCCTCAACCTGGAGATCTCGTCGCGGGAACGGATGGTCGACTTCGCGGTGGGGGTGGCGCCGATGGCAGTCACTCTGGTTCCCGAGAGCCGCCAGGAGGTCACGACCGAAGGCGGACTCGACCTCGGCGCGGCGGGAGTTCGGCAATCCGTCGCCACCGCGCTCAAGCGGTTTGCGGACGAAGGGATCCGCGCCTCCCTCTTCATCGATCCCGACTTCGCGGTCATCGACCACGCGGCAGCGCTCGAAGCGGACGCCGTGGAGTTGCACACCGGCGAGTATGCGAACGGCATGACGAGTCACGAGAAGGCGGATGAACTGGCACGGCTCGCGCGTGCATCCGAGTACGCGCACGGAGCCGGGCTGGCCGTTCATGCGGGACACGGCCTCACCTACGAGAATGTGGTGCCGGTGGCCGCGCTGCCCCGGATCGAGGAGCTGAACATCGGCCACAGCGTGGTGTCGCGCGCCATCTTTACGGGGCTCGAGCGGGCGGTGCGCGACATGAGGGCGATCGTGGACGCGGCGCCCTCCCGCGTTGCGCGCCCCGGCGAGTGGGTTCACCCGATCGGGTTCTGACCCGGCTCAGCTGACTGGCCCAAGGGAGACGATCGCATGCGAGGCCGCTGGATCACGCTGCTCGGACTGGGGATCGCCGTGATCCTCCTCTGGTGGCTGTTCCGGGGTGAGGACCCGGCGGAGGTGTGGAGCCACATCCGCGGCGCGAACTTCGGCCTCCTGCTGCTGGCGGTCGCGCTGACCACCGCGACGTTCCCGGTGAGGGCGATCCGGTGGCGGTACCTCCTCGCGCCCGCCCAGCCCTCGGCACCCTTCCGTTCCCGCTTCGAGGCCGTGTGCATCGGGTTCATGGCCAACAACCTCCTGCCGCGCGTAGGCGAGTTTGCACGGGCCTACGCCTACAGCCGGCGCGAGCCGGTATCCGCCGCGACGGCCTTCGCCACGCTGGTCGTTGAACGGTTTCTGGACGGCATCGCGATCCTGTTGCTGCTGCTGCTGGCGCTCGCCAGCCCCGGCTTTCCCGCGGGCGATCTTCCGGTCGCGATCGTCACCGGAATCCGGGTGGTCTGTCTCTTCCTGGGCCTCGTGATCGTGGGCTCCGTCTTCCTGCTGGGCGCACCCGGACCGGCCATGCGCGCGGTGGAGTGGTTCGCCCGTTCGCTGCTGCCGGCCCGGTGGGCGGACGGGTTCGTCAAGCTGGTGCGGAGCTTCGGGGTGGGGCTGGCGTCGCTCCGCGGATGGCGGCTCATGCTTCCCGCCCTTGGCTGGAGCCTGGGCGTGTGGACGCTGCAATCGCTCTCATTCTGGATCGGATTCCTGGCCTTCGACATTCACCTGGGCTTCGATGCGGCCCTCTTCACCAACGGGTCGGTAGCCATCGCCTCGACCATTCCCACACCCGGGTTCTTCGGGACCTTCCACGCGGCGGCGAAGCTCGCGCTCGCGGAACTCTACGCGGTACCAGAAGCAAACGCCCTCGGCTTCGCTGTGGGCTGGCACCTGGGGGCCTTCATCCCCATCACCCTCATCGGACTCTGGTACGCCAGAAGGCTCGGACTTTCCCTGCGGGAGATGGGTGGCCGGCCCGGGGTCGAAGCGCGGCCCGGCAGTCCCGAGTCCGGGGTACGGAGCCCTGCGGAATGACCCGCCGCCGGGGAGCCCCCATGACCGGCTGGTCCGCGGCCTGTCCGGCCAAGGTGAACCTCTTTCTGCGCATTCTCGCGCGGGAGGACACCGGCTACCACCAGATCGAGACGCTCTTCCAGGCGGTGGGGCTCTGCGACCGCGTGGACGCCCGCCCGGGCCCGCGGGGCGTCTCGCTTGAGGTACGCCGGGCAGAGTCCCACCCGGGGCAGGGGGCCGCAGCTCCCGGCGACCTGGCCGAGCCGTGGCCGGGGCCTGGAGACTCCGGGGGCCCGTCCGCCGCGGGACCGTTGGCGCCGGAGACCATCGGGGACCTCGGCGACCCCGAGGACAACACGGTGATGAAGGCCGCGCGCGCCTTCTTCGCGGCGACCGGGGTCGCGCCCGCCGTCTCGCTGGTCCTCACCAAGTCCATCCCCGCGGGGACCGGACTGGGCGGCGCCTCCTCAGATACGGCGGGCACGCTCTCGGCACTCAACGCACTGCACGGTGCCCCGCTGAGCACCCGCGACCTGATCGCGCTGGGAGGCCGGATCGGCGCTGACGTCCCGTTCTTCTGCAGCGGGGCCGCCACCGCGCTGGCGTGGGGAAGGGGGGACCGTCTGCTGCGCTGCCCCTCGCCGCCGGCCGCGCCTGTGGTGCTGGCCATCCCCCGCGAGCGGGTCTCCACCGCGACGGCCTATCGCGAGACGTCGGCCGGGCTGCAGCTGCCCGCGCCGCCCTCCCTGCTCGCCCGGCCTTCGCTGCTGGCGGGGGCCGGTTCGGAGGCGTGGGGACCGCTGGCAGCTCTGCAGTGGAACGACTTCGAGCGCGCGGTTTTCGCCCGGGTCGCCGGGCTGGCGGAGGTCAGGGCCGCGCTGGCGGAAGCGGGCGCATCGATCGCACGCCTCACGGGCAGCGGCTCCGCGGTGTTCGGGGTCTTCGGCGACCCCCGGAGTGCCCGCTCCGCTGCCGCAACGGTCAGGGAGATGGAGGGCGTGGCCGCGGCGCTGGTAGTGCCGACGCTTACCGAAGTGCCGGCACTGGAGCCGCTGGCCGCGCCGGCCGGTGGCGGCGACCCTCCTTGAACCCGCCGCCCGGATCACGCTACGATACCTGAAAGGCGCGCCGCTGGCCCGTCGTCTAATGGCAGGACACCGGTCTTTGGAACCGGCGGTGGTGGTTCGAATCCACCCGGGCCAACTGCTTCAGCGGGTGTCCTCGCACCCAACCCGAACGGCATCCCCTTCGCACAGGCGACCAGGATGAACTTCCCGGCCCACCTTGCCGTTGTGCTGCTGGCCGCCCAGCCGGTCGCGGAGCTGCAGACGGCACCCCCTGCCGACTCCGTTCGGTCCCACCGACACGCCCGCACCCTCCAGACGCGCTTCGAACGCCTGCGCCTGCGCAACCTCCCTCGCATACCCGGCGGCGACAGCCAAGAATGCGACGAGATCATCGGGCGGCTCTGCGTGTGGGACGACGGGGACGAAGACTGGGAGCCGAAGGAGGAACCGGCCGCGATCGTCGAGGGCCGGGAGGATCTGCTGGCCGGACTCGACTCGCTGGCCAGGATCGTCCCCGGGGACCACTGGATTCTGGGCCAGCGCATCCGCTACCTGGTCGAGGCCGGGCGCCTCGAGGACGCGGAATCTGTGGCGAGAAGGTGCGGTCTCCCGGACCGCTGGCGCTGCGACGCCTACCTGGGGTACGTGCTTCACCACAAGACCGACTTCGTGCAGTCGGAGGCGGTCTTTCGCCGCGCCCTCGCGGAGATGCCCATCGACGTGCGGGAGGACTGGACCTCGCCCGGCGGGGTGCTGGGCCGCGAGCTCCGCCGCTGGATCTCCACGCAGCCCGACTCCGCCGCCGCGCTGGCCCGGCTCTGGACCCTGGCCGATCCCCTCTTCCTCGCCGAGGGCAACGACCGCTGGACCGGGCACATGAGCCGCTGGAGCTACGCCATGAGCGCCGAGCGCGCCGCCAACCCCTATGACCTCAACTGGGGGAAGGACTTCACCGAAGTGTCGGTCCGCTACGGGTGGCCCATCGCCTGGGAGCGGTCCTGGCCTCGCGTCGGGCAGACCCGTTCCAGCGTCACCGGGCGGGACCTCCCCACGGCATTCCGCGCCTTCCCGCCCCGCGAGGTGCTGGCCCGGGGACCCCCCGGCGAGGAGCCGGTGATCTGGGAGGAGCAAGAGGACCATCCGCGCGCCACCTACCTTCCCCCCTACCTCGACTCGCTGGGCAAGCTCGATGCACAGGTGGGCCGGTTCTGGCGGGCCGACCATGTCGTGGTGGTGGCGGCGTGGCGAGCACCGGACGTTGCCGCGGCGGAAACGCCCGCCGGCCACGGCACGGGCGGGGCGGACTCGGAGCCGCCGCCGGGCGCCGGCCGTAGCATGGCGGACTCCGGACCACCCCCTGCCGACTCGCCCCCCGATCCGGTCCTTTCCGGCCTCTTCGTCGAACAGGGCGGCGCCCTGGTGGCCGAGGTGCGCACCGTTGTGGAGCCCGGGAGCACCGTGCGGCTGTCGGCCCGCGTGCCTTGGGCGGACTGGGGGGTGCTGAGCCTGGAGACCTGGGCGCCGGAGCTCCGCAGCGCCAACCGCCATCGCGCCGGCATGGGCTTTCCGCAGCTGCCGCACGATCTCTTCGCGCTCTCCGACCTGGTGTTTCTGGAGAGTGGTGCGGAGCCCTCCAACGTGGAAGAGCTTGCGGGGGCGCTTCGCCCGGGCAGCGAAATCGACGCGGGCGAAACGCTGGGAGTGGCCCTGGAGATCTACGGCCTCGGAACACGGCGGGAAATGGTGCGGTTCAGTGCCCGGGTGGAAGGGCGGGGCGACAGCTTCCTTCGGAGGATGGGGCGCCGACTGGGCCTCGTGGGTCCGCCGGACCAAGTCTCGATCGAATGGCTGGAGGAGGGACCGGACAACCCCGGACCCCTCTTCAGGACGCTGCAGGTCGGTCTCTCCGGCCTGGATCCGAGCGAGTATGTGCTGGTCGTTGAGGTCTCGGTCGAGGGACGGCCGGCGCTGAAGGCGCAGCGGAGGTTCACCGTGCGCTGAGCGGCGCGCACGCGACGCGATCCAGGCCGCCACACGGCAACCCCGGATTTGCTATGTTTTAGTGCTGTGCACGAACCGCCTCCCACCCCCTGCCACGGTCATGGAAGAAAAAATCGGGCTCGGCCCCCTCCTTCTCCTCGCGGGCCGCGCCAACAGGCCACTCGCGAAGGAAATCGCCGACGAGTTGGGAGCCGACTGCGACGGCGTCACGATCTACAACTTCGCCGACGGCGAGATCTTCGTGCGGATCGACCGGAACGCGCGCGGCCGGGATGTCTTCATCATCCAGCCGACCGTCGCCAACGCCGACAACATCATGGAGCTGCTGCTCCTGATCGACGCGGCCAGGCGTGCCTCCGCCGCGCGCGTCACCGCCGTCGTCCCCTACTTCGGCTACGGTCGTCAGGACCGCAAGGACCAGCCGCGGGTCGCGATCGGTGCCAAGCTGGTGGCCAATCTGATGGTCGCGGCGGGCGCTGACCGCGTGGTCAGCATCGACTTCCACCAGCACCAGATCCAGGGATTCTTCGACATCCCGGTCGACCATCTCTACGCGGCGCCGGTCTTCACGAAGTACTTCCGCGAAAAGAACCTCCCGGACCTGGTGGTAATCGCGCCCGATGTCGGCTCGGCCAAGATGGCCCGCGGCTTCGCGAAGCGGCTCGGGGCCTCATTCGCAATCATCGACAAGCGGCGCCCGGCCGCCAACGTCTCCGAGGTGCTGAACGTCGTCGGCGACGTCGACGGCCACACCTGCCTCATCACCGACGACATGATCGACACCGGAGGGACGATCGCCCAGGCGGTCCACGCCCTCAAGGACCGGGGGGCCAACGCCGTCTACGTCGCGGCCACGCACGCGCTGCTCTCCGGCGAGGCCGTCTCCCGGCTCTCGGCCGCCCCCCTTGCCGAGCTCGTCGTCACCAACACGATCCACATCCCCGACGCCAAACGGTTCGACCGCATGAGAGTGCTCTCCGTGGCCGACCTGCTGTCGCGGGCGATCAAGTACATTCACTCCAACGCATCGGTCAGCCAGCTGTTCGAGATCACGGAGCTTAAGAAGGGGCCTCACAAGGTGGCCCTGGCCTGAACCCTCCAGATCCGGCAACAGGCGGAGAATTTGCCATATGGAAACAACACTGAACCTCAGGACGCGGCACGATTCGGGTAAGGGCATCGCTCGCAAGTTGCGGCGCGCGGGGCGCGTGCCGGGCGTCATCTACGGCGGCGGGGACAAGTCGGTGCCGGTGTCCATGGAGGCGCACGAAGCGCTCCGCCTCTTCCAGTCCATCTCCGTCGAGAACACGATCCTGAACCTCATGGTGGACGGCCACGAGGCCGAACGCGCGCTGGTCCGCGAAGTGCAGGCGCACCCGTACCGCACCGAGCTCCTTCACGTCGACTTTCTGCGGGTCCAGCGCGGCGTTGCCATCGAGGTGAACGTCCCGGTACACGTGATCGGCGTGCCCGTGGGCGTCCGGGAGGGCGGTATCCTCGAACATGTCGTCCACGACATCACCGTGAAGTGCATTCCGTCGAAGATTCCGGCCGCGATCGAGTTGGAAGTAGGTGAACTCGATACGGGTGACGTGCTGCGGGCACGGGACCTCGAAATGCCCGAAGGCGTGGAGAACCTGGTCGACCCCGACCAGACGATCTGCGCGGTTATGGCGCCCAGGGGACCGGAGCCCGGTGAAGAGGAAGAAGGCGAGGAAGACGCCGCTGAAGAGGGCACGCCCGAGGACGCCGACGACGAAGACAACGGCGGAGCCGAGGATTGACGCCGGACGCCGAGTCCGAATGCTCCGCGTCCCGTTCCGGCACCAGGGTGGTGGTCGGTCTCGGGAACCCGGGACCGGAGTACGACGACACGCGGCACAACGTCGGATGGTGGGTGCTGGACCGCTTCGCCTACGATCATGACTTCGAACCCTTCGAACGACGGAAGAGACGGCTGGAGACCATCCGCCGGATCGGCGGGCGCACGGTCGTTCTGGTCAAGCCGCGCACGTACATGAACCGCAGCGGCCAGGCGCTGACGACGCTATGGCGGATCTACGGATTCACAGCCGAGTTCCACCTCCTTGTCGTCACCGACGACGCCAACCTGGATGTCGGCCGGGTCCGGTTTCGCTCCGGGGGCGGCTCGGGCGGCCACAACGGGCTCAGGTCCGTGACCGAGGTGCTCGGCACCCCCGACTACGCGCGCCTGCGGATCGGCGTGGGGACGAAGCCCCCCGGCGAGGACCTGTCGGAGTGGGTGCTTTCGCCGATGCCGGTGGAGGACGAAGACACCGTCACGGCGCTGCTGCCCGAGCTGAGCACGGCGGTGGCGGTGTGGGCGGAGGAGGGAATCGAGACCGCCATGAACCGGTTCAACCGATGAACGCACGGCGGACCCCGGGGCGGGCCCGCACAACCTTCAACAGAGGAAACACAAGACAGTGAGCAATCTCCTGGACTTGACCAGCTGGTCGTGGGCGGTGGGGGCTCTGGGCCTCGTGGCCGCGCTCCTGGTGTACCGCTATGTGGTGCGCCAGCCGAGCGGGACAGCCGTGATGACCGACATCGCCGACCAGATCCACGACGGGGCGATGGCCTTTCTCCGCCGTGAGTATGTGGTGCTGGCCGGTTTCGTGGCCGTCGTGGCCGTCCTTCTCTTCCTGGCGATCGGGCAGGCTTCGGCGCTGGCTTACGTGGCCGGTGCTGCCAGCAGCGTGCTCGCCGGCTTCTTCGGGATGAAGGCGGCGACGCGGGCGAACGTGCGCACCTCGGCGGCCGCCAACCAGGAGGGCCAGGGCAAGGCGCTCCGGATCGCGTTTTTCGGGGGGGCCGTGATGGGCCTGTCGGTGGCGGCGCTGGGGCTGGTGGGCATCGGCGTCCTGTACCGGGTGCTGGCGGCCGACGCGATCCCCGGGACCGGCGAGTTCCCGCGCTTCGCGGAGATCATCGCCGGCTTCGCGATGGGAGCTTCCTCGATCGCGCTCTTTGCGCGTGTCGGCGGGGGGATCTTCACCAAGGCCGCGGACGTGGGGGCGGACCTGGTGGGGAAGGTGGAGGCCGGGATCCCCGAGGACGATCCGCGCAACCCCGCCGTGATCGCGGACAACGTCGGCGACAATGTGGGGGACGTGGCCGGGATGGGGGCCGACATCTTCGAGTCCTACGTCGGCTCGATCGTGGCGACGATCGCGATCGGAGCGACCTTCGCCATGAGCACCGCCGAAGCGGTGGCGCTCCCGATCATCACCGTTCTCGTGGGGCTGGTCTGCTCCGTGATCGCCATCGGCTCGATGAAGCTCCTGGAGCGGAGCGACCCCGGGGCGGCGCTGCGCAACGTCACCTTCATCGCGGCGGGCCTCTTCCTCCTGATCATGTTCTTCGTCGTGAGGGAGCTGAACATCACCATCATCGATCCGGCCACCAACTCCGCACTCTCGCCGCTCGGGCCCTTCTGGGCGCTCCTGGCGGGAACGCTGGTGGGGATCCTGATCGGCATCACCACCGAGTACTACACCGGATCCCGCCCGGTACGCAAGATCGCGGCCGCGTCCGAGACCGGGTCCGCGACCAACATCATCACCGGGCTGGCCGTGGGCATGGAGTCGACCGCGATTCCGCTGCTCCTGATCTGCGCTGCGATCATGATCGCGTTCCAGGCGTGTGGCCTCTACGGGATCGGGATCGCGGCCGTGGGGATGCTGGCGACGGTGGGCGCGACCATGTCCGTGGACGCCTACGGTCCGGTCGCGGACAACGCCGGCGGGATCAGCGAGATGGCGGGCCTCGGACCCGAGACCCGCAAGGTCACCGATTCGCTCGATGCGATCGGGAACACCACCGCCGCCATCGGGAAGGGCTTCGCGATCGGGTCGGCCGCGCTGACCGCGCTCGCCCTCTTCTCGGCCTACACCGCCAAGGTCGAATTGCCGATGATCAACATCGTCGACCCGAGCGTGGTGGTCGGGCTCTTCATTGGGGGGATGCTTCCGTTCCTGGTCGCGGCCTTCACCATGACCGCGGTCGGGCGCGCCGCCGCCGGGATGGTCGAGGAGGTGCGCCGCCAGTTCCGCGAGATCAAGGGGCTGATGGAGGGGACCGCCAAGCCGGACTCCGCGCGCTGCGTGGACATCTCCACGAAGGCCGCCCTGCGCGAAATGCTCCTTCCGGGGATCACGGCCTTCCTGGCGCCGGTGCTGGTGGGCCGCTTCCTGGGGGTCGAGGCGCTGGGCGGACTTCTCGCCGGCGCGACGGTCACCGGCGTACTCATGGCGCTCTTCATGGCCAACGCGGGCGGGGCATGGGACAACGCCAAGAAGTACATCGAGGGCGGGGCGCACGGCGGGAAAGGCTCCGATGCGCACAAGGCCGCCGTCGTGGGCGACACCGTGGGAGATCCGTTCAAGGACACCTCCGGGCCGTCGCTGAACATCCTCATCAAGCTGATGGCCGTGGTGTCGCTGGTACTTGCGCCCTGGTTCATGGGAGGTTGAAACCGATGGCCATGAAGACCGGGCGCGTGGTGGGCGCAGCGGGGGGCGAGGCGTGACGGGCTCCGTGGCCGCTTCGCGCGGGCCGTCCTTCGACGGCGCGATCGCCTTTGCGCAGGACCTCATCCGCATCCCTTCGCTGCCGGGCGCGGAAGAGGACCTCACGCGGCGGGTGGTGGCCGAGATGGAAGCGCTCGGCTATGACGAGGTGTGGACCGACGAACTCGGCAGCGTCGTGGGGGTGGTGCGGGGGGGCGGGGGGGCCACCGTCATGCTGAGCGCGCACCTGGACATGGTCGCGGCCGGTGACCCGGCGGAGTGGGAATATCCACCCTTCGACGGCGTCATCGCCGGCGGGTACCTGCACGGGCGCGGCGCCATGGACATCAAGGGTCCCCTCGCGCTCCAGACCCATGTGGCGCCGGCGTTGAAGGAAAAGCTGGCCGGAGACGTAATCGTGGCACACCCTGTGTTCGAGGAGCGGGGCGGCTGGGGGATGGACCATCTGACCCGACCCGACGGGGGGCTCCGGCCCGACTTGGTCATCATCGGCGAATCCACGCACGGAGACATCGCCATCGGGCACCGAGGCCGCTGCGAGGTGGAGATCGTGGCGCAGGGTCTGGCGGGCCACGCGTCGGCACCGGAGCGCGCCCGCAACGCCCTCGACCTGGTGCCCGCGATCCTGGCCGGCGTACAGGACCTGGCCGCGAACCAGGAGTCGGACAACGTCCTGGGCGCCGCGTCGGTGGTGGCGACCGGGATCGATGCCGTGCCCGCCAGCCTCAACGTGATTCCCGACCGCGTCACCGTCACCCTGGACTGGCGCATTCTGCCCGAGGACACGGTGGAGACGCTGCTGGAGCGGGTGCGGGACGCGATCCGGCCGCACGTGGAACACCTGGATGCGAGCGGGTGGGGAGGCGCCCACAGCGTCGAGGTCCGAGCCGCCACCGAGAGACAGCGCGCCTACACAGGCATCGCGGAGGAACGCCTGATCCTGAGCCCGGGCTTCCTCATGGACCCGGCCGACCCGATCGTCACGGCGGCCGCCCGCGCCGTGGGTACCCGCAACGGCGCCGGTGGCCCGGCCCGCGTCAGGCCCTGGACCTTCGCCACCGACGGCGGCTGGACACGGGGGGTGCGCGGTATCCCCACAATCGGATTCGCCCCCGGAGAGGAGCGCTACGCCCACACCAACACCGAGCGGCTCGCGCTTGACGAGGCGCGGTGGGGCTACGGCAGGTACCTGAAGCTGGTTCCGGCGGTGCAGGGGGCGGTCAGGGGTTCCCGACCGCTTTGACCCGGGGTCTCGGGGGCGCAAGCCGTTCCGCGGCGGCGTCTGCTCCCGGGGTCAGTTGGACGTGTACGATTCGCGAATGAGCCGCCCCGGCGAAATAGCCGTACACACCTTCACCTTCGATGCCGAAGCTCGGCCACGGCCTCGGCACGGGGAAGTCGCCCCTCTGGGCCAGGAAATCGGTGTATTCCCACCCGAGCCCCACAAGTTGCAGTGAGAACCGCACCGGCTTGTTCCCGTTGAAGACCCATACGGTATCCGCCTCCACGCCGTCGATGGGCTGAGGGAAGCCCAGATAGCTCGCATCCCGCCGCGTCTCGCTGCCGTCGTCCTCGGTCCGGAAGACATCCAGTGCTTCGGCCAGGAGGGTGCCGATCCCGGCGTCCGACTGGTACCGAACCGGTATTTCAAGCGGGAACCGGTTCTCAGGTGACTGCAGCCTCAGGGTATCCACCGGATGGAGCAGGAGCGGCGCTGCGGGCACGACGATCTCACCTCTGAACGAGCCCAGCAGCGCCGTTCCCGCGATGCCGTATCCCGCCTGCGGCCGGATGGGCTCGGGAAGTGGGGCGCGCAGGCACCTGGCCGGGCCAAACCGGTCGGGCGCACGCGCGCACGATTGCAGCTCCAAGGTCTGGGAGAACGCAGCGCTCCAGCCGGGCCCCTCCAGCATCGCCGTGATCTGCGGGGCGGCAGCACCCATGGGGCGGTGGGGATGGACCGCCAGCAGACGGGCTTCGCTCTCCCCGGCAACGAGCACGATCGCGACCGACACCACGTCCAGGTGAGCTTCGAGCGGGTCGGGGGGCCGTATGAATCCGTCACACGCCGATGTGCTCGCCACGACAGCCAGCGTGACCCCGGGCCACCACGCCGCGCGCGCCCTCAAAACCGAAACTCCACGCCCAGGAATGGAAGCATCGGCAGCTGGGGCACATAGACCTTTCTGATCCCGTTCACAGAACGGTCCCGTTCCACGAACCAGCCGACAACGTTCGGAAGGCTGAAGAGGTTGGCCACGGAGACGTAGGGGACCACCGATCCGCCGCCAAGCCAGGAAACCCGGCTCTCGCGCCGCCAGCCGATATCAATCCGGGCGTAGTGAGGCAAGCTCTCGGAGTTGTATTCTCCCCCGAGCGGCACGATGCCGCCGAATCGCCCCCCGTACCCCTCGACCGGCACGATCGCCAGCACCGGTGTCACGGGTTGGCCGGAGCGCAGGGAAATCCGCGCCGACCAGGACGACGGGCCGCGCGTGTAGGAGGCCCCCAGCTCGAATTCGTGGTCCCGGTGGAATCGCGGCGTGTACGTTCGCGAACCCACGGTCCTCGACACCCTGGCCCAGCGGTAGCTCCCCAGCAGCGACAGTCCACGGTCCCACATCCAGCTCGATGACGCCTCGAGTCCCGTTGCCGAACCGCTGGACACCTCCCAGAGCGACGGATCGCCCAGCGCGGCGCCGGTGCCCGGACTGGTCCCGAGAGCCGGAAGCCTGAGTCCGTCCAGCTTGCGTGTGTACGCGTCGAGACGGACCCGGAGCCCACCTCTCGAACCCTCCCACCCGATTGAGAGCTCGGTGTTGCGGGGAACCGGCGCCTCGCCGACGGGAACCAGGAGGTCGTAGGCGATGAAGCTCGCGCCCAGCGCCTCCTCGTCGCGCACCGAGGCCAGCGCCTGGTGGGAGCGCGAGGCCGAGGCGCGGGCTTCCCACCACGACGACCGGTAGCTCAGCTCCGCGAACGGCGCGACGGTGGTCGCGAGTTGCTGGAAGCGGTCGACGCGCAGCCCGCCCCGGGTGGAGAAGCCGCGCTGCAGCGGAACTTCCACGCTGGAATACGTGGCCAGGCGCCAGCGGCTCTCACGGAGGGCGAGCGGCGAGAAGAAGAACCCGTCGTCCACGTCGAGCGCGTCCGTGAGGTCGTAGTCGTGATCCCCAGCGAACCGGATTGCCTGCGCTCCGGCGATGATCGCGGTGCGCCCCGCGTGCCAGGTAACCCGAACATCGGCACGGCTTTCGCCCATGGAACCGTTCCCGTACAGCAACGTGTCGGTGGGTAGCTCGTAGTCCTCGGGGTCGCCGGTCACGAGCATGGGGCCATCTCTTCCCAGAGCGATCAGGTCGCTGTCGAACCGGCTGTGCCCCAGGCTCAGATCGACGAGGCCGCCTGAACCCAGCCGGTTACGATAGTGAACCGAGAGCGCGGCATTCCCCCACTTCATGCCCACCGTTTGGGTTTCCTGTCTGTCAAAAACCTCGAGTGACTCGGCATTGAGGTAGCCGCTCACCGAAAGTCGGCGGACGCCACCCAGGTCAGCTGTGACCTTGCCATGCAGGTCCTGAAAGAAGTAGGGCAGGTGCTCAGACGCCGCCCCCAGTTTCTTGAGCGCCCCCGTGAAGCCGTCGATATAGGTGCGCCGGGCGTCGACCAGGTAGGAGACCCTCTCCCCGATCGGCCCCTCGACCGATAGCCTGGACGACGCCAGACCCAGCGACCCCGCGACCCGCAGCCGGTCGCGGGAACCGTCCCGCGTGGCGATGTCGATGGCGCCCGACAGGGACCCGATTGCCAGGCCGTCGCCCCCCGAGCTTGCCAGGAGCGTCGCACGATCGACGACCTCCGCGTTGATCGCCGAAACGAAGCCGCCCAGATGAAAGGCGTTGAACAGGCGCACGCCGTCCAGCAGAACCGGCGTGCCATCGCTGGCGCCGCCCCGGATGAAGGGGACGGAGGTGTAGTCGGAGGTAGCGGAGGCGGACGGGGACATCGCGGTCGCGCGCAGCACGTCCGTTTCAAGAATCGTAGGCAACGCTCGCATGAGAACGGAATCGATGACGAAGGCGTCTCTGGACAACGAAATCGGGTCACCGGCCCGGCCGGTGACGCTCACTACGATGCCTTCGAGCCCGACCGGCGCACGGCTGAGCAACACGCGGATCGGCTCGGTGGGGACCTCTGCGTAGCTGCGCGTCCACGGGGCGTATCCAAACGCCGCCACCTCGACAAGCACGGGTTGGCCCCCCGGTGCCCCCGGCACCACGAACGCCCCGAAGCGGTCCGAAGTTCCCGACGCGGCCGTCTGCTCGCCCTGGGTCGCCGTGACCGTCACGCGGGCGAACCCGATCGGCTCCAGATCGATGCTGTCACGCACGACGCCGGTCAGAATCGTCTGCTGCAAGGCGGCGAGCAGAACGACACCCGCCGTCATCGCTGTCCGTCCCTGGATTCGATCACGGTCTCCTCCTGGTGAAGTGTCCGGGGCGCTCACTATGAGTGCTACACGTCCAGCCCCGGTTGCCCGGGAAGCATTGCCGGCAGGCACCCTCAACCCATCGGCACCGTCCTGAGAATCTTCCCGTCCACCCGCTCGAAGATCTCGTCCAGGCCCCTGCCGGTGATCGTCAGGCCGTGGTTCCTGAGCCCGACGACGCACCGGCCCGGGTCGTCGGCCTCGCGCACGATGTCCGCGACCGCCTGGCCCAGTTCCAGGGTTCCGCAGGGGTAGTTGAAGCGGGTCGACGGGATGCCCCGCATCCAACCGTGCACATGCAGGATCGCGCCGACCCGCGGGTGCTCGCGGTAGATCATCCAGTGCTCGATGGCGTCGACGGAGACGCGCCGCGGCTCCACACCGGGCGGGTGGCCGACGATCATGCCGTTCCGGCCGGGGTCGTAGTCCTTCACCATGAGGATGTCCCGGCCGATCGTCTTCAGGTCGGACTTGTCGACTCCGCTCGCGCTCATCCAGAACCACCGTGCGTCGTAGCGCGCGGAGATGTTGCCGTAGCTGAGCCCGCCGATGCCGAAGATGTGCTTGATGTGGCGGAAGTCGCGAGGTGGCAGGAGTTCGTCCATCGGGAAGGGCGCGGGAAGCAGGTCGAGTTCGTCGAGCCTCTTGCCCGCGCGGCGGATCGAACCGGTGATCGCGTCTCCCGCCCACAGGGCTTCGGGGAGGTCCGGCTCGAAGAAGTTGTTGATCACCAGCGTTGACGACGCCATCGGTTCGATGCGCGCGTACACCTGCCGGAAGTAGTCGCCGCGTGCGGAATCGTTGCGGACGACGTAGTGCCCCTGCTCCAGTGTCACGAAGTGGGCTTCCGGGGCCCCGTTGCCCGGCGACACGAGCCCCACGGCCAGATTCGCCAGCGCCCGGGGAAGCACGGGGTATGCCTGCGCGATATGATCGGTGAACGGGTGCGGGAACTCGGTGACGGCACAGACGAAGACGGCCTGCGCGTTGCGGCGGAAGGGCCGGGGACTGCCTTCGGGGAAGAAATTGAAGACCAGCCGGGCGTCATTCGGATCGTGAATATACCGGTGACCCTCCGATTGCATGACCTCCCGGAGCCCCGCAGAGAACCATCGGAAGGTATCGGTCTGCGATGCTCCGACGAATGTGAAGTCCATGGGGAACCCACAACTCCTCGTAAGAGTCCCGATTCAAGAGTGTAACGGAGCGTAGGCTGCCGGGGCGTGGGGCGCCAGTTCGGGTTCCGGCCGAGGACTCCGCCGCCGGGCCGGCCACTCGCGGCCCCGGGCCCACGTGCTTCCATGCACGCGCGCGCCCCCCTTCCACCCAACGCCCGCCCGCCGCTATACTTTCCACAGCATTACCCGCTCCGCCCGGGAAGCGGAGCCCGTCATCAACCGCGGTCCAAGGGAGTTCCCGCGATATGAGAGCATACGAGATCGTCTACATCCTGGACGCCGCCCTCGACCACGCGGCCGTCGACACCAAGCTGGAGGCCTTCCAAGCCACGCTCGGCGGCGAAATCACGACGGTCGACCACTGGGGAGTCCGGCAGTTGGCCTATCCGATCCGCAAGGCCAAGACCGGCTACTACGTCATCGTTCAGGTCTCCGCCGACCCCACGGCGCTGCCCGAGTTCGAACGGCTCCTAAAGCTCGACGAGGAGACCATGCGCTACCTGATCGTCCTCAACGAAGGTCAGCCCACGTCGGGGGCCTCGGTCCTCGCCGAGCGTCCGCCACCACCACCCCGGGAATCGGATGACGAGGGTGATGAAGGTGACGACGACGACGAAGGCGACGCGGGCGGCGAAGACGACGAAGGCGATGACGAAGCCGAGGACGAGGCCGAAGTTGAAGCCGAAGGCCCTCCGCAATCCTCGGGTCCGCCGGCCTTCACCGGCGCCCGGGGACGCCGCCGCCGCCACGAGGGCCCGCCCGTCATCCTCCTCAACTACAAGGATGTGACCATGCTGTCCCGCTTTCTCACCGAGCAGGGCAAGATCCTGCCGAAGCGGACCACCAAGGTGACGGCCCGCTTTCAGCGGCAGCTCGGCACCGCGGTCAAACGCGCCCGCCACCTCGCCCTCCTCCCGTACGTCAAGGACCACGGGGGCTGACGCTCGCCCAACCGGAACGGAGCCAAGAGATGAGACTGATCCTGCGTGAGCCGGTGGAACACCTCGGGCAGCCCGGCGACCTCGTCACCGTCAAGCCCGGCTACGGCCGCAACTACCTGATCCCCCGGGGACTCGCATACCGGGCCACCGGGGCCAACGTCCAGCGCATCGAGGAGGAACGGCGCATCCGCGAGGAGAGCATCCGCCGATTGTACCTGGAGGCCAACCGGCAAGCGTCGCGGATGGAGGGCCTGACCCTGCACTTCACGGCGCGGGCCAGCGAGGAGGGGACCCTCTTCGGGTCGGTGACCGCCCGGGACATCCTGGAGCGTGTCGAGCAGGAGGACCTCGGCTTCGAGCTGGACAAGCGTTCCTTGCAGCTCGACGAGCCCATCAAGTCCGTCGGCGAGCATGTGGTCCCCCTGAGGCTTCAGGCCGGGGTGGAAACGGAGGTCCGCGTGATCGTGGAGGCCGAAGCGGATTGACTTCCGTCCCGGACGAGCGGCCCGCGAACGGGGAGGGGCGCGCGCGCGAATCGGCGGCGCGTCCCTCGGGAGCGCCGGCGATCGGGGAATCGGATGCATCTCGGGCCGGCCAGGGGAGCCGTTTCCCGTTGCCGGCGGAGGTACGGCGCGCGATCGGCTACGCGCTGGAACGCAAGGCGGAGGATGTGACCGTCCTCGACCTGCGGCCGGTCTCGGCCGCGACCGACTTCTTCGTGATCGTCACCGGGCGCTCCGACCTGCACGTCCAGGCCATCGCCGAGAACGTCCTCGACTCCGCGCGCGCCGACGGCGACCGCCCGGAGCATGTGGAGGGGCTGGACCAGGGCCGCTGGGTTTTGATCGACTACATCGACTACGTCGTGCACGTCTTCCACCCTGCGGTGCGGGCCTTCTACCGTCTGGAGGTGCTGTGGGGCGACGCGCCCGCGGCCGTCTTCGCCGAGGCTGACCAGCCGTGAAGCTCAAGTCGCTCAAGCTGCACGGCTTCAAGTCCTTCCCGGACCCGACCCGGCTCGAATTCCACGAGGGGATCACCGCCATCGTGGGGCCGAACGGGTGCGGCAAGTCCAACATCGGCGACGCCATCCGCTGGGTCCTGGGCGAGCAGCGCCCCACGGTGATCCGCGGCGCGAAGATGGAGGAGGTGATCTTCCAGGGGACCGTGGCGCGCCGCTCGGTGAACCGGGGTTCCGTGGCGATGATCGTGACCAACGAGGACGGCGCACTCGCGACGCCCTTCCAGGAGGTGGAGATCGGCCGCACCGTCTACCGGGACGGGGGCAGCGACTACCGCCTCAACCGCGCGTCCTGCCGACTGCGCGACATCGTGGACCTCTGCCGGGACACGGGGCTGGGGGCGAACGCCTACTCGGTCATCGAGATCCGCATGATCGACGCGATCCTCTCGGAGCGGACGGACGAGCGCCGCGCGCTCTTCGAGGAGGCTGCCGGGATCGGCCGGTACAAGGACCGCCGGCGAGCGGCGCTCCGCCGCCTGGAAACCTCGGAGGTCGACCTCCAGCGGGTCGAGGACGTGATCGCGGAGGTACAGACCAAGGTGCGCTCGCTGGCGCGCCAGAAGGGGAAGGCGGAGCGCTACCGCGAGTTGCGCGAAAGGCGCCTGGCGGTGGAGGTGGCGGTGGTGCGCGCGCAGCTCGAAGGGCTCGGGGCGCGCCTGGGTGAAGTGGACGCGGCGCTGGAGACCGACCGGGAGGACGCCACCGGGATGGCTGCCCGCCTGGCGGCGGCGGAGGCGAAGCTGGAGCGCGCGCGGCTGGAGCAGGTGGAGGCGGAGAGGGTTCGCGGGGACACTGCGGACCGGCTCGACGCGGTGGCCGCGGAGCTGTCCCGCATCGAGCGGGAGGTGGCGGTCGCGGACGAGCGGAGCGCGAACTGGAAGAGCCGCCTGGTCCAGATCGGCCAGGAGAGGGCCTCGCAGTCGGCTATGATGGCGCGCGCCGAGGACGAGCGTGTCACGCTGGGGGAAGAGCACCGCAAATGTAAAGCCGCCTTTACAAATGTACAAGCGGACTTGACACATCGAAAGGAGACCGCCGCCGATGTGCGGGAACGGCTGAGCCGCGCCCGCCACCAGGTCCGGGAGCTGGAGGAGGAAGGTCGCGCCCTGGCCGGGAAGGCGGCCCGGACCGAGGGCGACCACTACAGCGCCCGCCTCCAGGCGACCGAGCTGGAGCGCAGATTCGAGCGCCTGTCGAACGACGCGCGTGAGGGCGCGGGAGCGCTGCGCGAACTGGAGTCCCAGGGGGACCTCTTCACCGACCGCAGCGCTCAGGCCGCCCGGAAGGCCGGAGAGGCGGTGCAGACGGTAACGGGCGCCCGTCGCCGGCTGGCCCACGTGCGGCAGCGGCTGAGCGAGGCCCGCAATGCGCGGGTGAACGCCGAGGCCCGGCTGTCCGCACTCGAAGCGGAGCGGGATGCACTCGGGCGGGTGGAGGCCCAGGGCGCGGCGGAAACGGTCGCGCTGGCCGCGCGCGCCGCGCTTCCCGAATGCGTGCACGGGCTACTCTCCGACTTCGCTAGGGTGGAGGAAGGCGCTGCGCGCGGGGCGGACCGGATCCTGGGGCGCTTCGCCGCCGCGCTGGTGGCACGCGGTGAGCACGACATCGAGCGAATCGTGCGCTGGTACAGGGAAGACGCCGACGCGGCGCTGATCGTCCTGCCGGCCGATGCAGCCCCGGAGCCTCGTGGCGCGCTCCCCCCCGGCGTCAGCGCGGCGGGTGCGGGCGCGGCCTGGGTGAGGGCGCTGCTGGGCGGCGCGGGTGCCCGGAAGGGCGCCGCGGAACCCCTGCCGGGCGGGTGGAGGGACGCCCAGGGCGCCGTGCACCTCTTCCCCGCGGTGGGTGCGGAGGGCCGGCTCGAGCAACGGAAGCACCTGGACGCGCTCGCCGCGCAGATCCGGGAGGCCGGCGCCGAGCTCGAAGAGGCCCGCGACAGAACGCTAATGCTGGAGGAGGAGCACCGGGCCTGCGAGGCCGAGGTGGACGAGGCGTCGGAACTCGTACTCACCGTACGGGACGAGGCTCGCGCGGCGGAGGCCAGCGCCGTGGCGCAGACCGATCGGCGCGAACAGCTGCGCCGCCGCCAGGGGGAGATCGCGCGCCAGGTCGAGGGCACGCGCACCGCCCGGGACAGGGCGCTGGAGCGGGCCCGCACGGCGGAGGTCGAAGGCGCGGAACTGCGCGAGCGGGAAACCGCGCACGCCGCACGGCTGGAGGCCGAGCGGACCGCGCTGGGGGCCATCGAGGGAGAGTGGGAGGAGGCGCGCGAGGCGGAGGCCGGGGTGTCGATCCGGGCCGCGCGTCTGGAGAGCGAGATGCAGCGGGTGGCGGGCCGGATCGCGGACACGGGGCGGAGCGCGGAGCGCGCCGCGGCGCGGCTCGCCGAGCTTGAGGAGGAGGCCCGCGAGCTGGACGCGAACCTGGCGCGGGTTCACGCCGCGCGGCGCGAGGGGCGGGATGCGCTGGAGGCGTTGTTCGCGCAGCGGGACGAGCTGCGCCGGGTGGCAGCCGAGCAGGACAGGGCCGTGGGCGCGGCCTCGGAAGCCGCGCAGGGGGCGGAGCGGGGGGTGCGGGAGTTCAGGACGGCCGAGCGCGAGGCGGTGGGGCGCAGGCACCAGCTCGAGATGGAGGCTCAGGAGATCCGGAACCAGGTCACACGCATCAGCGAGCGCCTCGAGGCCGAGTGGAATCGGCCCGCGGAGGAACTCCTGGCGGAGGCGAGCGAGATTGAGGGGGAGCAGGACGAACTTCGCGCTGAGTTGGAACGGATCGTGGTAGCGCAGGGCCGAATCGGGCCCGTCAACATGCTGGCCTTCGAGGAGCACGCAGAGGAGAGCGCGCGCCTGGAGTTCATGCTGGCGCAGCGGGAAGATCTGGTCTCCGCCAGGGACGACCTGCGCGCGGCGATCCGACGGATCAACACCACCGCGACCGAACGCTTCATGGACCGCTTCGAGGCGATCACGGAGAACTTCCTGGAGACCTTCCGCCATCTCTTCAGTGGCGGGGAAGCCCAGCTGCGGCTCTCCGAGCCCGACAATCCGCTTGAATCGCCCATCGAGATCCACGCCTCTCCGCGGGGCAAACGGACGCAGCGCATCGACCAGCTCTCCGGGGGCGAGCGAGCGCTTACGGCGCTTTCGCTTCTCTTCGGCATCTACCTGGTCAAGCCGAGCCCGTTCTGCGTCCTCGACGAGGTGGACGCGCCGCTGGACGACTCCAACATCACCCGTTTCATCCGGCTCCTGCAGGGCTTCAAGTCGCGGACCCAGTTCGTGGTGGTCACGCACAACCCGCGCACCATCGAAGCGGCGGACTGGATCTACGGCGTCACGATGGAGGAGGCCGGGGTGTCGTCCGTCGTCGGCGTTCGCCTGGAGGCGCCCCCGGTGAGGGATCCGGCGGCCTGACGCCTGTGCCGCCAACGCTCACAGTCATCGGATCCGGGACGCTGGTCCCATCCGGGGAACGATCCTCGCCCTGCCACCTCATCGAGGCCGGTAGCACGCGCCTGCTGCTGGACGCGGGGCCCGGCGCGGTGCACGGCCTCGCCCGCCACGGCAAGCCCTGGTGGAAGATCAGCCACCTCGTCCTCACACACTTCCACACCGACCACTTCGCGGACCTGCCCCACCTCCTCTTCGCGCTCAAGTGGGCGTCCCCGTCGGCGCGCACCCTTCCACTTCACGTCATCGGGCCGCCCGGACTGCACGGGCGCATCGAGGCGCTCCGCACCGCGCACGGCGAGTTCATCGCCCAACCCGGCTTCGATATCGTCTACAGCGAGGTCGCGCGGGACGGCACCTGGGCCGACGGGTCCGTCACCCTGCGGTTCGCCCCCGCGCGGCACACCACCCACTCCGTGGCCGTGCGCGCCGAACTGGCGGGCTCAGCGGCGGGCTACACCGGCGACACGGGCCCCGACCCGGCGCTGGGACGCTTCCTTCGTGGTTGCCAGCTGCTGGTGAGCGAGTGCGCGCTCGCCGATCCGGCCGCCGCCAGCAACCACCTGTCACCGGCCTCGGTGGCGGAGTTGGCGCGCGCCGCGAATCCTGCCAACCTTGTGCTCACGCACCTGTATCCCCCCCTTGATGCGGCTGCGGTGCCCGCCCTCGTGCGCGCCGCGGGCTACCCGGGCCCGGTGATCTGCGCCCGGGACGGCCAACAATTCACAATCGGAGAAACGCAACCGTGCTCATCGTGATGGACCACCGGGCCACGCCCGAGCAGATACAGAGAGTCGTCGACACCATTTCCGACATGGGCTACGGCGCCAAGCCCATGCCCGGGCGGCAGCGCACCGCCATCGGACTCGTCGGGAACGACGGCCGGGTGGAGGCGGCCCGGCTTGCGGGCCTTCCCGGAGTGCGTGAACTGATCCGGGTCAGCAAGCCCTACAAGCAGGTGTCGCGGGAATGGCGCGACGAGAACACGGTGGTGGAGCTGGGCAACGGCGTCGCGTTCGGGCGCGACGAAGTCGTCCTCATCGCCGGCCCGTGCGCCGTCGAGAGCCGCGAGCAGATCATGGACATCGCCGCCCAACTGCGCGAATCGGGTGCGTGCGCGCTCCGAGGCGGCGCCTTCAAGCCCCGCACGTCCCCCTATTCCTTCCAGGGCCTGGGGCCGGAGGGGCTCGAACTCCTCGCGGAAGCCCGCGAGCGGACCGGGCTGGCGATCGTGACGGAGGCGGTGGACCCCGAGGGTGTCCCGCTCGTCGCGGAGTACGCGGACGTGATCCAGATCGGCGCCCGCAACATGCAGAACTACCCGCTGCTCAAGCGCGCCGGCGTGTGCGGCAAGCCGGTCCTCCTCAAGCGCGGGATGGCGGCCACGATCAACGAGATGCTCCTGGCGGCCGAGTACCTGCTCAGCGCGGGCAACCTGGACGTCATCCTCTGTGAGCGCGGGGTGCGCAGCTTCGACCAGCAGACCCGCAATCTCCTCGACCTCACCGCCGTGCCGCTGGCCAAGTCGCTCACCCATCTGCCCATCATCGCCGACCCCAGCCACGGCACCGGCGTTCGGGACAAGGTGACCCCGATGGCGAGGGCGGCGGTGGCTGCCGGAGCCGACGGGCTGATCGTGGAGGTGCACCCGGATCCGCCCGAGGCGCTCTCCGACGGCGCCCAGAGCCTGTACCCGAATCAGTTCGTCGACCTCGTGGCGCAGTGCGGCCTGATCGCGCGGGCCATCGGGAGGTCGCTGGCTACGCTCGATTAACGCCCCGGGCCGGCCCGCCCAACGCCGTGGCAACCCCCATCGGGCGCTTTGGTCCCATCCAGCCATTCCCGCGTCCTGCGTCCGCCCCCACCTTTGCGTCATGGAAGAGAGCCGAGTGCAACTGGGACGCAGGGGCGAGGCGATCGCGGAGGCGTACCTCGCCGAGCAGGGGTGGGCGGTACTCGCGCGCAACTACCGGGCCGGGCCGAAGGAGATCGACCTGATCGCCGCCCGGAGTGGGGTCGTGGCCTTCGTGGAGGTGAAGACCCGCACGACGCGGACCGGGGGCACGGTGCTGGAGCCGATCCGCGCTCTGAAGCGGCACGCGGTCGTGACCGCCGCCCGGCGCTGGATCCACGAGAACGGGCGGCGCGGCAGCGTCTACCGCTTCGACGCCATCGGTGTGGACCTGCGTGGAGAGGAGGCCGTGATCGAGCACGTCCCCGATGCCTGGCGCCCCGGAGCCTGAGACCCCGCAGCCCGTGAAGACCTGTTGCCCGGCCCCACGCGCGCACCCCGGCGCGGCGCTCGCCTAGTTCGCCTCCGTTGACGCTCCCTCCCCCGAGCGGGTAGCTTTGCGGGTGCCCCAGGTCCGCGGGTCGAGCGCTCATGAACCCCGTCAGGACCGTGAAGGTAGCAGCGGTAAGTGTGGCAAACGCCGCCGCGGAGCGCCTGGGGCACTTCGCGGGCCCCGACAGCCCGGTGCTTTCCCCTTCCGGTGCTCGCGGGGGTCTGTCCACGGGCTGCGAGGCACGGTCATCCCGCAACCTTCCACGATCGCAGCTTTTGTCCTATCTCGCCCTTGCCCGGAAGTACCGACCCCGCCGGTTCGGCGAGGTGGCAACCCAGGAGCACGTCTCCGAGACGCTGAGGTCAGCGGTCGCCGGAGGGCGGGTGGGACACGCCTACCTCTTCTGCGGCCCCCGGGGCGTCGGCAAGACGACCCTGGCCCGGATCCTGGCGATGTCGCTCAACTGCCCGCAGCGGACCCCCGAAGGCGAGCCGTGCGGAACCTGCCGGAACTGCGAGCACATCTGGGGGGGGCACACCTCGCTGGATGTCGTCGAGATCGACGCCGCCTCGAACCGCGGAGTGGAGGACGCCCGCGAACTCAGGGCGCGCGCGATGCTGGCCCCATCGGAGGAGGACCGCTACAAGGTCTACATCCTCGACGAGGCGCACATGCTGACCAGGGAGGCGTGGAACGCCCTGCTCAAGATCCTGGAGGAGCCGCCTCCCCGGGTGATCTTCTGCTTCGCCACGACGGAGGCGCGGCGCATCCAGCAGAGCGCCTCGCCGATCCTGTCGCGCTGCCAGCGCTTCGACTTCCGCAGGATCGGCACGCACGACATCATGCAGCGGCTGAGCGAAGTACTGGAGGCGGAGGGGATCGGATTCGACCCCGAGGCGCTGCGCGCCATCGCCCGCAAGGCGAACGGGGGGATGCGCGACGGACTCTCGCTCCTCGACCAGGTGCTGGCGCTCTCGGACGAGGAGGTGAAGGTCGAAGCGGTGGTGCGCGTGCTCGGTGTAGTGGCCGAAGAGCGCTACCTGCAGATCATCGACGTGATCCTCGAGCGGCGTCATGGGGCCGTCTTCGATTTTGTGGAGGAGCTGCTCGACGAGGGACACGACCTGGTGGAGTTCTACCACGGCCTCACCGAGAGGCTGCGCCTCCTGCTCCGCGTCGCGCTTGACGTGGGGGACGCACCCGGGCTGATGGCGACCGAGCTCCGCGACGCCTACGCGCGCCGGGCCGCGAGCTTCGCGCCGGGGGACCTGGTGCGAATGCTGGCCATGGCCTCGAGCCTGGAGGCGGACGGCAGCCTGCGGCGCACCGGCAGGCCACGCGTCATGGTCGAGATGCTCCTGCTGCGGATGAGCTACCTGGACCGCACGGTCGAGCTGGAGGACATCATCCGTTCGCTCGGCGGCGTCCCGGCCCGGGAGGCCGCGCCCCCCGCGCCGACACCGAACACGCCACCGGTGCCCGAAGCCCCGAAAGCGGAGGGGCAGGCTGCCGCCACACCCCCGGCGCCGAACACCCCCCAGCCCCCGCCCCCCCAGCCGCCCGCACACCCCCCGACCGACCTCGCCACCGCCTGGCGGGCCCTCCTCGCCGACCGGCAGCGCATGGCAACCCTTCCGGGCGGAGTGACCACCTTCCTGCGCGCCGCCACGCCGAGCGAGAGCGACGGAGCTCTCGTGCTGGAGATCCCGGGCCCGGGCGAGGCCCGATTGCGGCAGCAGACGGTGCTTCGCGTCCTGGAGGAGGGTCTGGCCCTTCATGCGGGGCGCGATTCCGCCAAGATTTCTATTGTCGGCAGCAGCGCCGACGGCGGCGCCGACAGCGGCCGGGTCACCGAAGACTCGGTCAGGCGGACGCGGCTGCAGGAACTCGTGAAGCGGGCCCCGCATCTGGAACGCGCGGTCGATGAACTGGAACTCGATCTGGTGGACTGAAGACCGATTCAGGGAGCGTTAGCGCTCGGAGAAGAGAATGAAGAACATCCAACAACTCATGAAAATGGGGCAGCAGCTCCAGGCCAAGGTGCAGGAACTGCAGGACAGCCTCAGCGCCGAAGAGCTCGAAGCGTCCGCCGGCGGCGGCATGGTCACCGCCCGGGTCACCGGCAAAGGGGACCTGAAGAGCCTTTCCATAGACCCCGAGGTGATCGATCCGGAGGATCCGGAGATGCTCGAGGACCTGGTCGTCGCCGCCGTGGTGGAGGCTCAGAACCGGGCCCGCACGTTCTCGGAGGAGCGCATGCGCGGGGCCGCGGGGGGCCTCCCGATGCAGCTGCCGGGACTCTTCTAGCCTGCGTTCCGCCGTGTCGCCGATCGAGAACCTGACGCGTGAACTGGGGAAGCTCCCCGGAGTCGGCGCCAAGACCGCGCTGCGGCTGGCCTACCACCTCGTCAAGGGACCGAAGGACAACGTGCGCCGGCTCGCGCGGGCGCTCGACGAGATGGCCGACCGGGTCCATCCATGCCCGGCGTGCGGCAACTACTGCGACGCGGACCTCTGCTCGATCTGCGGCGACCCCTCGAGGGACCAGGAGGTGATCTGCGTGGTCGAGGAGGCATACGAGGTCGGAGCCATCGAGCGAGCCGCGCGGTACCGCGGCCTCTTTCACGTGCTCGGCGGCCGCCTCTCTCCCCTGGACGGAATCGGCCCGGACGAACTCGCCATCGGCGGGCTGGTGCGGCGCCTCGACGGTGCGGGGGGCCCGATCAAGGAAGTTATCCTGGCGACGAACGCGAGCGTCGAGGGCGAGGCCACGGCCGTGTACCTGGAAGGCGTGTTGCGCCCGTATCCGGTGCGCGTCACGCGCCTGGCCCGCGGCATCCCCATCGGCAGCGATCTCGAGTATATCGACGGCACCACCATCGCCGAGGCGCTGGCAGGCCGGCGGGAGATGTAGGCGATGAGTGGTCGTATCCGCAGGATCGGGATGTTTCTGCTTGGCGCGGGCGCCGTGGCGGCGGTGGCCGCGCTCGTCATCCGCAACCAGGTGGAGAACAACCGGCGGGAGCTCTTCAGCGGCAACGCCTTCCGGCGCCTTGCGGCCCTGGGTCACATTGCCGGCGAGCCGGCGAGCGTGGGCTCGGTGTCGGTGCTCCGCGACTTCTGCGCCTGGGAGCCCAAGAGCCTCCTGCGGAGCCGCGGAGCCGCGATCCTGACCCGGATGGAGGACGAACTCCGGCGGAAGGCTGAAGCCGATTGAACATCCCCAACGCGATCACGGCAGCGCGGATCGCCCTCTGTCCGGTGATCCCCTTTCTGGCCCTGTCGAGCGGTGTCGGCAGCCGCTACGCCGCCTTTCTCGTTTTTATCCTCGCGGCCCTCACCGACATCTGGGACGGCCAGCTGGCGCGCCGGTACGGGTGGGTGACCGATACCGGCAAACTCCTCGATCCCCTGGCGGACAAGCTCCTCCTCGCGTGCACCTTCGTGCCGCTCTACATCATCAGCCACCGGGCGGACGATCTCGGCGCCCTCCCGTGGTGGGGCGAGATGCCGCTCTGGGTGATGCTGGTGATCTTCGGCCGGGAGGTGCTTGTGACGGTGCTCAGAGGGTACGGCGTGCGCCGCGGGGTCGTGATCGCAGCCGGGAAGTCCGGAAAGCTCAAGACGCTGGCCCTGAGCGTGTTCACCGGCGCCGCGCTGCTCTGGTATCCGCTGGCGGCCACCGCCGCCGACTCGGGGTGGAGCGGGGCGCCGTGGGCGTTGTTGAGCGGGTTGCTGAGCCCTCTCATCGGCATCACTCTGGGCCTGTCCGTTCTTCTGAGCCTGTTTTCGATGACCGACTACCTGTGGCGCCACCGGTCCCTGGCCGCCCGGAACTAGTCGCGGCCGCTCGCCGGCCGGCTGGCATCGCGTCCCGCCTGGGGAACGCGAGCGTGGCCGCGGTGCTGGAGATGGCCGCCAGGGCGGCCGGGCACCCCACGTATGGACCCGCAGCCGGGGATTGATCAGCTTGTGAACAGTAGTATTCTCATGACATCGCGAGTGCGCGAGCGCCGCGGCCCGGCTCGGATGCACCGCCGCCCGAATGCAGCGGCGAGTGGTTCCGCGGGCTGTCAGCAGCGAGTGGGGAGATGAACGTGCCGGAGAACGAAGGCTTGCAGGAGACGGTCCGCGAGGCCGGGTCCGAGGACGAGGCGGCGGGCCCCGAGGTCGCAGAGGACGGGGACGCGGAAGCGCGGGCCACGGAGGATTCGCCTGACGAAGCGTCCGCCACACCGGACGAAGCCCCGGAAGTCGGCGACCCGGCGGACCCGGTGGACGGGCAGGCGTCGATGACCGAACTGGAGGCCGAGCGGAACCGTCTGAAGGATCAGCACCTTCGCCTGGCGGCCGACTTCGACAACTTCAGGAAGCGCACCGAGGACAGGCTGCGACAGAGATGGAACCGGGCGCAGGCGGATCTGGTCGCGCGTTTCCTGGAACCGCTCGACGATCTGTGCAGGGTCACCGCGCTGGAACCTGAGAGCACCGCATCCGTAGATGCGATCGTGGAAGGCGTCGACCTGGTCGAGAGGAAGTTCTTCCGCGCGCTCGAGGAGGCCGGTGTGAAGGTTGTCGACCCCGGGGGCGAGAGCTTCGATCCCAACACGATGGAGGCGATGATGCGGGTGCCGACCGAGTCCGAGGACGACGACGAAACCGTCGCGAGTGTTTTTCAGCGGGGGTACACCTTGAAGGGGATCCTCATCCGCCCGGCGCGGGTGGGCGTCTTCAAGACCGATTAGCGGTCTGCGGGGGCCATGACGACCGACAAGGACTACTACGCGATCCTCGGAGTTGACGAAAAGGCCGACGCGGCCGCCATCAAGAAGGCGTACCGCCGCCTGGCGAAGAAATACCACCCGGACGCCAATCCCGGGAACCCCCGGGCGGCCGAGCGCTTCAAGGACATCGGCGAGGCGAACGGCGTGCTCTCCGACGCCGCGAAGCGGAAGAAGTACGACCAGATGCGCAAGCTGGGCGCCTTCGGCTTCCGGGGCGCCCGGACCGGCCCCCGGGCGGGGCCCCAGACATCGACGAACTTCTCCTTCGAGGACCTCGGCGGTCTGGGGGGCGGCTTCTCCGACATCTTCTCCTCGATCTTCGACCGTGGAAAGAAGGCCCGGCCGCGGCGCCCTTCCGGTCCCACCAGGGGGAGCAACGTGGAGCACACCGCCGAGGTGCCGTTCATGCTGGCCGCCAAGGGGGGGAAGATCACCATCTCGGTTACGATCAGCGAGGAGTGCGCGACCTGCGGTGGATCCGGCGGCGCGCCCGGCACGGCCTGGAAGAAGTGCGCGGAGTGCAGGGGTTCGGGGAGCGTCTCCTTCGGCCAGGGCGGCTTCGCCGTCAATCGCCCTTGCCCCGCCTGCATGGGCCGGGGCGAGGCCGCCGACAGGCCCTGCGGTGCGTGCGGCGGGGCGGGCAAGGTCCACCAGAACCGCAAGATCCAGGTGTCCGTGCCGCCCGGGGTAAACTCCGGTGCGAAGATGCGCCTCACCGGGCAGGGTGAGCGGGGCGGGAAGGGCGGCGCCCCCGGCGACCTGATCATCACCTTCAAGATCCTGCCGCACCGCTTCTTCCGCCGCGAGGGCAGCGACATCATCGTCACGGTGCCGTTGAACCTGGCGCAGGCGGCCCTGGGGTCGCGGATTCGGGTCGGCACCATTTCGGGAAAGAAGGTGGTGCTGCGCATTCCGCCGGGCACGCAGACCGGAACCCGCTTCAGGATCAAGGGGCAGGGGATCGAGCGCGAAGGGACCCGGGGGGATCAGTACGTGGAAATGAAGCTGGAAGTCCCCGACACGCTCACCGAGCAGCAGGAGCAGCAGATGCGCGATTTCGCGGACTCGGCCGGGCTGAAGTGGTGATGCGCGCCGCGCCCCCGGTGTCTTCCGCGGCCGGACGGGTCACCATCAGCAGCCGCTCCCCGTCACGCGGCTGATCCTGCCGCCGCCGATCACGCGTTCGCCGTCGAAGAATACGCTCGACTGGCCCGGTGTCACGGCGCGGGCCGGCTCCTCGAAGCGCAGCTCGGCGGAGTTCCCGTCGCAGGCCACCACCCGGCAGGGATGGGCGGGCGACCGGTAGCGGACCTGCACCAGCATCTTCGTGCCGGGCTGGGGCGGCGCCGCGAGCCAGTTCACGTCGCCGACGTGGGCGCCGCGCGCATCGAGAAGGTGCCTCGGGCCCACCACGACCTGCCGGGTGTCCGGCCGGATCTCGAGGACGTAGTAGCGCTCAGGCAGGCCGCCCCCCAACCCCTTGCGCTGCCCGACCGTGAAGCCGGAATAGCCGTTGTGACGCCGAAGCACGCGCCCCCGGTGGTCGATGATCGCGCCGGGCAGCAGGGCGGGGTGGGTGGGCAGCAGCTTCTTCTCGAGGAAATCCCGGTAGTTGCCGGTGGGCACGAAGCAGATCTCCTGGGACTCGGGCTTCTCCGCCGTGACCAGCCCCAGCGCGCGGGCGCGCTCCCGCACTTCGGGCTTGGTGAGTTCGCCCAGGGGAAAGTGGAGCCGCCCGAGCAGCTCGGCGGGAAGTCCCCACAGGAAATACGACTGGTCCTTTGCGGGGTCCGCCCCGCGCAGGAGGCGCGGCTCGCCGCGCGAGCGATCGAGCTTGACGTAGTGGCCCGAAGCCACGCCGTCGCAGCCGAGAACGCGGCCCCGCCGCAACAGGTCGCGGAACTTGGTGTTCGAATTGCACCGGACGCAGGGGTTGGGGGTCCTCCCGCGCCCGTATTCGGTGACGAAGTCGTCGATGACGTCCCGCGTGAACTCGCGCTCCACATCGAAGACGTAGTGCGGGATTCCCAGTCGGTCGGCGACCTGGCGGGCGTCCTGTATCCCATCCAGGCCACAGCAGGTCTTCCGGCTCGCGGCGGCCTCTTCCTCGCTGTAGCAGAAGGTCTTCATCGTGGCGCCGATCACCTCGTGGCCGGCCTCCACGAGCATCGCCGCGGCCACGGAGGAGTCGACTCCTCCGGACATGGCGACCAGAATGCGCCGCGGGTCGTCCGCGCCGGCGTTCACGTCGACCACAGGGAGCGGATCCGGGCGACCGCCTCCACCACCACCGACACGATGCGGGCGACCTGTGCCGGGTGGTTCAGGCGCCCGAAGCTCAGGCGCAGCGAGGCGGCGGTGTCACCCGGGTAGAGGGCGGCCAGGGAAGCGCTCGGCGCGCTCGACCCGCTGGCACAGGCGGAACCGCCGGATGCGGCGATTCCCTCTGCGTCGAGTGCGGCCAGCAGCGTGTCGGAGTCGATCCCCGGAATGGCCAGTGAGAGGATGTGCGGTGCCCGCTTCATGCCGCCGGCGTTGACCCGGGCGCCGGGAATCGCCTCGATCAGCCGCGACTCGACCTCGTCCCGCAGCGCCGCCAGTCTGCGCGACTCGGCAGGCGCGTCGAGGACGGCCAACCGGACGGCCTCGGCCAGACCGGCGGCTCCGGCCACGTCCTCGGTGCCGGGGCGCAGTCCGCCCTCCTGCCCACCCCCGAAGTGGAGCGGCTGGATTCCGCGGCGGCTGCGGGCGATCAGCGCGCCCGTGCCCTTGGGTCCGTAGATCTTGTGACCGGTCACGGTGAGCAGGTCGACCGGGACCTCCGCAAGGGAGAGCGGGATCTTGCCGACCGCCTGGACCGCGTCGCTGTGCAGCCGGACCCCGTGGCCGCGGCACTCCGCGGCGATCGCCGGCAGCGGCAACGCGAGCCCGGTCTCGTTGTTGACCCACATGCACGACACCACGGCCGGACGGTCGTGATCACGCAGCGCGGCGCGCAGTCCGTCCAGGTCGAACTCGCCCTCCTCGAACCCTACGACGGAATGGCGCGCCCCTTCCTTCACCGCGCGTCCGGCCGCCGCCGCCACCGCGGGGTGCTCGACCGCGGAGGTGACCACATGCGCGCCCCGCCCCCCCGCCGCCCCGGCCAGGCCCCGCGCGCTGCCCAGGACGGCCAGGTTGTCGGACTCGGTGCCCCCCCTGGTGAAGCACACGCTGCCCGCCTCCACGCCCAGCGCGGCGGCCAGCGTCGCCCGTGCCTCCTCCAGCCTCGCCCTCGCGCGGCGGCCCCAGCGGTGCCCGCTGGACGGGTTCCCGAAGTCCTCCGCCAGGCACCCCGCCATCACGGCAGCGACTTCCGCGCGCACCGGTGTGGTAGCGGCGTGATCCAGGTAGATGGGTGCTGCGGCGCTCTGCGCGCCAGCGGCTTCGTTCTGCACGCGGGGGCTCCCGGTCTGCAACCGTGGCGCCTTCGTTCTCCACGACGGCTCTTCAGGTTGGGGGTCCTCTGTAATATGATATGACGGCGCCGCTGGGGCGGAACGGGGGGATTCGCGCCCGTCCCCCCCGCGGCGCCCGACGCGAACAGGCTTCCCATCAACCTCATGGCTGCCCATGGACCTTCACGAATACCAGGCCAAGGAGCTGTTCCGCGCCGCCGGGATGGCCGTCAACCCCGGCGAGGTCGCGGACGATCCCTCCGGGGCTCGCGCACTGGCGGAGAAGTACGGCGGCAGGGTCGTCGTCAAGGCGCAGGTGCACTCGGGCGGGCGGGGCAAGGCAGGCGGTGTCAAGCTGGCCGCGGACGCCGACGAGGCCGCCCGCCACGCCAAAGCGATCCTCGGCATGGAGATCAGGGGCCTGACCGTCGACCGCGTGCTGGTCTCGCCGACCGAGGACATCGCCACGGAGGCATACGCCGGGATTCTCGTCGACCGGGAAGGACAGTGTCCCGTTCTGATGGTGTCGGCCGAGGGGGGCGTGGACATCGAGGAGGTCGCCGCGCACAACCCCGACGCGATCCACAGGCTGCGCGTCGACCCCCGCTACGGGCTGATGCCGCACCAGGCGTGGGGGCTCGCCACCCGGCTGTTCAGCGACCCGTCGCTGGCGAGGCAGGCCGCGCGCATCCTCACCCGGCTCTACGCCGCGTTCACGGGCAACGGCGCCTCGATGGCCGAGATCAACCCGCTCATTTCGACGGGCGGGGGCGAGGTCAAGGCGATCGACGCGAAGGTCAGCATCGACGACAATGAACTCTTCCGCCGCCCGGCGATCGACGCGATGCGCGACCCCGCGTCGGAGTCGGAGGCGGATGCGAAGGCCCGCGCGGCCGGGCTCAGCTTCGTCAAGCTGGAGGGCAGTGTCGGCTGCTGCGTGAACGGGGCCGGACTGGCGATGGCCACGATGGACCTGGTCAAGTACTACGGGGGCGAGCCGGCCAACTTTCTCGACATCGGCGGCTCCTCGAATCCGGACAAGGTGGTGGCGGCGCTGGAGATCATCACCTCCGATCCGGGCGTGAAAGTGATCCTCTTCAACATCTTCGGGGGGATCACCCGCTGCGACGACGTGGCGAGGGGGATCGTGGAGGCGGTGCGGCGCCTGGGCATCGGCATCCCCCTGGTGATCCGCCTCACGGGCACCAACGAGGAACTCGCGCGGGAGATTCTGGCGGAAGCCGGGCTGGCCGCGGTCTCCTCCATGGACGAGGTGGTCCAGGAGGCCGTGCGGCTGGCCGGATGATAACGAAACCGAAAGGAAGTCTGGTCCAGGATCATGTCGATCTACGTTGACGAAACCACCCGGGTGATCGTTCAGGGGATCACGGGGCGCGACGGCTCGTTTCACACCCGCCAGATGATGGCGTACGGTACCCGCGTCGTGGCGGGCGTGACCCCGGGGAAGGGGGGACGGTCGTTCGCCGAACCCGACGGCGGGGCGGTGCCGATCTACGACACCGTCGCCGACGCCGTGGCCGGGACGGGAGCCAACGCGTCGGTGATCTACGTGCCGCCCGCCTTCGCCGCGGGCGCGATCATGGAGGCCGCGGACGCCGGCGTGGGGTTCATCGTCTGTGTAACGGAGGGCGTACCGGTCCTGGACATGACCCGGGCCCACGCGCTGGCGCGGGACCGTGGCTGCCGGGTGCTGGGCCCCAACTGCCCGGGAATCATATCCCCGGGCAAGACCACGCTCGGGATCATTCCGGGAAGCATCGTGACTCCGGGGCCGGTGGGGCTGATCTCGAGGTCGGGTACGCTCACCTACGAGGCCGTGCATCATCTCACCCGGGACGGGCTGGGGCAGACCACCTGCGTGGGCATCGGCGGCGACCCGCTGATCGGAACCAGCTTCGTGGACTGTCTGGCGGCGTTCGCCGAAGACCCCGACACCGAGGCAGTGGTCATGATCGGCGAGATCGGGGGTACGGCGGAGCAGGACGCGGCGGCGTGGGTCAGCGCGAATCTGGATATCCCGGTCGTGGGGTTCATCGCGGGGCGGACCGCGCCTCCGGGGACGCGCATGGGCCATGCGGGTGCTATCATTAGCGGGTCATCGGGAACCGCCGCCGAAAAGACCAGGGCCTTCGAGGACAATGGAATCAAGGTCGCCAAACGCCCCGCCGAGATCTCTGCTCTGGTCCGGGAGTCGCTGGGCAGGTAGCAATCCGCGGCGCAGCGCCCCCGGAGGCCCCGCGTGAGCCGCGTGAAGCTCGGGCAACTGATCGCCGACCCCGGAGTCGTCGTCGGGGCCGCCGCCGACCCCTGGGAGTGCCTTGCCGCCGGGGCCGTGGACCTGCCCGGCGGTCACGCCGCCATCGCGGCCGCCCTCAATGTCTCCCGCGCCGGGATCCGGCCGCACCGCACCTCCCTGGCGCCCCGGGTCGACCTCATCAACCTCGGTCGCGACGCGGGCGATCCGGGCCTCATCTTCCTGCTCACGCCGAAGGGCGGCGGCCGCGGCGCGGACTACCGGGGCACATGGGTGGTCTGGGGACTGCCCCGGCCGTCGGTCAACCTCTTTCTGGGGCCGGCGCTCAAGGGAGTCGCGGGCGCGGGCGGGGAAATGCTCGTACCTGAGACGGCACTTCAGATAATCGGATCCAGGCACGTTGCCGACATGGACATAGAGACTGATGTCACGGTTGGGCATGTGCTCCAGCCGCTTGTCTACCGCGTCTACCCGGACGCACCCATACACGAGGTGCAGTACCTCATGTTGAGGCGGGGACTCGCCACCATTCCGGTCGTGGGCAAGGACCACGAGATGCTGGGAGTGATCGCGGCAAGCGACGTGCTGTCACACATTCTGCCGGGGAGCGAGGCCAGCGCGGAACGGCGTTCGATTGTGGCCCGGGACATCATGAAGCGGGCGGTGCTATGCGTCTCCGAGGGCGAGAGTCTGGTGGAGGCGAGCCGCTCCATGATCGCCCGGAAGGTCTCCCGGCTCCCGGTCGTCCGGGAGGGCCGCGTGGTGGGGTTCCTCGACCGGGGCACGGTGCTGCGCGCGTTCGCGGACACCCTGGTGATTCCGCCGACGGCGCAGCCTTCCGGTTGACTCGCGGCGCCACTTCCTGTTCCGTTACCCTGTCGGTTTCGTCCCCTCCCGACCACCTTCATCCATATGATCAACGCATGAACCAGACTCTGGCCATAATCAAGCCGGACGCGACCGCAGGCGGCGCGGCCGGAAAGATCATCGCGCACCTGGAATCCGCCGGGTTCCGCGTGCGCTCGCTGCGCATGCTCACGATGTCGACCGCGCAGGCCCGCTCGTTCTACGACGTGCACCGGGAGCGCCCCTTCTTCGAATCGCTGGTCGCCTTCATGACCTCGGGTCCGTGCATCCCCATGGCGCTGGAGGCGCCGGACGCGGTCGGCGGGCTGCGTCAGGTGATCGGCGCGACGGATCCCGCGGAAGCGGCCGAAGGGACTGTGCGCCGGCTGTACGCCGAATCGAAGGAGCGCAATGCGATCCACGGATCGGATTCGGACGACAATGCCCGCCGCGAGATCGGATTCTTCTTCGCCGAGTCGGAGCTATTGCGTTAGCGGCATCTGTTTCGGTATCATAGGGGTCTATGGTGCAGATAGATCTGCTGCGCTTGCGGCAGCGCCGCACGCTCACCCTGGCAGGATCGATCGGTCCTGATTCCGAACTTTGGGCCGACTCCGGGCTGAGGTTCTCGGACGCGGTCGAGGTCAGGGGAACCGCGGCGCTGACGGCTATTGGCGGGGTTGTCGTGCAGGGCTCGTGGCGGGCGCCGCTCGTCTATGAGTGTGGGCGCTGCCTCGACGATCTGCAAGTTGCGGTGGAGCGGTCGCTTACGCTGCTGTTCGTGCCGAGCGGCAGCTGGGAGGCCCCGGATTCGGACGTGCGCGTCATCGACGGCCGGGAGATGGTGCTGGACCTGCAGGATGCGATTCGGGAAGAGATCGTGCTGGAAGCACCGCGGTACTACACCGCCGGTGAAGAAGACGGGCGCTGCACCGGGTGCGGCTCCCCGGTACAGAAATACAGGAGCGAGCCGCGCGAGGCCGGCAGCGGCATGGATCCGCGCTGGGCGGCGCTGAGCGCTCTGCAAACAGACCAGGAAGAGAACGATGGCGGTTCCCAAGAAACGGGTTTCGAAGCAGCGGAAGCGGAAACGCCGCACTCACCATAAGGCTCCCGAGCCTACCCTCGGAACGTGCTCGCGCACCGGCGACCCCAAGCTCCGTCACAGGGTCTGTCCTACTTCGGGGATGTACAGAGGCCGGCAGATCTACCAGGTAGAGGACGAGTAGCCGGCGTCCGCTCCCCGGTGGCGGTGCGGATTTGCCCACAGGCTCCCAGGAAATAGTGCCGATGCGGATCGCACTGGATGCAATGGGGACGGACCATGCTCCGGACAGCGAGGTCGCGGGCGCCGTCGCGGCCGTTGAGCAGGATCCCGAACTCGACATCGTGCTCGTCGGGGACGCGGCGCTGATCGAGGGCCGGCTGAAACGCTTCCCCGGGCAGGACCGCGTCACCGTCGTGCACACGCCGGACCGCATCGCTCCCGACGAGTCGCCGATCTCCGCGCTGCGGCGGACCCCGCGCGCCTCGATCAATCTTTGCCTCGAGCTCCAGAAGTCGGGGGAGGCGGACGCCTTCGTTTCGGCGGGCTCCACAGGGGCGGTCATGGCGGCTTCCCAGCTCACCCTGGGGGCCCTTGCGGGCGTCGACCGCCCGACGCTGGGCACCCCGTTTCCGACCGCGCGCGGGACCACGCTGGTGGTGGACTCCGGCGCGAACATCGACTGCAAGCCGCACCAACTCTTTCAGTTCGCCCGGCTCGGCGTGATCTACATGCACGATGTGGCGGGGATCGAACGTCCGGCGGTCGGGCTGTTGAACGTCGGCTCCGAGCCGCTGAAGGGAACGGAGGCGGTGCAGGCCGCGCACCGCCTGCTCGCGGAGAGCGACCTCAACTTCGTCGGCAACGTGGAAGGGCGGGACATCATCCACCACAGTTGCGACGTGCTCGTCTGTGACGGCTTCATCGGCAATATCCTCCTCAAGTTCTACGAGTCGACCGCCTCGTTCGTGGTCGGCGCCGTGCGCACCCGGCTCGAGGAAGACCGCTTTGCACAGGGACTGGATGAATTGTTTCGTGGATTCGACTACGCCGAGTACGGAGGCGTCCCGCTGCTGGGCGTCAACGGCGTGAGCATCGTCTGCCACGGCGCCTCGTCGCCCAAGGCGATCAAGGAAGCCGTGGGCGTGGCGAAGCGCGCCGTCGACAGCCGCATGGTCTCCCACATGGCCCGTGATCTCGCGGCCGGACAGGTTGGAAACGGATGAAGACAAGGAAGGCCCTGGCACGCATCGCGGCGACCGCCCGGTTCCTGCCGGACAACGTGCTGACCAACGCCGATCTCGAGCGCATGGTCGACACCAGCGACGCGTGGATCCGGGAGCGCACAGGCATTCTGGAGCGCCGGATCGCACCGCCGGAGATGGGCGTGGTCGAGATGGGGGAACGCGCGGCGCAGCGGGTCCTGGAGAAGGCCGGGCTCACGCCGGCCGACATCGACATCCTGATCGTCACCACTGCGACCCCCGACCGGCTGCTTCCTTCCACCGCCTGCGAGATCCAGGCCGCCATCGGAGCCTCGCGGCGCTGCTACGCCTACGACCTGCAGGCGGCCTGCACGGGCTTTCTGTACGCGCTGTCCGTAGCAGAGGGGCACATCGCGGCCGGGCAGGCCGAGACGGTCCTCGTGGTGGCGACCGAAAAGATGTCGGTGATCACCAACTGGGAGGACCGCTCGTCGTGCATCCTCTTCGGCGACGGCGCCGGCGCGGTGGTGGTTCAGCCTTCGCAGAACGGAGAGGGGGTGCTGTCCAGCCACCACAGTTCCAACGGGGACCTCGCTCCCCTCCTCATCCGCCGCGCGGGCGGGGGGGCGCTGCCCCTGACCCCGGAGCGGATTCACAACCAGGAGCACATGCTGGAGATGTCCGGGCCGGAGATCTTCAAGGCGGCGGTCAAGTCCATGGCCACCGCCGGCAGGAAGGCGATGAAGAACGCTGGCGTGACCGCGGACGACATCGACATCCTGGTGCCGCACCAGGCCAACATCCGGATCATCGAGTCGACCGCCAGGTACGCGGGAATCCCCATGGACAGGGTGTTCGTCAACCTGCAGCGCTACGGGAACATCTCCTCGGCGACGATCCCCGTCGGGCTGGACGAGGCGATCGAGGAGGGACGCATCGGGCCTGGCTCGATGGTGCTCATGACCGCGTTCGGCGCCGGGCTCACCTGGGGCGCCACGCTCGTGCGCTGGTAGGCCTGGCCGATCGGTCCGGCAGGCGGTGTGCGCGGAGATGAGCCCGTGAAGCAGGGACTTCTGTTCCCGGGACAGGGGTCCCAGCATGTCGGGATGGGGCGCGGGCTGGCCGAGCGCTTTCCCGCCGCGCGCGAGACCTTCGAGGAGGCGGACGACACCCTGGGGTTCTCCCTGTCCAGGCTCGCCTGGGAAGGGCCTCCGGAGGTGCTGACCTCGACCGGGAACGCGCAGCCCGCGCTGTACGTCCACTCCCTGGCGGTCTACAGGGTGGTCCGGGAGAGTCTCGGGCCCGTCGTGGCGGCCGCGGGGCATTCGCTGGGGGAGCTCTCCGCCCACGGCGCCGCCGGCTCCTGGTCCTTCACGGACGGGCTGCGTGCGGTGAGGCTGCGCGGTGAGCTCATGGAACGGGCCGGGGACTCGGCGCCCGGCACGATGGCCGCCGTGCTCGGCCTGGAAGAGAGCGCGATCGCCGAGCTGTGCGAAGGGGCGGCCGCCGCGGGGATGACCGTGGTGCCCGCGAACCTCAACGCGCCGGGTCAGGTGGTCGTGAGCGGCGAGCTCCGCGCCATCGACTGGATATCGTCCGAGGCGAAGAAGATGGGGGCGAAGCGGGTGGTGGGGCTGGCGGTGTCGGCGGCCTTTCACTCGCCGCTGATGGGCCCGGCCGCCGAGGCCTTCCGCGAAGCGCTGGAGCGCACGACGTTTCACCGGCCCGAGTTCCCGGTCGTGTCGAACGTTACGGCGGAGCCGGCGGAGGAGGCCGGGAGGATCCGGCAACTTCTCGTGCGGCAGCTCACCGCGCCGGTCCGATGGATCGAGTGCATCGGCCGGATGCGGGCCCTGGGCGTGGAGCGCTTCGCCGAACTCGGGCCGGGCAAGGTCCTTGCGGGTCTCAATCGCCGGAACGCGAAAGGCGTGCCGACGGTGTCGCTCGGCACACCCGCATCCATCGATCTCATGGAGTCGGACAAATGACGAAATCGGGGGAACTCGCGGGCGCGGTGGCGGTCGTGACGGGCGGATCGCGGGGCATCGGCCTGGCCGTGTCCGCCGAGCTGGCGCGGGCGGGAGCGAGGGTAGCGGTGCTCGCCCTCAACACTGAGCGCGCGGTGGCCGCGGCCGCCTCGCTCGAGGGCGAGGGACACGTCGCGCACTCCTGCGACGTCGCCGATTCCGCCGCGTGCAGGGCGACCGTGCGCGAGGTGGAGAAGTCGCAGGGACCCGTCTCCATCCTGGTGAACAACGCGGGCGTCACCCGCGACAACATCCTGCTGCGCATGCGCGACGAGGAGTGGTCGCAGGTCGTGTCCACCAACCTGGGGGGCGCCTTCAACATGACCCGAGCGGTCGCCCGCGGGATGATGAAGCGCAGGGCCGGGTCCATCATCAACATCACTTCGGTCATCGGCCTGATCGGCAACGCCGGCCAGGCCAACTACGCGGCGTCAAAGGCCGGGCTGCACGGGCTTACCCGATCGGTCGCCCGGGAACTGGCGTCGCGCAACGTGCGCTGTAACGCGGTCGCCCCGGGGTTCATCCGGACGGACATGACCGCCGCGCTGGGCGAAGCGACCGCGACGGAACTAAGACGGCGGATTCCCCTGGACCGGCTAGGCGAACCCGAAGACGTGGCAGGGGTGGTCCGGTTTCTGGCGGGACCGGAGGCGCGTTATATTACCGGCCAGGTCATCGCGGTAGACGGGGGGATGGCGATGTAGCCCCGCCGTCCGCAAACCGGAACCGGCACGCCGGCACAGCCACGCCAGCAGCACAACACCCACGGAGAAATCAAGCATGTCCGACACCGCGGCAGCGAGAGTCACGGAAATCATCATTGACGAGCTCGGCGTAGAGGCCGACAAGGTCACCACAAACGCATCGTTCGTCGACGACCTGGGAGCGGACTCGCTCGACACGGTAGAGCTCATCATGGCGTTCGAGGAAGAGTTCGGAATCGACATCCCCGACGAGGACGCCGAAAAGATGCGCACAGTCGGCGACGCCGTCGCGTACATCGAACAGCAAGCGGATTCCTGACATCTCGGTGAACAATAGGCGGAGGGTCGCCATCACCGGCATGGGGATGGTGACCCCGGTCGGGCAGGATGTGCAGTCGAGCTGGGATGCGCTTCGCGCCGGCACATCCGGCGGAGGTGCCATCACGCTCTTCGACGCCGGGGAGTTCTCTACCCGCATCGCATGCGAGGTGAAGGGCTTCGATCCCGTCACCTGGATGGGCCGCAAGGAGGCGCGCCGGTGCGACCGGTACGGGCAGTTCGGCGTGGCGGCGGCGGTGCAGGCCATGGAGTCGGCCGGACTCTCGGGTCCGCCGCCCGGCTGCGATCCGAATGCCTTCGGGGTCCTCATCGGGAGCGGCATCGGCGGGATCACTACGCTGGAGAAGAACTGCCGCACCCTTTTCGACCGGGGTCCCGGCCGAGTCAGCCCCTTCCTGATCCCGATGCTGATCGCGGACATTGCCTCGGGGCTGGTCTCGATCCGGTACGGGCTGCGCGGACCCAACTACGCCACCGTGTCCGCCTGCGCCTCGAGCGCCCACGCCATCGGCGACGCGGCCCGGTACATCCAGGAAGGGCGGGCCGAGCTGATGCTGGCGGGCGGCGCCGAAGCGGCCGTCGCGCCGATCTCGGTCGCGGGCTTCGCGGCGATGAAGGCGCTCTCGACCCGCAACGACGATCCCGAGGGCGCCAGCCGACCCTTCGACGCCACGCGCGACGGGTTCGTGATCGGTGAGGGCGCGGGCTGCCTCGTGCTCGAGGAGATGGAGCGAGCCCGGGACAGGGGCGCCGAAATCCTCGGCGAGGTGGTCGGATACGGGCCCACAGGGGACGCGTACCACATGACCGCGCCGCTCCCGGGCGGGGAAGGTGCCCTCAGCGCAATGCGGATCGCGCTGGAGGACGCCGGCCTCGGCCCGGAAGACGTGGATTACATCAACGCCCACGGCACCTCCACCCCGCTCAACGACCGGGCCGAGACCGGCGCGATCAAGGCACTGCTCGGTCCGCGCGCCTACGACATCGTGGTAGGGTCGACCAAGTCGATGACCGGCCATCTCCTCGGCGCGGCCGGCGCGGTCGAAGCGGTCATCTGCGTGCTCGCATGCCGCACCGGCGTGATCCCGCCCACCATCAACTTTTCCACCCCGGACGACGACTGCGACCTGGAGTACGCGCACCGCGGCCCGATCGAGCGCCCGGTCAACGTCGCGCTAAGCAACTCCTTTGGCTTCGGCGGCCACAACGTCTGCCTGGCGCTCAGGAAGTACGAGGAGTAGGGCTCCCAGTTGGGCACGGAGCCTGCCTTCCGCGTCGGCATCGGGTACGATTCCCACCGCTTCGACCCGGATCGCCCCCTGGTGCTCGGCGGCGTGCACTTCCCGGATGCTCCCGGGCTCCGCGGCTTCTCGGATGCGGACGCCGTCGCGCATGCGGTGATCGACGCGCTGCTCGGGGCCGCGTGCCTCGGCGACATCGGTACCCACTTTCCGCCGGGTGAGGAGGCGTGGCGCGGCGCCGACTCGATGGAGCTGCTGTCACGCGCGGTGGCGCTGCTGCGCGAGGCGGGGTGGCGGGTGGGCAACGTGGACGTGACGGTGATCTGCGAGCGGCCCAGGATCGGTCCCCGCGCCGCCGGGATGCGGGCCGCGCTGGCGGGGCGGCTGGGGGTGGGGGCGGGGGCCGTGTCGGTGAAGGGCAAGAGCAACGAGGGGATGGGGTGGATCGGGCGGGGCGAGGGGATCGCGGTGTGCGCCGTCGCCGCGCTGGAGGGCGGGGGCGGCTGACCGGCCGCCGAGCCGACCGTGGACGAGGCGCTCGCGCTGCTGACCGAACTGCCGCCTCCCGTGGTCTACGCCGTGCTGGCGGCGGGTGCGGTGGTGGAGAACATCGTTCCGGTGATTCCTGCCGACACCTTCATCGTGGCCGGGGGGTTCGTCGCCGGGTTGGGGACCCTGAGTGTGGGTGGGGTCTTCGCCGTCGTGTGGTTCTTCAACGTGGCCGGGGCGGTCGCCGTCTACGCGCTGGGCAGGCGCTACGGGCGGGATTTCTTCCGCACGGGACGCGGGCGGGGACTCATCCCGGACGGGCAGTGGGACCGGCTGGAGGCGTTCTACGGCCGGTGGGGCGTGGCGGCAATCTTCGCGGGCCGATTCTTTCCGGGGTTCCGGGCACTCGTCCCGGTTTTCGCGGGGGTGGCGGGTCTGGGGTGGTTGCGGGTCGTGCCCCCGGTGGCCATTGCGTCGGCGATCTGGTACGGGGTCCTCGTGCGGTTGGGGTTCCTGGCCGGCGACAACCTGGAGGCCGTGGCCGATGCGGTCGCCCGGACTCAGCGCGGGCTGCTGGCGGTATCCGTGGTTCTGGCCCTGGTGCTGGTGGGACTCTGGTGGCGTGCCCGGCGACGGAACGCGCGGTAGGGCGGGGCCGTGCGCCGGGAATCGAAGCGCACCGCCCTGGGACGGCGGTACCACGTTGAACCGTTCCTCGACTACCTGGCGCTGGAGCGGGGTCTGCGGCCTCGCACCTGCGACGCCTATCGGAGCGACCTGAGGCGATTCCTCGCCTATCTGGAGGACCGTGGGGACGTGGCGGGTCCGCGCGAGATCGATCACCTGACCCTGCGCGACTACGTGGCCCATCTGCACGGCGAGGGCCGCGCCCCGGTGTCAATCCGCAGGGCGCAGTCGGCGCTGCGCGCCTTCTTCGGCTTCCTGGCGGGAGAGGGGATCGTGTCCGACGACCCCTCCGACCGCATGGACCGGCCGGCCATGGCGAAGAAGCTCCCCGAGTTCCTGACCCAGGACGAGGCCGTGCGCGTGGTCGAGGCGGTCGATCCGGATGCCAGTGTCTACTGGAGGGACCGGGCGGTGCTCGAACTCCTGTACGCGACCGGCATGCGGGTGAGCGAACTCACCGGGTTGTCACTGGCGGACCTCGACCACGAGGACGAGTGCTGCATGGTGTTCGGCAAGGGAGGCAAGGAGCGGCTCGTCCCCGTCGGGAAGGCCGCGCTGAAGGCGGTGGAGCGCTACCTCGCGGCCGTGCGCCCGGCGCTGGACCGGGGGGGCGGGAGGGGGAAGGGGGCGTTGTTCCTCAATCAGCGCGGCACGCCGCTCGGCCGCATGTCGGTGTGGACGATCGTCAAGCGCGCGGCGGAGCGAGCCGGGATCGAGAGGCGGATCTCACCGCACACGCTGCGCCACTCCTGCGCCACCCACATGCTCGAGGGGGGCGCGGACCTGGTCGCGGTCCAGGAGATGCTCGGCCACGCCGACATCTCCACGACCCAGATCTACACGCACCTCGACCGGGAATACCTGCGCGAGACGCACCGCCGCTTCCATCCGCGAAGCGCCGGGCGGCGTTAGCAGACCTATCAGTCCGTGGATAAACCCGCGTGAGCACCGAGAGCGGCGAGGCGCCGGGTTGGCGAGGCGCCTTGAGAGGCGAATAGCAGGGCTATTCGTCCGAAAGGCAACGAAGAGTGGAGCTTTGAGGACGTGAGATGTAAAGAGAACGCGACAATTCGTAAAGCAGACACTACAGTGTGACCGGGTGGGCGGAGCGGTCCAACGCGGATGCATCGCCGCTCGAATGCCACGGGGGTTTTGTCCACGGGCTGCTATCTCTCCGGCGACTGCGCTGCCGCCTGTTCCACCAGCGCGAAGAGTTCCGTCCGGGTGCGCGCTCCCCGCGCCAGCCGCAGGGCTTCGGCAAGCACCCGGTCCTCCTCCGCCAGCACGTCCAGGCTCAGCTCGCGCGCGTCGGCGCGGTAGAGATAGCGAAGCTGGGTCCAGCGGTCCAGGTACTCCCTCGCCACCGGGTTCTGGACGATGTCTTCCTCCATCCCCCGCTCGACCAGGCTTTGCGCCAGTGCATCGAAGGCAGAGGAGGGGAGGGGCTCGACCACACCCGTGCGGAGTGCCTCCTTGGCAAGCTCCAGAGCGTGCTCCCGGACCATGACCCCGATCGGAACCTGCACCTCGGCTGCGTGATTCATCAGCGCGAGTTCTTCCGGCTTTGGCGGATCCTGCTCGACCACGAGGTCCGGGAAAACGCCCCCGCCGGTCCGCAGCCGCCTTCCCGCGGCCGTCTCCACCCAGCCGAGCTCCTCGGATTCCGGCTTGGGCGTCCCGTCACTGTTGCGCGCACGTTGAAGCGACCGCCCCAGCGGCGTGTACCACGACCCGGTGGTGATCCGCAGCTGGCGCCCGGCAGGCAGCGGATACACCGTCTGCACCACGCCCTTGCCGAAGGTCCGCTCCCCGATCACCACCGCCCGGTCGTGATCCTGAAGCGCTCCCGAGATGATCTCGGCGGCCGAGGCCGTGAAGCCGTCCACCATGATGATGATGGGGGTTTCCGGGATGCGGGGCGGGCTTCGGGCACTCCAGGCCTGCGTTTCGACCTCCCCGCCCGGACCCGCCGAGCCCGCGCTGGACACGCTCGCGAGGGTCTGGTCCGGCGCCAGGAAGAGGTCGGTGACCTGCAGCGACTCGTCCAGCAAGCCGCCGGGGTTGCCGCGCAGGTCGATGACGAATGCGGTTGCATCACGATACTCCTGGAGCGCCACGTCCAGCTCGCCGGCCACCCCGCGCGCGATCCGGTCGATGCCGAAATGGGCGATCCCCTCCCCGGCCCAGCTCGAAGCCAGGGCCGGGACGTGCACGTTGTCGCGCCTGATCGCGAGGGGAATGGGTTCGGCGTAGCCGTCGCGCGCCACCCTGATGTTCACCACCGATCCGGGCTCGCCCCTGATCGAATCGCGGGCCATGTCGATCGTCCAGTCGCTGGCGTCGTGCCCCGCGACCCACACGATCTGGTCGCCGACAAGCATCCCGACGCCATCGGCGGGGGTATCCCGGAAGACGGCCGTGACCGTCACCCGCGAACCCAGGTTGGAGATCTGGACGCCGATCCCCGCATAGTTGCCGGTGTTGGTCTCCGTGAACCGCCCGTACTCCTCGGGGGTGAAGACGGTGGCGTAGGGATCGTCGAGCTGCTCGATCAGGCCCTTGATCGCGAGCTCCCACAGTGCCGAGTCCCCCGGCGAGGAGGCGTGGTGGCGGGAGATCCTGTCGAGCGCGTGGAGGAAGACCTGGGCGCCCTCGCTCCCGGTGTCGACGCCCGGCGGTCCGTTCCGGCCCGGGCGCGGATTCTGAGCGGTGAGAGGAGCCGCCAGGACAGCCAGGGCAGCGCCAAGACACGTGTAGCGGAGTATTCTGGACATCGGTGATCGCTCTTTCGGAATTGCGGAACCTGACAGATAATGGAACCAAGTCCGCCACCCGGGGCCACCCCCCGACTTCCCGTCGTCCCCAATCGAGGCCATTCGGATGCGCTCCATGGGCACCGGCCAATCCATTCGCGTAGCCCTCTGCCAGCTGAAGCCCAGCAAGGGGGATGTGGGCGCCAACGTCGCGGCGGTCAGGGACGCGCTCCCTTCCGGTGCCGACCTCGCCGTCTTTCCGGAGACGGTGCTGTCCGGGTACTTCGTGGAGGGCGCGGCCAGGGAGGTAGCCCTTCCGCGGCACGAACTGGTCGAGGCTCTGGGAGCACCGCCCGACGACCGCCGCTGCGACCTGGCCCTCGGGTTCTACGAGCGTGGCCGCCGGGGTGTCTACAACGGCATGGCCTATCTCACGCCGGCGGGGGATCGGTACGAGATCGTCCACGTGCATCGCAAGGTCTTCCTGCCGACCTACGGGCTCTTCGAGGAGGGGCGCTTCGTGGAGCCGGGCCGGGAGGTGTGTGCCTTCGACACCCGTTTCGGCCGGATGGGCATGCTCATCTGTGAGGATCTGTGGCACTCCCTCACCCCTTCGATCCTCGCGCTCGACGGCGCGGAGCTCCTGCTGAGCGGGTGCGCGTCGCCGGCGCGCGGTTTCGGTCCGGCGTCGCCGCTTCCGGCCAACCTGGATGAATGGGACCGGATCGCGGCCCGTACTTCCAAGGAACACGGCGTCTTCGTCCTCCTGGCCCACCTGGCGGGTTCCGAGGGCGGCAAGCTCTTCGCCGGCGGATCCTCCGCGTGGGCTCCCGACGGCTCCCTGATGGCGCGCGCACCCCTTTTCGCGGAGGCAACGACATCCGTCACCGTGGATGTCGGCGACATCCTGCGGATTCGCCAGGAGTCGCCCCTGCTCGGAGACCTCAGCAACGCGCTGCCCCGGCTGCGCGCTTCGCTGGACCGGGCCTGGGCGGGAGAGCAGTCGGCCGGCGCAAGCGGCGGCGGGCGATCGCGGGGGAATGCGGACCAGGGGACGCTCGAGGCCGGAGGCGCCCCCGGGCGGGCGGACGGAGGGAGCCGGCCTGCGCCCGAGGACCGTCCGCGGCCCGCAACCCGCCCGGACGCCTCCGACCTCCAGGCGATCGCCATCGCTCCGAAGCTCGTGGAGCTCGCTCTCATCGAGTTCATTCGCGACGAGGTTGTGCGGCGGCGGGGCTTCCAACGGGTCGTCATCGGCGTCTCCGGGGGAGTGGACTCCGCCGTGTCGCTCTTCCTGGCGTGCAAGGCCCTGGGGCCTGGCAACGTCCATGGCTTCCGTCTCCCGTACGCGACCTCCAGTCCCGAGAGTCTCGAGCACGCCCGGCTCGTCATTGAAGCGGCGGGCGCCCGGCAGCACACGCTGTCGATCACCGGGGCCGTGGACGCCTACGTCACCGAGCACGAGCCCGGCGTCACCCCGACCAGGCGGGGGAACCTCGCGGCACGGCTGCGATCGGTCATCCTCTTCGACCAGTCGGCCAGGCTCAACGCCCTCCCCCTCGGGACGGGGAACAAGAGCGAGCGCCTCCTCGGCTACTACACCTGGCACGCCGACGATTCCCCGCCCATCAATCCCCTGGGCGACCTTCTCAAGACCCAGGTGTGGGATCTGGCGCGGCATCTGGGCGTCCCCGCGACGATCGTCGACAAGCCCGCGAGCGCCGATCTCATCCAGGACATCCACGACGAGGACGAGCTCGGGATCTCCTACCACCGCGCCGATCCGATCCTGCACCACCTCCTGCGGGGCCACGATCCCGCCTCGCTGGCCCGGCTCGGCTTCGAGGAAACGGAGGTCGGGATCGTGTGGAAGCGCCTCTCTTCGACGCACTGGAAGCGGCGCCTGCCGACCGTCGCGCTGCTTTCGGATACCGCGATCGGGGAATCATACCTGCGGCCGGTCGACTACTGACGCGCGGTCGCGGACCGCGACTGCCCGGTCCGCCGGGGCCGCGGGCCTACTTCCCCGCAATCCGGCGGCGAAACGAATCCAGGAGGGGCAGCGGCGTCAGCTCTCCGTCCATGATGCCGGCCAACTCCTCCTCGCGGCGCCAGTGCGCCTCCAGCTCCGCCAGCTCCATGGCCAGCAGGCGCCTCTCGGTCTCCTCGTGCACGGCGATCTCCAGCGCGACCCGACCGACCCGGCCCACGTCACCGAAGGGCCGGCGGCGCTTGAGTATCCGCGAGGGCAGCCGCTCCGGTCCCCCCGACGCCTCGATCAGGCCCACCGCATGGTCCACCCGCCGGTCGGAGGCGCCGGAGAAGTGGTGGTAGCCCAACACCTTCCGCAGCGTTCGGTGGGCCTCCTGTCCCGTCAGCAGCACGCCGCTGTCCCGCGCCTGGTCACATCGGGGACACGAGATGATCAGCCCGGGCGATTCCTCCTCGGAGGTAAGGACCAGCCCGTTCCGCTCCGAAAAGCGAACCCTGTCGATCGGGCCCCCGCAGCGCATGCACTCGCCCTTGCCCCGCCAGGCAGTGCTCCCGAACCTCAGCCAGCGGGCACCGCCGGTAACCACCTTGGGGGCGTTGTCCCAGACCAGCCAGGCACCTACGAAGCCGATCCCGCCGGTAGCCCACGAGCCCGCGATGGCTGCCGCCGCACCGATTGTCCCCGCGGCCGACAGCTTGCGAAACCTTTCGCGGCGCTGCCGCAGCTCCCTGCCGTAGCGCCACCACGCCTCTTCGCGGAGCTGGGCACGCCCGACCCGCACGATCTCCAGGGGACCGGATCGCATCAGCGCCACGTTGTCGGTCCTGGAGAGGAGCCGCGCCTGGTCGCGGACCAGCTTCTCGAGCTCCTCGAGCGCCTCCCAGCGCGACTCGATGGGGACGAGCGACCAACGCGAACAGGAGCGGCAGATCAGCCAGAGGCGCCCCTTTTCCGGGTCGTACGCAACCTTTCGCCCCCGGTCCAGGTGCTCGAGGGCGTCGTTGGCCGCGAATTCATGATCGCAGACGATACATTTCCGGTACATGCTCATGGTCCTGACCTTATTATACCCGGTGGCGTCCGTCGCGCACATTCGGCGCGGCGGGAGCGATCGGGCCACACGGGCGCACCGAGACAGAGATGCTGGCAGTCATAGACAACTACGACTCGTTCACCTGGAACCTTGTCCAGATCCTCGGCGACCTGGGGGAACGACCCCGGGTGTACCGCAACGACGAGGTGACTCCCGCCGGGCTGAGGCGCGCAGGGGTGACCCGGCTGGTCGTGTCCCCGGGGCCGTGTACCCCCGCCGAGGCGGGGATCAGCGTAGAGGCGATCCGAGAGCTGGGACCCAGCGTGCCCGTCCTCGGTGTGTGCCTCGGCCACCAGGCGATCGGCGAGGCCTTCGGGGGCCGGACGATCCACGCCGCGAAGACCGTCCACGGCAAGACCTCGATGGTGGTGCACGAGGACGACCCCCTCTTCGCGGGGATCTCCTCGCCCATGAAGGTGACGCGCTACCACTCGCTGGTGACCGCGCCCGACCTCCCGGACGAGCTCGTCGCCATTGCCTGGAGCGCGGATCCCTCGGACAAGGGGGAAATCCAGGGGATGCGACACCGGCACCACCCCATCTGGGGCGTCCAGTTCCACCCCGAGTCCTGGTTCACCGAGGGGGGGCGGCGGCTGCTGGGGAACTTCCTCCTGCTTGCCACCGAAGTCCCCGGGAAGTAGCTTCAGGTCCGTGAATGTCACGGCCTTGTCGTTGTTCCGCGCCCCTGTGAGGGTGCCATCTTGAACCGCGTCCTCGCTGTTATCCCGGCGCGGATCGGGTCCTCCCGCCTCCCGCGCAAACCCCTGCAGCCACTGCTCGGCACGCCCCTCGTGATATGGGTGTGGCGGCGTGCGCGCGAGATGCCCTTCCTCGACCGCGTGCTGGTCGCCACCGACTCCGTGGACGTGGTTGAGGCATGCCGCCGGGAAGGGGCGGATGCGCTGCTGACCTGGCACGGACATCCCTCCGGCACCCACCGCGTCCGGCAGGCGGTGGACCTGATCAAGGCGCGCTTCGGGGTGGTGGTGAACATCCAGGGCGATGAGCCGCTGGTCTCCGCCGAGGCGGTGCAGGCAGCCGTCTCGATGGTGGAGGCGGGCTTCGATGTCGGCACCTGCGCAGCGCCCATCACGAGCGAAGAGGAGTTCATCGATCCCTCGGTCGTGAAGGTCGTCCGGGATGCGGCGGGAAGTGCGTTATACTTCTCAAGGGCGCCGATCCCGCACCGGAGGGACGACCCGTCCCCCGCGGACGGCGGGGAACTCAGGCTGCGGCACATTGGCGTCTACGCCTACACCGTCGGGGCGCTTGCGCGGTGGGCGAATTGCAGTCCGTCACCGCTGGAGACGGAAGAGAAGCTGGAACAGCTGCGCGCCCTGGAGCACGGGATGCGCATCGGGGTGGCGATCGTGCACGACGCCGGCGGCGGCGTGGACACACCGGAGGACCTGGAGCGGATGGAGCAGCGCATGCGCGCCCTCGGGTACGGACGGGATCGCCGGGAAGCCGAGGCGGCGGGCAACGAGGCGTTGAGACGACGACAAGGAGCGACGGCAGGGCAATGACCCCAATTGAATCGGGCCGGACCAGGTACATTTTCGTAACCGGCGGGGTGGTTTCGTCGCTGGGGAAGGGAATCGCCGCCGCATCGCTCGGGGTGCTGCTCAAGGAGCGCGGGCTCCGCGTCACCCTGCAGAAGCTCGACCCCTACATCAACGTCGACCCCGGCACGCTCTCGCCGCTCCAGCACGGCGAGGTGTTCGTCACCGAGGACGGCGCCGAAACGGACCTCGACCTCGGCCACTACGAGCGGTTCATCGACGCCAGCCTGTCGCAGGACAACAACACCACCTCCGGCCGCATCTACCGGACGGTCATCGACCGTGAACGCCGGGGGGACTACCTGGGACGCACCGTGCAGGTCATCCCCCACATCACCGACGAGATCAAGCGTTCCGTGCGCGTGCTCTCGGAGAACCACGACGTGGTAATCAGCGAGGTGGGCGGCACTGTCGGGGACATCGAGAGCCTCCCGTTCCTGGAGGGGATCCGCCAGTTCCGCCAGGAGGTGGGGCCCCGCGCCCTGCACGTCCACCTCACCCTCGTCCCCTACATCCGCGCTGCCGGAGAACTCAAGACCAAGCCTACCCAGCACTCGGTGCGCGAACTGATGCAAACCGGGATCCAGCCGGCCGTCCTGATCTGCCGCACCGAACACCCGCTCGACGACGAGATCAAGGCCAAGATCGCCGGATTCACCAACGTGGATCCGGACGGCGTCATCGAGGCGCTCGACGTGGACACGATCTACCAGGTCCCGCTCGAGTTCCGCCGCCAGCGCCTGGACGACTTCGTTCTGTCCCGTTTCGGCATTCAGGCGCCCGCACCCCCGTCCGACCTCATCGGGTGGAGGCGAATCGTCGAGCGCATCAAGTCCCCCAGGGCGGGCACCGTGCGGATCGCGGTGGTGGGCAAGTACACGGCACTGGTGGACGCCTACAAATCCATCGAGCAGGCGCTCATCCACGGCGGCATCACCAACGACGTCAACGTCGAAATCGACTGGATCAGCGGCGAGAAGCTCGAGCAGGGCCTCGATCCCGCCTTCCTCGTGGGCTACCATGGGCTGCTCGTGCCAGGCGGCTTCGGCAGCCGCGGCATCGAGGGTATGATCACCGCGATCCGCTGGGCGAGGGAGAACGGGCTTCCCTTCCTGGGGATCTGCCTCGGCCTCCAGTGCGCGGTGATCGAGTTTGCGCGCAACGTGGCCGGACTCGCCGGAGCACACTCATTCGAGTTCGACCGCGAGAGCCCGCATCCGGTGATCTGTCTCATGGACGAGCAGCGCAAGGTCACGACCAAGGGCGGCACGATGCGGCTCGGCTCCTACGACGCCAGGCTCGTGCCGGGATCGCTGGCGGCGCAGGTCTACGGCAGTTCGGGGATCACGGAGCGGCACCGCCACCGTTACGAGGTCAACAACGACTACCGCACCGTGCTCAAGGGGAAGGGACTGGGATTTTCCGCGACCACGACCGACGGGAAGCTGGTGGAGATGATCGAGCTGCCGGCCCATCCCTGGTTCGTCGGCAGCCAGTCGCACCCCGAGTTCAAGAGCCGGCCCACAAGCGCCCACCCGCTCTTCGCCTCGTTCGTCGAAGCGGGCGCCGCGAGGGCCGCCGGGACGGTCGCGCCCAAGGCGGCGGCACTGGGGGCCTGAAGCGCGTTGCCGGACCTGGAATCGTTCACCCTCATTTCGGGTCCTTGCGTGCTGGAGGACGAGGAGCTCAACCTCGCGGTCGCCCGGGGGGTGGCGGCCGCGGCGCGCGAGGCCGGGCTGACGGTCGTGTTCAAGGCGTCCTTCGACAAGGCCAACCGGTCGCGGCTGGGTTCGGCGAGGGGACCGGGGATGGCCCGGGGCCTGGAGCTGCTGCGCGCCGTCCGGGAAGAGACCGGACTTCCCGTCCTGACCGACATCCACGAGCCGGCGCAGGCGGGCCCCGTGGCCGAAGTCGCCGACGTGCTGCAGATCCCCGCCTTCCTCTGCCGCCAGACGTCGCTGCTGGTGGCGGCCGGGGCGACCGGCAGGGCGGTGAACGTGAAGAAGGGGCAGTGGATGTCGCCAGCCGCGATGGCCGGCGCCGTGGAGAAGGTGCGTGCCGGAGGCGCCACCCGCGTCATGGTGACCGAGCGCGGCACGTCGTTCGGCTACGGCGACCTCGTGGTGGACCTGCGCAACTTCGCGCGTGTGCGCGAGGCCGCCGGCGTCCCCGTGATCTTCGACGGGACGCACTCGGTGCAGACGCCGGGGACGACCGCCGACGGGTCAACCGGGGGAGCGCCCGAGCACATCCGGACGCTCGTTCGGGGCGCGGTGGCCGCCGGCTGCGACGGCCTCTTCCTGGAGGTCCACACCAACCCGGCGGCGGCCCCGTCCGACGGCTCCAACATGTTGCCGCTTGGGGACCTGCCCTCCGTGCTGCGCGATGTGGTAGCGATTCGCAGGGCCATTGGCGCGGAGGCGGCGCCGTGACTCCTCACCCGATGGAGATCCCGCAGGCAACCGCCCGGCGGATTCGGCTGGTCGTATTCGATGTCGATGGCGTGATGACGGACGGCGGCGTATACATGGGGGCCACGGAGGATGGCACGACCGTGGAACTCAAGCGGTTCAACGTGCAGGACGGACTCGGAATCAGGATCCTGCAGAAGGCGGACGTGCAGGTCGCGCTGCTCTCCGGGAGGGTCTCCAGGGCCACCTGGATCCGCGCCGCCGAACTCGGGGTCGAGGCCGTGTTCCAGGATGCCGGCGCGGCCAAGATTCCCATCCTGCAGGCGCTGCTGGATTCCAGAGGGCTGGAGTGGACGGAGGTCGCCGTACTGGGCGACGACCTGGCCGACCTGCCGTTGATGAGGCGGGTGGGCCTGCCCGCCACGGTGGCCAACGGGACCGCGGAGGTGTGCCGGGCCGCGGTCTGGCAGAGTACGAAGGAAGGCGGACACGGCGCGGTGCGCGAATTCGTCGAGGCGCTGCTGCGTGCCCGGGGAGAATGGACTGGACTGGTTGATGAGTACTGTCGCGAACGCGGCGGCTGAGGTGCGGCCCGTGGCGGGAACCGAGAAGATCCTGGACGAGGCGCGCCGCGTGCTCCGCATGGAAGCCGAGGCGGTGGGCGCTCTCGGCGCCCGCCTCGGGGACGGCTTCCTGCGCGCGGTGGACCTGATCGCCTCCCGGGACGGGATGGTGGTCCTGTCGGGCGTGGGGAAGTCCGGGCTGATCGCCCGCAAGGTGGCCGCCACAATGACCTCGACCGGCACACCGGCGGTTTTCCTGCACCCGGTGGACGGACTGCACGGCGACATCGGGATCGCAAGTCCCGGCAACGTCCTGGTCCTGCTCTCCAGGAGCGGTGCCACCGAAGAGCTCAGGGGCCTGCTCGCCTTCGCCGAGCTCCGGGGGATGCCGGTGGTGGCGTTGGTCGGTGACACCGGATCGCCGCTGGCCACGCGGGCCGCCGCCGTGCTGGACTGCGGCGTCGCCGTCGAAGCCTGTCCGATGGACCTCGCGCCGACCTCGTCCACGACCGCCACCCTCGCGATGGGAGACGCGCTGGCGGTGGCGCTGCTGCGCCGCCGGGGATTCCGCCCGGCCGACTTCGCCCGTCTCCACCCGGGCGGTTCGCTGGGACGCCGCCTCACCTTGCGGGTGCGCGACGTGATGGTGGCCGAGGACTATCCCGCCGTGCGGGGGGACGTGACCGTGCGCGACGTCATCGTGCCGCTGGCGCGGATGCGGGGAACGGTGCCGGTGATCGACGAAGCCAATGCGCTCGTCGGCGTGGTCACCGCCGGTGATGTCGCCCGCCTGATGGAGCGCACGGAGGACTTCCTCGGCCTCACGGTCTCCACCTTCATGACCCGCGCGCCCAGAATCGCCCAACCGGACGAACTCGGCGCCGCCGCTGTGCGCCGAATGGAGAGACAAGGCGTCATGGCCCTCCCGGTCGTCGGCGACGCGGGACTCGAGGGCATCGTCCACCTGCACGACCTTCTGCGAGCCGGAGTAGTCTGATGGAGACCCGCCAACCCCCCGGAACCTGCACGCTTCGCCGGTTCCTCTTCCTTACCCTCTTCCTCCTTCCCGCGGCCGCGGGTTGTACGACCGGAGGCGAAGACGGGCCGCTGACCGAGCTGGAGGAGGTCGCCGCCGACCAGACCCTCTACGACACGTCGATCAACCTCACCCGGGACGGTGTCCAGGAAGGGATGCTCGAAGCCGACAGCATACACATGTGGCAGGACTCGACCCATGCGCGGATCTACGGGCTGACGCTGCTCCTTCACGACGAACGGGGCCGCGAGAAGGGCAGGGTCACCGCCGCCGCCGGGAGGATGAGCAACGTGGGCAACATGAGCAACGAACTCTGGGCATACGGCAACGCGCTGCTCAGCGTGCCGGCCGACGAGCTGAACGAGGCGCGGGAGATCGAAGCCGACGAGCTCTTCTTCAACATGGACAGGGACCGGATCTGGACGCACGTGCCCGTGCGCATGCAGCGTGGGGGATGCCGGATCACGGGCGACGGGTTCGAAACCGACCTTTCCTTCAACGACCTCAGGATCGACGCCCCGAAGGAAGGCGGTTGTTCCGAGTCGTGAGGCGTGGCAGGAAGCGGAATCGCCCGCCAGGGGCGGTTCGCATCGCCGCCCGCCGGGCAGTCCGGCCCGCTCTGGTGGCCGCGCTGTTCGTCCCCGGGCTAGCGGACGGCCAGCAGCCCGATTGCCGGCTGGTCAGCGTGGGCGGCTACACCCAGAGTCAGCGCTTCGATTCGCGCTTCGGTCCCTCCGAGTACAGGCACTATGCGTCGGGGGGCGTGGACTACCGGTGTTCGGACGGCACCCGCGTCCGCGCCGACTCGGCGGTGGTGTTCGAATCGGACAACCAGGTCCAGCTGTACGGTAGCGTGGTCTTCGAAGACCCGGACACCGAACTCCAGGCGGACTCCGCCATGTACTTCAGCAGCAGCAGACAACTGACAGCGACATCCAACGTGGTGGTCACCGATCGGGCCAGCGGCACGGTGATCCGGGGCGACAATCTGATCTACGACCAGGCGTCCGAATTCCGCGCGCTCGATCGGATATTCGTCTACGGCGGGGAACCGCGCGCAACGTTTTTTGTTGCGCCCGCGCCGGCGCCGGAGCAGGCGCCGCAACCAGATAGCGGCCAGGGCGTTGCGCGTCCCCCGGATCCGGACAGCGGAGAGGCGGCCGCGCGGCCCGCCGGCCCCGACTCCGGACAAGCCGTTTCGCCCCCACTGGGGGAAGTCCCCGACCCCCAGTCGGAGGAGCCGGCTTCGGACCCGCTGGAGGAAGCCGCGGAACCCGCCGACACCACGCCTCCGGTACCCTACGAGATCAGCGCCGAACGCCTCCGCTTCGACGGGCGGAGATACTTCCGCGCGGGCGGGCAGGTCGAGATCGTGCGGGACTCGCTGCAGGCCTTTGGCGATTCGCTGGACTACGACCAGGAGGGGGGAGTGATGGTGGTGCTCGGGGGTGCGCGATTCGCGGGCCAGAGCTACACGCTGACCGGCACGACGATCTCCGTCACCCCATCCGGCTCTCTGAGCGAAGAGATCGTGGCGCGGCAGAACGCATACCTCACCGGCGAACAGGTCGACATGCGCGCGCCCGCCATCCGGCTGTTCATCGCAGGTGGAAGCGTGGACCGCCTCGTGGCGCTCGCCGAGGTGCCGCCCCTGCCCGGCGGCGACGAGGAGGAAATCGACACGCGGGGACTCTCGCCCGGCGACGCGGAGCGCGCCCGGCGTCTTGCCGGCGACACCTCGCAGGAAGACGAGACGCAGGCCGCTCCCGATTCGCTCCCCCGGCCCGTCGTGGTGGCCCAGGACTTCCGTCTCACCGGAGACTCCATCGAGGTGAAGTCGCCGAGGCAGCGGCTCGAACAGGTGGTGGCCGTGGGCGATGCACGGGCCGAATCGGCCGACGAGGACTCGCTTCGCTCCGGGGGCCTGCCGGACGTCGCGCGCCGGGACTGGATGGTGGGCGACACGATCATCGCCCGCTTCGGGCCGTCGCAACCGTCCGATAGCACCGCGCCCCCCGACCCGGCTTCCCAGGCTGCCGCGCCGCGCCTGGAGACGCTGACCGCGATCGGCGGGGCCCGCAGCTTCTACAGGATGTTTGCCAGCGACACGACCGGGGTCGGCGCGGAAGCCCGCCCGGCTTTACACTTAGTGGATGGGGGGGAGATCACCATCCACCTGGACGGACGAGAGGTCGTGAACATGGAAGTCGCGGGCCAGACCGCGGGGTGGCACCTGGAGCCGCTGGCGCCTGACTCCGCGCTGGCGGATTCCGCGGTCGTGGACTCCGCAGGGCCGAGACCTGATTCGGCGGCGGCGGACACGACCGGGGTAAGGCCGGACACAGCGGCCGCGGGCACGAGGGGGGTGAACCCGAACGCCGCGCCCGCGGGATCACGCGGGGCGAGGCCTGGCCGGGCGTCCGGCGCCACAACCGGGGCGAGCCCCGGAAGAAGGCGGCGATGACCGGCGGCGCAGCGGAAGCCACGCTGGCGGCCGACCCGGCGAGCGACCCCGCCACCGGGGCCGCTCGCGCTTCGGACACCAACTCCACGCTGCGGGGCGTGGGGCTGACGAAGATCTACAGGAAGCGCCGCGTCGTCGCGGATGTGGACATCGAGGTGCGGCAGGGCGAAGTCGTCGGCCTCCTGGGACCCAACGGGGCGGGAAAGACCACCACCTTCTACATGCTCGTCGGACTGATCGCCGCCGATCACGGCAAGGTGTACATGGACGAGACCGAACTCACGGGCGTTCCGATGTACCGGCGGGCCAGGATGGGGGTGGGCTACCTCGCGCAGGAGCCCTCCGTGTTCCGCCGGCTCACGGTCGCCCAGAACGTCATGGCGATCCTGGAGACGCTCGACCTGACCCGCAGGGAGCGTCAGGAGCGGCTCGAGCAACTCCTGGGCGAGCTGTCGATCGGGCACCTGCGCGACAACAAGGCCTTTTCGCTGTCGGGCGGCGAGCGGCGCAGGCTGGAGATCACCAGGGCCCTCGTGCAGCGGCCCAAGTTCATGCTCCTCGACGAACCCTTCGCCGGCATCGATCCCATCGCCGTGCAGGACATCCAGGAGATCGTGTCGCAGCTCGGCACGCGGAACATCGGCGTCATCATATCGGATCACAACGTCGAACAGACGCTGGAGATCGTGGATCGCGCGTGCATCATGCACGACGGGCAGATCCGGGTCTCGGGGACGGTTTCCGAACTTGTGTGGAACGACGAGGTCGCGCACCTCTACCTGGGCCGGACCCTCACGGCGCGCATGAGGGCGAGATTCCCGCCACCCGAGGAATGATCCTCCCGTGAGCGGCAGAATCAGGTCGGGCATGTTCCAGGGCGCCAGGCTGCGCCAGGAGACAAAACCCAATCCGCGCCTCTACCAGGCGATGGACCTGATCTACATGCCGCTCCTCGACCTCCAGATCCGGATGGAGCAGGAGCTCTCCGAGAACCCCTTCCTCGAGCTTTCGGAGCCCGACGACGACGAGGACATCCAGGTCGACGAGGAAGGGCGGGAGGAGTCCGAGGACGAGATGGACTGGGACGAGATCCTCCTGGACGGTTTCGACGTGGGCGGCAGCCGCGAGCGCTACGAGTCTCGCGAGTACTATCAGCGCCCCGCGGTCGAGGAACGCCATCTGCACGACTTTCTCGAAGACCAGATCGCGCTGGTCGACCTCGACGAGCGGCAACGCTGGATCGCGACGGAGATCATTGGGAACATCGACGACGACGGACTGCTCTCGTGCTCGCTCCAGGACGTGGCCGACGGCCTCAACGGCTCCCGGGAGGCCGTCCGCGACGCCGCCATCGCCGAAGCCGAAGGGATCGAGGACGAGGCGGCGCGCGAGGCCGAGCTCGATGAGCTGGAGTCGCTCTTCGCTCCCCACGCGACGGATGAGATCGAAGGCATCCTGCGCGTGGTGCAGTCGCTCGACCCGCCGGGCGTGGGGGCCCGCGACCTGCGGGAATGTCTGCGCATCCAGCTCGTCAGGACGGACCGGGAGGACTCCCTGGTCTTCCGGATCGTCACCGATCACCTCGACGATCTCCTCAATCACAGGTGGGCGGACATCTCGCGGGCCAGCGGGATATCGGTCGCCGAGGTGCAGGAGGTCGCCGACGAGGTCGCGACACTGGACCCGCGGCCGGGCCGGCAGTACGCTTCGACGCCGGACCAGTACATCATTCCGGACCTCATCGTCGACCTGGTCGGAGGCGAATACATGGTCTTCGTCAATGACACGGGGCTCCCGCGGCTGCGGCTCTCCAGGACCTACCGCGAGGTCGCCGCGAAACGCTCCAGCTTCGCCGGAGAGAACAAGGAGTTCATCTCCAGCCGCATGAACGCGGCGCAATGGCTCATCCAGATGATCGAACAGCGGCGCCAGACGATGCTGCGGGTAATGCGGTTCATCGTCGCCAGGCAACAGCGTTTTTTCGAGCGGGGCGTCCAGCACCTGAAGCCGCTGACGCTGAGGGAGGTCGCCGAGCACATCGGAATGGCCGAATCCACGGTGTCACGGGTCACGAATGAGAAGTACGTCCAGACCCCCACAGGCACCTACCCGCTGAAGTTCTTCTTCTCCGGAGGACTTCCGACCGTCACCGGCTCGGATGTCTCGACGCGGGGCGTGCAGGCGAAGATCAGGAGCCTGGTGGAGAGCGAGGACCCGACGCGCCCCCTGACCGACCAGGCGATCGTGAACCTGCTCAAGAGCGAGGGGGTGAAGATCGCGCGGCGCACGGTGGCGAAGTATCGCGACCACCTCGGAATCGTTCCGGCCCGGATGAGGAAGCGTGTCTAGCAAGGGCGAGGCGTACCGCGATTTCGCGCTGGTCGTGCCGGCGTACAACGAGGCTCCGAACATCCCGTACCTTATCCCGGAGCTGCGGGCGGCGTTCGACGAATACGGCCTCTCCGGCGAGGTCATCCTGGTGGACGACGGGTCGAGCGACGGCACCGCCGAACTGGCGGAGGAGCAGGGGAGAGGGTGGGACCGCCTGCGGGTCCTCAGGCACCGCGTGAACCTGGGGAAGACCGAAGCGCTGCTCACCGCCGCGGAGGCGACGTGCCGGAAGTACCTCGTCCTCTTCGACGCCGACCTGCAGCACCTCCCCGCCGAGATCCCCCGCTTTCTGGACAGGCTCGCAGAGGGGTGGGACATGGTCACCGGGAGGAAGGTGGGACAGTACGACAAGCGGGCCGTGTCGTCGATCTACAACGCGCTCAGCAGGACGATCTTCCGCGTTCCGGTGAGCGATCTCAACTCCATGAAGGCGTTCCGCGCGGATGTGCTGGATGCCGTGCGGCTGCGCCACGACTGGCACCGCTTCTTCGTGGTCCTCGCCTACAAGAAGGGATTCAGCGTCACCGAGATCGACATCGAGCTGCACCCGCGGCGGGCGGGGGAAGCGAAGTACTCGGGGAGGGGCCGCATCATCGGCGGGGTCCTGGATCTGGTGTCGGTGTGGTTCCAGCTACGATTCTCCCGCAGACCCATGGTGGCCTTCGGGCTTCCGGGACTGCTCCTCATGGCGGCGGGGGTGGTGACGGGACTGGCTGCGCTCTATCTCCGGTTCATCATGGACCAGGGCTTCCGGCCGCTCCTGTATCTGGTGGTGTTGCTGGTCACCGTTGGCGCGCTCTGCTTTCTGGCGGGTCTTCTCGGCGAAATGATCGTGTCAGTGCACGATGAACTGGAAGCGCTTCGCCGCGAACATGGCGGGCGGGATCGCACCGAGGACTGTAGCCCGCCGTGACGCCCCGCCCACGCATCCTCTCGGTGATCGGGACGCGGCCGGAGGCGATCAAGATGGCCCCGGTCGTCGATGCAATGCAGCGCAGGGGTGGATGCACCCACAGGCTGGCGCTCACCGGGCAGCACACGGAGATGGTCGACCAGGTGCTGGAGATCTTCGGGCTGGAGGCGGACTACGATCTCGATCTCATGAAGCCCGGCCAGAGCCTCTACGATATCGGGCACGCCTGCATGGACGGGCTGCGCGACGTCTGCGAGGACTTCTCGCCGGATGTGACGATCGTCCAGGGCGACACCGCCACCGTTTTCTTTGCCGGCGTGGTGACCTTCTTCCAGCAGGGAAGGCTGGCCCACGTCGAGGCGGGACTGCGCAGCCGCGAGAAGTGGTCGCCCTTCCCGGAGGAGATGCTGCGCCGCATGACGGACACGATCTCCGATTTCTGCTTCGCTCCGACGACCGCAGCAGCAGCCAATCTCGCCGCAGAGGGGATCGAACCCGAACGCATCTTTGTCACCGGGAACACCGTCGTGGACGCCCTGCAGGAGGCCGGTACGCGCCCGCTCGCTGTACACGACCGGCGCGTGGCGCGGATGCTGGTCTCGCCCCACCGCCTGGTGTTGCTCACGGCTCACCGGCGGGAGTCGTTCGGCGCCCCTCTGGAGGGCGTTTTCGGGGCGGTGGCCGAACTCGCCGACCGCTTCGACGACATCGAGATCGTGTATCCGGTGCACCCGAACCCCCGGGTGCGCGAACCGGCGGAGCGTATTCTGGGCGGGAGGTCCAGAGTCCACCTCGTCGAGCCGCTGGGCTACGGGGACCTCCTCGCCGTCCTGCGCCGCGCGAGCCTGGTGCTCACCGATTCCGGGGGCATCCAGGAGGAGGCGCCCACCTTCGAGGTCCACACGCTGGTGCTCAGGGAGGTGACGGAGCGGCCCGAAGCCGTGCAGGCGGGCGCTGCGACGCTGGTGGGCACCGACCCCGGGCACATCCTCGCCGAGGCGTCGAGGCGGCTGTCCGGCGGCGACGTGGCCCCCCCGGCGCGCAATCCCTACGGGGACGGGCGGGCGGGGGAGCGCATCGCCGACATCCTGATGGCCGCGCTGACCGGCTCCCCGCGCGAGACCCGGGACTGGATGCCCGAGTGAAGATCGTCCTTCACTGCGTGTACTTCCCACCCGAGGTCGGGGGACTGGAGAGCCACGTCCACTACCTGTGCCGCGGACTGGTGAGGCGCGGGCACGAAGTCACGGTGGTGAGCTCCCTGTCGCAGCCCGGACTCCCCGCCCGCGAGGACATGGATGGAATCCGCGTTTACCGCACCCCCATCCCGTCGCGCACTCCGTGGGGGTGGTTCGTCCATATGGCCGGGTCGACGCCGCGCACCCGTGCGGTGGTGCAGGGGGCCGATGTGGTTCACGCCCAGGCGTTCCCCTCCATTCTGCCGTGTTCGCTGGCGCTTGCCGGACGCGGCACTCCGCTCGTCACCACCCTTCACACCTCCCACTTCCTGCGGCTCGCCGCGAATCCGCTCGTGGCTCCGGCGCTGGGCAGGCTGATTCAGCTCAGCGACTACAACTTCGCGGCAAGCGAGGAGATCGCCGAGGTGGGCGAGGGTCTCGGACCATCGATTTCGGTCGAAGTTCTGGTGAACGGCGTGGAGACCGACATCTTCCGGCCGGTTCCGGGCACGCACCCCCGCGCAGGGCGCCGGTGGCGGCTGGTGGTCCCCAGGAGGCTCTTCCCGAAGAACGGCGTCGAGTTCTTCGTGCGGGCGCTTCCCGCGATTGCCGCCCGGGCGGATCTGGACGCGATCGTGGTCGGGGACGGGCCGGACCGGGAGATGCTGGAGGGGCTCGCGCGGGAGCTGGGGGTGGCCGAGCGCATCGAATTCCTCGGCGCGAGGCCCCACGCCGAGATGCCGGGGCTGCTCTGCTCGGCCGATCTGGCGATCTTCCCCTCGCTCATGGAGGCCACCTCGGTCGCGGCGCTCGAATGCATGGCCTGCGGACTCCCGGTCGCGGCGTCGGCGGTTGGAGGGCTGCCCCAGATCGTCGACGACTCGGTGGGCGGGCTGTTCCCCCCCGGCGATCCCCCCGCTCTGGCTGCGAAGGTCCTGGATCTGCTGGCGGACGAGGGGCTGGCGAGGCAGGGCGCCACCGGCCGCGAGAAGGTCGTGGCGATGTGGAGCAACGAGCGGTTGGTGGACCGGCATCTCGATGTCTACCGAAGTCTGAAAGTAATGTAAACATGACATTATGTAATGCTGACATTACATTGCCTGCGATCCTGCGGGGCGTTGCGGGAGACGAATGATTCAGCGGCCCACCGGCACGGCAAGGCATGGTCCGCCTCGGATCGGAAGGTCGTACTACGACGAGTCGACCTATTTCGAGGCCGGGACCCACCTGCATGACTTCGCCAGCCGCTTCCAGCGCTACCGGGTTCGGAAAGTGCTTGAACTCCACACCCCTCGTCCCACGGACCGGGTGCTGGACCTCGGCTGCGGATGGGGGACGATCAGCTTTGCACTGGGCCCTATCGTCAGCGAAGTGGTCGGACTCGACTTTTCCGAGCGGGCGGTCGCCGCGTGCCAGGCGCGCCTGGACGTTTCAGGCCTCGACAATGTCTTCTTTCGCCGCGGCGATGCACGGGACACCGGTCTTCGTTCGGCGTCGTTCGATTCGGTCGTGGCGGCCGACCTCTTCGAACATCTGTACCCGGATGACTCCGAGGCGGTGGCCCTCGAGGCGTTCCGAGTGCTGAAGCCCGGTGGCAGCTTCTCGGTGTGGACCCCGTGCCGCACGCATATCCTGGAAGTCCTCAAGAACAACGACATCGTCCTGAAGCGGGACATCAGCCATGTGGACTACAAGTCGATGCCGCGGATGAAGGGAATCCTGGCCAGCGCCGGATTCGAGATCGCGCGCGCGCATTTCGCCGAATCGCACCTGCCAGGCCTCAACGTGGCCGAACGTCTCCTGCAGAGGTGGGTCCCGCTGCTCCGCCGGAGGATCGCGGTGTTGGCCGCCAAGCCGGAGGAGCCTTGAGCCCGTACAGCAAGCACTGGAGAAACAACCTGTGACACGCAACAAATCAGCGGAATCGAGCGGGGAAGCGGCATTCTCGTGGTCAGGTCGCAAGGCCAGGGGAGGAAGCCGTATCACCCAGCTTCTGAGACGCACGAGGAACGCCATCTCCAAGAGCACTCGCAACCCGGTTACTGCCTGGCGGATGCTGTGGCCGCGGTATGGCCCCTTCGCGGCCAAGGCTCCAGACCCCGAGTTCCGGCGGGCAATCCGCTGGTCGTTCGGTGGGCTGAGACGGGAGCCCATGAATGCAGTTTTTCCGGGGATCGAGTCCGTTGATGTCCAATTGGTGAGGTCCTTCGACAGGGAACCCCTACTGTCCATGAGCCCGTCCGAAGTTGTGGCGCTTGGAGCGATGGTGCGCATCCTCAAGCCCGAGCGCATCCTTGAGATCGGAACTTTCGAGGGAAACACCACGGTCAACCTGGCCGCCAATGCCCCTCCAGGTGCCCGTGTCTTTACTCTGGACCTCCCTCCGGACTGGGGCGGACAATTCGGGCTGGATGTACCCGACATTCACGACAACGCCGCCGCCGGCCACCATACAGGAAGACAGTTCATGGAATCGCAATACGCGAACAGGGTCACCCAATTGTTGGGAGACTCGGCCGAGTTCGACTGGGACGAGTTCTCACCCTTCGACTTCATCCTGATCGACGGATGCCATACTTACGAATACGCTGTTGCCGACACGCGAAATGCGTTGCGCGTGGTGCGGCCAGGAGGGGTGATCGTGTGGCACGACTACGGCATGCTGGAAGATGTGAGCCTCGCCGTAGACGAAATCGCGGGACGCATGAAAGTTCATGCGATTCAGGGGACTCGGCTCGCAGTCGGCTTTCCCTAGAAGACTACAACCGGACTCGGTCCGGGTCGCCGTGAACAACCCTCCTGGCATGCGAGCGCCTTCATCCACGGACTTTGTAGTCGCTAACTGCGAATGTCACCGGGTCAACGGGATTCGGCCGGCTCCTCGTGCGGCCGGATCATCATGACCCGCCCCGGGACCCCCAGCACCACGCCATATGCGGGCACGTCGGCAATCACCAGGGTATTCGCGCCGACCGTAGCCATCCGGCCGATCCGGACGCCAGGCAGGATCGTAGCCTTCACGCCGATGTAGGCGTCGTCCTCGATCACCACCGGTTTCGTCTTCCGAAGGCTGTAGGCTTCTTCCAACTGCGAGTGTACGGCGGTGACTTCTCCCAGGATCGAGACCGCATTGCAGATGGTCACCCTCGATCCGATCGTCACCATGTCGGGCCGGGTGACCTGCAGGTTGCGATCGATGGTCGTCATCGCCCCGAGCCGCATCCCGCTCAGACGGTAGAGCGACGCCCGAAAGCCCAGGGCGATCGGGAGCATCGAAGCCAAATACCGAATCAACTTACCCATTCCCGCCCATCTCCTTCCAGCGCCGCAGATACTCTGCGACCGTAACAACGTCGTAGTCGCCCGACAACTCCGAGAGAACGGCATCGAGAAGCCGCCATCGCACGCCTTCGACATATGGATGTCCGTACATCAGTGCGAATCGCCGCCCGCGAATCTGGTCCACGGCATCCTGCACGATGCGGGCATGGGAGTGGCCGCGGGCAAGGCCCTGCTCAATGAGGGGAACACTGTTCTCCCCGATCACGTTTACCGGGATCTGGAAATGGGAGTAGCGCGACCCTCCGTCCTGTCGCGGAGGACGGAAGGGCCGCTCTCCGGCCATGTCCGAAGCGTACTCGAAGCCTTCCCTGTCCAGGAGGTCCAGAACCTCGTCGTCATATCTGAATCCCGGACTGGCAAAGCCACGAGGTTGTCCATATCGATCCCTGAAAGCTGAGAAGCTTGCGCGGCAGTGTCGTTCCAGGCCGTCTTTCCCAAGTTCATCCAGGGCATACTGCCAGGTGGCGTGGTTGCAACCCCCGTGCAGTCCCAGTTCGTGTCCTTCCCGGAAAAGCCGATCGAGGGCCGGCCGATACCGCCATCCAAGTCGTGGGTTGATGAGCACTGTCTTTCCCACGCCGCCCCAGCCCAGCTTGGCGGTTGCTGACAACTTGTACGGGCGAGATGGGTCCGAGCTTCCGGGCTCCCCGTGCACGCCTCGCTCCCAGGGTGCGGCCCAGCGTGTGTCGCCAACTGAAGCTGCGGCCCATGTTGACGAAGAACGTGAAGCGGACGCCCCGGCTGTCACCGAGTTTCAGGAGCGCGGGGACCCCTCGCTCAAGGCAGGTCACGGAATCCACGTCGAAGCGAAGCGCGAACACTCCGCGGCCACGGCCGTATCCCGTACTCACCACCTCATCGCCGACTGTTCACAAGTTCCAACATTGCCCGGAATGAGTGCGCTGCGGACGCCTCCTCCGGAGTCATCATGAATCGGAACTCCTGTTCGACGGCCAGGATCAGGTTCAGGTGGGCGATGGAGTCCCAGCCCTGGTGGGATTCAACCGACAACAATGAGACATCCGTCTCCGGCTGCACCTTGAGCACACTCGAAAGATCCGCTCCAGCGCCCTATCTGCATTTTCGATCATTCTGAAGGCCCCATTCGTCGCACCTGATAGACTCCCTCCGAGCCACCGCGGACAGAAGGGCCGACGACGGTCTCGAACCGGATTTCGCCGTCCATCTGTTCGGTCACGGCGAATCCGTGATCGGGGAAGAAGTCCCGTGCCATTCCATTGCTGCGCGTCGCCACGTAGCGTGCTCGCACCACCCCGACACCCGCCGCTGCGGCGTCGTCCAGCAGGGCACCAAGCAGTACCCCTTCGATATTCCGCCCGAATGCCCGACAACTCAACATGAAGGAATCTATCTTCCAGCATTCCGCAGGACTTGTGTCCACTATTGCGGCGCCGATTGTCCCGTAGTCCGAGAAGCGATCCTTCATGCGCATGGTATAGACGATGCCCCGGTCCATGAGGCGCTCGATATCGCCAACTCCGTAGCGCCTGGTGGTCAGGTTGAACTGGTTGGTGCGCTGACAAAGCTGACTGACCCGATGCACTGCAGCCCGTTCCTGTCGCGCGATCACCAATTCGATTTCAAGGCTCCGCAGGAACGACTCCAGATCCGGGGTTTTCCTCCTGAGCCGTTTGCGGCTGGCGTTCGCACGGATGGACTTGGATCGGGTAATGTCCTCCTTGCCGACGCGAAGCCGACCCACGCCCTGGATGCGGGACTGGTATCGCGCGATCTCAAGGGGGTTGGCAGGGAACTGTTCGACTTGAACCTCCGGGAGCGCAGAGCTGACCCGGGCACATTCGACGGGGCTATCGTCAATGAAGATTATCGAGTCCAGTCCGATGTTCATCTCCTGAGCCAGCTCCGCCAGATTCGAGGCCTTGTCTCGCCAGTTGATCCGGTAGGCCGCGAAGTTGCCGGGACGAAGCACCATCTCCGACGAGTCTTCCATGAACGACAGGACGTCCCGTTCGTTGTTCTTGCTGTTCAGGGCCAGGAGGAATCCCCTGCGGCCGAGCCCCGCCAGAAACAATTGAAACTCTCGGTAGGCGGAGCCCGGATAGTCCTTTCCGATCACAACTCCTTCGGGACCATCCTCTCCCAGCACACCGCCCCACAGGGTATTGTCGCAGTCGACCACCACGCATTTCCTGGGTGGCAGAATGCCAACTGCAACGATTTCCGCAAATGCCTGCCCCAAGTGGGGGAGGAAGTCGACCGCGAAGGGACTGCGAGCGGTCAGGTACATTCGCGTGTCATACGCACGGGACACCCCGTACTCGCCGACGATCCGGTCCATATCGAGAATGCTGACCCGTGGCTCCGCGAACATTGCGTCTACCATTTCTATGTTTACGGTCCTGCGAAGCTGTGGCCAACCACCTGGATCCTGATCTCCGTGGAGAGCGTGAACGGGATTCGGCTCGGGCGCGAGGTTCGTGACCACGACGCTCGCACTGGTGTTTTCAAGTAGACCGCCGACGATCCCCCCTATCCGGCGTATCAACGCTCTCGCCATGTCTTCCGGAGGATCGTGCCGGGCGTCACCTGCGAGCAGCCCTGCGTCGAGGTAGACGAGGTAGCAATCCGGCTCGGGAGTCCCAAGCTCGGAGGGAGCAGCCGCATAACGCTCGTAGACCGCGTAGTCGCCAAGACGGAACGACGCCTTGATACCCCGCTGCAAGAGAGCGGTGTAGAGTTCCGGCAACCACGGCTCCACCGTCACATTCCGCAGGAAACCGCAGTTGACGGAGGCAAAGCCCTCTACGGTTTCCGGCGCCTCAATCCCGACACGGTAGGCTTCGTGCGCACCCGTGTACGATGGAGCCGCGGCGAGCCGCGCCGCCGTCTTGCGAAGGCGCTCGCTCCAGTCCTGGACTACGGTGGTCTGTGCGGTTTCCGAGAACCCCATGGTACCCTTCAGCTCTGGACGAGCAGTGGTTCCCCGGACGCCTCCCCGACGGGGACACGAACCGTTGCCGAACCTTCCATCGCTATAGCCAAGTCATGCTCACGACGTGCCACGAATCTCAGTAGCACTACGCGTGCGGCTTCCGAGTAGTGAGCTACCGTGACCTCAAAGACGACCGATTCACCTACGAGTACCGGGGTCTTGAAGTCGAACTGATACGACACGCAGAGCGAACCCGGTCCCGGCATACAGGTTCCGATGATCCGGCTTACCTCGGCGAGAAGCAGCCCTGCATATGCGACGCGCCTGGAGAAGCCTGACCTGCGCGCGGATTCGGCATCGACATGAATCGGGTTCGTGTCTCCCGACAATTCGGCAAATGCCAGCATCGATGCCTCGTCCACGGTAATCCTGGACGTTCTGCGGTCATTGACCTTGAACTTGGAGGTCATTCGGTAGTGTCGCGCGTCTGCCCTCTGTGTGCCGAGAGTGGAGAGAATCTCAATAAAGGATAATCCAATCCTCTCGACGGAAACAGCGGTACGGCGCAAACCCGCTTGAAACGCCGGTGCAACCCGGGTACCCTATTCTTGCGTCAGCGCTGGTGGAAGGTCTCCTCGCAGCACCGCATCTCCAGACTTCAGGCCGGTCGGAAGCCGCCTTCTTCCCGTACAGGACCACCATGAACAGCAGGGAGAAACCATAGCGATGCGTCGCCCAAACAGCGTAGGCAAGATGGAGGGAGACGCATTTCGGTGGCCCTTCTGGCTTTCCTCAGGGCTATTCCTGCTCGCCACTACCATCCTGTTCGGGGAGTTCATCTTCTCCGATCTGATGCTGTATGGAGAAGACACGTTGGGGTTGGGCTATATGGGCCGGGCTTTCACAGCGGAGCGGATGACGGCTGGCGACTTTCCCCTGTGGGCTCCGAGGCTGCTCGGTGGCATCCCCATGCTGGAGGCGATCTCCGGAGGCGATCTCGTCTATCCGACCAGTCTCCTCTACTACCTGACCGACACCTATCGCGTCCTCGGCTGGAAGCTCGTTCTGCACGTGGTCGGCGGGGGCTTCTTCATGTACGGCTGGGCGAGGAGTCTCGGCCTGGGCCGCGCCGCAGCCACCGTCGGAGGGCTGGCGTGGCTGATGACGCCGGTCATGGTGACGCTGACGCTCGGGGGCAACGACGGGAAGCTCATGGTCGCGTCGCTGACGCCGCTGGTCTTCTGGGCCACCGATGCGCTCATGCGCGCCCCCTCCGGGCGAACGGCGGCGGGGCTCGCGGGCGCGGTCGCGCTGACCACGCTCACTACCCAGTTCCAGACTGCGTACTTTCTCTTCGGGTCGGTGGGCGCCTACGCGGTGTTCCGCACGGTCGTGATGTGGAGGGCAGGGGAGGCCGAGGAGCGGAAACGGGGCTTTGTCCGGGCGCGACTCGTTGTGGGTGCGTTCCTTGGCTGTTCGCTTCTCGGGGCCGGGCTCGCGGCGGTTCAACTCGTGCCCGCCGCGCAGTACGTCGGCGAGTACTCCCGGCGCGTGGCGACGACGGTGGATGCGACGCCCGAGCAGGCAATCGCCTACGCCACCTCCTGGTCCTTCCACCCCGAAGAGGTGCTCGCGCTGGCGGTTCCCGAATTCGTCGGCAACTCGGGCGGCGACGCAGACTGGGCCCGGGGCACCTACTGGGGAAGGAACGCGCTCAAGCTGAACCACGAGTACCTGGGCATCACTGTCCTGGCACTGGCGCTCTTCGGGTTGCTGGGGCGCCGCAGAAAGGCGGTCCGCTGGTTCATGGGCGGGCTGAGCCTCGTGTGGCTCCTTTTCGCCCTGGGCGCGCACACGCCCGTCTGGCGCGTCTTCTACGAGATCGTGCCGGGGATGTCGCTCTTCCGAGTTCCGGCGATCGCCGCCTTCCTGGTGAGCTTCGGGGTGGTCACGCTCTTCACGCTCGGTGTCGAGGATCTGGTCCGGGAATCTCCCACACCGGGCAGGTTTCTGAAGAGCAGGCGCGGGCGGGCGCTCGTGGGGTTCCTGGGGCTGCTGCTCCTCGGGCTGCTCCTGCAGGCGAGCGGGGCGCTGACCAGCCTCTGGACCAACACCGTCTTCACCGGGATCGCCGACTTCCAGCAGGCCGCGCTGGCCCGCGCGACGCCCTTCATCACCCGCGGCTTCGGGATCGCGCTGCTCTTCGCCGGCCTCACCGTCACGGCGGCCTGGGCGGTGATCGAAGGGAAGGTTTCGCGAACGGTGGGGCTGGCCGCCCTCGTCCTCCTCGTCGCGGTCGATCTTGGCCGGATTGACAGCGCGTTCATCCGCACCCTGGATTTCTACGATTGGGCGGCCCCGAACGCCAACGCACGCTTTCTGCAGCAACGCCGCGACGAGGGCGCTGAGGGGCCCTTCCGCGTCGCGGACCTGCGCCGCGACGGCCAAAACGACCAGAGCGTCGAGTTCGCGATGCACGGCCTCGACATCCTGGCGGGACATCACCCGAATGACCTGGCCCGGTATCGCATGCTGCTCGGCCTGGAGGGCAGCCAGAGGCGGGGCGCCAACACCCGGCACCCCAACGTCCTGAGAATGATGAACGTCAAGTACGTTGTGTGGGACGGGCTCGTCGAGGGGGCGGAACCGTTGAGTACGGTGGGAGGGGAGGCGGTGTACGCCTACCCGGGAATGAATCGCGCCTGGATCGCGGAGGAAGTCACCGTTCTGGAGGAAGACGCCGCCGCGCACGCCCGTATCCTGTCGAGCGAATTCGACCCGGCGCGCGAGGCGATCCTGGCGGGGCCGCTGCCCGGGGACGGAGGGGTCGGGGGTTCGGGTTCGATCGAGTGGGTGAGCTACCAGCCGGACCAGCGGGAGCTCAGGGTGCGCACCACGGGTCCCGCGCTGCTGGTCGTCTCGGAGAACTGGTTCCCCGGGTGGGTCGCCGAGGTGAACGACGAGCCCGCCGATGTCCATAGGGTCAACCTTACCCTGCAGGCCGTGCGAATCCCGGCGGCCGGAGAGCACACGGTCACCCTGCGCTTCACCGCGCCCACGGTGTGGAGCGCGCTGTGGATCAGCTTCGGGGCTGCGGTGGTGGTGCTCGTGCTGCTGTTGTCGCCGTACCTGCGCACCCTCGCGGGCCGTCTGCGGCGCCGGGGCCGCTCGGGATGATGACGGGCCCGGGGGCGGGGGGCGCCGAGGGCACCAACGCGCGGCGGCAGGAACGCGACGTGGATCGCCCCGGCCCTCGCCGGTGGTGGGCGCTGCCCCTCAAGTTGGTGCTGGCCGCGGCGATCACGTGGCTGATTCTGCGTGGGGCGGGTATGACCCTCGCGGAGGCCTGGGCTGTCGACTGGAGCGTCCTGAGCCTGAACGTGCCGTTCCTGGCGCTCTCGCTGGCGCTGCTCCTGTTGACGTTCGTGATCCCCGCCTGGCTGTGGTCGAGGGTGCTCGTGGCATTTGGCGAGTCACCGGTGCCGGTGGTGCAGGGGACCGCGATGCTGCTCGTCGCGAACCTGGGCCGGTACGTTCCCGGCAAGGTGGTCCAGGTCGCCGGGCTGGCCGTCCTCGCACGTCGTGCCGGCCTGTCGGCTGTGCGCGCCACCGGAGCCGCGATCGTGGCTCAGATCCTCAACCTGATCGGCGCGGCGATACTCGGGGGATGGGTCGCGTACGGGGTGGACGGCTCCACCGGGGTTGGGGGTCTTGCGGTTGGGCTCGGGGCAGTGCTGGCAATGGGCGCCTTCCTGTACTTCGGCGGGGCCGAGGCTCTGTTGCGGTGGATCCTCAGACGGGTCGGGCATGTGGGCGAGCTGCCCGAGGCCGCAGGCCGGGGTCTGTTGCGGTGGGTGCCGGGATACGTCCTGAACTGGCTCGTCTTCGGTGCGGCATTTGCATGCCTGGGGACCGGCCTGGGGCTTCCAATACCCTTCGGCTCTGCCACGACCGCTTTTGCCGCCGCGTACTTCGCCGGGTATATCTCGATGCTCCCCGCGGGGATCGGCGTTCGCGAGGGTTCGCTGGTATTCCTGCTGACTCCTTTGCTGGGACCGGACGGAGCTCTGGTACTGGCGGCGCTTCAGCGCGTCTGGACCACAACCGCCGAGCTGGCGGCCACCGTGGTGGGCGCCTGGATCCTCCGCAAGCCGGGGCCGAGAGGGTCGCGGGGCCGGACAGTGCTATCCGGTGATCCTCCCGGCGCCCCGGCAACCGAAGCCGACACCACTGCGGAGGCTTCATGAACGACGCCGCGCCGCAGGTTCTGGTGATCGTTCCCACCTACAACGAGCGCGACAACCTCCCGCGCATCGTGCCGCTGATCCTGGGGCAGGGGGAAGCCTTCCACGTGCTGGTGGTGGACGACAACTCGCCCGACGGAACGGGCAGGGTAGCCGACGAGCTTGCGGCAGCGAGCGACCGGGTCAACGTGCTGCACCGGGCGGGCAAGCTGGGTTTGGGGGCCGCGTACGTGGCCGGCTTCCGCCGCGGACTGGAGGGGGACTTCGGCATCCTCATCGAGATGGACGCCGACCTGTCCCACCCCCCGGATATGCTGCCCGGGCTCGTCTCGGCCCTCGTCGACGCGGACGTGGCCGTGGGCTCCCGCTACGTGGGCGGCCGCATCACGGTGGTGAACTGGCCGATGACCCGGCTTCTCATCAGCCTGTTCGGCTCCTGGTACGCCCGGGTCATCACCCGCCTGCCCGTGAACGACGCCACCGGCGGCTTCAACGCCTTTCGCCGCGAGGTCATCGAGTCGGTCGGCCTTGGGAAGATCGAGTCGAACGGGTACAGCTTCCAGATCGAGCTCAAACTCCGGGCCTGGCGCGCGGGGTACCGGCTGTGCGAAGTGCCGATCGTCTTCACCGAAAGGGACAGTGGCGAATCGAAGATGTCCAGAAGCATCATCGTGGAGGCCGTGTGGCGTGTCTGGAAGCTGCGGCTGCTCGACCTCTTCGGCAAACTGTGAACCCGTGCCCGGAACACCCCCGAGCGGGCGTCTCTCCGCTGGCGCGCGCGCCCCATGCACACCACTTTTCCCAACATGATTCGATCGACACTCCTGTGGGTCTCGGAAAACTCCTGGTGCAAGAACACCCTGCCCAGGTACGGCTTCGTCAAGCGCGCCGTGCGCAGGTTCATGCCGGGCGAGACCCTGGGCGAGGCGCTGGATGTGGCCGGCATCCTCGAACGCAGGCGTGGAATCCCGACGCTCATCACCTTCCTGGGCGAGAACGTCGCCGACCAGGCTGAAGCGCGCGCGGTCGCGAATCACTACGTCGACGCCGCCGGGATGGTCGCCTCCGCGGGCCTGGACGCGGAAATCTCGGTCAAGCCAACCCACCTCGGCCTCGATCTCGGGTTCGATGTAGCGGAGGAGAACCTGCGCCGCATCACCGAGGCCGCCGAGGCGCTGGGGAACTGGGTCTGGATGGACATGGAGTACAGCCGCTACGTCGATCCGACGCTCGATCTCTACCGCTCCATCCGCGCCGACCACCCCAACTTCGGGGTCTGCCTCCAGGCATACCTGTACCGAACCCCGGCCGATCTCGAATCATTGGTGCCGCTCGGCCCCGCGATCCGGCTGGTGAAGGGGGCCTACGCCGAGCCGGCCAGCATTGCGCTGCCGGTGAAGGCCGACGTGGACCAGGCGTTCTTCGACCAGGCGTGCCGGATGCTCGCTCCCGATGCGCTGAGGGCGGGGCTCCGTGCCGGATTCGCGACTCACGACACCGCGCTGATCCGCAGAATCGACGCGTGGGCACAGGAGAACGGCATGGATCGGGACGCCTACGAATACCAGATGCTCTACGGGATCGGCGACGGGGAACAGGACCGGCTGGCTGCCGAGAAGAAAGGCATCCGGGTGCTGATCAGCTACGGCGCACACTGGTTCCCGTGGTACGTGCGCCGACTGGCGGAACGCCCGGCCAATATCGGATTCGTATTGCGCAGCTTCCTGCCGGCAGCCCGCGAATAACCCCCCCCACGTCGCCCGAGGACGACGGGAAAGTACGGAAAACATGACATTTTGTAACGTTCTCTTTACAGTCTGTTCAATCGAGCGCAGCGGTCCAGTGAGCAGGCAACGCTGGCCAAAGAGCGCACTCCTCGTGTCAGCCTTGCTTCTGGCGGGCTGCGGCGCACCGGCCCCGGCCGCTGACACGACCGTCGGGGACGCCGCCGCCGAGTACTCCGCAGCGATCGAGTCCGCCCGGGCGCTCATCGACTCGCTCATGGCGGCGCAGGACATTCCGGGAATGTCTGTGGCGGTTGGACAAGAGTCAGAAGTCATTTGGTCAGAGGGATTTGGATTCTCTGATCTAACGCATAACGTGAAAGTAACTCCATTGACGAAGTTCCGGATCGGGAGCGTGTCCAAACCCTTCACGGCTGCGGCGCTCGCGCACCTGGTGGAAGACGGCGAACTGGACCTGGACGCCCCGGTTCGAAGCTACCTGCCTTCGTTTCCCGCCAAACGGTGGCCGGTGACCACCCGGCAGCTGGCCGGGCACATCGGAGGTATCCGCCACTACCGGGGGCGCGAGAACTTCTCGATGGCGGCGTATGCCGACGTGCTCTCCGGGCTGGAGATGTTCCAGGACGATTCGCTCATCAGCGAGCCGGGCACCGAATACTCGTATTCCTCTCATGGATGGAACCTCATCAGCGCCGTCGTCGAGGCGGCGAGCGGGGAAGCGTTCCTCGTTTACATGGACCGCATGGTGTTCGGAGCGCTCGAGATGGCCAACACCATGGCAGATGAGGTACGGCCGGTGATCCCCCACAGAACCCGCTTTTACGCGAGGGACGAGGACGGCGGCGTCGTCAACGCACCCTACGTCGACAACAGCTACAAGTGGGCCGGCGGGGGATTCCTCTCGACGCCCGAGGACATGCTCCTCTTCGCCAACGCCCACCGCACGCCAGGGTATCTGGAGGCGGAAACGCTCGAGATGCTCTTCGCGTCCCAGACCCTCAGGGACGGTACGGAGACCGGCTACGGCATCGGGTGGCGGTCCAGTACGAACGACCGCGGCGAGGCGATGGTCTCGCACACGGGAGGTTCGGTGGGCGGCATCACGGTCATGACCCTGAACCGTGACACCGGCGTGATCGTGGCCGTCGTGGCGAACCTGTCGAGCGCCCGGCTGGGCAACGGACTGGCGGCGCGGATCGAGGAGCTGTTCCGGCAGGACTAACGCCGGTGGTATGGACCGCTGCTGCAATGGGGGCGGGGGATACATCCGATTCGGGGCAGGTGGCGATCGCCAGGCAGGTAGTTTGTACCCCGAGTGACTATTGCTTCTGATACTTTACATAATACATATTATGCGAACTAAAACAGAACGAAACCGGGGTTCCTCGGGGAGACTGGCAGGACTACCGGGCCCTCTCCGCCGCCTCCGCCCGCCACATCTCGATCCTGGCGCGATCCGGGTCCCCCTCGTCGATCTCCTCCAGCAGGCGGTCGTAGGCGGCCAAAGCCCCGGCGTGATCGCCGCCTTCCCGGCGGAGACGGGCGACATCGATCAGCGCCTCCTTCCGCTGGAAGTTCAGGCCCGCTCGGTCCGCCAGCCCTTCGTAGAGTCCCTCCGCGACCTGCAGGTTCCCCAGGTCTTCCGAGACCGCCGCCAGCAGCACCGCCGCCTGGGCGCCCAGCGGGTTCTCCATGTCACCGGCCAGCGGCTCCAGGATGGCCGCTGCGCCCGCGTGGTCGCCTTCGGTCGCCAGGATCTCGCCGAGCGTCAGGCGCGCCTCGTCCGCGAAGCTGGTGCTCGCGAATCGCTCCAGGTACAGATCCAGGTCCTCGCGCACGGCCGGCACGTCGCCCAGTTCGAGTCGCTGCTGCAACTCCTCCAGCTGGCTGGCGGCCGTGACGTTCAAGGTGTTCCTGTACCGGCCGTAGTAGACGGAGGCGGCGACACCCAGTCCCACCACGACAACCGCGAGGGTCAGCATGGGCCGATTGCGCTCCGCCCACTGGGTTGCTTCCAGCGTCCTGGCGACGAAGACATCTTCCTGTTCGGCCGGATTGACCGGCTTGCTGGGTCCGGTTCCCGGTTTGCGGTATTTTGCCATGATGATTTCGGCTCTTGTTCGAACTGCCTGGGGCTCGTGGGAATGCGCGGCGACGCGTTCCCGGTGACGTGATGCGGAGTATACGCCGACAAGTACGTTAATTGCGGGCCGGGAGGCGGGTCAACGCGTCCCGGCGACCCTCGCGGCCGGGGACCTCCTCTGCGGGGGGCTGCGCCCGGCCGTGGCGACGAGGGGACCACCGGTGACAGGTTAGGTGTCTGACAATCAATGGAAGGGCTTTCCCGAATGACCCGATGCGTGCCTGTCCTGGCGATCGCCGCCGCCCTGGGCGCTTCCGCCTGCGACGAGACGGCGCCGCGCGTTCCCCACACCATGGTGGTTTCGCCCGCACACGCCACTGTCGAGTTGATCGGCAACACCATCGCGTACCGGGCGCAGGTTCTCGACGTCGACGGCGCCATCATCTACGAAGCGGATATCCACTGGTCGTCGGGCGACGAGAGGGTCGCCACCGTGTCCCCCCAGGGAGTGGTCACAGCAACCGGTCCGGGAAGCGTGGAGATCCTCGCCAGCCACGGCGGGGTGTCCGGGAGCGGACTCCTCGAGGTGCGCCTGGTCCCTGCCCGCCTCACGGCCGTGGCGGGCGATTCCCAGACCGCACCGGCGCTGTCGCGCCTGCCCGAAGACCCCGCCGTGCGTGTCGAGGACGGAGACGGCGTACCCATCCCCGAAGTCACCGTGACCTTCGGCTTTGTTACCGAAGGAGGAACCGTCGACCCCAGGCGCGCGGTGACCGACGCGTCCGGCGTCGCTTCGGCGAGCTGGACGCTGGGTCTGAGTGAAGGGGAGCAGCGGCTCCGGGCCATCGTCGACACGCTTACGGTGGAGTTCACGGCGATCGCGACCGAGCCCGAACTCGCGATCATCACGGAAGACCTTGACCGGGCGCGGGCCGCCCTGGAATACCGAGGGGCTCTCGAGGTGGTGGGAATACGGGACGAGCCGCTCGCATGGTCCATTACGGCGGGATCGCTTCCCGCGGGAGTGCGGCTCGACTCCGCGGGGGTGCTTTCCGGAATCCCGGCCCGGGCGGACACCGCCTCCTTCACGGCCAGCGTGCGCGACGCCGCCGGGCGGGAGAGCTCGAAGGGCCTGACGCTGCTGGTCTGCGCTCCGCCGCTGCAGATGCAGCCCGGCGATGTCCTGGTTCTCGGGCAGGACGACTTCGCGGAGTGCCCTCCCCTGCTCCCCTCCGGAGAGGACGGCGACCTTTACCGGGTCGCGGCGCTGCGCGCGGCCACGGCGCCCCAGAGCACCCCCACGATCACCGTGACAGCGACCGTCATCGGCGCCGGTTCAGTGGCATCCGGTCCGGGGCTTCGCGAGTACGCGGCCGAGGGCGTGACCGGCGTGACCAGCCTTCCACCGGCGCTGGCCGCAGGCGTCCGGATCGCCGAGGCCACGGCCAGGTTCCACGGCGAACTCCTTGAAGAAACACGGGGACTCATGCGTAGACTTGGAAGGGACGCGCTTCTTCCGGACAGCCGGGCCGGTCCCCCGGCTGGCGCCATTGCAGCGGCCGCCCGGGGAACACCCCCGCAGCGGATCATGCTGCGTCCCTACGCGGGCGCAAGCAGCTGCAGTCTGCCCGGTCCGGCGCCCGTTCCCGCACTGCTCGTGGGGTACAATGGTCACCTGGCGATCTACCAGGACTCGGTCCAGCGCGGCACCGCCCCCGTGAGGACGCAGGACGCGCAGCAGGTTCTCGACTACTACGCGGACTACGGAGCCGAAACGATCGACGAGTACTTCGGCGGAGTCCCGGACATCAACGGCGATGGCCTCGTGAACGTCTTCGTGTCGCCCGTGGTCGGCGAGAGTGTGGCCGGGTCCGTCTGGGCAGGGGATTTCCTGTCCAGGGACGCCTGCGCTGGGTCCAACGAGATGGAGCTCGTCTATTTCAATGAAGGGTTGCTCCGGGCCCTGGGATCCGAGCAGGAGAACACGCACTACCAGGCGCTGCCGACGATGGCTCACGAGATGAAGCACATCAGTTCGCTCTACCGGAGAACGGCGGCCGGCAGCTACCACCCGATCTGGATCGAGGAGGGCACCGCCGAGATCGCCGCCGAGAGGTCCTCCCGCAAGGCCATGGAGGCCGCCGGCGGCGTGGCGCAGGAGGTCCAGCTGACGCGCGATCACTACCCGCCCCGCGACGGCTCCATCATCAGCCCCGAGAACTACGGAATGCTGTCGGTCCTCGCCAGGACCACGCTCGCCTACACCGCATACAACAATTCACTCGTCAGCAATCCATCTCCGGAGCACAGCTTCTACGGCAGCTCGTGGCATTTCCACCGGTTCCTCGGCGATGCCTACGGCAACGCGGCCGCACGTGCCGACGGAGACTTCTTCACCGCACTGAACGACACCACCACCACGGTGGGTACGGCGGGCATTGAAGAGACCACCGGAAAGCCCGTCTCCGCGCTGATTCTGGAGTACGCCACGGCGATGATGCTGAACGGGACGGGCGTGCCGCAGCCGGAGCGCACCTTCCACACGTACGACTTCCCTTCGGCCACCTTCCAGCTCTTCCGGCCCCAGTTCCAGCCCGGCGGACTCTATCCGTGGCCTCGCACCGGGCCGGAGCCGGCACCCTTCCGCTCCGGTACCTGGATCGGCGGGCTCGCACCCGGCGGGATCCGCTTCTACGACTTCCGGTCGGACGGGACCGGCTCCGGCATCGAGATCGAGGTGTTCACGGGCAACCAGCCCGACCTGCGGGTGGCGTTCGCGCGCCTGCGCTAGCGGTGAGCGCTTAGCTGGCCCGGCTCCCCTCGACCTCCGGCCACCGGCTCTCCAGACTCCCCACGTCATGGTCCTCCTGGCAGAGTTCGGTACTGCGCTCCAGTTGCAGCGTGACGTGCTGCAGGTTGAACTGCTCGTAGGCGATCCGCCGCAAGCGGTCCAGCAGGCCGTCGTCCTCCACCGGATAGTCCGGTTCGACCATCACGTGGGCGGTGAGCGCGTCATATCCCGGGGCGAGTGTCCAGATGTGGACATCGTGGACGGTCACGACTCCCTCCGCCTCCTCGAACGCTCCGCAGAGCCGGTGCACGTCGATGTGGTCGGGAGCGCCCTCCAGCAGCACGTGCACCACCTTCGTCAGCAGGCGCCAGGCACTGACCACGATCAGGACTCCGATGAGCACGCTGAGGATCGGGTCGGCGATGTGCCAGCCGAAGGCCCAGACCAGGACGCCGGAGACGACCACCGCGACGGACCCCAGCAGATCGGCCACGACGTGCTGGAAGGCGCCCTCGACGTTGAGGTTGTGCTTCGCGGGACGGTGCAGGATCCAGGCGGCCACCAGATTGACCAACAGCCCCGCGGTGCCGATGGCCAGCATCAGTCCGCCCCTGACCTCCGGGGTGGCGGAAAAACGCTGAACGGCCTCGATGACGACCCACACCGACACCGCCCAGAGGGTCAGCGCGTTGGCGAGCGCCGCCAGGATCTCGAGCCGGCGGTACCCGAAGGTGCGCCGGGCCGACGCTGCGCGCTTGCCGAAGTGCATCGCCATGAGGGCGAGGGCGATGGATGCGGCGTCGGTGAGCATGTGGCCCGCGTCCGCGAGCAGCGCCAGGCTGCCGGAAAGGATGCCGCCCACCACCTCGACGCACATGAAGCCGAGGATGAGCACCAGGGCGGCGGCGAGGCTCCGCCTGCTCGCGCCGCGCATGTGGGCCGCGTGGTCGTGGTCGTGCGAGTGGGCGGTCACGTCCCGTCCCTCCCTCACCCGGCCAGCGCCGCCAGAGCAAGCCCATCGATGTTGCCGCCCGACACGATCACCGCCGCCCGTCCGCGCGGGCGGTAGCCCGACCCGAGCGCCGCGAGTCCGACCGCGCCCCCGCCCTCCACAACCAGCCGGTGGCCGTGGAATGCACCCCGCACCGCAGCGCGGATATCGTCCTCCTCGACGACGACGTGCTCGTCCACGACCGCTTGCACGAGGCGGAGGGTGAGGCGGTTGTCGTCACCGATCCCCCCAGACAGCGCCGAAGCGATCGTCTCCTCTTCCTCCATCCGGAGCGGCCGTCCGGCTTCCAGGCTCTGCAGCATGACCGAGGCGCGCCGCGCCGACACCGCTACCACGCGGACTCCGCGGGACCGGAGTGCCAGCCCGATCCCCGCCACCAGCCCCCCACCCGAAAGCGGGACGATCACCTCGCGCAGTCCCGGCAGCTGCTCGGCCAGCTCCAGCCCCACGGTCCCCTGCCCTTCGATCACGTCTGCATCGTCGAACGGGTGCACCAGGGCCAGCCCCTCGGCCGCTGCCACCCTGGCCGCCCTCTCCTCGGCATCGTCGTAGCTGGGGCCCGCGCGGACCAGCCTCGCCCCCGCGGCCCGGATCGCGCGCAGCTTCGACGGGTCCGTCCAGTCCGGGACACAGATCGTCGCACAGGTCCCGAGGATGCGCGCCACCTCGGCGACCGCCCTGCCGTGGTTGCCCGACGACACGGCCACGACCCCCCGGGCCCGCTCGGCCGGGGTCAGCTTGAGGAGCCGGTTCGCGGCCCCCCTGAGCTTGAAGGAACCCGTCCGCTGCAGTGATTCCAGCTTGAGCCACAGATCGCTCCGGCGGGCGGCGGGCACGCCCACCGGCACGACGGGCGTGCGCCAGGCAAGGCCGCGGATGCGCTCCAGCGCCGCGTCGAAATCGAGGGCGTGCACAGGCACCTACGAGATGATCCGCTGTCCTTCGACCAGCTTGACCACCCACAGCCCCGAGTTCAGGTCGGAGGTGAAGATGTGACCCTTGTGGATCTGGGCGCCCCAGGTCATCCCCCAGTTGGGGACCGTCGACTGGGCGTCGGTCGTCTTGAGGATCGCGATCTCGCGCCCCTGGCGGTACAGGTCTCCCCGCAGCTCGCCGGAGATGTCGACCACGCGCAGGCCGGCCTGGTAGTACCCCACGTACAGGCGATCGCCCTCGACCCAGATGTTGTGGGCGCCGGCTTCCGGCACCTCGTAGCGCGCGACCTCCACGGGATTGTCCATGTCGGTCATGTCGAGGACGTGGATGTAGCCGCGGGCCTCGATGGGGGCGTCGGCATCCCAGTCGTCGGGGAAGATCTCGTCGCCCACGAAGAGGTAGCGGCCCGCCCGCCATGCGGTGTGCGTGTTGCCCACCGGGTACTTGTACCGTGACACGAACACGGGCTCGGTGGGGGTTCCGCCGTGGGTGCCCGCGCCGACATCGAGGGTCACCGCCCCGTCGTCCCAGTAGGAGAGGTATGCGTAGCCGTCCTGGACGATGACGTCGTGCAGCGACTTGTGGTCGGACTCGGGCATGCCCCAGCGGCCCACCTCGTCGGGGGCGGCGGGGTCGGAGATGTCGATGATGTGGATGTCGCTGGTGCCGTTGTGGACCGCGTAGATCAGATCGCCTTCGATCCACACGTTGTGCACGCCGCCGGGCACCGTGCGCTTGTACTCCGAGATGATCGAGGGGTGGGCCGGGTCCGACAGGTCCAGCACCACGATCCCGTTGCGCCGGTCCGACGCCCCCTCGCGCGTCAGGATCCCGATGCGGTTGCTCCCGTGGATCTTGACGTCGTTGATCCTGCGCGCGTCGAGCTGCACGGAATCGGTGAGCACGGGGGCCGACGGGTCGGTCACATCCCAAGCCTTCATCCAGTCGTACATGAAGGTCCCCACATAGGCGTAGTCCCGGCCGTCGACGCCCTCGAAGACCCAGGTGTCGCCGGAGTGGTGCTCCGCGGACGCGCCCCGGCCGATCTTCACCAGCTCGGCCTCCTCGATGCGGGGCGTGACCGACGCCGAGGCGATGGCCGCCCTCCCCTCCCCGTACACGGCGGTGATGCGGTAGGTGCCGGGACGCTCCGCGACGAACACGCCCTGCGTCCCCTCCGCCTCGATCTGCGCGCCGCCGCCGGTCACGCTCCACTCCGGGTAGAGCGCGGTGGATGCGCGCGCCTCGAAGCGGATGACGTCGCCGGTCCGGGCGCGGACCTCGGCCGGGACCACCTCGACCGGGCCGAGCTCGCCCTCACGGACGGCGACGGTGACGGCCGCGCTGACCGATCCGGCCGCGATCGTCACCCGTGCCTCGCCGACGCTGCGCGCATACACGCGCCCCGCGGCGTCCACCCCCGCGACGGACCCGTCGCTCGACGTGAAGGTGAGCACAGGGTCGGTCACGGGCTCTCCGTCCCGCCCGGTCGCCACAACCCGCAGCGGCGTACTCGTCCCCGCCAGCAGAGTCGGCTCCGGCAACTCCGCGGAGAGGCTGGCGACCGGGAGCGCCCGCACCACCACCGCGGCGAAGCTCATGACGTTCCCGGAGCGGGCCGCGATGCGGGCCTCCCCGGGCGACACCGCCGTCACCTGCCCGCTCTGATCCACGACCGCGACCTCCGGGTTCATCGCGATCCAGCGCACCGGCGCATCCGCCAGCACCGCGCCGTCCGCGGACCGCACGGTGGCCGTCACAGTCACGGTCTCTCCCGCGTCAAGGGTCATCTGCGAAGGGTCCAGGTCGATCCGGTCGGGCCCGGCCTGCACGCCTGCCAGCAAAAGGAGAACTGCACTCGTCGTCATGGGGAAATACCCTCTTTCAGGGGTCTTGATCTGCGGCCAACTCGCGCCCCGGAAGATACCTTGCGAGCGCTGGCGTTGTCACGGGGCGGTGACCGGCTCACTGTGAGCAACCCTTGGCCCATACGCCGTGTCCCCTGTCCACAGATCGCCCCAAGGACGACCCTCAAAGTCACCGCGCGCCCCGGGAGGCCAATACCATGAAGCTCCACCTCTGGATTCAAGCAGCCGCCGTGCCGGCCCTGGCGCTCGTCGTCGCACCCCATCCCGCTTGCGCCCAGCCGCCCCAACCGAGACCGGCCACCGAATTTCGCCTGTCCGCCGACCCGATCTTCTCCGTCGGGAGGCTTGATGGGCCGGACGAGTACCTCTTCGGCGACATCAACGCCGGCGCCCGGCTCGCCGACGGCAGCGTGGTTGTGTCCGACCAGCAGAACCTGCGGTTCCAGCGGTTCAGCGCCGACGGGGAGCACCTGTGGAGCCGCGGCCGTGCGGGTGAGGGCCCGGGAGAGTTCGAGTTCGTCAAGATCGCGGAGGGGTGCGCGAGCGAGGAGTCGATCGTCTTGTACGACATGTGGACCACGCGGGTCCACGAGTACGACAAGGAGGGGAATCTCGTGGACGACTACCGCTTCGTGTACAATGATCTGCCGCTGCGCGACTTCGTGTGCACCCCGAACGGGCGCGTGGCCTTCACCGGAAGAAGTGCGCGCTTCGGAGAGGATGGGGTCGAGCCCGGGGAACTATACCGTGTACTTGTCTCGCTGGGCTCCGCGGAAATGGGCGACACGGAGGCGACGATGCTACGCGAGAGGATTCCCGACCTCGAGCAGAGGGCTCAGGGCGGTGGCAATGCCATGCCCGGCAGAATCTGGACACATAACGTGGCGCTGGCAGCGACCAACGACGGAGTGTGGCTCGGCACCAGCGACGACTACGAGGTCGAGCTGATCGACTGGACGGGCTCCACGATCCGCCGGATCCGCTGGGAGGGGCCGGATCTGGCCGTGACCCAGCAGGATGTCGACCGATACCGGGATGACCTGGAGGAGCTCTACCGCGAGAACGGCGGTCCCAACTGGCGCGCGCGGTTCGAGGGCACCTGGGAATGGCAGAGCGAGGTCGTGCCCGACGAGTTTCCCGCTTACCACCGGCTTCTGGTCGGGGACGACGGCGTTCTGTGGGTGCACGACTACATCCGTCCCGGAGAGCGGAGCGAGTGGCTCGGGTTCGACGAGGACGGCAGGTGGGTTCGTACGCTGGTGCTGCCTCCGCGTACGTATCTGCTGGACATTGGGCCCGGCTGGGCGCTGGTGAGGACGTGGGATGAACTGGGTGTGCAGCGGGCGGAGATCCGGGGGTGGGTAGAGGGGTGATAGTACGTGCCGTACTTCCGCCCAGGATTGAAGATGGGCTCGGGGGTACTATCTTATCCTGCACGATTCTCCTGCAAGATTCGTCCCCGTAGCTCAGATGGATAGAGCGACTGCCTCCTAAGCAGTAGGCCCCAGGTTCGAGTCCTGGCGGGGACGCTTCCGGCCCTCCTTCTCCTGGCGCTCGGTCACGCGGAAGCCGAGGATGACATGGTAAAGAGAACATGACATTTGGCCAAGTAGACTTTACAGTTTGATCGGGTGGGCGGAGCTGTCCACACGCGTATGCATCACCGCTCGAATGTGCGGGCGACACGGAATCCGAGGTAGTAACCTCGCACGGCCGCGGGCTGGCTGCGATACGCTGAGCGCAGGAACCTTGGAAAGTGGCTAAAGGAACCGCCGCGCAACACACGCGTGGAACAGTCTCCCAGTCGCCACGCCCCACCATCGTCCGGCGCCCCCGAATAGCTCTCGTTCCAGCAGTCCGCCGTCCACTCCCAGACGTTGCCAAGGACGTCGTACAATCCGAAAGCGTTCGGCTGAAAGGAGCCGACAGGCGCGGTGCGGTCAAACCCGTCCGCGCATGGAGCGAACCGGTCCAGCCCATTTGCATATTCGCACTGCTTCGACTCACTCTCACCCCACCACCGCGCCGTCTGAGTCCCCGCGCGAGCCGCGTATTCCCACTCGCCCTCGCTCAGCAGCCGGTACGCCTCACCGGTCTCAACGGTCAGCCACTCCGTGTACGCCAGGGCGTTTTCCCAGCTCACGTTCATCACCGGTCTGGAGCCACGGCCCCAGCCCTCGTCATCCGGGCTATGCCCACCACACCCGCCATCCCTCACGCAGGCATCCCACTCCGCGAACGTCACTTCGTAGATCCCGACCGCAAACGCCTCGCCGATCGTTACCAGGTGCTGCGGTCTTTCGGCCTCTTCGGACCCTTCCTCAGACGCGGGCGCTCCCATCATGAAGCTGCCCGCCGGCACTATCACCATCTGCGGACATGCAGGGCAGTCCCGGAAGATCTCTCCGGGCTGACGTCTGGACCCAAGCCCGTCCTGCGCTGCAGCAGACGAGCCACCGGCCAGCAGCAACGCCACCAATGTGGTTCGTGAGGTCGCGTTCATTGTGTACCGATCCCGGTTTTCTGGTTTTCTGGACAAGGGAGCCTTCCAAGTCTACGTGTCTCCTGGGGCCCCGTCCAGGATGTGGTGGCGGCGCTGTTCCACACCGGTGAGGGAGGTGACGCTGGCTCCGAAGCTCGCGTTGCGCCGACTGGGCTCCAGTACCGGAGGGTCAAGTTTCGGATTCGGGCTCACTACCAACCGTCTCGAGGTCGGCGAACTCGCTGCCGGTGTCGGTGAAGACAGCGATCGCGGAGAGTTTGCGGTCCAGTTCATCGACCGCTTCCTCCAACTCGCTGCCGCAGGGTTCCATCTTGGCGTCCCAGGCTTCGTCGGTGGGGGGCGGCCTTGGGTCTGCCGGGGTTTCCACGTCATGCCCAAGTATTTCACGGAGCGGGCTGGGCATGTACCCGTTGGTTCGACCGGCGCGACCGGCGGATGATTCGGTTACTGCGGCGCTTACACGGGACAGGTGGGACCGAGGAGAACCGGACACCGGACGGCCCGCTACGCTGTGTCCCCACCAATGGTCAGGCGCGCTGGCAGCTGCGGTGGCCCTTCCCAAAGCTCCAACCCTTTCATCCAATGCTGGCCGAGTCCGCACACGTAGCCGATGGAAGCATCCGAGATCATTCTACGGGCATGCTGGTGGCAGTATGCCCAGCCGTACTGAGGGTGTCTTCCGAACCATCCGAGGGCAGCCAGGTCCATGAGTTCCTCATTCTCAAGGCTGCCAACCATTCGCCGTAGGCGCTCGTACGATTCCAACCGGTTGGATCTGACGCTCCCACTCACGATGCGAAGGCCCGAGTTTCGGCTTTCCGGTAGCGATGCGATCAACCGCTCCCATTCCAGCTTGAAGTCCGAATGAGCCTTGGTCAGTTCCTCGACCTTCTGACGGGAGACCGAAGGCGCCGGATCCCTTTCCGACTCCCGCTTCAGGCGCCACTTGATGTGTTCGTCTCTCTGACGGCGAAGTTCCGCTTTGGTCGGCCCTTTTTGCTCTAGATCAAGAGGCCACAGCGGAAACGGCCAATGGTGACAGACCGACCTCGCGTCTTCTGGATCAACTTCCCGGTACTGTTGCGCCTCACTCACTTGAACCAATGAGTCCCAGTTCCGCTCGAATAGCTCTTGACGGGTCGTCTGCGGCTGCGGCTCAAAGCCGCGCCAGAGGTCTGCGACCACGGCCAGCCCCTCCGGCGTCGTCATTCCGACGCGATGTAGCGCGCGGGCTACCACGAGGGACGATGGTGTGGCGTCCTTGTGTTCGCGGCCCAGATCCGGTAGCGGAGATACCCAGTCGTGCTCACCGTTCTCCACGGTGATGTCTTGCACATAGTCCACGTACATGCGGTTCTCTCTGCGACCCTGGGCGTCGTTGGAAAAGATCCACTCAACCTCGTTGGGACCATCGAGGTAGTACGGCTGCCGCTCACGGTCAACTATCCCAATCACCTCCGCAAAATCGACTGGCCTCCAGCGGCAGGAATTGGCGTAGATCGCTTTCGCAAGATGATCGCGGAAGGCCGCAACCGTCCTGCCCTTCGCGTCTTGGTCGTTGCGTGGGCATCGGATCAGGTCAACCAGAATAAGGACCTTCGCTGATTCCTCCTTCGCGAGTGCACGAACGATGGTTGCACCACGGTGCTCGTCGATCGCAATGAGACGGACCGCGATCGACTCCAAACTCTCGGCGTGCTCGACAACGAGCCGGATTCCCGTGGCGACCTGCTCGAACAGCCGGGCGTCCGATAGCTGAAGCAGGTCCTTGATCGCTGGTCTCATGTCTCCTCCGACAGATATGAGGATTTGGTTGGGCGTTCGGAAGATAGCGGACTTTGGAGGGCACTCCACCCCCGACGCCGCCGCCGACGCGGTCACGAACCAAGACACTTCCCCCGGGAAGGCACCGGAGTCGCTTGGCGTGCTCTCACGGCCTCTCTGGGCCTCGATCTCGGGCCTTCAGTTCGGGGCTGTTCCTCCCATCCGGAGGGGCTGCTGCCTCGACCCCCTTGACTGGTTGGGGCGGCGCGCTGGGGTTGAGGGAGTGAGCAAGGCGTGGTACATTCGAGTAGATACCCGTCGGCAGCGTGCTGTCGGCTCAAGGGCTGCTCCTCTGGAGTGGCCCTTGCTTTTTTTGGGAGTTGCCCATCAGAACTCGAGTCTATGTCGACGGATTCAACCTGTATTACGGCGCCCTCAAGGACACGCCGTTCAAGTGGCTTGACCCCGTCAAGCTGGCGTACCAATTGCTCCCCGCCGGCTACTCCGTCAGCAAACTGAAGTACTTCACCGCCCGCGTGTCCGGGATTCCCGACGCCGGTGCACCAGCTCGGCAGCAGGCCTACCTGAGCGCTCTCGCGACCCTGCCCGAGGTCCAAGTTCTTTTCGGGAAGTTTCTCTCCAAGACCATTTGGCGTCCCTTGACCAACCTTCCGGTCGCGGGGCGGCGGATCGGCACTCCCAACCCTGTCATCATGCCCGCAGGCGATCATTCGGTTTCGGGCCCTGCCCAGACGCTACCTGTCGGCACGTATCGCCCGCCCGCCAAGGGGACGAAGAAGAGGCGAAAACGCACTCGGCCGCGGTCGGATGCCGTCGTGACCGAAGTCCATACGATGGAGGAGAAGGGATCTGACGTAAACCTAGCCGCACATCTCCTCAACGATGCGTGGAAGAAGTCGTTCGACGCCGCTGTCGTCATCTCGAACGATACCGATCTCGTCACGCCGATTCGAATGGTATCTGTCGAGCAGGGTAAGCCCGTGTTTGTGGTGTGCCCCGGTGGCAAGCGAATGGCTCGGCCATTGGCGGCAGTTGCAACTCGTAAGCGGCATGTACGGCCATCCATGCTTCGGGCCGCGCAGTTTCCGGAGAACATCCCAGGCATCTCGGTCTCGAAGCCCGCCACTTGGTGAGAGGGCTGCCATCCTGCCACAACGCCTGACGGCTACGGGAGGCCTCCACCCAGGCCTTTTCCCACCCCTACCTCCACTACCCTTCGGGAGGTGGAGTGGAGATCGTCCATCAGAGGCGATCTTACGGCCCGGAGCTCTCCCGAAACGCCACCGACAGCGACTCCTAAGCCTAAGTGCTAAGCAGTAGGCCCCAGGTTCGAGTCCTGCCGGGGACGCTTCCGGTACCCATCTTCTCGTGCTCGGCCACGCGGAAGCCGCGGCCATGCTGGTAAAGGAAACATGACATTCTGCCAAGTAGACTTTACATTCTGATCGGGTGGGCGGTCAGCGCACCTCGACCGGCAGCCGCCTCACGGTGATGACCGGAACATCCAACTCGTCCGTTTCGATGAACGCGGCGAGGCCATCCGGTCCGAAGGCGTCCGGCATGTCAAGGCTCCCCCGTGGAAAGGTGCCGATGTAGCGTCCGTCCGCCGAGATCACGTCGATGGCACCCGACTCGGTCACGTCCGGCTCCGCGCTCCGCTGGACCCACAGCGTACCATCCCACGTAGCGCGTAGTGCAGCGATGACCGGCACTTCGGGGAAGAACCGCATGTTCTCGACCGCGGCCATCCGCGCCGCGGCCATGGCCCTTGTTAACGCTTCCATCTCGGCAGTTGGCTCCCCTCCTCCCCCGCTTGTGGTCCGCCGGTTCCATGCTTGCTCCTCGAGCCGGCGGTCGCGCTCGGCCCGTCTGATCGCCTCCGTAGCGCGCAACGGCGTTATCGGCCTGCGCAGGATGCGCGCTATTACGCCTGAACGATCGGTCAGTTTGACGGCGTAGGCCGAGGAATCCGCGAAAGCGATCCCGCCCGACGGCAGGACATCGAACAGAAGTGCAGGCTCGAAGCCCCACGCGTCACCGACAAATTCCTCCAGATTCACGGGGGCACCCCGGCCCTCATCCCCCGGCTGCGGCACCCAGGCTTCCACGAGAGTCCGCTCGCTCACCTCGTCCGACGACAGGTCGAACCGAATGATGGCACGCCTGCCCTGGTCCTCACGACGCCACGACACGCCCACCACGGTGCTGGCGTCGACCGGGTCCGGTCGCAGGTTGGGGCCCACCCCGCCCCTCACCATGCGGTCGAAGTCGCCTTCCGGCCCGAACAGGTGGGATCCCATATGCAGGACATCCTCGACGAGCGTGCGCCCGTCCGCCCAAACCACCATGCGGCGCGGCCACCGGAACTCTCCCGGCCCATCGCCCTGGCGCCCGAAGTCCTTCACATGCCGACCTGCAGGGTCCACGATGACCACGCGCGTCCCGGCCTCAGGCCCCGGGGCATCCAGGATGTAGAGGTTGCCCGTGCCGTCGAAGCCGATGTGCTGGACCGCAGTGAACTCCTCCCATTCGGACTGGGCCATGGCGGACCCGATGCGGTACACCGGTTCGAGGCCCACGGCAAGCGGCAGCTCCTCGGCCGGCAGATCGACCACCTCCTGGGCCTGGACACCGACGGCTCCGAGCGTCGCCAGGAGCCCCACGGTGGGCCACGTTCCGTTGACGGCATGTGATCGCGATTGCCAACGCATCCTGTCATCTCCTCTGCCGGCCATGATTTCGCGGCACCGCGGCCCGGCCATGCCGACTCGGTACCGTTTTCCGTGTTAGATGCCTTTGAGTCTGCATATGGTTCGCACGCCCGGCCGTACACCCGCTATTCTTCCTGCAGGTACTCTACAGGCTACAGGCGCAGTCGGTCGACTACGCCCCGCCAACCAGGAAGATCGACATGCTCTCTCCAGGACGTCTTCTCATAGCCATGTTGCTGGTGACTGCGGCAACAGTAGCGATCCCGTCCGCCGCACTGGCTCAGCGAAACTGGGCCCTGTCGGGCGACAGTCGCGGTCGCCATCTGGTGCGGGACGCCGAGGATCTCTGCACGACGTGCGTGCAGCTCGAGGAGTTGGCGGTCCTGGGTGACATGGCAAGGGATGGCTTTGTCCAGTGGTCCCGCGTCGCGACACGAGACAGCCTGGGCCGCTACTGGATCGGGCAGGAACAATCGCTGAAGGTGTATGGCGCTGCCGGACGGTTCCTTCGTGAAATGGGTCGGGCGGGAGAGGGCCCGCTGGAGTTTGGTCGCGTAGTCTTCGCGCGCGCGGACTCTGACGGGCGTGTGCACGTCCTGGATGTGGGGAACAGCCGTGAGAGCGTTATCGACACAAACTTCGCCCTGTCGGAAGAGCAGAGACTTCCAGGTCGTTTCCCATCCCTCTACAGTGTCGCGGCCTTGAATGGGGATTATGTCGTAAATGCCTGGGTCCTGTCACCCGAAGGGATCCGCTTGCCGTTGCACGTGATCCGCGGACAGGAGGTTGTGCGCTCCTTCGGTGTGTCCGATGCGACCGACCCATACGACGTGTGGCGCTCACTCCGGATCCTTGCAGCCAGATCGGACGGTGTTGTCGCGGCCGCAGAGCGATTCGCCTACACGGTCGAAGTGTGGGACTCCGATGGGAGTCGATTGGTCGACCTGCATCATGAAGTGAGCCTCAACGAGGTCGAGGTCAGGCAGGGTTCCGTACAATCTGACGGATCACCCGCCGCCGCATGAGGTGATTGCCGTTCGCTTTGACGACGCCAGCAGGTTGTGGGTTCTGTTCCACATGATGCGCGATGGCTGGGAGCAACACTACGAGCCGCAAGAGTTTCCCGACGGCCAAACCGGCATCAGGCGGCGGTCGGACAGCACGTTGGACTCGATCTACGAGTCAAGGCTCGATGTCATCGATCTGCAGTCGGGCACGGTGGTTGCCAGAGCACAGCTGCCAGGACATTTCGAGGCCTTTGTGGGCGACGGACTGCTGCTCCAGTACCGTGAGCTGCCGAACACGGAACAGCTGGCCATCTGGCGCGTAGCGATCGAGGGTCGGTAAGGGGGGGCTGGCCTAACTACCCAGGCTCGAGTCCTGGCGGGGACGCTTGCGCCCCAGCGCATCAAGCAGCAGCACGGCGCCCACGCCCGCCACGAACAGGAGCGCCACCGTCACCACCTCCGGATCTCCGAGGGGCGGCAGGGTCGCCACTTCCCTGCCCTCCTCCGTGTAGCGCGTGAAGGGCCAGAGCTTTCTGAGCGATCCCAGCATGAGCCCCACCATCACGGCCAGGGTGCCGTCGTGCCATCTGGCCAGCATCCGCTTCAGCACCCGCGCAAAGGTCAGCAGCCCGGTCGCCATCGCCGCCGCCAGCGCACCCACCGTGAGGACGGCCCCCGCGTCCTGGTGGTAGATCGCGAGCGACAGGGTGTAGAGGACGTAGTGGTAGAGGCCCAGCAGCAGGAGCACGAACGACCCCGAGATTCCGGGCAGTGCCATGGCCGAGATGGCGAGCACGCCCCCCAGCAGCAGGTACGCCAGGGAGGGATCCCGCCCACCGCCAAGCGCCCCGGGTTGGGACACACGCAGGTCGGCGACCGGCCCCTCCACCTCCCGGATCGATCCGGCCGCCACGTTCCCCGCGCTGCCGGCCATGCGTGCAATGACAGCGACTTCAATGCCTGCACTCCCGGCCGGCACCGTGCTCGATCCGACAGGCCCGAAGGCCAGCGCCGGGCGCTCCCCGTCCCCGGGCGCGTGCAGGGTCAGGTTGTGCGGCGTGAGGCGCACCTCGGTCGCGGTGGGCTCCGCGAACTCCAGCCACACGCGGCCCGTGGCGCGCTGGCTGGTCGGTTCCGGGAGGCCGACGAACCAGGTCGCGACGAGCGCCGCACCGAGCCCGGGGAGCCAGCGCGAGAGGCCCCCGCTCCGCAACGCCCGCAGGGGCACGGTGACCGAGGCCAGGACCAGCCCCAGGAAGAGAGCGCGCATCTGCGCCGGATACAGGCTGAGAAGGGGCGGAAGGATGCGGGCCCCGGCCGCGATCGCCGGCAGGATCCCCGCGCCGAGGAAGGCAAGGAAGAGCACCCGGCCCGCGTCCTCGCCCGCGCGGTCCTCCGGAAGCCGCTCCGGATCCCTCGCGCCCGCGCCGAGAAGCCGCCAGAACGACCGGGAACGCACCCGGCGCAGAAGCCCCGCCCCCAGACCCCCCACCGCATCGATCAGCCGCGGATAGATCCCCAGGATCAGCGCGATGGTCCCACCCGATACGCCCGGGATGACGTCGGCCGCCCCCATGCACAGGCCGCGCATCGTGGTGCCGAGCCAGCCCCTCACGGGATCCGCGCGCGCCCGGGCAATCCACCGCCCGGGTCCAGGCCGCACCAGCGGCGGCCGCAGGTCCCCGCGCGCGCGTCCAGGGAAGCCGTCAGAGGTGGATTTCCCATTCGCGCAGTTCGTCCAGCCGGCGGTAGCTGGTCAGGTCGAGGTGCAGGGGCGTGACCGAAACGTACCCATCCCGAACGGCGCGGAAGTCGGAGTCGGGACCGCCGTTCCAGTGCGTGATGCCGCCACCGATCCAGTAGTATTCGCGCCCCGAAGGGTCGGGCGCCCGGGTGATGGACTCGCTGTAGCGCCGGCGGCCCAGGTTCGTCACCCGCACGCCGCGCACCTCGGAGGGGGAGAGCGGCGGGAAGTTCACGTTCAGCAGTTCATGGGGGGGAATCCCCCTCGCGAGGAACTGCTTCAGCAGGCTGCTGACCACGGGCTGCCATCCCTCCAGCTCCGCCACCTCCCTGCCCAGATAGGAGAACGCGACCGCGGGGATCCCCAGGAGCGTCGCCTCCATGGCCGCCGCCACCGTTCCCGAATAGAGGACGTCCTCGCCCATGTTGGGGCCGTTGTTGATGCCCGACACGCACAGGTCGGCGGGCGTGTCCAGGAGCTCGCTCACCGCCAGGATCACGCAGTCGGTGGGCGTGCCGTCGACGATCGTCGTGCCGTCGTGCGTCTTGCGCACGCGCAGCGGCTGGTGGAGGGTCAGCGCATTGCTCGACGCGCTCTGTTCCCGGTCGGGCGCGACGATGTCCACCGAACCGATCTCGTGCGCGGCTTCGGCCAGCACCCGGATCCCCGGCGACAGGTAACCGTCGTCGTTGGTGCAGAGAATGCGCACGGCGGCCTGCTAGCGGTCCTCTTCCGGCAGGGTCAGGGTGTCGCGGAGCGTATCCAGCCCTTCCCTGATGAGGGTCATCATCGCCGGCTCCGCGTTCAACTCGCGAACCTCCGTGATCTTGCCGCCCGCCCGCATCTTGTCCAACTCCTTCCGGGCGCCCTCGATCGTGAAGCACTTCTCGTAGAGCAGATGCTTGACCAGAAGGATCGTCTCGATCTCCCGCATCCGGTACACCCGCGTGCCCCCCCGGTTCTTGCTGGGCGACAGGATGCTGAACTGGGTCTCCCAGTACCGGAGCACGTGCGGCTTGAGCCCCGTCAGCGTGCTGACCTCTCCGATCGAGTAGTAGGTCTTGCGGGCGATCGGGTCCACAGGTGTCAGCTCCTCGGGCGGTACGCTTGCGGAACCCGAACGACGGCGACGTTCACGACGTGCTCGCCTCCGTCGCTTCGGGCGCATGCGGGTGCTCCGGTTTCGGCTCCCTCGTCATCAGGCGGTGCAGTGCCTCCAGGGGATCGGCCCCCTCGGCCACTATACGATAAACCTCTTCGGACACCGGCATCTCGACTCCGAGCCTCCCGGCAAGTTCGTGCACCGCCATCACCGTCGCCACCCCTTCCGCGACCGTCCGCGTGCTTCCGGTGATCTCCTCCATCGACTCGCCGCGCCCGAGGCGCTGGCCCACCGTCCGGTTGCGGCTCATCCCGCCCGTGCAGGTGAGCACGAGGTCGCCCATCCCGGCAAGTCCGGCGAAGGTGGCCGGGTGGGCCCCCATCACCGCACCGAGACGGCTGATCTCGGCCAACCCGCGCGTCATCAGCGCCGCCACCGCGTTGTGGCCGAGCTCCAGCCCCGCCGCCACGCCGGCCGCGACCGCGATCACGTTCTTGAGCGCGCCCCCGAGCTCCACGCCGATCACATCCGGTGTGGTGTAGACCCGGAAGCGATCCGTCCGAAAGAGCGCCTGGATCCTCAGGCAGGCATCCCGATCCCTGCTCGCGACCGCCACCGCGGTGGGGACCCCGCCGCAAACCTCACGGGCGAAGCTCGGACCGGAGAGGACGCACATCCGCCCCGCCTGCGCGGGAGGCAGCGCATCGGCGAAGATCTCATCCATGCGTCTGAGGGTCGCGATCTCGATCCCCTTGGAGGCACTCACGACGATCGCGTCGCCGGGGATGACGGGGGCGGCGCCGGCCAGGAGCCCGGCGGAGTGCTGCACCGGACAGACCCAGACCACGACCTCCGCATCCGCGAGCGCCTCGGACAGGGAGTTCGTGACGCTGAGCCGGTCCCGGTTGAGGGACATGCCCTGAAGAAAGAGTGCGTTCTCCCCGTATTCCCTGAAGGAGGACACCACATCGGGCTCGCGCGCCCACAGACGCACCCGGGCGCCGGAGTCCGCGAGCAGGTTGGCCAGCGTCGTCCCCCACGCCCCCGCCCCGATCACCGAGACGTTCGCGGCGGCCCTCCCGGTGCCCCGAGGCCGTGGCTTCCCGCCGGTGGCGCCCTCGCCCGCGGCAGTCACGCGTCCCCGCCGTCTTCCCCGCGGCGGTCGATGCGCGGCTCTTCTCCCGCGAGGAGCCGCCTGATGTTCGAACGGTGCGCCCACACGACGAAGGCCGCCATCAGGACCAGGAACACCATCACCGCCGGTTCGGGATCCAGAAAGAACCCGGCCACGGGCACCGCCACCGCCGCCGCCATCGAGGCGACCGACACCATTCGCGAGACCAGGAGGGCGACGAGCCAGGTTCCGAGCCCGGCCGCGGCCGCCACCGGGGCCACCGCGAGGAGAACGCCCGCGCTCGTCGCCACGCCCTTGCCGCCACGGAAGCGCACCCAGAAGGAGAAGACGTGGCCCACGATCGCCGCTCCCCCGTAGGCGACGGTCCACCACGGTGCGGTCTGGTCGTCCAGTTGCGGGAACCACCAGACGGGAGCGAACCCCTTGAAGACATCGAAGAGGCCGACCGGGATGGCCGCGCCCCAGCCGAGAACGCGCTGGACGTTGGTAGCGCCCAGGTTGCAGCTGCCCAGCGTTCTCAGATCCTTGCCGTGGATCTTGCCCGTCCAGAAAGCGGTCGGGATGGCACCCGCCGCATACGCCGCGAGGACAAGGACCGGTGCAGAGATCATGGGGTTCAAGTACGCTCACCCCTTGCTCTTGCGCAACCGCAGCCGCAGCGGCACGCCCAGGAAGCCCCAGCGTCCACGCAGTGTGTTGACGATGAAACGGCGGTAGTGGACGGGTATCTCGTCCGGGAGGTTCGAGAACAGGATGAAGGTGGGGGGCTCCGTCTCCGCCTGCGTGGCGTACTTGATCCTCACCGGGCGGCCGCGTGCGTGCGGCGGCGGCTGACGGCGTACCAGTTCCTGCACCAGGTCGTTGACCTCATGGGTGGGTATGCGCTGCCGCCTTCGTTCGGCGACCGCGAGCACGAGATCCAGCGTCTTGCGCACCCGCAGTCCGGTGAGCGCCGACGCGAAGAGGAAGGGCACGTGGCGGAGGAACGGTGCGCGGCGTCCCGCCTCCCGCTGGAAGTCTGGCGCGGTCCAGGTGTCCTTGTCGACCAGGTCCCACTTGTTGCACACGGCGATCACCCCGCACCCGGCCTCCCAGGCCGTCTCCGCCACCTTGACGTCCTGCACGTGCAGCCCTTCGGCCGCGTCGATGACCACGAGGCATACCCCGGCGCCGCGCACGACCCGCGCGGTGCGCAGCGTGCTGTAGTACTCGACCGAGCCCGTGATGCGGGCGTGGCGCCGCAGCCCTGCCGTGTCGACGAAGGTGACCTCCGTGCCGTGGTACCTCATGGTGAGGTCGACGGGGTCCCGGGTTGTGCCCGGCACGTCCGACACCAATACCCGCTCCTGCCCGAAGAGCCGGTTGACCAGCGACGACTTGCCCGCATTCGGCTTTCCGATCACCGCCACCCGCACTTCCCCCGGCCTCGGCTCCCCGGTATCCTCGGGGAGCAGCGGCAGCATCGCATCGAAGAGGTCGCCGAACCCCCTGCCCGACACCGAGCAGACCGGGTAGGGCTCCCCCATGCCCAGCTCCCAGAAGTCGAGATGGGACCGCTCCAGCGGCAGGTTGTCGACCTTGTTGACGGTGAGCAGCACCGGCTTCGACACCTTGCGCAGCACCTCCGACAGCTTCTGGTCGAGCGGGTGGACACCGGCCTTCGAGTCGACCATGAGCAGCACGGCATCCGCCTCCTCGACCGCGGTCATGGCCTGATCCCGGATCAGGCGGTCGATGGTGCGGTCCGACCCCTCCACCACCCCACCGGTGTCGACCACGAAGAAGTGGCGCCCGGTCCATTCGGCCTGTGCGAAGTTGCGGTCCCGGGTCACCCCCGGCTCATCGTCCACGATCGCCTGGCGCCGCCCGATCGCCCGGTTGAAGAAGGTCGACTTGCCCACGTTCGGCCGCCCGACCACGGCGACGACGGGAAGGCTCACGGGGCGGTCGCGCCCATCAGCGTCTCCACGAGGTCGTGGCCCGCGCGGACCCGCGCCGGCGCGAGCCGGTCCGCCACCGCGCTGAGCGCCACGCCGTCGATGAAGCACGCGTCGTCGTTAAGCGCTGTCCCCGGGAGCAGCACGAGGTCGCCCTGCCCGGGGTCCCGGACGCCGGCCAGGATGTCCGCGCCGGCCAGGAGACCCGCGATCGTCACCGACGGCCCAAAGTACCCGTTCTCGACCTCGATGACCTCGACGGTGCAGGCCATCCGCCGCGAGATCGCGGGAGCCAGATCCGAAAGCCGGGGCCGCATCGAGGTGCCCGTAACGAGCCGCACCCGCTCGACCCCCTCGGCCGGCCCGAGTCGGTCCTTCCCGCGTTCGAACCCGTCGAGCAGGCTCCTCAACGCTCCCACCCCGTTCTCCAGAAGCGGCCAGTCGTCGTAGTAGGCCGCCCCGGGCATCTCCCGCCCGGCGATCAGGAACAGTTCGTCGGCGGCGTAGCACCAGCGCTTCCCCCGCTCCGCGCATGCCCGCCCGTGAATCGACTCCGTCTGCCTCACCACCGCCTCCGCCTCGTCCGCGCGCAACAGGCGCACGGGCCGGTTCAGGTTGTAGCGGGTGAGCCCCACCGGGACTACGGAAAGAGAGAGGACCCCTTCCCCCAGCGCGTACAGCTCCAGGATCGTGCGGTCGAGTTCGTCGCCGTCGTTCCACTCCGGACAGAGAACCGCCTGGGCGTGCACCTGCAGCCCACCCTCCAGGAGGAGTCGCAGCTGGTCCATGATCAGACCCGCCCGATCGTTCTTGAGGAGGCGGATCCGCAGCTCCGGGTTCGTGGCATGAACGCTGACGTACAGCGGCGAGAGGCGCTGGTCGACGAGACGCTGGAGTCCGCAGGGCCCCAGGTTCGTGAGCGTGACGTAGCTGCCGTAGGTGAACGACAGCCGGAAGTCGTCGTCGCGCAGCCAGAGCGGGTCGCGGGCGCCCGGCGGATTCCCGTCGATGAAGCAGAAGACGCATTCGTTCGCGCACTCGCGGATCTTGTCGCCCGCAGGCACGATGCCCAGGCTCTCGGACGGATCGCGCGAGATTTCGCAGACGAACGCGGCCCCGTCGGGGTCCACGACCTCGAGTTCGAGTTCCTCCTCGGCGGTCAGGAACGCGAAGTCGATGCCGTCCCGGACGCGGGCGCCGTTGACCGTCAGGATCCGGCTTCCGATGCGGAGTTCCAGCGCCTCCGCGATCGAGCCTTCACCGACCTTTGCGATTCGAACCACGATCCGACGCCTCCCCGAACGCCCGCCATCGGAAGGGGGACCGTTGCGCCGAGGGCGGGCGGACGAACGGCACAGAGCGGGAGACGGGACTCGAACCCGCGACCCTCAGCTTGGGAAGCTGATGCTCTACCAACTGAGCTACTCCCGCGGCCGTGCTTCCTCCCCGGTCCCTACCGGGGACTGAGCACTTCGATGTAGTAACCCACGACGAATACATCGCTGCTCAGATCCGCCTGGAGCCGCTGCTCCTCACCCTGGGCCGGCGCATCGACACGGACATCAACGGTCCCGATTTCCGCTCCGTCCGCTCCGTTGAAGTGCACACGGAGCTCTACCGGGGTGCCCGGATCCAGCGTGTTATTGGTCAGATCCACGAACAACGTGCCTCCACCTGCGCTTCGCGGCTCCAGCCTGGAGCCCTGCATCGTGAAGGCCAGGCTGTCGCTCCTTGCATACACCTCTATCGCCACCATCTCCTCCCCGGTGCGGTCGAGGGCGAAGGCACGCAGCAGATAGGTTTGCGGATTGTATGGGTCCAGTTCCATCAACTGTTCCGAGACGGGAAGCAGTGCTTCCCAGGCCTGAGCGTCGAAGAGGGACTGGGCGAGGTTGTACACGGCGTCGCGGTTCTGGGGCGCGATGTCCGCCACAGCCTGAAAGGCCGTGGCCGCCCGCCTGTAGACCGGCCGTGGATCAGCGACGGTCGTATCGACGCTGCCGGCGGCGGTGTACAGCCCCACTCCGATGTTCAGGTAGTCCCGGATGGTGAGTCCGTCCATCTCCAGCAGGTCGTTGTAGACGGCCTGCGCCGAATCCGTCTGGCCACCCGACGCAAGTGCGGTAGCCAGGCCGTTCAGCGCCTGCACGTCGCCAGGGTACGACTCCAGGTAACCCGAGTAGATCGCGGCAGCCTCGTCGAATCGCTGCGCGATGGTAAGGATGGTGGCCTGGTTCAAGGTGACGCTCTGGCCCCGCTGCCGCCAACCTGCGGCCGTCGCGCTGTCGACCTCTTCGATTCGCGGACCGCGAATGATCTCGAGCGCGGTGCCATAGGCATCGACGGCTTCGTCGTAGCGCCCCAGATTGCCGTAGGTGACACCCAGGTTGATCAGGGCCTCGGGCCGCATCCTCGGGAAGATGACCTCGGCGGTCTCAAGCAACTGGATCCCCGCATCCAGGTCCCCGGGGTTCTCGAGCGTAGCGTTGAAGAGATTGATCCACCCATTCTCGCGATCGATCACGGTGTCTTCCAGGTACGGCGGATACAACTGCTCGGCTCTGGTCAGCATGGAGTCGGCGGCCAGGTACTGGCCAAGCCCGATGTGGGCACGGCCCGCCTGCAGATAGGCGAGCGGATTGTTCGGATTCTGGAGGATGCCGTTCAACGCGGCGGTCAGCGCCTGCTGGTATGCCACCGCGGGGTCTTCGGCGTCCGTGGCCCGCAGGAGATGAAGCTCGGCACTGTTGGTATGGGTATCCGACCGGGGGCGAGCGGTTTCAACGCCGATCGCACCCCCACCCCCAGATCCAGCTCCACCGCCGGAGGCACATCCCGCCAGCAGGACCGCCAGGGCTGCCAACAACGCAGATTCGAACCGAAACTTGACCACGACATTCCCTCCTGAAGTCGAAGACTTGCGGGCCACGCACCCGCCCGGGGGGCGCAGACGAACGTTCCCACCCGAGAGAAGTATACTGGCCACCGGGGGACGGGTCAAAGGAAGATGGCTGCCAGCAGCCCGTGGACAAAACCCCTAGCGGGGCCGCCGCCCGAGCCAGGTCAGTATCTTCGCACCCATGGCCTCGCTGAATCCGGGAATCCGCCCGATCTCGACCGCCGAAGCTTCGCTGACCCCCCGGAGCGAGCCGAACCGGGACAGCAGTGCCTGCTCCCGCCTGGGTCCCAGCCCCGGTATGTCACGCAGCTCGGAGCGCACGGTGCGCCGTGTGCGCAGCTTGCGGTTGTAGCTGACCGCCACGCGGTGCGCCTCGTCGCGGATCCTCTGCAAGAGGTGCAGCGAGCGGGCGGCCCTGGGAATGCGGACTTCCTCCCGCCTCCCCGGAAGGAAGACGGTCTCTTCCCGCTTCGCCAGCGCCGCGAGAGGGATATCGCCCAGTTCGAGCTGCTCGAGCGCACCGGCGGCCGAGCCGAGTTGGCCCTTGCCGCCATCGATCACCACCAGGTCGGGAAGCGGGCCCTCCCCGTCTGCCTCGCGGGCGAAGTACCTGGACACGGCTTCGGCCATCGAACGGTAGTCGTCGTTGCCCCACTCGCCCCGGATCCTCATGTGGCGGTACCCCGCCCGCCTCGGCTCCGCGTTCAGGAACACGGCCACGCCCGCGACCGTCTCGGTCCCCTGCGTGTGGGAGATGTCGAAGCACGCGATCAGGCGCGGCACGACCTTGAGTCCCAGGAAGTCCTGAAGCTCGAAGAGGATGTCGTCGGTCCGCGGCTGCGGCGATACCCCCTTGCGCACCTGGTCGGCGAGGGCGTGCCGGGCGTTGACGACGGCAAGCTCGACCAGCCGCACCTTCGCGCCCCGCTTCGGCACGTGCAGCGACACGCCGCGGGGTGCCCGGTCGGCCAGCACTCCGGCGAGGAGGGGGAGGTCGGGAAAGCGGGACGGGAGCAGGACCTCGCGCGGCAGTTGGTCCAGCGGGGCCGTGCCGCTCGAAAGGTAGGCATGCGTGACCGAGCGCGACAGCAGTTCGGCATCCGATGCCTCCTCCACGCCGGTCATGGTGTGGGTGTCGCGGCCGATCAGGACGCCGCCACGGATCCGCAGCACCACCGCGACCGCCAGCGGGCCGTCGCGCGCCACGCCCACGGCATCCTGGTCCCCTCCCCCAACGGTCTGAACCCGTTGCTGGCGGGCGATCGCGGTCAGCCCGGCGAGAATATCACGCAATCGCGCTGCACGCTCGAAGTCCATGCTGGAAGAAGCCTTATGCATGTCTTCTTCAACTTCTGCCTGAAGTGCTGCGACCTCACCCGAGAGGATGCGGATGACCATGTCCACCATGTCCCGGTAGTCCTCCCGGGACTGAAGCCCCACGCATGGCGCCGCGCACCTGCCGATGTGGTGATCGAGACACGGGCGCACGGGGGCCTCGCGGGGCAGGTCGTAGCGGCAGGAACGGATCCCGTGGAGCCGCTTGACGACCTCCAGCGCCTGGCGCACGCGTCCGACCGAAACGAAGGGGCCGAAGTACCGCGAACCGTCCCTGCGTACCCGCCGGGTCACGAAGACCCGCGGGAAGGGCTCGTTCACGGTCACCTTGATGTACGGGTACTTCTTGTCGTCGCGCAGCTGGATGTTGAAGCGCGGCTGGTGCTCCTTGATGAGGTTGGCCTCCAGGATGAGCGCTTCCAGCTCCGAACCCATCACCAGCGTCTCCACGAGCCGGGTCTGCCGCGCCAGTTCGCGGGTCCGGATGGTGATGCCCGCCCCCCGCGCGAGGTACGACCGCACCCGGTGACGCAACGACTTCGCCTTGCCCACGTAGAGCACCTCGCCGCGGGCGCCGTGAAACAGATAGACCCCGGGCTCCGCCGGCAGTCCCGCCGTGTGGGCCAGGTCGAAGGGGATCCCGCGCTTCACCGCGGGCCCCCTTCCCCGCCCTCCTCCTTGCCGCCGCCCCGCAGCCGCCGGAGCAGCGTCGCCACCCTTGCCGGGGACGCCCCGAGCCGGTCGGCGACCAGCAGGTACACGATACCGAACGGGAGGAGCGTCGCACTCCCCGCGAGGACCGGGTGCAGCGGCGGCAGCAGCGTCGCGGGCACCAATGCCGCGCCGGTGGCGATGGCGGCGGCCAGGACGCAGGCCAGCACCCTCCGGCCGCCGAAGGTAAGCCCCGGCAGCCGTCGCATCAGGCTCCTCCGGAGCAGGAACAGCTCCAGCCACGCCCCCACCGACGCGCCGGCGGCGAGTCCGGCCGCACCCATCCCGAGCCCGCCGACCGACAGCCTGTCCAGGGGGAACATGACCGCGGCGCCTACGGCCGCCGAGACCGCGATGCGCGCATAGGCGATCCGTGCCGGGGTTCGGGTGTCGCCCAGGGCGTAGAACGTGGAAGAGAGGACCCGGGAGGTACCCGAGGCCGACAGCCCCACGGCGTAGGCGGCGAGGATGAGTCCGACCGCGGTGGCGTTGCCCTCGCTGAATTCACCGGTCTGATACGCGATCCCCATGACCTCCGGACCGAAGACCATGTAGCCGGCCGTTGAAGGAACCAGCCAGAACAGCACCGTTCGCACCGCCTGCTCGGCGCGCGCCCGGACTCGTTCGTCCCCCACGGCGCTGTCCCGCGACAGCTCGGGCAACTCCGCGGCGGCGACGGACATGCCGAAGAGCGAGATCGGGAGCAGGTAGAAGGTCTGGGCATACGACATGGCGCTCACCGCACCCGCAGCGAGCACCGAGGCCAGCGTGAGGTCGAGCAGCCCGCTCAGGTTGACGGCACCGCGGGCGGCCATGACCGGGACGAAGTTGCGCACGACCACCCGCACGGCCGCAACGCGCCGTCCCAGCGAGAGGACTACGCCCCCGAGTTGGCCGGCCAGAAAGGGGAGCTGGAAGAGCACCTGCAGCGCGCCCCCGGCCAGCGCGCCCCAGGCCAGCGCCACCAGCAGATCCAGCTCCATCAGCCCCCGTCCGCCGGCAACGAGGAGCGTCACGATCATCGCGAGGTTCCAGAGCGCCGGCGCCACGTAGGAGACGAAGAAGCGGCGGTGGCTGTTGAGGATCCCGAGCGCCCACGCCGAGATCACCAGGATCCCGGTCATGGGAAAGAGCACACGGAGCAGCGGTACCAGCAGATCGGCCCTGCCGTCGGCGGCGAAGCCGACCGTGATAACGCTGGCGAGGAGCGGTGCCGCCCAGGCGCCGAGGGCGGCAAGCACGCCGGCGGTGAGCGCGAGGAGACCCAGGACCGCTCCGGCCACGCGCCCCGCCTCCTCCTCCCGGCCCTCTTCCAGGAGCCGGACGTACACGGGAATGAACGACGCGCTCAGGCTGCCTTCACCCAGGAGATTCTGGACGACGTTGGGGATCCGCAGCGCCGCCTTCCACACGTCCGCCAGGCCGCCGGCACCGAAGTAGTGGGCCACCGCACGATCGCGCACCAACCCGAACAGACGGCTGATCAGGATCCCGGCGGCTACCCTGGAAGCCGCCATGTCACGGGGTCGCCAACGAGTGTGGATCCGGACCAGGCTGCAAACTGGCCGACAGGAGTCCGGCCGGCGGGCGAGTCACCCTGGGGCTAGCCGGCGGAGGACCTGCGCCCCGTCGACTGGCCAGCCGGACCCGGGCTCTCCGGAGCCTGAGCTGCGCCGCCCTGACCGCGGGCGGTCCGATCGCCGGGAGGAAGCCTGCCGGATTCGGGCCGCTCGGCGAGAAGGTTGTGGAGGAACCGGCTCTCCTCGTCGAGTCGCTCCACATCCTTCCCCAGGCGCTCGAGCTCGCTCTCGAGGTAGAGCAGCCTGTCGTGCGCGTACTCGCTTCCCTCTCCGGGTCTGCCCCGTTCCAGTCGCTTGGCGATCGCCTTGCCCAGATCGGAGTCGAGCACGATCGCCAGGATCGGAATCATGAGCACGATCATGGCGATGACGATTACTGCAGAAGGCATGCGGGAAACCTATGCTGTTCCGGGGTCCAGTTCCACCCGGGCCTCGCCCAGGGCGGACCGCGTGAAGTCCGGGCCGTAGCGCATCAGGTATTGCAGCGGCGTCAGCACGCGGTCCTGGGGCTTGCCGGCGGGCCAGAGATTGACGCTCGCCTTCGTGATCTGGCCCCCGGCGGTCTCGCCGCGCCGCCGGACCGCACGCACGATCTTCTTCTCCAGCGTATCGAGCGCGGAAAGTCCCGCATTGCGCGCCTTCGTTACCGCTCCCGCCAGGCCGGGATCGATCCCGGTGGAGACCTCCCCCAGCTCCGCCGCAACCGATTCCACGGCTGCGCGCCACCGCCTGACCGCCCTGCCCGCGTCCTCGGGGACCTGTTCCCGGGCAAACCGGCTCAGCAATGCATCACTGTGACGCAGTTCGCCGACCTCCAGTCCGAACTTGTCCAGAACCCTCGCAACCTTGGGCTCGACCGCCAGGAGGGACGCCCGCGGGACCGCCACCGGCATGCCCGTGCCGTGACGCCGGAAGAGTCCGGAGAGCTGTCCGAAGTAGGCGAGCTCGCCCGGTCCGCCGACGTAGGCCAGTGTCGGGAAGACGAAACTCTCGACAACCGGCCGCAGGAGGACGTTGGGGGACACCAGGCCCGGAACGTCCTCGATCAGGGACATCAGCCGGCGCTTCGAGATCGTTCGCCCGGAACGGCGGTGCGTGAAGCCGCCGCCCGACCGCTGCAGCCGGTCGCGTCCTTCCTCGAGATCGGTGAGCAGGTTGACCGCGCCGGGAATCACCGGCACCTGGAGCGCGTACCCCTGGCCGGTGAGCGCGTCGCAGGTCTCGGTGACGGCCTCCTCCGAAGCGGCCGGGTCTTCGGCCTCCGCGCGCAGAATGGGCCGCGAAGCCTCCTTGAGCGCGGGATGGGCGGCGTCGACCAGCCCCACCGGCGTGCCCCGCAGCAGCTCCGACATGAGGTCGGAGAAGGCGGAGGCCATCGTCGCCCAGGGATTGAAGGTTTCGCGCACCAGATCCGCATACCGGGTGTGGTAGTCGTTGTGCGGAAAGCACTGCTCCAGCCGGTTGACGACATCCACGACGCCCTCCCCCAGGCGGATCCGGCCAAGGGGGCGAGGAACGGAGCCCGGATTGGACCCGAGCGTGAGACGGTGAAGCCGGTTCGATTCGTCGATCGCGTGCGCATGGTTGGCTTCTTCCCAGTCGTGGTCCTCCGAGGCGACCCAGAAGAGCGGCATGACCGGCCGGCCGAGAGCCGCGGCGAGGTCGTCCGCTAGCCTGACGGCCGTCAGCGCCTTGTAGAGGCTGTAGAGCGGCCCTCCGAGGAGTCCCGGCTGCTGGCCGGTGGTTACGAAGTACCCGTCCTGGCGGAGCACCTCCTGGAGGGCACGTTCGGCAAGTGGACCCGCCGGCCGGACGATCGACGTGGCCGCCTCGCGCATTCCGGGACCCGTGGTTCGATCCAGCTCGTCCGCCTTGCGCCGGTAGGTCGCCAGGGCGAACGGGGACCCGCGATAGAAGGGAGCCGCCTGCGGCGCCCCGGCCAGGTAGTCCCGGACGAGCCGGGAGCCGCCCGGCGGCATGGACAGCAGACGCATCAGTGGCCTGCCTCCGCCAGAACGATGCAACGCGGCGAGGAACGCGAGAAGGGCGTACGGTCGTATCCGCCGAAACGCGGCCCCGGCGCGAGTCCCGCGCGGGCCAGGAGGGACTGCAGCTCCTCGGGTACGTACAGGCGAACCCGTTCGACGAATTCACGCCGGGAGCGGCCTTCGCGGGCTCCGACCGTGATCTTCTTCTCCACGATCCTGCCTCCCGCCACCAGTCTCCGCTCCTGAACGACCTCGACACCCGAGACGGTGCGGCGGTCCTCGCTCCTCAGGTTGGCGACCACCTGGTGCGCATTCATGAAGTCCAGCAGGAACGTGCCGCCCGGCACCAGGACCCGCCGCACCTCGCGGAGCACCTGAAGGTCCTCGCGCTCCCGGTCGAAGTAGCCGAAGGAGGTGAAGTACGACGTCACCACCTCGAAGGAACCGGCACCGAACGGAAGATGCCGCATGTCCGCCCGCACCAGGCCGGCCGCCCCGGCAGCCTGGGTCGCCGCCTCCAGCATGCGCATCGACAGATCCAGACCGGTGGCGCGATACCCGATGCCATCGAGTTCGACGAGGTGCCGGCCCGCGCCGCAGCCGAGATCCAGGACCCGCGTGCCGGGCCCTCTGCCGGTCGCCTGCCGCAGCAGCTCCACGGCCTGGCGGGCCTCGGCGCGGTCCCGGTGCGGGTAGAGCGCCAGATACTCGCCGCCGAACCAGTCCCGGAACCACGGTGTGGCGCCCTTCGTCATTCGGATCCCTTGTGATAGGGTTCGTTTCTGAGGATCGTGCCCGCGCGGTACAGCTGCTCGGCCAGCACCAGCCGGGCAAGGTCGTGGGGAAGTGTGAACGGGGAAAGGGACATCGAAAGGTCGCACTCTTCCCGAAGCCCCGCTTCGAGCCCGAACGCCCCGCCGATCAGGAAGTGTACGCCCCGCGCGGGCCCCCAAGTCTGCCGCTCCAGCCACTTCGCCAGGGCGACCGACGAGTGGGGGCGGCCCACGCGCGTCAGGGCCACCGTGACGTGGTCCGGCTTCAGGCGGGCGCGAATGAGCGCGGCCTCGCGGACGAGAACATCCCGCGCCCCGCTGCCGCGCGCCTGCCGAACCTCGGTCACCTCCAGGCGCCAGTAGCGCTTCGCCCGCTCCTCGTACTCCCGGATCGGGGGCGCCAGTGCGCCGGGCTTCCCGATGGCCACTATCGAGATGCGCATCCGCCCACCTCGGCCAGGGCACTCCGCAGCGGCTCCTTCGGATCTCCGGCGACGCGAAAGCCGACGACCGCGCAGTAGGGCCCCATTTCGGCGAAGGACGCCAGCTTGACCGCGTCCTTCGCCGTGCACACCACGGTTCGGTCACCGCGCTGGCCCAGAAGGCCGGCCACGTCCCGGGAGGTGTACGCATGATGATCGGCGAACGCCGCAAGGTCGGCCCGAACGCCCGGCAGGAGCGCCCTCAGTCCGGCGAGGAAGGTCTCCGGCCGGGCGATCGAGGAGACGGCCAGAACGTCGCCGGCCGGGGGATCGGCGGCGCGCCCCTCCAGATCGCGCCACCCGCCCATGCGAAGTTCGGCCACCTGACCGGGTACCCCCGGTGCGGCGCGCCTCAGACGCTCCCGCCACGCCACCACCGTTTCAGCGGACGCGGTCCTGCGGGTGATCAGCACGTGCGTCGCGCGCCGGGCGGAGGCGAGCGGCTCCCGGTAGGGACCCCTGGGAAGCGTCCGCACCGGCCAGGGGTCCTCGGCCGCCACCAGCAGGAGATCCAGCGCCCTGCCCACCCTGCGGTGCTGGAACGCGTCGTCGAGGAGCGCCAGCTGATATCCCCGTGCGTCAGCAGTCGCGACCAGTGCGGTGCGGTCCCGCCCGACGAAGACGGCGCCGTCACCGAACCAGCGCCGGTACAGCGACACCTCGTCGGCGCCGTAGCCGCGCACAACGATGGCCGCGCGCAGACCCGCATTTCGGAACCACTCCCCCAACCAGCGCACCACGGGGGTCTTCCCCGTCCCCCCGACCGTCAGGTTGCCGACCGAAATCACCGGGATGGGGGTCGGCGGGGGCGGTGTGCGGTCGTAACGGGCGTTTCTCGCGGCGGCGGCGAGGCGGAAGAGAAGTTCGGCCGGAGCCAGCAGGGCCCGGGCCGTCCTCCCGAACGCGCCAGGGTCGTCGGGGCCCCACATGTCGCGCACCCCGCGCCGCAATCTCTCCGAAGTCATGCCGGCGCCGCGCGGCCCCCGGCGGCGGTCGCGCCTCCCGCGCCCGTGACCGGACCCGACCCACTGCGGTCAGGCTCGATGAGCTCCTGGGCAAGGTCCGCCACCCTTGCTGCCGCCCCGGGTGTGCCGAGCGCCGAACGCACCTCGGCAAGGCCCCGAAGGACCGCCCGGCGTTCGGAAGAGGACTCGTCCAGGAGCGGCTCGATCGCGTCCGCCACCGCGGCCGGGACCACGTCGCGCTGAATGAACTCGGGCACCACCCGCCTCCCCGCGACCAGGTTGGCGAGCGCGATGTGGGGGACCCGCACCAGGCGCCTCGCCAGAAGGTGCGTGAGGGGGTGGGTGACGTAGGCAACCGCGAAGGGCACGCCCGCCAGCGCTGCCTCGATGGTGTTGGTTCCGGATTTGACCAGCGCCGCGGTTGCGAGGGCCCTCAGGCCGGCCGCGTCGGACGTCGCCGGGAAGGGGAACGGACGGTACGCCGAATCGGGGAGGAACGGCACCCTGCTGACGACGACCTGCAGTTCGGGGACGCGCCGCCGGAGCTCCAGGGCCGCGCCGGTGAACGGCTCCGCGTGCCGCTCCAGCTCCTGCAGGCGGGACCCGGGAAAGAGGGCCAGCACAGGGCGCGAACGGTCGATGCCGAGGGCGTCGCCAAGCACAACCGGATCCACCGCGGACGCCTCGTCGAGGAGTGGGTGGCCAACGAACTCGGCCCGCCCGCCGTGCACGTGGTAGAGGCGCGGCTCAAAGGGAAGGATCAGGGCGATCCGGTCCGCGATCCGGGCCAGCCGCCGCGCGCGTCCCGCCTTCCACGCCCAAACCTGCGGACCAATGTAGTAGAGGACGGGAATCCCCGACCGGGCCGCATGCGCGGCGATCCGAATGTTGAAGCCGGGATAGTCGATCGGCAGGACGAGATCGATCCCTCCCCCCGCCAGGACCGCCTTCACCCGGCGCTCGAGCCGCCGGAAGAACGGAAGCCGCCTCACCACCTCCGCGAAGCCCATGACGGACAGCTCGTCGAGTCCAGCCAGAATGTCGACGCCCTCCCGCGCCATCCCCTCCCCACCCAGCCCCACGATCTCGGCGCCCGGCCACCGGCGCCCGATTTCGCGCGCCACACGGGCCCCGTGCGCGTCCCCGGAGGCTTCTCCGGCGAGCATCATGACCCTGATGCGACGGGGTGGACCCGGTGCGGCTTCCGAAGCCACCGTGGTCAGAAGGTCCGCCCGAGATACCAGATGATGGCGATGACGATCGCGAGCAGCACCAGGAGCGTTCCCGGGGACCGCCCCTTCTTTGTGTCGATCCACTCGCGCTTACGGCGACGCCGAACGCGTATAAGCGACATGTTCCTCGATCTGTTGTTCGATGGCCAGTGCGAGCTCCAGTGCCCTGCGTCCATCTTCGCCGGTTACCGGAGGCGGCGCCAGACCGGCAATGGCGTCGCGGAACGCGGAAAGCTCAGCGGCGAGCGGCTCGGTGCGGTCACCCCGGATCCGAATCCGCTCCACAACCGACGCGAGCCCCGCCAGCGCCGGAACGCCCTCGGGGAGCGACACCCCGTCGAGCACCGACACGCCCTCCTTCAGACGGTAGAACTCGCCCTTCCCGGCTGCCAGATCGAGCGAGAGGTACCCGGAGCGCTGCCACACGCGCAACTTCCTCACCCTGGACAGCGAGACCCGGCTCGCGGTCAGGTTGGCCACCGCGCCCCCCTCGAAGCTCACCCGCGCGTTGGCGATGTCCACGTGGCGCGACAGCACGGGAACGCCCGCCGCGGCCAGCCCGGTCACCGGTCGTCCCACCAGGTTGCACAGCAGATCCACATCGTGGATCATCAGGTCGAGGACGACGGCCACGTCCAGCGACCGCGGCGTGAAGGGCGCAAGCCGGTGCGACTCCACGAAGAGGGGCCTGTCCAGGTACGGCCTCGCAGCCACCAGCGCGGGGTTGAACCGCTCCACATGCCCCACCTGCACGATGGCGCCGCGCGCGCGGGCCTCCTCCAGGATCCGGTCGGCGCTCTCGATGTCGGGGGCGAGCGGCTTCTCGACGAAGACGTGGGCCCCGGCGCGGATCGCTGCCAGCGCGACCTGCTCGTGCGCCGACGTGGGAACCGCCACCACCACCCCGTCGCTCACGGCCACGAGTTCGTCGAGCGACGGCATGACCCGCGCGCCGACCTTCCTTCCCACCGCCTCGGCCCGGCTGTGGTCCACATCGTAGATCCCGGAACAGGTCGCGCCCACGAGTCCGCGCGCCACGCGCGCGTGGTGGCGCCCGAGCGCTCCGACGCCCACCACGCCGATCCTCGGCCCCGGGGCGGCGCGCAGCGGCTCAGAAGGTGATGCCGCGCTCGCTGTTCCTGATGAAGTCAAGGAAATAGCCCACTTCGGGTTGGGACAGCTCCGGATCGGCCTCCACCCGCTCGACCGCCTGGGAGACGTTCAGCCCCGACTGGAACAGCAGCCGGTACGCGCGTTTGAGGGCGCGGCGCACCTCCGGCGAGATGCCCCTTCGCTCCAGACCCACCGCGTTGAGCCCGTAGAGCTTCGGCGTCGGGTTGCCGGACGCCCGGCAGAAAGGCGGCACATCCTGCGTGATCCTCGACGCGCCGCCGACGAATGCATGCGCTCCGATCCGGACGAACTGGTGAATCGCCACCAGACCGCTGATGATCGCCCAGTCCTCGATGGTGACGTGGCCTGCCATGTTGGTGGCGTTGGAGATGATGACGTGGTTGCCCAGTTCGCAGTCGTGCGCGATGTGCGTGTAGGCCATCAGGAGGCAGTCGGAGCCGATCACCGTCCGCCCCGACGCGGCGGTGCCGCGGTTGAGCGTGGCGAATTCCCGGATGACCGTGCGGTCCCCGATGTGAAGGAACGTCTGCTCTCCTTCGTATTTGAGATCCTGCGGGTCCGTTCCCACCGCCGCTCCGTTGGCGAAACGGCAGTCGCTGCCGATCGCCGTGTCCTTCTCGATGAACACCCTGGGGCCGATCTGCGTGTTGGCACCGATCCTCACCCCGCGGCCCACGATCGCGTAGGGCCCGATGTCCACTCCGCGGTCCAGCTCGACCGACGGATGCACGATGGCGGTCTCGTGAATCACGACCGGAGGCGCCGCGTCGGCCGCGCGGGTCATTTGTCGACGATCCTTGCGGTCATCTCGGCCTCGGCCACCACTTTGCCGTCGACCCTCCCCTTCCCCTTCATCTTGCACGCCATGCGCCGGATGTTGACCACCTCCATCTCGAAGAGGATCTGGTCCCCGGGGGTCACCGGCCGCCTCCACTTCACGTTGTTCAGCGACATGAAGTACACGACCTTTCCCTCCGGGTCGTCCACCGAATCCATCAGCAGCAGTCCCCCGACCTGGGCCATCGCCTCGATGACCAGAACGCCCGGCATGACGGGATGATCCGGAAAGTGGCCCCGGAAGAAGGGTTCGTTGATCGTCACGTTCTTGAGCCCCACGATGCGCTTGAGGGGCTCGAACTCCACGACCCGGTCGACCAGCAGCATCGGGTAGCGGTGGGGCAGGTAGCTCATGATCCTTGTGATGTCGATTCGCCTGCTGCGCTGCTGCCGTTCGTGCCGCTCCCGGATTTCGCGCGCCAGCGCCACGTTCCCCTTGTGGCTGGGGCGCTCGGCCACCACGTGGCCGCGCAGCCGTCCCCCGAGGAGCGCGAGATCGCCGACCAGGTCCCCCACCTTGTGCCGAAGGAACTCGTCAGGGTAGCGAAGTTCCGCGTTCATCACCTTCTCCCCGTCCAGCACGACCGTGTTCTCGAGGGAAGCGCCGATGGCGAATCCGCGTTCGCGCAGCAGCGGGGCGTCCTCCATGAAGCCGAAGGTGCGCGCGCTGGCGATCTCCGCAAGGAAGCCCCCATCGTCGAGCCGAAAGTCCCCGTACTGGCGGCCGATTGCGCGGTGGTCGAAATCGATCGTGGCCGAGATCCGCAGACCCTCGTGGGGAAGCGCCGTGTACGATGCCTGGCACCCGCCCCGCGAGGTGATCGCGTCCCGCACCTCGATTACGGTCGCGGGAGACGACTGGCGGCTGCGCCCGACCGCGCACAGCGCCTCCAGCCAGGGGGCGAAGCTGCCGTCCAGGATGGGGACTTCCGCCCCGCTCAGCTCCAGCACGGCGTTGTCCACTTCGAACGCCCACAGTGCAGCGAGCACGTGCTCGACGGTGGCAACGTGGATGTCCTCCACACCCAGATTGGTGCTGAGCTCTGTGCCCGCCACATGGTCCAGGCGCGCCGGCACTTCGGGTGCACGGGGCAGGTCCATTCGTTTGAAGGTGATCCCCGACCCCTCCCGCGCCGGCCTGGCCCTGAGGCTCACGGCCTCCCCGGTATGGATGCCGATCCCCGCCAATTCAAACTCGCCGGCGATGGTGTGCTGGTAGTCGTTTGCCATTCCAGGGGGAGCGGTGAATGGAGGTGTGGTCAGTGTAATGTAACCCAACGGTGCAGAACCGTCGCCGTTATGTGACGGAATCGCATCAATCGTCGGCCTGCGGCGCGTCGCCGGCCAGCCTTCGCTCGATCCGCCGCAGCCGTTGGAGTACGCGCGGCATGCGCATCAGGTTCGCCATGGCCCTCAGGTAGGCCCTGTGGTCCCTGGCCGGATAACCCGAGACCTCCTGCCCCGGGGCGATGTCGGAGATCACCCCGGCCTGGGCGCCGATACGGGCTCCGGCGCCGATCTTCAGGTGCCCGACCAGTCCGGCCTGGCCCCCAAGGACCACCCCCTCGCCGAGCCTCGTCGACCCCGCGACTCCCACCTGCGCCACCACCAGCGACCGGGGGCCGACAACCACGTTGTGGCCGAGGTGCACCAGGTTGTCGAGTTTGGAACCCGCGCCGATGCGGGTCTGACCGATCGAGCCGCGATCGATGGTGCAGTTGGCGCCGATCTCGACGTCGTCCTCGACCACGCACCCCCCCACCTGGGGCACCTTGACGTGCTCGCCGTCCACGAGGACGTACCCGAACCCGTCCACCCCGATGCGGGTCCCCGCATGCACGATCACGCGGTCGCCGAGGACCGAGCCGGGGTAGACGGTCACGTTCGGGAAGAGAACGCACGTCCGCCCGATCACGACGCCGCCCCCGATCGTGCAGTTCGCGCCGACCGTGCTACCGCCGCCCACGGTCGCCCGCGCGCCGATCACGGCGCCGGGCCCCACGGTCGCCGTCCCGCATACTTCGGCATCGGGGTGAACGGTCGCGGCAGCGTCCACACCCGGCTCGGGGAGGGGTGCGGCGTGCATCATGGTGAGCAGCGTGACCATGGCACGGTGCGCGTCCTCCACCACGATCCGGTCGCGCGGACCCCCGGGGAGACCGCTCAAAGGGTCGGATACGAGGAGTGCGCACCCGCCGCAACCCTCCAGATCTCCGGCGTAGCGCCGGTCGGCCAGCAGCGCGAGATCCTCGGGCCCGGCATCGTGAACCGGCGAGATACGGCTGAAGGTGACGCGCGCGTCACCCAGCACCCTGCCATCGGTCGCTTCCGCCGCTTCGGCGAGGGTCAGCGCCCGCGACCCGCGCGAATCCACCGTCACGGGCCCCGCCGGACCGGGGTCCGCGAGGGGACGGGGGTTGGGGTCATCGCCCGCCGCCCGCCGCTCCCTTCTCTTCCAGCCGGTTGAGAACCTCCTGGGTGAGGTTCAGCGACTCGTCGGCGGCCAGGATCACGTTGGAGGCCGCGTCGAGGATGAGCGCGTAGCCCCCCTCCACACGGATCTCCTCGATCACCGCAGTGACCTCGTCCATGACCGGCTGCAGAATCTCCTCCTGGAGCTGCTCAAACTCGACACGAATCTGTTCTTCCCGGGTCTGGATCATCGTGTTCTGCTGCGTAATCTCCTGCTCACGAGCCTGGCGCGCCTCCGGCGTCATCGACATCATTTGCTGCTGGTATTCGTTGATGGCCTGGTCCAGGTTGGTTCGGAGCGTCTGCAGCTCGATGGTGTAGCGGGTGTTGGCACCTTCCAGCCGATCAAACACGGACACGGCCGGTGGATGCTGCGCGAGCACGTCCTGGACGTGAATGTACCCGATCCTGATCGCCTGGGCGTCGAGCGACGCCGCGAACAGGAGACTCAACGCGACGGCCATGCCCAATCGATAAACACTCATTACGTCCACTCCTCCGGTGCGATTGATCGTGCCGCCTTCCGCTCTGGCGGGAAACGGCGGTTCTGTGATGACTACCATGCCTAAAGATGTCGTATTCCGACTCCAACTAGAAGTTGGGCCCCATCTTGAAGTGAAGCTGCCAGCCGGGCGCGGGCAGGCCGTTACTCGGGTCCAGCTTGTCGAAGCCGTACGCGTAGTCCAGCCCCAGCGGGCCGAACGGCGTAACCAGCTGGACTCCGAAGCCGGCGCCCCGGTACAGCCTCGACGTATTGAGATCGCCGGGACCCTGCCAGATGTTGCCCGCATCGTAGAACGCGGAAACTCCGATACTCGAGCCGAACACGGCGGTGTATTCGGCGGTGGCCGAGAAATACGCGTTCCCGGTCCGGTCCACCTGCGAGATCCCCGCGTTCCGCTCGGGGAAGTAGCCGAACGGCGTGATCGATGTCTCGTCATACCCTCTGAGGGATTCTCCGAACTGCACGCCGCCCATCCAGAAGGACTCGAAGGGGAACCTCGAGGCGTCACCGAAGAGGGCGCCGCCCCTGACACCGAGCCCGAGCGCGAACCGTGTGCCGCCGGCAAGGCCGTCGCCCCCCCCGAGCTGACCGAGCGGAATCTTCCACTGCGCCTGTCCGGTGTGCTTGATGAACTCGCCCTGGCCCCCGAGCGGGCCGCCGTTCAGCTCCACGTTCCACGTCTGCATGGACCCGGAGGTCGGGAACAGGGGGTGGTTCAGGGTGTTCCGCGTGATCCCCAGGGAAAACGTGCTGAGGATCCCCGGAGGCAGCCCGAAGAGGGTTCGGTCCTGCGCGCTGTTGAACGCTTCGTAGCTGGTGCGGGAAAGCGAATACCCAAAGAAGAACCGGGTCTGCAGCGAGTTGAAGAAGGGTACGCCGAACTGGGTCGTGAATCCCGCCCGGCGGCGGCGGCCGGTCGCGAACTGAAAGAAGCGGTCGGTGGAGTTGTACAGGGAAAGCGAACCGCTGATGGTCGACTGCAGAAGCGACGGATCGGTGAGGCTGAGGGTGAAGCTGTTGATGTACCGGCCGAAGTCCCACCGTATGCTTCCGGACTTCCCCTGGCCGAGGAGGTTGGGCTGGTCAAATCCCACGAACCCGGACAGACCCACTCCACCACCCACCGCCGTGCCGAACGACATCGTTCCAGTCTGCTTCTCCACGACGGTGAAGATGATGTCCACGTCCCCGGTCTCCGGTTCCGGGCGGATATCGGGCGCCGGCATCGGGGTCTCGAAGAAGCCCAGCGACTGAATGTTCTGGTATGACTGGATGATGCGCGCCTCGCTGTAGGCGTCCCCCGGGAGCACGAAGATCTTCTCCCGGATCACACGGTCGAAGGTGTAGTCGTTGCCCTGGATGATTACGTTCCGCACATAGGCCTGGGGGCCCTCTCCGATGCGCAGCTCCGCGCGGACGGTGGGGTACCCGCCAACCTCCTCGCCGGTCTTCGTGAAGAACGGTTCCACCTGGGCGTACAGGTAGCCTTCGTTCGAATACAGTCCCCGCACCCTCTGGGCCGCCTCCTCGAACTCGGTGACATTGAAGACGCGCCCAACCGCGTCCTCCGCCCCGCCTCGGCCGATGCCCAGCGCCGAGAGGATGCCTCCCGACTCGCTCTCGAAGTACTCCCGCAGCATCTCCGCATCGAATGCATTGGCGCCCAGGATTTCGAGCTCGGCCAGCCGGTACTGGGGCCCTTCCTCCACCTCGATCTGCAGGCGCGCTTTCCCCGTCTGGGGATCCACGATCAGCGTGTCGCCCAAAACCTGGAAATCCAGGTATCCCGACCGTTCGTAGTGGGCCGGAAGCGATTCGATGAGGTCGAGCTCGAAGTCGATGTCGTCGTAGTTGCCGGTGCGGAACCAGAAGAACCCTTCCGGCTTTGTCGTCATCGCGCCGCGCAGCTCCTCGTCGGAGAAGTGCGCATTTCCGGCGAAGGTGACCTCGGCGATGGTGACGCGCTGTCCCTCCTCGACCTCGATGACGACGTCCACGCGGCCATCCTGGCCCGGCACCGGCTGCTCCCGCCTGCGAATGACCGCGAACGGCACCCCTTCGCGCCGCAACTCCTCGCGGATGAAGGTCTCCGCCCTTACGACGCGGTCGCGCGACAGCGGCGCGTTTTCCCGCAGCCCCACCTCGTCGATCACCTTCCCCCGGGAGATGGTTTCCAGGCCGGTGATTCGTATGTACCGGGCCAACGGCCTTTCGACGATATCGATGATCAGGATATTGCGCCCGCCGGACTCAGCCACGCTGACCACAATGTCCTCGTACAGGCCCGTCGCCCAGAGGTTCTTGGTGGCCCGCTGGGTGTCGATCCAGCTGTTGTTCGAACCCGGCTGGATACCGGCCGCCTCAATCACCTCGTCCGCCGTGAGGCGTACCATCCCGCGCGCGACGATGGAATCGATCCGCACCAGCGCCTCCTGGCCGGGAATCTGGCCGGCCAGCTGCGCGGGCGCGGCGATCCCCGCAAGGGCGATGGCGGCGATCCATGGCGCCGCCGCAAGGAATGTCCGGCCGCGCATCATGTCTTCGTGGGCGAGGCCACCCCGAGGGAGAGCTCGCTTCCGTTTTCCGCCAGGCCGACCTCGATCTCGTCTCCGGTCGTGAATTCCGCCATGAGGATCCTTTCCGACAGCGGGTCCTCGAGCAAGCGCCGGATCGCGCGCTTGAGAGGCCTCGCTCCGTATCTCTCGTCGTACCCCTGCACGACCAGGTGATCGATGGCTTCGGGGGTGAGCATCAGTGTCATTTCGCTCCGCGCGAGCCGGTCCCTTACTTCGCCCAGCATGATGTGGACGATCTTGCCGATCTCGTCCCGGCTCAGCGGGTGGAAGACGATCGTGTCGTCCACCCGGTTGAGGAACTCGGGGTTGAAGGCCCGGTTGATCTCGTCGTTGACCTTGTCGCGGATGACCTGGTAGCTGGAGCCGTCGCCGCCGGCCTGGAAGCCGAGTCCGCCCCTGGCGATGTTCCTCGCCCCCAGGTTCGACGTCATGATGAGGACGGTGTTCTTGAAGTCGATCCGGCGTCCGTAGTTGTCGGTCAGGTGTCCCTCGTCGAGGACCTGGAGCAGGATGTTGAAGACGTCCGGGTGGGCCTTCTCGATCTCGTCGAGCAGCACGACCGAATAGGGCCGGCGGCGCACCGCCTTGGTGAGCGCTCCGGAGTCGTCGTACCCCACGTACCCCGGCGGCGCCCCGATCAGGCGCGAGACGGAGAACCGCTCCATGTACTCGCTCATGTCCACGCGGATCAGCGCGTCCTGATCCGCGAAGAGGAACTCGGCCAGCGTGCGCGCCAGCTCGGTCTTGCCGACCCCGGTGGGGCCCGAGAAGATGAACGAGCCGATCGGCCGGTTGGGGTCCTTCAAACCCGCGCGGCTGCGCCGGATCGCGCGCGCGATCGCCGTGATCGCCTCGTCCTGGCCCACCACGCGCCTGTGGAGTTCATCCTCCATGTTCACGAGACGTTCCGTCTCCGCCTCGCGGATGCGCATGAGCGGGATGCCCGTCCACCGGCTCACGATGAACGCGACGTCCTCCACGCTGATTTCAGGACGGAAGCGCCTGCGTTCCTCCTGCCAGGTGGCCCTTTCCTCGCGGATCCGCTTCTGGATCTCCCGCTCTTCGTCCCTCAGCTGGGCCGCGCGCTCGAAGTCCTGGTCCCGAATCGCGTCCTCCTTGCGCTTGGCCACCTCGGCCAGCCCGGACTTGAGGCCCTCCACTTCGGCGGGGGGCACCTGGCTGGCGATCCTGGCGCGCGCGCCCGCCTCGTCGATCACGTCGATCGCCTTGTCGGGCAGGAAACGGTCGGTGATATAGCGGTCGGACAACCGTGAGGCGTGCGAGAGCGCGTCGTCGGGGATGGTGACCTTGTGATGGTCCTCGTAGTGCCCCCGGAGCCCGGCGAGGATCCGCACGGTCTCATCGACGGTCGGCGGGTCGATCATCACCGGCTGGAAGCGGCGCTCGAGCGCACCGTCCTTCTCCACGTACTTGCGATACTCGTTCAGCGTCGAGGCGCCGATGCATCGCAGCTCCCCGCGCGCGAGCGCCGGCTTGAACATGTTCGAAGCGTCGATCGCGCCCTCCGCCGCTCCGGCCCCGACCAGGGTGTGCAGTTCATCGATGAAGAGAATGACGTTGCGGTTGCTCGCAATCTCGTTCATCACGGCCTTGAGCCGCTCCTCGAACTGGCCCCGGTACTTGGTGCCGGCGATCACTGCGGCCATGTCGAGGGCGAGCAGGCGGTGGTCGGTGATGCTCTCCGTGACCTCTCCGCGGGCGACGAGCTGGGCCAGCCCTTCCACGATCGCGGTCTTCCCCACCCCGGGTTCCCCGATCAGCACGGGGTTGTTCTTCTTCCTGCGGCAGAGGATCTCCGTCACGCGCTCGATCTCCTGCTCGCGCCCGATCGTCGGGTCGAGCTCGCCGCGCCGCGCCAGCCCGGTCAGGTCGCGGCAGAAGTGGTCGAGCGCCGGCGTCTTGGATTTCTTGTCGCCCCTGGACGGCGTCGGACCGGGCAGGGAGCCGCTACTGCCGCCGCCCCCCGTTCCCGCCGGGCCGCTCGAACTGACGTCCGAGCCCAGGACCTTGAGGGTCTCCGAGCGGGCCTCCTCGATGGAAACACCCAGCGAATTCAGCACCTGGGCCGCGATGCCCTTGCTCTCGCGCAGGAGTCCCAGGAGCAGGTGCTCGGTTCCCACGTAGGAGTGGTTCAGTTCACGGGCCTCCGACATGGCGAACTCCAGCACCTTCTTCGCCGGGGACGTGTAGGGCAGTTCGCCGAGGGCGATGGTCGCCTTGCCCTGGCGGACCGACTCGGTCACCCGCTCGTGGACCTGGTCGAGGTCCACGCTGAGGTTGCCGAGCACGTGGGCAGCCACTCCTTCCCCTTCCCGGATCAGTCCCAGGAGGATGTGTTCAGTGCCCACATAGTCGTGCTGCAGGCGGATCGCCTCCTGCCGCGCCATGGAAAGGACCTTCCGCACCCGCTCGGTGAAGTTGAAATTGTAGTTCATTCCTGTCGGCCCTCCGAAGCTTCCGTCCGGGAACACCTGCGCACGGTCCCGCTCCAAATAATGGCCATCAGTCCCCCGGATCGGAAGTGGGCGGATCCCCGGCGGCCAGTACCCTGCGCACGTATTCGGCCCTGTGGGCGCGCCGCTCCGGGGGGGTGAGCACCCTGCCCGCCGCCTCTTCGAGGTGGGCCGCCTGCGACAGAATCATGATCCTGTTGAGCGAATATACGCTGGGCGACGGCAGCAGTTGCAGGGACACCCCCAGCCGCACGCCCGACAGCAGGTTCATGAGCTCCTCATACTCGAGCGCCCTGGCGTAGCGCAGCAGACCGTAGGCCCGCCAGACCTTGTCTTCCGTGACCGGTCCCGCGTCGCGCAGCAGAACCTGCCGCGCCCGGCGCTCCTTGTCGAGCACGGTCGTGACGATCCGGGTGAGGTGCTCGACCAGGTCTTCCTCGCTCTGGCCGAGTGTCGTCTGGTTGGAGATCTGAAAGAAGTTGCCGACCACCTCGGAGCCCTCGCCGTGGAGGCCGCGGAAGGTGAGGCCGACCTCGGAAATCCCCTGCAGCGCCCGCGCGATCTCCTTGGTCAGCACGAGCCCCGGCAGGTGCAGCAGCGCCGAGGCGCGCAGCCCCGTCCCGACATTCGTGGGACAGCACGTCAGGTAGCCGAATTCGTGATGGTACGCGAAGTGCAGGCCGCGCCCGAGCTCCTCGTCGAGCCTGTCCACCATGCTCCAGGCGTCGGCGACGCGCAGTCCCCCCAACAGGCCCTGCAACCGCAGGTGGTCCTCCTCGTTGATGAGCACGGAGACCGGGCTGTCTCCGGCGATCGCCACCGCCACCCCGCCGTCGGGGCCCGTGCCGAGCCCGGCGATCTCCCTTGAAATGAGGCGCCTCTCGAGCAGCACCTTGCGGGCCCGCTCGGACATCTCGGTCATGCGCAGAAGCACCGCGCGCCGCCGCATCGACGTCTTCCCGAAGGCCCCGTGGACCGTCCGGCAGATCACCTCGCGCTGTCCGTCGCTGGCCCTGGCAACGTACGGGTGGCCCTGCAGGTTCCTCGCCAGCCGGACCCGGGTGGACAGCACGATGTCCGCATCCGGGCCGTCCGCCTCCAGCCAGCCCAGGCCAAAATCGAAGATCGCAGCAGCGTCGTCCATGGCCTAGTCGCCCGACGGGTCGTGTTCGAGAATCTCGTCGCGCAGCAGGGCCGCGCGCTCGAAGTCTTCCACCTCGATGGCCCGCCGCAGGCTCCTTCGCAGACCGTGGAGGCGCCGGTCGATGTCGGCCGCCGCGGGATCGGGAGGAAGGTAGACCTTCCCCACGTGCCGGCTGGAGCCGTGAATCCGCTCCAGGAGGCGGCGCATGCTCGAATCGTAGGTCGTGAAGCAGTGGGAGCACCCGAGACGGCCGGTGTTGCGGAAGTCTTCAAAGGTAAGGCCGCAGAAGCTGCAGGCTCCGGACGGTTCGGACGGGGCCGGAGACCCCTTGTGCCCGAGCTGCGCCAGAAAGTCCGAGACATCGAGGTCGGCCGGGGGATCCGTGCTGATCCCCTTGGCGGCGGCGCATGACTTGCACAGGTACTGGGTCGAGGACTTGTTGTTGACGACCTGGGTCCAGTGCACGACCGCCGGGTTGTTGCAGTCCGGCCCCTCGCATTCCCGCTGTGCCTCAGACATCTTCGAGCACGCCTCCAGTCAGTCTCAGCACCCTCTCCGCCCTGGACGCCACCTCATGGTTGTGCGTTACGACCATCAGCGCAACCCGGTGCCGGTCCCTGAGCTCAAAGAGCACGTCCTGAACCTCTTCGCTGCGGGCCGCGTCCAGGTTTCCGGTGGGTTCGTCGGCAAGGACCACGAGGGGCCGGTTCACCAGGGCGCGCGCCACCGCCACCCGCTGCTGTTCGCCGCCCGACAGTTCGTGGGGCTTGTGGTCGAACCGGTCCCCGAGCCCCACCTGGCGCAGGAGCCCGGCCGCCTTCGTCCTGGCCGACGCCGGATCGTCGCCCCGGATCAGCGCCGGCATCATGGCGTTCTCGACCGCGTTGAAGTCGGGCAGAAGATGGTGGAACTGGAAGACGAAGCCGATGCGGTTGTTTCGCAGCGCGGCGGCTCCCTCCTCGTCCAGCTCGGCGATGTCCGTGCCGCCGATCCGCACCGATCCGCCGGTGGGCTGGTCCAGGGCGCCGAGGAGGTGAAGGAGAGTGGACTTGCCGGAGCCGCTCTCGCCGACGATGGCCACCGCCTCACCCTGTTCGACACGCAGGTCCAGCCCCCTGAGAATGTGCAGATCCTGGCCGGCGACGACCCGATAGGACCGCTCGAGGCCGCGAGCTTCGACCGCGGCGCGTCCGTCCCGCTCAGCCATGGCGGATCGCCTCCACCGGCTCCAGGGACGCGGCCTGGCGGGCCGGATAGATGGTCGCCGCGACCGGAACGATCAGGCTCAGGGACGCGATCCACACGATGTCCCAGGCGGACAGCGCCACCGGCAGGCGATCGACGAAGTAGACGTCCGGGGGAATGGGGATGAGCCGGTAGCGCTCAATCAGGAAGGCGAGGGTGAGCCCCAGCCCCATCCCGGCCGCGGTGCCGACGAACCCGATCCAGAAGCCCTGGAACATGAACGCCTGCAGCGTGTCTCTCCGCGTCAGTCCCATGGCCTTGAGGATCCCGATCTCCCTGGTGCGGTTGACCACGACCATCGCCAGCGTGCCCGCGATGTTGAGCGCGGCGACGAATACGATCAGCGACAGGATCAGCGCCATCCCGAGCTTCTCCAGCTTCAGCGCGGCGAAGAGCGACCGGTTGGTTTCCGTCCACGACCGGACGGCGTAGGGCCAGCCGCCGAGGGCCTCCGCCACCGTGCCGGCCATGGCCTCCGCTTCCCACGGATCCTCCACCCGCACCCCAACGAACGACGTCGTCCCCTTCTCCATCCGCAGCAGGTTCTGCAGGTCGTCCAGCAAGGCGTAGCCGTGGGTGATGTCGAAGTCGTACATTCCCGTCGCGACGATCCCCGACACCGCCCAGTGCTCCATCCGCATGAACGGGAGGCCGTTGGGATCCAGCCGGTATTCCGACAGCACGATCACCTCGACGGTGTCGCCCGGAAACACCCCCAGGCGGGCGGCGAGTCCGCTCCCGAGCGCCACGGCCGGAAGTTCTCCCGGCTGCCGGGTGAGCGGAATGTGCCCCGCCCTGAGACTGTCCTCCATCGGGGTGACGGAGGGGCCCTCGCGCCCCAGGTCGACGGCGTAGAGGTCCATCAGGTCCACGAAGTCGCTGTCGACTCTCTTCACCCCGACCTTCGTGGAGCCGATCGGCCCGGCGGCGACCACCCCGGGCACTTCCGCCACGACGCTGACCACCCGCTCCCAGTCCGTGACCCGCAGCGACATCCCCTCCTCCTGGATCATGATGTGGGGGTAGGAGCCCAGGATCTTCTCGCGCAGCTCGTTCTGCATCCCGGTCATCACCCCGATGACCACGATCAGCGCGGTGACCCCCAGCGCCACCCCTCCCAGCGCGATCCAGCTGATGAAGGACAGGAGCTGCCCCCGCTTGCGCGACGCCAGCAGTCGTCCGGCCAGAAACCAGGCGAAGCGGGTACGCGAGGTGGCAGGGGAGCGGCTCATCATTCGGCCTCCCTGAGGGTCGGAAAGAGGATCACGTCGCGGATGGAGGCCTGGTCGGTGAGGAGCATGACCACGCGGTCGATCCCGACGCCCACGCCACCCGTGGGAGGCAGCCCGTACTCCAGCGCCCGGATGTAGTCCTCGTCGACCACCTGCGCTTCGGCGTCGCCTGCCGCGCGCAGCGCCGCCTGATCCTCGAAGCGCGCACGCTGGGCGATCGGGTCGTTGAGTTCGCTGAACGCGTTTGCCAGCTCCTCGCCCGCGACATGGAGCTCGAAGCGTTCCGCCAGGCCGGGGGCTCCGCGCTTCGGCTTGGCCAGAGGGCTCAGTTCCCGCGGGTGGTCCAGGACGAAGGTGGGTTGCACCAGACCGGGCTGCACCAGTTCGCCGAACAGCTTGTCCATCAGCTTGCCCCGCCCCGCCCCATCGAGGTCGTCCGCCCCCAGCCCCTCGGCCCGGCTGCGCAGCTCCTCCAGGGGCAGCCTCATCGGATCGGCACCCAGCGCGCCGGCGAGCGCGTCCACGAAGGAAATGCGGGCGAAGGGCCGCGCGAAGCTGATCGTTTCGCCCTGGAAGGTGCACTCCTCACGTCCGTTCACCGCGTCGGCGAGGGTCACGAAGAGCCGCTCCACCACATCCATCATCTCCTCGTAGTCGGCGAACGCCTGGTAGAACTCCAGCATCGTGAACTCGGGGTTGTGGAAGCGGTCGATCCCCTCGTTGCGGAAGTCCTTCGAGATCTCGTAGACCCGGTCCAGGCCGCCCACGATCAGGCGCTTCAGGTAGAGCTCGTCCGCGATGCGGAGGTACAGAACGCGGTCCAGCGCGTTGTGGCGGGTGACGAAAGGCCGGGCCGAGGCGCCTCCGTAGAGGGGCTGCAGCACGGGGGTTTCGACCTCCATGTAGCCCAGATCGTCGAGGAAGCGCCGCGCGGTGGCAACGACGACCGCCCGGGCGCGGAACACCTCGCGTACACGGGGGTTGACCGCCAGGTCGGCGTAGCGCTGCCGGTAGCGGGCCTCGCGGTCCGCGAAGCCGGACCAGGTCCGGGTCCCCCCGGTCTCCGCGTCGACCTCCACCTTCCCCAGCGGGAGCGGGCGCAGGGACTTGGCAAGCAGCTCGATCCGGTCGGCGCGGACGGTCACCTGCCCCGCGCGGGTGCGGAAGAGGAGGCCCTCCACCCCGATCCAGTCGCCCAGATCGAGAAGATCCAGCAGCGTGTACGCGTCCGCCCCGAGAACGTTGCGCTTCAGGTACACCTGCACGCGGCCGGTGTGGTCTTCCAGGTCGGCGAAGGCGCTCCGCCCGTGCGAGCGGAACCCCACCATGCGCCCCGCCCAGCGGCCCTGCAAACCCTGCCCGTCCTCCACCGACCCGGCCGCTTCCATCTCCTCGAAGGCCGCAACCGAAGAGGCGGCCCGGCGGGTTACCTCGAACGAGTAGGCGAAAGGCTCGATGCCCCGCGCCCGGAGCGCCTCGAGCTTCTCCAGCCGGGTCCTCATGACACGGCCCGGCTCTTCCGCGGGACGCCCGCTCATTCCGCGCGCGCCCCGCCGAACTTCTTGAGCCAGGCCTCGATGAACGGATCCAGCGCACCGTCCATCACGGCGCTGACGTTGCCGGTCTTCGTCTCGGTGCGGTGATCGTTCACCATCGTGTATGGGGCGAAGACGTACGAGCGGATCTGGTTTCCCCATCCGATCTCGGTCTTTGATGATTCCACCGCCTGCTTTTCCCTTTCCTTCTCTTCCGTGGCGCGCTGGTAGAGCGCCGCCTTGAGCATCTTCATCGCGGTGGAACGGTTCTTGTGCTGCGACCGCTCCTGCTGGCAGGAGACCACGATCCCCGTCGGCTGGTGCGTGATGCGGATCGCCGAGTCCGTCTTATTGACGTGCTGACCCCCCGCTCCGGATGCCCGGAAGGTATCGATGCGCAGGTCCCCCTCGTCGATTTCGATCTGGATTTCGTCGTCCAGGACCGGGTAGACGAACACGGAGGCGAAAGAGGTGTGGCGCCGGGACTGGGAGTCGAAGGGGGAGATCCTCACGAGCCTGTGCACCCCCTTCTCCGCCTTGAGGTACCCGTAGGCGTGGTCCCCGCTGATCTCCACCGTGACGCTCTTGATGCCGGCCTCCTCGGCAGGCTGCAGGTCGAGCAGCTTGAGCGAGAACCCGCGCCGTTCGGCCCACCGCATGTACATGCGCGACAGCATCTCGGCCCAGTCCTGGGACTCGAGGCCCCCCGCGCCGGGGTGAATGGTGAGCATCGCCTCGCGGTGGTCGTCCTCTCCCTGCAGCATGGTGCGGAGCTCCAGCCGGTCGACCCCCTCCTCCAGCGTGCCGATCTCGCCTGCCCATTCCTCCACGAGATCCGCGTCGTCCTCGTCCCCCAGGAGTTCGCCGAGTTCGGAGAGTTCCCCGGCCTTCGCGTGGAGTCCCCGCCAGGGTTGCACCCACTCCTTCAGCACGTTGGCCTCGGCGATCACGCGGCGCGCCTGGTCCTGGTCGTCCCAGAACCCCTGGCTGGCCATCTCCTGGTCGAGGATCGCAATCCGCTCGCTGCGCTGCGTGATGTCAAAGATACCCCCGGAGCTCCTCGATCCGCCGGCTGGCGGACTGGAGGCGCTGAAGCTGTTCATGAAGCTGGGCCATGGGTCGGGTCACGGGTCGCGGGTCGGGTGGGGATCGCGGGATCGCGGCAGCCCGGGAGCGTGGTTCCCGGACCTGACGAAAAATAGGGCAGGACTCCGGCCAGGTGAACGACCGGCGCCGCTGGCCGTCCAGCGCGGCGCGGCGACGATCCCGGCCCGCCCCGCCGGATCCTGCACCCCGGCGCGGGGCAGCTACGGCACCGGCACCGTCACGACCAGCCCCAGGGCGCCCCTGGGGGGCACGGCTACGAGCCGCGCGGTGATGAAGCCGTCGATCGCGCTCAGCAGGTGGTTGGCCGTGACGATCCAGAGCGCGCGACGGGCGTCCTTTGCCCGCCTGTCGCTGTCCGTGATCATGGCGCGGAACTCCGGCTGGTCGATGCTGACCGCTTGCCACTCCCAGAGCAGCGAGGGTCCGTAGCCGCGGTCCCGGTAATAGTCCAGCGCCCGTGCGTACCCCGCCGACTGTTCCGGGTTCGAGGCATCCACGTTGTAGATCTCCCCGGCGAGGGCCCAGACCGAGCCGTTGTAGGTGGCAGGGTCCGACTCGGGCTGGAGTCCGTCCCGCAGGGGATCGGCGTCCCACGCTCCCGACGCGGCCCACTTCGACAGCCTCTCGTAGTACTCGAAGTCGCCGTCCCGCCGCGGCTGCACACTGATCCCGAGCCGTGCCCTCGTCCACGCGAAGTCGCGGTACGCGGTCCTGAGGTCGCGGGTGTCGGCGCGGGCGTCCAGGTAAAAGGCCGCGAAGAGCACCTCGATCCCCGCGTAGACGATCCAGCGGCGGTTGCCCTGGCGGTACTGGGACAGTCCGGGAAGGAGCAGCGACGACAGGAAGGCCTCGCCCTGCCCGAGCGGCCGGGCCGAATCGGCGAAACCCGCACCCCACCCCGAAACGCCGCGGAACCCGTTGGGGCCGGTTGCGTCGGTCGCGGCGAGGACGCCCCCACCCGTGAACGCAGCCGACAAGGGGCTCCCGCCCACCTGGGCCGACAGCGGGCCGGCCGTGGCCACGAAGACGGCCAGCGGCACCCCGAGGCGCCGGACAAGCGCGCCGCGGGACTTGTCCACGGGCCTACTGTTCACGAGCCGCCTAGAACTCGACGCCGAAGGTGACGTGCAACGGCTGGCCGGCCCCGGTCACCGCCGAACGGGTCAGCGACTTCGCCAGGTTCAGGTAGAAACGGTCGATGCGGAATCCCAGGCCAACGGACGCGCCGTTGGTCTGATCCAGCTTTCCCCCCACGTACCCCGCACGCACGTAGAAGAGGTCGGCCGCGGAGAGATTGAGCCCGGCATAAAGCGAGGGTGAGCCCGGATCTCTGGCGCGGTCCTCCGTCTCCAGGGTTAACCAGAGGGCCAGGCCGTCCTCCTGGAGGTGGCGCAACACGTCGTAGGCGACCGCGAAGCGCAGCCGGGTCGGGAGCGGATCGGACTGCTCCTCGTTGATGACCTGGAACTCGGTCCCCGCGTGGGCGATCATCCAGCCGAATCGGAGGGGAATCCGCCTGAAGGGTTCGGCCTGGATTCCCGCGTCGATGGCGTAGGCCGAGCTGGTTGTGTCCAGGTCCGGGCACTGCCCCCGGCACGCAATCCTGAATTGGACCAGCTTCACGTTGATCCCCGCATGGATTCGGCCGGGGAACGTGGTGGCGTAGCTGACGAACCCCGCATGGTTGCGGACGGAGATCCTGCCGAGCACGTTGCCGAACGCGTCGCGCAGGGCCTGGTCCCCGATGTCGAGCAACAGGTAGGAGGCGCCGAAGGTCCCCACCCGCTCCCACGGCAGCAGCACGCTCAGCGCGGTCGCGTCTCCCGCGAGCTGGCTCCCCCGGTAGACCATGACGGTGCGCCGGCTCTGCTGGGCAAGACCCGCCGGATTCCAGAACGCGGCTTCCTCGGTGGCCAGCGCGGTCATCGCCCGGCCCAGGCCAATCCCCTGCGCCCCGACCGGGAGGAGGAGAAAGAGCGCGCCTTCCCCGGCTCCAGTCTCGTCGCCGATCTCCTGGGCGCGCAGGTCGCCGGGCGCCAGGACCAGCGACGTCAGCACCAGGAGCCACGCTGCGCGCGAGACCGCTTCAGGTACTCTCATCAGGCACCGTGTAGCCGAATGTCAACAGTCCCTCCCGTTTGCGTCGCCAGCCGTCCCAGACCTTCACCCATAGATCCAGATACACCCGCTCCCCCAGAAGATGCTCGATCTTGCGCCGCGAGGCACCTCCCACAGCCCTGATCCCCGCGCCCCCCTTGCCCACGAGTATCCCCTTCTGGGAGTTCCGTTCGACGTAAAGGGTGGCCGCGATGTACACGGGATCGTCGGCCTCGCGGAACTCTTCCACGCGCACCGCCACCGAGTACGGGATCTCCTGGCGGAAGTGCTCGAAGACCGTTTCGCGAATGAGTTCCTGCACGAAGAAGCGCGTCGGGGCAGCGGCGATTTCGTCTTCCGGGTAGAGGAACGGCCCTTCGGGAAGGTTGGCTCGCACGAAGGCGAGCAGCGCATCGAGGCCGTTGCCGGCGAGGGCCGACACGGGATGCCAGGGGAGCTTCGCGCTCTCGGCGAGCCCGCGCGCCGGACGGGGGTTGTAGCGGGGGTGGTCCGCCTTGTTCACCGCAACGGCGGCAGGGCACCCTGCCGCTTGCAGGGACTCCAGGACCGCGCCGAGTTCCCTGGCAGGGGTGCGCGCGGCGCCGTCCACGACCCCGATCGCGATGTCCGCCTCCCGCAGCGCACCCATCGCCTCCGCCAGCATCGAGCGGTGGAAGAGGTCGCGGGTGTGCACGATCCCCGGGGTGTCGAAGAGGACCATCTGGACGGCCTCCTCCGTGCGGATCCCCACCACCCTCTGCCAGGTGGTCTGCGCCTTCGCCGTCACGATGCTGAGGTGCTCCCCCG